>JAZHSQ010000023.1:0-39593 GCA_036454645.1 Olsenella sp. | reverse complement strand
CTCGCTCGACCGTCCGGCGCCCCCTCCCTGCCAACGTGGTGTCAGATGTGGTCCCTTGCTACTTCTTCTGTCCGTAGTAGGCGTTGGGGCCGTGCTTGCGCATGTAGTGCTTGTCGAGGAGGTACTGCGGCGCGAGGGCCTCGTCGATCGGCTTGCCCGCGGCGGCGCAGATCTGCTCGGTGTGCAGCGCCATGGTGGCGACCTGCTCCATCACGACGGCGTGGTAGACGGCCGCGGCGGCGTCCTTGCCCCAGGAGAAGGGGCCGTGGTTGCGCACGAGGCAGCCGGGCAGGGCGACGGGGTCCTTGCCCTCGAAGCCCTCGACGATGACCTTGCCGGTGTTGAGCTCGTAGGCCTCCTCGATCTCCTCCTCGGTCAGGCCGCGCATGCAGGGGACGGCGCCGTAGAAGTAGTCGGCCTGCGTGGTGCCGTAGCACGGGATGTCGCGGCCGGCCTGCGCCCAGCTCACCGCGGCGCTGGAGTGGGTGTGGACGATGCCGCCGACCTTCTCCCAGCTCCTGTAGAGGTAGGCGTGGGTCGCGGTGTCGCTGGAGGGGTTGAGGTCGCCCTCGACGACCTTGCCGTCGAGGTCGCACACGACCATGTTCTCGGGGCTGAGCTCGTCGTAGTCCACGCCGGAGGGCTTGATCACGAACAGGCCCTCGTCGCGGTCGATCTCCGAGGCGTTGCCCCAGGTGAAGACCACCAGCCCGTGCTTGGGCAGGTCCATGTTGGCCTCGTACACCTTTTCGCGAAGCTCCTTGAGCATCATCTTTCGAGACTCCCTCCGTCTGGCTGATAAAGTCAGGCGCCCGTTAAGCGTCGACTAACTCCTGCATATCATCCCACACGCCGTCGAGGGCATCGACGACCTTGCAGTACAAACCATACTTCCTGTCATAAATCCCCCTCAGGTCCGCCTGGGGCTCAAAGCGCCCCGAGAGCGAGACCATGGAGGCCACGGCGTCCTCGACGGAGCCGTAGGCGCCCACCGCCACGGCCGTCGCGATGGCGACGCCCAGGGCGCCGGTCTCCCGCGCCGACACCGTCTCGACCGGCATCCCGCAGACGTCGGCGAACATCTGCGCCCACACCCGCGCGCGGGCCGCGCCGCCGGCCAGCCGTATGGCCCGGGGCGGCTCGTCGGCGGCCGCGAGCAGCCGCTCGAGATGCGTGCGGTGGCAGAAGGTGATGCCCTCGAAGACGCTGCGCGCGAGGTGCTTGCGCGCGTGGCTGAGGCTCATGCCCACGAAGCTGCCCCTGGCGTTGGGATGGACGTTGGAGCCCATCAGGAACGGCAGGAAGACGGGGACGAACTCGGTCGGCGGCACCTCCTCAACCCACTCGTCGAGGAGGTCGTACACGCTTCCGCCCTCCTCGGCGCACCGCTCCTCGAGCTCCGGGAGGAGCTGCCTCACGAACCACGCGAGGTTGCCCGCGGACGTGGGCGAGCTCTCCTCGACGAGGTAGTAGCCCGGGAGGGAGAAGAGCGAGTTCATCCGCACCTTTCCGCCGAGCACCGGGTCGCGGCGGATGAACTCGTTGATGGACCAGGTCCCCGCGATCATGCAGACGAGGTCCGGCGTGACGACGCCCGAGCCGATGGCGCAGGCGTCGATGTCGAACATGCCGCCGGTGACGGGCGTGCCGGGAAGGAGCCCCGTGAGCCTGGCCGCCTCCTCGGTCACGGTGCCGCACACCTCGGTCGCCCGGCAGAGCGGCGGGAGCGCCCCCGCCACCTCGGGGATGCCGTAGAGCTCCAGGATGGCGGGGTCGAACCGCTGCGCCCGCAGGTCCATGAGGCCCGAGCCGGAGTAGTCGGAGAGCTCCGCGGCGGCTTGGCCGGTGAGGCGGAAGCGGACGTAGTCCTTGCACTCGAAGACCCAGCGGATGTTCGCGTAGGCCGCAGGCTCCTGGTCCTTGATCCAGGCGAGCAGCGGACCCGGCTGGCAGGCCATCACGTGCTGGAGCGTCCGTTCGCCGGCACGCTCCTCGACGCCCTCCTCCCGCCAGCGCCGGACGTACCTCCACGCCCTGTCGTCGGTCGAGATGATGCCGTTGCGCACCGGCGCGTCGTCCTTGCCCCAGAGGTAGAGGCCCTTGCCGTGGCCTGAGACGCCGATGCCGGCGACGTCGGCGGCGTCCACGCCGCTGCGCTCGAGCGCGCCTTTGACCACGGCGCAGTTGTCCTGCCACATCTCCTCCATGTCGCGCTCGACGAGGCCGGGCGCGGGCGTGATCGCCCTGGTCGACACGCCGTGGCTTCCCACCTCGACGCCGTGCTCGTCGAAGACGGAGGCCTTGGTGGCCGTGCCGCCGTTGTCCAGGCCGACGAAGTACCTCAGGGCACCTCTCCCCTCACGCGGTCTTCTTCACGTCGGGGTTCAGGAAGTCGGCCCTCGAGAGCTCCTTGCCGGCGAAGAAGTCGGCGCAGATCTCGATGGCGCGCGCGTAGATGTTCCAGAGGGCGTCGGTGGTCTGCGCGGACTCGTGCGGCGTGAGGATCACGTTGTCGAGGCCGATCAGCGGCGAGTCGGTCGGAAGCGGCTCCTGCGCGAAGACGTCCAGGCCGGCGCCGAGGATGCGGTGCTCGCGCAGGGCGTCCGCCAGCGCGTCCTCGTCCACGATGTTGCCGCGCGAGGTGCACACCACGACCGCGTCGGGCTTCATGAGGGCGATCCTGCGCGCGTCGACGAGGTGGTGCGTCTCGGGGGTGTAGGGCGAGTTGACGGAGATGGCGTCGCACTCGGAGGAGATCGTGTCGAGCTCCTCCTTGTGCGCCCCGAAGGACTCGGCGACCCCGTCCGGCAGGAAGGGGTCGTACACGTAGACGTCGGCCTCGAAGCCGGAGAGGAGCTTGGCGAGCCGCTTGCCGATGGCGCCGAACCCGAGGATGCCGACCTTCTTGCCGTAGAGCTCGCCGCCGATGCTGCGCTCCCAGACGCCCGACTCGACGACCTTGCGGTTGTGCGGCAGCTGGCGCTTCGCGGCCAGGATCATCGTGAGGGACATCTCCGCGACGCTCTCCGCGTTGGCGCCGGCGGTCCTGGCGACGGTGATGCCGGCCGCCGTGGCGTCGGCGAGGTTCACCGCGTCGAAGCCCACCCCGTAGCGCACGAGGAGCTTGCAACGGTCCTTGATGCGGTCGAAGACGCGGCTGTCGTAGGTCTCGACGTCGATGATGCCGGCGTCCGCGCCCTCCAGGGCGCAGACGGCCGACTCCACGGACCACTCCTCCTGCGGCAGCCACTCGTAGGCGATGCCGCGCTCGGCGGCGTAGGCGGCCGCCCTCTCGTTGAGCTGGTCGTAGAGCTCCGAGTGGGTCGCGTACAGGCTCACGACACGCTTCATGGCCGTTCCTTTCCGGCCCCGGCCCGGGCGGGCGAGAAGGGCCTCAACCTTGCTGTGGCATGGCGCCAGGCCCGGACGCGCCGGGCCTGGCCGGGGCGCGCTAATCGAAGTAGACCCTGCGCGCGTTGTTGTAGTACACGTCCTCGAGCTCCTCCGGCGTGAAGGCGTCGACCTTCTGGAGGTAGTCGGCCAGGTGCTCGTAGGTGTCCTGCGTCGCCGCGAAGGGGGCGTCGGTGCCCCACATCATGCGGTCGGCGCCGATGATGCCCTTGGCCTCCTTGAGGTAGGTCGCGGCCTCGTGGTAGGGGTAGGTGTCCGGCGCCATGATCTTGGGGATGGCCGAGATGTCGAACCAGACGTTGGGCTTGGAGAGCAGCTCGAGGGAGAGCGCCCACTCCTTGTGCTTGTCGCGCGCCGGGGCGAGCAGGTGGCACACCGTGATCTTGAGGTCGGGGCAGCGGTCGGCCACGCGCATGATCGCGTAGGGCTGGTGGCTCTCCATCGTGATGTCGCCCACGTCGAGCGCCACGTTGCCGTGGTTCCTCTCGATGAGCTTGAAGATCTCCATCATGCGCTCGCCGGAGATGTCGAAGGGCTCGTGGGTGCCCATCAGGCCGCCGCCGCTCGAGATCTCGAACTTGACCAGGCGGAACCCGTCGTCCTCGAGGTAGTGCCTCAGGGTCTCCAGGTGGTCGGTCTGGAACGGGTCGACCGTGCACGACGGGCAGAAGCGGTCGGGCATCTCCTTGAGGATCTGCCTGTGGTACTGGTTCTGGAAGCCATAGAGGCTGCCCTGCATCAGCACCGCGCGCTCGACCTCGTTGGCGTCCATGAGCTCGAGCAGCTGCTCGGCCAGGAAGCTCTCTCCGCCGATCTCGGGCGGGATGAGCTGGAAGACCTCGCCGTTGCCCCACTGGGCCTTGCCGCCGCCGATGGCGCGGCTCTCGCCGCGCCGGCAGTAGCCGGCGACGACCTTTGCGAGGTGCACGTGCGCGTCTATCTTCTTCATGATGCCGTCACGTCCTTTCTCTTCTGGAGGCCGGGAAAGAGGCCTCCCGCCTTCCTCTTGGACTGGTCCAGGTGCTGGGCCGCGTCGATCGCCACGGCGGCGACCGTCACGACGCCGGTCACGAGGCCGGCCTGAGTGGAGTCTACGCCCATCAGGTTGAGGCCGTTGGTGAGCAGGCCCATGAGCACGGTGCCGTACATGGCGCCGGGCACGGTGCCCTCGCCGCCGAGCAGGCTCACGCCGCCGATGACGCCGGCGGTGATGACCGAGTTCACGTAGTCGGCGCCCTGCGAGGCCATGCCCTGCTGGTTCATCGAGGCGAGCACCACGCCGCCGATGGCGGCCGCCACGCCGGAGAGCACGTAGCAGGCGATGGAGCGGCCCTTGACGTTGATGCCCGAGATCTCGGCCGCGGTGGGGTTGCCGCCGACGGCGTAGACCTGGCGCCCGAAGACGGTCCTGCGCAGCACGAACCAGCTGGCGAGCGCCATCAGGAGCATGAAGTAGATGGGCAGGGGCAGCATTAGGATCTTCGTGGCGGCGATGCCGGTGAACAGCGCCGGCTGGGTGCAGCTGACGATCTTGTTGCCGGTGATGACCATCGAGAGGCCGGTGAACGCGGTCTGCGTCGCGAACGTCACGAGGAACGCCGGGATGTCGAAGGTGGTGACGATGAAGCCGTGGAAGAGGCCCGCGAGCGCGCCGACGGCGACCGCCGCCAGGATGCCGAGGACCACGCTGCCCGGCGTGGCGCCCAGGCCGTTGATGACCTCGACGCAGACGACGCCGGTGAGGCCGAGCAGGGCGCCGATCGAGAGGTCGATGCCGCCGATCAGGAAGACGAAGATCGTGCCGCAGACCATGATGCCGATGACGGACACGGAGTTGAGGACCGAGCCGATGTTGGAGACGTTCATGAAGTTGGAGCCCGCGAGGAGCCACAGCACGACGATGAACGCTATGAGAATGATGGGCTTGCTGTAGGTGTTGAAACTGAACTTCCCCCTCATGCCGCCGTCTCCTCCCCGGACTCGACGCCCTGGCCGGCAGCGAGCACCATGGCCTGGGTCACCTCTTCGTTCTTGAACTCCTTGACGATGTCACCCTTGCGCATGACGACGATGCGGTGGGACACGCGGATGAGCTCCTGCAGGTCGGAAGACACGACGATGACCGCGACCCCCTGCTTGGCGAGCTCCTCGAGGATCGTGTAGATCTCGTCCTTGGCGCCGACGTCGATGCCCGCCGTCGGCTCGTCGACGATGAGCAGGTTGAGCGAGCGCATCAGCCACTTGCCGAGGACGACCTTCTGCTGGTTGCCGCCGGACATGTCGCCCACGCGCTTGGCGGGGTCGCACGGCCTGATGTCGACGTCCTGGATGGCGCGCTCGCCGAGGGCGAGCTCGTCGCCGTCGTCGATCGCGCGGCCGCGCATCTTCACGATGTCGTAGTTGGGCAGAGCGACGTTCCTCACCGTGGAGAGCAGCGGGATGAAGCCCTGGTTCCTGCGGTCCTCCGGGACGAAGCCGATGCCCGCCGCGATGCTGTTCTTGGGCGAGGGGTCGAGCTTCTTGCCGTCGAGCCACACCTCGCCGGAGGCCGCCTTGTCGACGCCGTAGATGGCGCGCACGAGCTCGGTCCTGCCGGCGCCGATGAGGCCGCCGATGCCCAGGATCTCGCCGCGGTGCACCTGGAGGTTGATGTCGCGGTACTTGTTGGTCGCGTCCGTGAGCCCCCTCACGTCGAGGCGCACCTCGGCGGAGTCGTCGGAGTGGAGCATCTTGCGCGAGCCCGCGGACTCGTCGACGACCTTGCCGATCATGGTCTCGATGACCTTGGCCGGGACGACCTCGTCCTTGTCGAGGAGGGCGACGTTCTTGCCGTCTCGCAGGATCGTCAGGCGGTCGGAGAGGCGGTAGACCTCCTCGAGGCGGTGCGAGATGTAGACGATCGAGACCCCCTCGGAGCGCAGAGTCTCGATGACCGAGAAGAGGCTCTCTGACTCCTTGGCGGAGAGGGAGGCGGTCGGCTCGTCCATGATCAGGAGCTTGGCGTCGGCCGACAGGCCCTTCAGAATCTCGACGAGCTGGCGCTGCCCCATGCCCAGGTCCTCGACGAGGGTGTCGGGCGAGAGCGGGAACTCGTACTTGTCGATCAGCTGCTGGGTCATCTCGCGCATCTTGGCGTGGTCGATGAAGGGGCCCTTCATCGGCTCGCGGCCGAGGTAGACGTTCTGCGCCACCGTGAGCGGCGGGATGACCGAGAGCTCCTGGTAGATGCAGGACACGCCGAGCTTCTGGCAGTCCTGGAAGGTGTCGATCCTGACGGGCTGGCCCTCCCAGAAGATCTGTCCCGAGTCCATGGAGTAGACGCCCGCGATGATCTTGATGAGGGTCGACTTGCCGGCGCCGTTCTCGCCCATGAGGGCGTGGACCTCGCCCGGCGCAACCTCGAAGTGGACGTCCTGGAGCACCTTCACGCCCGAGAAGCTCTTGCAGATGCCCTTGGCCTCGAGTATAGGAGTCTCGCTCATGCCGCCACCCCTTTCTCCGTCTCGACCGCCGGGGCCACCCCGGCGCCGCGCGCCTTCGCGCGCTTGTCCATGAGCTTCTTGTAGACGGCGTCGAAGATGACGACGGCGATGATGACGGCGCCCTTGATGATGTACTGGACGGCCGTGTTGACGCCGAGCTTGAGGACGCCGTTGTCGAGCGCCGCCATGAAGATCGCGCCGATCGCCATGCCGACGACGTCACCGCTGCCGCCCGCGAGGGACACGCCGCCGATGACCGCCGCGGCGATGGGGTCGAACTCGAAGCCGAGGCCGATGGAGGTCGTCGCGGACTGGAGGCGCGCGATGGTGAAGATCGAGCCGATCGCGGCGCAGAAGCCCACGATCACGTACGCGACGATCTGCGTCTTGGAGATGCTGATGCCCGAGAGCGTCGCCGCCTTCTTGCTCGCGCCCACGGAGTAGAGGTCGGTGCCGAAGTGCGTGAGCTTGAGCACGATCTGGCCGACGATGATGAACACGAGGGCGCACGAGGTCACGATGTAGAAGGGGCCGATGACGCCGCCGAGCCACATGGCGCCGCCATAGACCGTGAAGTCGCGCACCACCATCGGCTGGCTCTGGATGACGCCGTTGGCGTCGCGGACGGCGATGATGTAGGTGAACGAGCGGTAGATGCTCATCGTCGCCAGGGTCGCGATGAACTCCGGGACGTGGAGCTTGCCCACGATGAGGCCGTTGATGAGCCCGCAGACGACGCCCACCGCGATGCCGATGAGCAACATCACCGGGATGGGCCAGAGCGTGTAGGCGTAGACGTTCGCCATCACCATGCCGACCACGGCCATGATGGCGCCCGTCGAGAGGTCGATGCCGGACGTGATGATCACGTAGGTCACGCCGACGCCGACGATCGCGACGACCGAGGCGTCGCGAAGGATGTTGACGAGGTTCGTCGGGTTCAGGAAGGACATGCCACCGAGGATCGTGAAGAGCACGATCAGCACCAAGAGCATGCCTATGGAGATCAGGCGCCTGAGCGTTGCTTGTTTCATCCCTTGCTCCTCTCTTGTCGACCGAGTGCCCAGGCCCTACCAGCGGTCCTCCTGCGAGATGCTCCCCACGGTCTCGGCGGTGACGACGATCGGCTCCATGACGACCTGCGGGGTCTTGGAGAGCACCGTGTAGTTGTACTCGGAGCCGATCATGAGCAGGGCGATCTTGGCGGCGGTGGAGCCCTCGTCCCAGCTGTTGGTGTAGATCGTGCCGCTCATCTGGCCGTTCTCGATCATCGTGAGGGCGTCGGACTCGCCGTCGGCGCCCCAGATGATGTACTTGCCGCGCTTGCCCGCGTTGTCCGCGGCGAGCGCCGCGCCCTCGGCCATGGCGTCGTTGATGCAGAAGACGCCGGTCATGCCGTCGTACTGCTGCATGAAGGCCTCCATGACCGTCCTGGCCTTCTCCTTCTCGAAGGCCGCGCTGTTGGCGCCGACGATCGTGATACCGGGGTAGTTGGCGATCGTGTCGCGGAAGCCGCGCTCGAGGTTGTCGGTGCGGGTCAGGCCGGGCACGCCCTGGATGATGGCGACGCCGCCCTTCTCGCCCATCTGCTCGGCCATCTTCTCGGCGGCGAGGCGGCCGGCGTCGTGGTCGACGGCCATGACGAGCGCGCTGTGGACGGTGTCCGAGGAGCAGTCGAGGTTGAGCGTGATGACGGGGATGCCCGCGGACTCCGCCTGGGCGACCAACGAGGCGAGTGCCGCGCCGTCGGAGCACTGCAGGATGATGGCGTTGTACTGCTGGTTGATGATGTCGGCCATCAGCGTGACCTGGGTCTCGGCCGAGGACTCGCCGTTGAAAGAGTCGATGGTGATGTTGCCCCACGAGGAGCACTCGCGCTGGATGCCCTCGAGCCACGCCTGGTTGTTGGGGGTGGAGAGGTCGTGGGCGACGTAGGCGATCTTGGTCTGGTTGCTCGCGTCGTACGGGTCGACCGTCACCTTGTTGCTGGAGCCCGACGCCACGGCGCCGGACCCGCCGCCTCCCGTGCGGTCCACCTTCTCGAAGGTGCATCCCGCGAGGGCACCCAGGGCCAGCGGTGCGGTTGCGGCGGCGGTCAGAAACGTTCTCCTGTCCATACACGTTCCCTTCTCTGCAGACGGGGTGCCCAGAGGACCAGCACGTCACCCGTACTAACGTCTTGCCGACAAGGACCTCGGGCGGCGACGCGCGCCCTCGGTACCGGTTGGGACGCGGCCTAGGCAGCGGCGCCCGACAGGTCGAGGCAGCGCCGCAGGAACTCGCGGGCGTGCTCCTCGATGAGCCAGAGGTAGTCGCCGGGGTGGCCGTGGACCTCGACGGAGGCGTACACGGCGCTCACCCCCGCCGGTCGCGCGAAGGAGGCGGCCCTGGAGAGGATGCGGGCGCCGACCTCGGGAGTGAGGAAGCCCTCGGTCTCCCAGTCGGGCGCGACGGCGCAGTCCATGTGGAGGTCGCCGAAGCAGGGGTGTGCGGGGTCCAGGATCGCGTCGCAGAGGTGAAGCTGGGCGAGGAAGGGCGACGCGAGGTCGAGGGAGCGCATGAGGTCGATGCCGCCCAGCGCCTCGTGCGCGCTGTCCCAGTGGATGTAGGCGTTCGCGCAGCGCTCGCGGACGGGCGCGAACCAGGTGACGGTCTCCTCCATGGGGCCGATGAGCTGGCGCTTGTGGACGTAGCGGTCCAGGGGCTCGATGGTGAGCCTGAGGCCGAGGGGGTCCATGTGGTCCGCCAGGGCGACCATCGACTCGGCGAGCGCCACCTTCGCGGGGCCGCGCCTCTCGGGGCCGGGGTCGGGGCCGCTGGGGACGCAGAGGTTGGTGTAGCCGCACTCGGCGACGAGGTCCGCGAGGCTTGCGACGAGGGCGACGGCGCGTCCGCGCGCGGCCGCGTCGAGGTCCGACAGGCTCAGGTGCTCCGCGCCGAGGTAGGGGCCCGCGTAGGTCGTCCCGAAGAGGTGGTTTTCCTCCATGGTGGCGCGCACGGCGGCACGGTTCGCCGCCTCGAAGAAGACGGGCAACTCCACGCCGCGGTAGAAGCCAAGGGAGACGGTCCTTTCCAGCACCCCGAGCATGCGCGCCTCGTCGTACATGTAGGGGTTGAACATCTCGAGCAGGTGCGCTGAAGGGAGGATCTCCTGGGCCATGGTCGTGTCCCCTTGCCGTCGCGGCTCGTCGGAACGCACGCGCGGGGGCCGCGCCTGCCGGCCCGCCGTCCACCGACAATAGTTTCATAGTCATTGGCAAAGTGAAATATCACTTTGCGCCCATTCGCGCGAACGGTTACAAATCCTGTTAAACGGTTTACGTTTTCGCGCAATTTGTTCCGTTTGCAACCAATTGTCAAACATGTTTGGACATGTGATATTTTTGGTTTCCCAAGTCCACTCCGGCAGGAGCGCACAACTGCTCGGGGAACGGCGCGACATACATCACACCTTTGTATTCCTCGGGTTTTACGCCCCCATGGACCCGAGAGGCGGCCCTGGCGCACCACCGCCGCCCCTCTGGGCGCCACAGGCCGCACGGGAGTCTTGCAAACGATCTCTCAGGCCGTTTGAAGCTATCTGGAATATCAAATCGAGCGAAACTCGCGTCATTGGAGAAGATCGGCATGTGCCGGCCTCGTCCGCACCATCACGAGGCGTCGGGCGCTGGCGTCCGGAGGCGCGCCGGAGCGCAGCCGGCCCGGGCGAGCGCGTCGACGGCCGCCCGCGCGCGGCCCGCCCCCTAGACTGCGTCGCCCGGCACGGGCCCGAAGTCGAAGAAGTCCGGGTGCAGCTCCACCATCTGGTCCCAAAAGTCCACGAAGTGGTTCAGGTGCCCGTAGATGAAGGTGTAGAGCTGGTCCTTGGTAAGGCGCGTCCCGAACGCGAGCCTCTTCGCGAGATCCTCGTGGTCGTGGTAGAAGGTGTTGGGGTCGTCGAAGCCGTAGACGAGGCCCATGAAGCGCACGCGGTCGTAGTGGGTCGACGCGGCCCGTATCATGCGCCACGTGAACTCGAGTCCCGAGCCCTCGAAGACGATGCGATGGAACTCGTCGTCGAGGCTCGCGAGCCGGTAGATGTCGAGGGGCTTGGCGTCGAGCGTCTGGCGCTGCTCCGCCAGGCACTCGCTCAGGCGCACTATGTAGCTGCTCGGGAGCCTGCCGGCCATGCGGAAGAGGGTCTGCGCCTCGACGTCGGTCCTGAGGAGCGACCCCTGCCTCATCGCGCTGACGTTGATGCGCGAGATGTTCGTGCCGCTCTGCGGGACCACGTCGACGAGCAGCTGCTCGCGCAGCCTGCCCACGGCCTGGTGCACAGGCATCTTGGAGAGGCCGAGCTTCTGCGCGACGACCGCCTCCCTGAGCTGGGCCCCGGGCGGCAGCTTGTACATGAGTATGTTGTACCTGAGGACGCGGTACGCGTACTCGAGGCTCGTCTCGTCCTCGGCCTTGGGGAGCACCACGACCTCCTCCGAGGCGTCGCCGCCGGCGCGCCGGGAGGCCAGACGCACCTCCCCCTCCTCGAGGGACCCTGTTCCAGCTGGCATCTCTCACCCATCCGATCCTGTCCGCACCCGCCAGGTGGCAACGCGACGCAGCGCGCTGCAAGAGAGCATACCCAAAGCCACGAACGGCGGGAAGCCGCCCGCCGAACGCAGGGGGCGCATCGTCGAACGAGCCGGCGCGGCCCCCGGGCGGCGGATGCAGCCCCCTGGCCGGGACACGGACCCCACGCGAGCACGTACCCTTGGCGGGGCGCTGGCCCCTCGTGGCGGTCGCCGGCCCTTCACAGTGGGGCACGCGGCCGGGCGCTTTGCCACGAAAAAGGGACCGGCCACGCAGCTGCGTGACCGGTCCCCTGACCAGCGACCGAACGGTCCGCGTCCTAGAGGACGGAGCGGAACGGCACGTTGGGCTCGTGCTCGAAGCAGTCGTGGAAGCCGCGGTCGTACATGTACTCCTTCTTGTCCTTGTCGAGGGGGTACGTGTAGTCGCCGCCAGGCTGCCAGTAGTACGGATGGAAGGTGTAGCCGAGACGGTCCTTGCGCATCTGGTAGAGGACCTCGATCTCGCGCTGGTCGGCCATGAAGTTGGTCCAGACGTCCCAGTGGATGGGGATGACGACCTTGGCCTGCAGGGCCTCGGCCATGCGCAGGATGTCGGTGGCCTCCATCTTGTCCTGGATGCCGACCGGGTTGCAGCCGTAGGAGCCGAAGCAGACATCGACGCCGCCGTACTCCTTCATGATGTCCTTGCCGTGCTTGGCGAAGTAGATGGAGTAGTGGGAGTCACCGCTGTGGTAGATGTTGCCGCCCGGGGTGACGAGCAGGTAGTTGACGGCCTTCTCGTCCATGTCGGTCGGGCACTTGCCGGCGAGGTCCTCGCGGTCGGGGCCGGTGGAGTCGGTGGTGGTGATGCAGGTGCGGTCGAAGGAGTCCATGGCCACGATGGTCATGTCCTTGATCTTGATCTTGTCACCGGGCTTGACGACCTTGATGCGGTCCTCGGGGACGCCCCAGCTGCGCCAGAACTCGGCGGACTTCTCCGGGCCGATGAACGGCACGGGGACCTCGTTGCCGTTCTCGTCGGTGGTGGTCATGCCGGAGTTCACCACGTGGGCGGCCCACTCCTTGGACATGTGGTCCTGGTGGTAGTGGGTGGCCAGCACGGCGTCGACGTGCTTGAAGGCGAAGGGGTCGAAGACGTAGGGGATGTTGCGCAGGTTGGGCTGCATGGCGCGGACGCCGGCCATGTTGGCCATCTGGTGGCCGACCTTCATGAGGCCGTTGCCGTGGGTGCGCTTGCCGTTGCCGGTCCACAGGTCGATGGTGATGTTGGCGTCGCCCGGGGTCTTGATCCACATGCCGGTGCAGCCGAGCCACCACATCTTGACGTTGCCCTCGGGGACCACGGCGTTCTCGATGTCCTCGTTGAGCCACGTGCCCCACTCGGGGAACGTGTTCATGATCCACTTCTCGCGGGTTACCTCGTCAATAGCGGACATTCAAGCTCCTTTCGTAAGTGAACCCCGCCCCCGGGGGACCGGGGGCGGGAGGATCTCTGGACTAGGCGGTCGCGTCGTAGAGGGCGACCTCGTTGGTCTCGCGGTTGGCCGAGATGATGTGGTCCTGGCCGTCGTTGAAGACCCAGCAGTTGGCGGGGCCGCAGTCGTGGTCGATGATCTCCACGGCGTAGGCGCCGTCCTCGTAGCCGAGGCGCAGGAGGTCACGGCCGCCCTTGCGGTTGCCGAGCACCGCCGCGGGCTTGCCGGCGAGGGTGCCCGACCAGATGGCGTGCAGGAACGGGCGCTTCTCCGGGTCCTCCCAGACCTTCTCGTAGCTGTCCTCGTTCTCGGTGGCGTGCCACACGGAGAGCGTGTCGCCATGGAAGGTGGAGATGGTCACGACCTCGTCCTTGCCGTCGCCGTCGAGGTCCGCGAGGCACATGTCGCTCGTGGGCTGCACGAGCAGGCAGCGGACGTCCCACTCGCCGTCGCGCGTGGCGGGCGCCGTGTAGCGGAAGACGCCGGCCGCGGTGCCCACGAGGGCGAAGCTCCTGTCCGGGGCCATGTAGAAGCCATGGTTCTGGAGCTGGTAGTTCGCGATCTTCGTGAGCTTCAGCTGGTGGTCCTCGTCATAGCGCTCGAGGTCGCCGTCGAGCGGCGCGACGTAGACCGCGCCGGGATCGCGCCAGTCGTTCTTGAACTGGCGGCACTCGCTCTTGATCGTGCAGGCGATGAGCCAGTCCTGGCCGTCGGCGCCCTTGAGGACGCCGAAGCGGTGCACGTAGGGGAGGTCGCATACGACCGACATCTTCCAGGTGCCGTCCGCCTGGCGGGTCCAGGTGACGATCTTGGCGTCGTCCGCGCCGAAGTTGGGCGAGAAGAACTTGTAGGTGGCCATCAGCTGGTCGCCCCTGCCGGGGGCCTGGGTGACGGTCATGACGCCGCCGGGGCCCTCGTTGACGTCCTCGATGACCTTGCCGTCGAGGGTGAAGCGGCGCATCGGCCCTTCCTTCTCCGTCGCGACGACGAAGCCGTTGGCGTCGGCGCCGTCGAACATGCAGACGGCATAGCACTTGACCATGTCAGTCGCGAGAACGTGCTTCTGGTAGTTCATCTCTCACCTCTGTGCGGACGTGGTGCTTGGACGTGGCGTTGGTCTTAGGCGAACTTCTTGTCGACGCCGGCCTCGAGGAACTTCTCCTCGATCTCCTTGTCGCTCATGACGTTCTTCAGCGGCACGGTGATGATGCCCGCGGCCTTGGCGTCGGCGAACATGTTCTCGAAGTTGCGGGGGAAGCAGACGATGTCGTAGGTCTTGGCGGTGGAGGTACCCTCGGCCAGCGCGCAGTGGTGGACCTTGGGCTCCTTGAGGTTGAGCTTCTTGGCGACGCGCTCGACCGCCATCTGCATCATCAGGGAGGTGCCGGAGCCGTTCGCGCAAGCGCAGAGAATCTTGGTTGCCATGGTTAGCATCCTTTCCGGGGTCTTGCCCCCACGTGGGTCCGGGCCCGGTGGGGCCCGGACGGGTACCTTGACTTGAGCCTACCCACGCGGGAACGCTAGAGACTCACGAACAAAAACATCGAAGAGCAGGTGGGAGGGGCTACTCGGCCTTCTCGGCCGCAGTCTCGGCCTTGGCGGCGTACTCCTTGTACTTGTCGTAGTCCTCGACCTCGAGGAAGTACGTGCTGTTGCCGTTCTCGTCCTTCGGGGCGGCCTTGTACTGCAGCTGAGGGATGACGATGAGGATGATCGCGACGATGGCGACGCCGATCCAGCCGAGGTACTTCATGATGACCGTGAAGAGCGGCCAGATGGTAGCCCAGTCGAACATGCCGAGGTAGCCGCCGAAGGCGTACATCTGGACCCAGGAGGCGATGAGGGCGGAGCCGAAGACCTGGCAGAGGCCGCAGATGAACGGGAGGATCAGGCAGGCTTTGAGGCCGCCCTTGTTGTTGGCGTAGACGCCGATGACGGCGTTGTCGAAGAACAGGGGCACGAAGCCGGCGACCACGAGGACCGGGGAGTGCATGAGCAGCAGCGCGCCGATGGCGAGGAACTGGCCCACGGCGCCGGCCATGAAGCCGATGGTGACGGCGTTGGTGGAGCCGAAGCCGAAGGTGACGGCGCAGTCGACGCCGGGGACGGAGCCCTTGATCAGCTTGGAGGAGATGCCCTGGAAGGAGGTGGTGAGCTCGGCGACGAAGGTGCGGACGCCCAGCTGGAGGATCGTCAGGTACACGGCGAACTGGAAGCAGTTGTAGAGGACGTAGAAGAAGAAGTCCTCGCCCTGGGAGAGGGCCGCGTTGCCGGTGAGCTGCTTGTCGCTGGTCAGCTGAATCAGGAAGTCCGGGCCGATGACGCACAGGATGATGCCGAAGAAGATGGTCATCAGGATGGCCGTGGAGACCATGTTCTCGTTGAACATGGACAGCCAGCCAGGAAGCTCGATGTCCTCGAGGCGCTTGTCGAAGACGGAGTGCTTCTCGGGGTTCTTGGCCTGCTTCTTGGCGTCGCGGCGAGCCATCCAGCCCGCGATCTTTGACGCGAAGAAGATGCCGAACATCTGCTGGTGGCCGATGGAGAAGCCGGCGCCGTCAGTGAGCTCCTGGGTCGGGCCGACCGTGAGGTTGGAGCCGACGGCCCAGTAGAGGCCGAGGAGGAGGGTCATGACGAACAGGGCGGGGCCGGAGGCGAGCTGGGGGAAGCAGAACATGATGAGCCACAGGGCGGTAGCGGCCTGCTGGACCTGGACGTTGCCCGTGGTGAAGATGGCGCGCATCTTGGTCTTGTTCTTGAAGGCGACCAGCGCGATGTTGAGGATGTAGGCGAACAGCAGCAGGAGCATGTACTGCGAGATGTTCGCGCCCTGGAGGAAGGAGACGTCAGCGAGGGAGAAGTCGCCGGCAGCGGCGGCCTTGACGCCGGCGTCGACGGCGTTGTTGCCGAAGTAGGGGTCGATGACCATAGCGGTCAGGTTGAAGCGCTCCTTCAGGCCGACGATGACCGGGCGGAAGGAGTTGGTCAGGCCGGCGGAGCCGACCTGGAGGATCATGTAGCCCACGGAGGCCTTGATGAAGCCCGCGAGGACCTCATACCAGTGCTTGCCGAGCAGGGCGTAGCCGATCACGACGATGAAGCCGATGATCCAGGCCGGTTGGGAGAGAATGGTCGAAGAGAACCAGTTCACCCTTGCCAACAAAATGTCCATGCTTTTCCTCTCTCTATCTCCAGGGCAACCCGTTTGCCCCAAATAGGCTCTTTGCGGACGCTTACTCGTCGCCGACCATGGCGTCGATCTCGAGCAGCTCGTCGAGGCTCTCGACCTTCTTGAGGCGCTCGACGACCTCCTCGTTGGAGAGCACCTGCGCGAGGCGCTGCATGCTCTTGAGGTGCTCGTCGGGGTCGGTGTCGCTCAGCGTGAAGAAGATGGTGGCGTCGGTGTCCGCGTTGGCGGGGTCCTCGAAGTGCACGGGCTCCTTGACGCGCATGAAGCTGATGGCGTCGCGGTTGGTGCCGCGGGCGTTCTCCATGGCGTGCGGCATGGCGACGCCCGGCATGAGGACGATGTAGGGGCCGTGCTTCTCGACGTTCTCGATCAGGCAGTCGCCGTACTCGGGGTCGACGGAGCCGTCGGCGACGAGGGGCTTGATGCCCTCGCGGAGGGCCTCCTTCCACTCGAGCGGCCCGTCCACCAGGTTGCAGTGACCCTGCTCGTACAGCTGCTTAAGAAGCATGCCCACTCCCTTCTAGAGAGCTCCTCGGAGCTCCTTGCCGGCATAGAGTCGTTAGCTTATCGTTCTGAACGATTTATGACCTGAACCTACGTTCATAATGAACTCTTGCACGAATACTACACCATAGCAACATGCTCGGCGGTATAAATTTTGCCGTAAGCGAATTTATTGGTCGTTTTGTCGTTAGATTCGTTCACAATAGTATTCAAAAGCAACCATCAGCGTTCTATGCATAGTATTCAAAAGCAACCATCAGCGTTCTATGCATCGTTTTGAGGATGCGAATTGATTAATCCCGCGTTGATTGATTATCATAGGGTAACAAACCAATCGCATTGTTCGGATTGTTCGCTCGGCGCCCTCAGCAGGGATCGGCCCGGGGTTCTACGAGGGGGGTTCTGATGGGACAGAGCAGGGCGTTCGTCGAGAAGCGCAGGGCCAGCATGGAGGAGCTGATCCGCTCGCGCGGGCAGGTCCAGGTCTCCGACCTGGCGGACCACTTCGGGGTCTCCCCCCTCACGGCGCGGCGCGACCTCGACTACCTCGAGAGCAAGGGCGTGGTGTCGCGCCGCTACGGCGTGGCCATGAGCTGCGACGACGCGAACGGCCTCTCCGGCACCAACAGGATCGAGCGCGCCAAGTCCGCCATCGCCCAGCGCGCGGCGGACCTCATCGAGAACGGCGAGCAGGTCTTCATTAACACGAGCACCACCGCGCTCGACGTGATCGGGAAGATCACCTCGCGCGACGTATCGGTCATAACGAACAGCATCTCCGGCCTCACGATGTCCTCGCCCTCCCCCGGCATCACGGTGCTCGTCACCGGGGGCGAGGTGCGCATGCCGCGCGGCGTGCTCTCGGGCGAGTTCGCGCTCAACAACATCCGCAACGTCACGGCCACCAAGTGCTACGTGGGCTGCGCGGGCGTCACGGCGGAGGCGGGCGCGACCTCCAACACGCTGCAGGAGGCCATCGTCAACTCGCAGATGCTGCAGCACTCCACCTACAAGGTGATCCTCGCGGACTCGACCAAGCTGAGCAAGCAGGCGGGCTTCTCCTACGCGCGGGCGGCGGAGTTCGACCTGCTCATCACCGACAAGTGGGCGACCCCGACCGACCTGGCCGAGCTCAGGGACGCGGGCCTCGCCAACATCGAGGTCGTGGACCCCGACGAGCTCGTCGGCCCGCTGCTGCCGTAGGCCCCGCGTGCCCTCAGGCGCGCCCGGCGCGTGCCACCCGCCCCGGGCGCCACGCCCGGGGCTCCCCTACGCCTCGAGGTCGCGGAACGAGAAGCTCCTGCGCCCCTCGGCGAAGTCCGCGACGACGTCGCCATGGCCGACCAGGCGGTACTTGTAGGTCTCCAGCCCGTCGAGGCCGACCGGCCCGCGCGCGTGGAGCTTGCCCGTGGAGATGCCGACCTCCGCGCCGAAGCCGTAGCGGAAGCCGTCGGCGAAGCGCGTGGAGCAGTTGCGGTAGACGCCGGCGGAGTCGACCATCTGCATGAAGTACTCGGCGGCCGCGTCGTCGCGGGTGACGATGCAGTCGGTGTGGTGCGAGCCCCAGCGGTTGACGTGCGCCACGGCCTCCTCCACGCCCGGCACGACCCTGCAGCTCATGACGTAGTCGCCGTACTCGGTGCCGAACTCGTCGTCTGCCATGGGCTCCACCGCGGGCTCGACGCCGTCGCCCGCGGTGAGCTCGACGACCTGCCGGGTGCCCCTGAGGCGGGCGCCCCTCCCCGCGAGGGCCGCCTGGACCATGGGCAGGAACTCGGCCGCCACGCCCTCGTGGACGAGCAGCGTCTCCGCGGCGTTGCAGACCGCGGGGTACTGCGTCTTGGCGTCCACGACCACGCGGCAGGCGAGGTCGAGGTCCGCGTCCTCATCCACGTAGACGTGGCAGACGCCCGAGGAGTGGCCCATGACCGGGATCTTGGTGTGCTCCTGGATGTAGCGGACGAAGGCGTTGGAGCCGCGGGGGATGAGCAGGTCCACGTCGCCGTCGCAGCCCAGCAGCTCGTCGACCTCAGCGTGGGACTCGGCGAGCGCGAGGCTCTCGGGCGGGAGGCCCGCCTCCTCCACGGCGCGACGGACCACGCCGAAGAGGGCGCGGTTGGTGTTGGCCGTCTCCTTGCCGCCCTTGAGCAGGGCGCAGTTGCCGCTCTTCACGCACAGCGAGGCCACCTGGACGAGCGCGTCCGGGCGCGCCTCGAAGATAACGCCGATGACGCCGATCGGGCAGCTCACGCGCGTGAGGACGAGGCCGTCGGCCAGCTCGCGGCGCAGGGAGACGCGCCCGATCGGGTCGGGCAGGCCCTGGAGGCCCGCGAGCTGCGCCTGGCTCTCGGCCATCTTGGCCTCGTCGTAGCGCAGGCGCTTGCGGATGGTCGCGGGCAGCCCCGCCTCCTCGGCGGCGGCGAGGTCGCGCCGGTTGGCCTCGAAGACCTCCGGCGCCGCGTCCCTGAGCCCGGCCGCGATCCTGGCCAGCGCGTCGTTCCTGCGCTCCAGCGAGGAGGCGCCCAGCCGCGGGGCGGCCGCCTTCATCCTCCGTGCCTCTTCCCTCACGCCCATGCCGACCCCCTCGCACTGGACCCGGCGCCCGGCGCGTCCGTGCGCGCGGCGCCGGGAGACGTCACCGGTCCAGGCGAGTCTACCCGAGGCGACGGGCGCACGCCGCGGCGGCGGGGGCCTTTTTCGGGAAGCGAAACCATGGGGCGCGCGGCGGGCCTACGCGGAGGCGCCACCCCCGGAGGCACCCTCTATGACCATGTTCTGGAACCGGTTGCTCATGAACTCGTTGGAGTAGTGCTCGTCGACCCACTCCTCGAAGCCGTTACGCGGGGCGACGCCCACGTCGCGCGCGGCGCGGCGCTGGAAGCAGACGAGGGTCATCGAGATGTCCGCCGCCAGGTAGAGGGCGAGGACGGTGACGAAGGCGACCTGGCGCCTGGTGGTCGGCTCGCCGATCAGCTGCAGGATCCAGGGGGTCACGATCTGTGCCCAGAGCAGCCCCAGGACCCCCCAGAAGAAGAGGAAGGGAACGGCGACCCACTTGGTGATGTGGCCCCACACGTTGGAGTAGTCCCACGAGACGGCGCCCATGAAGGTCTCCATGCCCCAGCCGGTCACCTGCTCGAGCAGGCCGCCCACCAGCATCGACACGAGGAAGATGGCCCACCAGGGCGCCCCCTTGCGCCTCAGGGCGAGCGAGATGATGGTGAGCAGCACCGTCCCCACGCCGTACAGGGGCGAGAAGGGCCCCCACACCAGACCGACGCGGCTCTGCGTGAGGCCGGCGGTGACGTACATCCAGACCTCCTCGAGCAGGAGCCCGCCCACGCTGCCGACGACGAAGAGGATCACGACCTGGTACATCGAGACGTGCAGGTGGTCGACGTAGTCGTCGCGCACTACCTTCTCGGCGTGGCGGACGAGGCGCAGCTGGCGGTGCGTGAGGCGGGGTCGCTTGCCCACCTCCTTGCCGATGCTCTTCTCGACCTGGTACTCCTCGAGCAGGCGGGCGGCCACCTGGACGTCCTCGGGGACGTTGCGCCCCTCCGCCGCGCGGTGGATGAGCGGCCCCCTGCCGAGCCAGGCGACGAAGCTCCGCACGAGCCACACCACGAAGCGGATGGCGAGAAGGACCAGCAGAAGACTGACGAGTGACCAGAACATGCGCGGGCACCTCCATGGACGCGTGCGCGCAGCTCGGACGGCCTGCGCTCCCCGCCTGACCGTACCATGCGCGGGCCTCCCTGTCACGCGTCCCCGCGCGGGCAGCCCCCGCCGACAGGCGCGCCAGCGGGGGCGCCCCCGCGGCGGAAGCGGCGCCGAGATGCGTTGTTTTCGCAGATACTGCCCCGTGCCGCCCCGGGCGGGGGCACGCGAACGTAGAGTTAGACGGCTTTGCAACCACGCTGGCCCGTCGCACGCGACGCGGCACCCGACCAATCGGAGTCACAACACATGCCAGACAAGAACAACGCAAGCGCCGCCTCCCGCGAGGGGGACGGCAAGGCCCCCTCGTTCGAGGGGCTCGGCCTCTCCGAGTGCGCCCTCAAGGCGGTGGGCAGGCTCGGCTACGCGCTGCCCACCCCCGTGCAGGCCCAGGCCATCCCCAAGGTCCTCGCGGGCAGGGACGTGATGGCGGCCGCCCAGACCGGCACCGGCAAGACCGCGGCCTTCCTCCTCCCCACCCTCGACCGGCTCCCCCACGCCAGGCGCGGCCAGGGGCCGCTCATGCTCGTCCTCACGCCCACGCGCGAGCTCGCCCAGCAGATCGAGGACGTGGCGGCCACCGTCTGCGCCGAGACGCACCACCGCGTCGCGGTCGTCGTGGGCGGCCTGTCCTACGAGCCGCAGCGCCAGGCGCTCAAGCGGGGCGTGGACCTGCTCGTCGCCACGCCGGGCCGCCTGATCGACCTCATCGACCAGGGCGCCTGCGACCTCTCCCGCGTCGAGGTCCTCGTGCTCGACGAGGCCGACCGCATGCTCGACATGGGCTTCCTGCCCGACATGCGCAAGATCGTGGCGCGCTGCCCCGAGGGGCGCCAGACGCTGCTCTTCTCGGCCACCCTCGACGGCCACGTGCTCGACAACACCAAGGCGCTCGTGAGCGACCCCGCCCGCATCGAGATCGCGCCGAGGGGCACCGCAGCCGAGACCGTCGAGCAATACGTACTCGGCGTCTCCCGCGACGCCAAGAAGCGCGTGCTCAGGCAGCTCCTCAAGCGCGAGGGCGCCAAGCGCGTGATCGTGTTCACCAACGGCAAGCACCGCGCGGACTTCATCTGCCGCAAGCTGCGCCAGGACGGCATCAGCTGCGCGCCGATCCACGGCAACCGCTCGCAGAACCAGCGCGCCCGCGCGCTCCAGCAGTTCGCAGACGGCGAGGTGGACGTCCTCGTGGCCACCGACGTGCTCGCGCGCGGCATCGACGTGCCGGACGTCTCCTACGTGGTCAACCTCGACGTCCCCACCGACGACCCCGAGAGCTACATCCACCGCATCGGCCGCACCGGGCGCGCCGGCGAGGCGGGCTGGGCCCTCACGTTCGTGACCGAGGAGGACTACCTCGACCTGCGCGACGTGGAGAGGCTCATGGGCAAGGTGATCCCGCCCTTCCCGCGCGCCGACGGCCTCGACCTGGGCGAGGACCCCTTCGTGCCCGACCCGAGGCGCAACCCGCGCGAGAAGCTCCCGAGCAAGCGCGCCCGCAAGCAGATGGCAAAGAGGCGCGAGCAGGAGCGCGCGAGCGAGTCCGCCTCCCGGACCGTCGGGGGCAAGCGCGAGTCCACGCCTAAGGAGCGCAAGCGCACCCCGGCCGACGCCAGGAGGGCGACGGAGGGCAACGCCTCGCCGAGGCGCAGCTCCGACGCCAGGCGCGGCCAGGGCAGGCGCGGCCAGTCGCAGAGGCGCCAGCGCCCGGGCACGTCGGCCCAGCCCAAGGCGCCGGCGGCGAGCCGCCAGAAGCACCGTCGCCGCCCGGGCGACCACGGCGGCGGGCAGTAGGCGCCGACGCCGGCCGTCCGCCCATGGCCGCCCGCGAGGGGCGCAGGGGAGAAGGAAGGGGGCTCCCCGCCGGCATCCGTCCGGCGGGGAGCCCCCTTCGCACGTCTCGCGCGGCCCGGCGCTACTCCGGGACGGCCACCCTGCGGTAGGTGACGCCGCAGGTGTCGAGGCAGCGGCGCGAGATCTGGTTGTCCAGGGTACCCTCGTACTTGTCGTCCAGGTAGACGACCTCGCCGACGCCCGCCTGCACCAGGAGCTTGGCGCACTCGTGGCAGGGGAAGAGCGTCACGTAGACCGTGGCGCCCTGCATGTCCTTGAGCGAGCCGCGGTAGTTGAGGACGGCGTTGGCCTCGGCGTGCACCACGTAGCTGTGCTTGTCGCGCAGCGGGTCGTCGCTCGAGCCCCACGGGAAGTCGTCGTCGTTGATCGCCGAGGGGGTCCCGTTGTACCCCACGGACAAGATCCTGTGGTTGGTGTCCGCGATGCAGGCGCCCACCTGCGTGATGGGGTCCTTGCTCCTCAGCGAGGCCGCGATGGCGACCCTCATGAAGAACTCGTCCCACGAGATAACGTCCCTGCGCTTGTCGGGCATCTCTCCCCCTCGTCCGTCCGTGCCGCCGCGCGGAGCCGAGCCGCGCGGTGGCACCGGTTTACTCCTTTACGCTCGGTATGTCCATGAGCTCGAAGCGCCAGCGCTGGCGCGCCTCCGGGTGCCTCTCGGCGTCCACCTCGGAGAGGAACATGCCCTCCGGCCTCACCCACAGCGAGCCGTCGCCGTAGAGCTTGCGGTAGACCACGCACCGCTCGCCCGTCTCCGAGTCCGTCGCGACGCCCTCGACCAGGTAGTAGTCCCCCTTGAAGTGGCGGTAGACCCGGGGCGGGAGCACCTTGCGCGCCCCCGCGGGCTCCTTGGCCCCCCGCGCGAGGGCGAGGAAGGGGCGCGGGGCCTCGGGCGCGGGCGCGGGCGTGGCTACCCCGAGGTCCCTCTCGGCAGGCGAAGCCTCGAGCTCGGCCAGGCACTCCTCCAGGCAGCGCTTCACCTTGGACTTGCAGTGCCCGCACTTGGAGCCGGCGCCGGTCGCGGCGCGCACCTCCTTGTACGTGCGGGCGCCTCCCTCGACGGCGCGGTGCACGTCGGCGCGCGTGACGTGCAGGCACTTGCAGACGACCTCGTCGCGACCGGTGCCCTTCTTCTTTGAGCCCATGGTGCCCCCTCCCCGACGGAATGCGTCCTTGCACGGTACAACCGCGCGCCCCGCGCGTCGGCAGGACGCGCCGGCCCCGCCGCAGACGGTGCCGCGGCGGGGCCGGACGGGGCGGGCGCGATGGGACGCGCAACGGGGCGGGCGCGGGGAAACGGTTCCCGGCGAGGGGCGAGGCGCGCGGGATGCCCCCTACTCGAGGAGCGAGGCGCACCAGACCAGCACGAGGCCGCAGGCGACGCCTACGGCAGACGCCCACGCCGGCCTGGTGCGGACGACGTGCGGCACGAGCTCCACGAAGGCGATGTAGAGGATCATGCCGAAGGCGACGCAGGTCAGCATCTCCATGACGTGGTCGGAGACGTAGCCCGAGAGCAGCATCATCACGAGGCCGCCCGCCACGGTGGAGAGCAGCGCACCGCCGAAGGCGAGCGCCTTGACGCCACGCCGCTCGGAGCGCAGCGCCGTGAAGACGAGCATGCCCATGGGGATGTTGTGCAGGGCCACGCCGAAGGCGTAGACGGCGCCCTGCTGGAGGGAGGCGTCGGCGAGCGCGTACATGGCCATGCCCTCGACCAGGTTGTGCAGCGCGAGGGCGACGACCGAGATGAGGCCGATGTGCGCCTCGATCGCGTCCTCCGAGACGTGATGCTCGTGGGCGGCCGCGTCGTCGTGGTCGGGGATGAAGAGCTCGAGCAGGGCGAGGAGCCCGAAGCCCGCCGCGACGAGCAGGAGGGCGCTCGGGGCGCCCGTCTCGCGCGCAAACCCGACGGACTCGGGCCCGAGGTCGAAGAGGGCGAGCGCGAGCATGGCGCCGAGGGCCAGCGCCGAGGAGGCGTGGCTCAGGCGGTGCGGGTCGCGGAAGAGCTTGACGAAGAGGGCGCCGACGGCCATGGACATGCCGGCGAGGAAGGTGACGAGAAGTTCCAAGGTGCAGCCTCCGAGTTTCGGGATGGGTTCCGGCTCGGCCGGCCAGGCGGGAGCAGGAGGCACCCCGGGGCCCTGCACGTCCCCGGTCGCCTGACGCCTGCGGCGAGACGCGGCCGGCTGGTGGCCGGCCGTCAGGTGCTAGACGTTACCGCAAGGCCCTCTCGCGAGGGCCCCGCCGCGGCTCCCTACAAGGAACCTGCACTATGTATTACCTGCTCATATGTTTGAACGCTCAGGCCTCGGGCCGATCGTCCGCCCCCCGCGGCGCCTTCTTCGCGCCGCCTGCCGCGCCCCCGGCGGGCCTCGCCACGCCGGCCTCGGACGCCGCCCCCGCGGAGCCCTGCACCTCGGCGAGCGCCTCGGCCGCCTGCTCCGCATCCGCGCTCGCGCCCTTGCAGGCCTCCTCGGCCTCCCTGACGCGCCCCTCGAGCTCCTTCGTGCGCCCCCTCGCGTCCGCGAGCGCGGCCCTGGCCTCGCCCGCGATCCACTCGGCCTTCGCGCGCTCCTGGCTGGCGGAGTCCGCCTCCGCCTGCGCCGCGTTGCCGCGCTCTATCGCGCGCGCGAGTGCGTCGGCGGCCTCGTCGCGGCGCGCCCAGGCCTCCTGGGCGACGGCGCCGAGGCGCTCCTCCTCGGTGCGGCGGGCGCGGACGGACTCCTCCTCGCGGGCGAGCCGCTCCTGCGCGGCCCCCTCGGCGTCGCGGGCCCCCGCGAGCGCCCGCCTTGCGTCGGCGAGCGCGGAGCGGAGCTGCTCGACCGTGTCTGCCGTCCTCTCGGCGGCCCCGCACGCCCTCGCGAGCCGCGCCGCCAGGGCGCGCTCCTCGAGCCCGCCGGGCTCGAGGAGGCAGGGCAGCAGCTGCGCGACCTCCTCGCGCCACCAGCGCCAGTCGTGGCTCACGTCGGCGCCCCAGTACTCGAAGGTCGCCGGGATCCTGCAGGCCCTGAGCGCCCCCTCGAGCGCGCGCTGCGTGTCCGCGCCCGTCTCGCTGCCGTGGGTCCCGCAGACGAAGGCGAGCGGCTTGCCGGTGAGGTCCAGGATCGCGTCGTCGCCGAGCGACGCCACGATGTCGACGGGCGAGAAGGCCAGCCAGCCCTCGTCGAGCTCGCCGTCCACGAAGGCGCGCACGTCGTAGGTGCCCGAGACCGCGAGCAGCCCGCCGTAGAGGTCCGGGCGGCGCAGCATCTCGACCGTCGCGTTCATCGCGCCCATCCCGACGCCCACGAGCAGCGGGAGCTCCTCGGAGGAGGAGAAGGCCGAGACGTAGTCGTGCAGCTCGCCCTCCACGTAGGAGAAGTACGAGCCGACGCTCCCGACCCGGTAGCCCTGGTCGGCCGTGCGGAAGTACCAGCCCTCGTCGTCGGCGGAGTCCGTGGCGAAGAGCTGGACGCGGCCCTTCTCGACCAGCCCCGAGAGCCGCTCGATCATGCCGTTGTTCTCCCAGCTGGTGCACGAGGCGTCCCCCTCGGGGAACACGACCACGGGGCGGCCGGCGTCGCCGTAGACCACGACGTCGAAGTCCTTCTCCGCGCTCGCGCTGGTGAGCGTCACGTCAGCAACGTACATGGTACCTCCGATCGGTGCAGTCGCCTTCTCCTGTGCGGGGCCGGGCGCCCCAGGCCCGCGCCCTCCGGGCCCGCGCCAGCGGGCTAGGCCCCGGCGCCGTCCCCCTCCGTGGGGAGGGTGCCGTCCTGCTGGGCGCGCTTGATCGCGTACTCCATCCTCTCGACCATCGGGTCCACCGAGGAGCCGGGGGCCGCGTGCTCGGTCCTGGACATCTGCTGGACCAGGGCCTCGAGCGGGTCGTTCTTGGCGTCCTCGGTCGGCTCGTAGCCCACCACGTCAAAGCCCGCGGCGCCCAGGGCCATCCCCACGATCGAGAGGTCCACGCCGGCGTCGCGCGCGAGCTCGGCCAGGGTGCGGTCGCCGTCGAGGTCGCCGAAGCCGAGCTCGTCCAAGAGCTCGCCCGCCTCCGGGCGCCTCCGCACGAGCTCGGCGAGGGTCCACCCGAGGTCGACCGTGCGCACCTCGCCCGCGCCGGCCGCCGTGCCGTCCTGCTCAGCCATCCGCCATCCCCTCCGCCCGCGCTAGACGAGCTTGCCGTTGCAGTGGTCGATCATGTGCTGGACCATCTCGGCGGTCCAGCCGGTGAAGTCGCGCTTGCGCTCCACGAGCCTGCCGTCCTGGAGCTCCTCGTAGGAGACCTTGACCTTGGTGTAGCGCGTCACCTTGGACGGCTCGTCGCGCGTGAGGCAGCCCTCCTCGACCCTGAAGGCCTGCAGCCCCATCATGAGGCGGGGGTTGTACATCACGTGCGGGTTCCTGTCGTCGTCCAGGTAGACGCAGACGGCCTTGGTGACGCCGATCTGGTTGGCGGCGAGGCAGGCCGCGTCGTCGATCGTCGCGACCGTGTCGACGAGGTCCTGCGCCACCGCGGCGTCCTCGGCCGTGGCGCGCTGGCAGCGCTTGGAGAGGACGCCTTCGTCCCTCACGAGGTCTCTGACCATGGGTTTCCTCCTTGTCCTTGCCGGTCGCCGGCAGGATCCGGGCGCCTGCGCGCCCAGGGCCCGCCGGCGCCCGCTCGCGTGCCGGCTACTTAGCCGGCTTCCACTCCGCCTCGGGCTCCCAGTCGACGAGGCACTTGTCGAGGCCCGCGACGAGGGCGTCCTTGTCCATGCCGCGGCCGATCACGCAGATCCTGGTCATGCGGTCGCCGCAGACGGGGTCCCAGTCCTTGAGCAGCTCGGGGTTCTCCTCGAGCATCTGGCGCCTCTCGTCCTCCGGCGCGGAGTCCACGAAGAGGCCGTTCTCGGAGAGGGTCACGCGCTGGCCGGCCTGCTCGAAGACGTAGCACATGTCGGGGTCCTGGGCCGCCCACAGCATGCCCTTGGAGCGCACCACGCTGTCCGGCCAGGTCTGCACGTAGTCGGAGAGCGCGTCGACGTCGAAGGGCCTGCGGCGCTCGTACACGAAGGTGGAGATGCCGTACTCCAGCACCTCCGGGTCCTCGTGCTCCTCGGGGTGCTCCATGGCGTCCATCCACGCGGCGGAGTTGTAGGCCTTGTCGAAGTCGAAGCGGCCGGTGTCGAGCAGCTCGCCCATCGGCACGTCGCCGTTGGTGGCCTCCACGATGACCGCGTCCCTCTGCAGGCTGCGGACGATCGCCTTGAGCTCCCTGACCTGCTCCGGCGTGACAGTGTCGACCTTGTTGAGCACGACCGTGGTGCAGAACTCGATCTGCTGGATGAGCAGGGCCTCGATGTCGTCCTCGCCGATGTCCTCCGCAAGGAGGTCCTTGCCGCCGTTGAACTCGTCGAACATGCGCGCGCAGTCGATGACCGCGACGATGTTGTCGAGGCGCATCGGGGCGTCGCCGCCGTACTTCTCCTGGTCGCAGAAGGCCGAGATGGTGTAGGCGATGGGGATGGGCTCGCAGATGCCGGAGGCCTCGATCACGATGTAGTCGAAGTCGCCGGTGTTGGCGATCTGCTGCAGCTGGTTGGTGAGGTCGTTGGAGAGCGTGCAGCACAGGCAGCCGTTGGTCATGGGGATGAGCTCGTCCGTCTGGGACAGCCCCCCGTTCTTGATCAGGCTGGCGTCGACGTTGACCTCGCCGATGTCGTTCACGATGACCGCGGCGCGGATGCCCTCGTCGTTGGCCAGGATGTGGTTGAGCAGCGTCGTCTTTCCGGCGCCGAGGTAGCCCGTGAGCAGGACGATCTTGACCTGCTTCCGGGGCTTGCGCTTGAGCTTCATGCGAGCCTCACTCCCGTTCGGGAACTCTAGGTCCAGGGGCGGCGCGTGGCACCCGGGCCCCAGCGGCCCTCCCCGTAAGAGCCAATGGTAGCGCCTCGGGAGGGGCCGGCCGCGCGCCGGCCGTCGATTCCAGACGATACCCAAGAGCCGCGCGACCCAAACGCGCGGGCGAGAAGGACCCGCGCCCCGGGCGCGCGCCCGCGCCGCCGGCGGCGGCGCGCCCTAGCCCTCGCGGAAGGCGATGGCCCCGGTCTCGGGGTCCATGGACTCGACGATGGCGAGCGAGTCCACGCGCAGCCCCTCGCCCCTGAGGCGGGCGCCGCCGGGCTGGAAGCCCTTCTCCACCGCGATGCCGATCCCCTCGACCGTGGCGCCGGCCTGGCGGCAGATGTCCACGAGCCCGTCCATCGCGCAGCCGTCGGCGAGGAAGTCGTCCACGATCAGGACGTGGTCCCCGGGCCCCAGGAAGCGCCGGGAGACGATCGCGTCGTAGGTGCGCCGGTGGGTGAAGGAGGCCACCTTCGTCGTGAGGACCTCGCCCGTGAGGTTGATGCTCTGGGCCTTCTTGGCGAAGACGGCGGGCACGCCGAACTCGGCGGCGACGATGGCCGCGATGCCGATGCCGCTCGCCTCGATGGTCAGGACCTTGTTCACCGGCGCGTCCGCGAAGTCCTCGTGCCACTGGCGGGCCATCTCCTGGAACAGCCCCACGTCCATCTGGTGGTTGATGAAGGAGTCCACCTTCAGGACGTCGCCGTCCGCCACGATGCCGTCGCGCCTGATGCGCTCCTCCAGAAGCCTCATGCCCAGCCACCCCTCTTCGCCTGCGTAGGCACACAAGGATAGCGCGCCGGCCGCGGGCGCATGCCCACGGCCGGCGCGAGTCCCCCAGGCGGCGGCAGGGCCCCCCGAAGGCGGGAGGCCCCGATGGCGGAAGGTCCCCCTAGTGGTGGAAGAGCCTCATGTGCGTGAAGCACATGGCCATGCCGTACTTGTCGGCCGTCTCGATCACGTTGTCGTCGCGGATGGAGCCGCCGGGCTCGGCGATGTAGGAGACGCCGGACTTGTGGGCGCGCTCCACGTTGTCGCCGAAGGGGAAGAAGGCGTCGGAGCCCAGGGTCACGCCGGTCTGCGTGGCGACCCAGGCGGCCTTCTCCTCGCGGGTGAGGACCTCGGGCCGCTCCGCGAACCACTTCTGCCACTCGCCCTCGGCCAGCACGTCGTCGTGCTCGTCGGAGATGTAGACGTCGATGGCGTTGTCGCGGTTGGCGCGACGGATGCCGTCGACGAACTTGAGGCCGAGCACCTTGGGGTGCTGGCGCAGGTACCAGGTGTCGGCCTTGTTGCCGGCGAGGCGCGTGCAGTGGACGCGGCTCTGCTGGCCGGCGCCCACGCCGATGGCCTGGCCGTCCTTCACGTAGCACACGGAGTTGGACTGCGTGTACTTGAGCGTGATGAGGCTCACGATCATGTCGATCTTGGCGTCCTCGGGGATGTCCTTGTTCTTGGTCACGACGTCCGTGAGCAGGTCCTTGTCGATGCGGAAGAAGTTGTGGCCCTGCTCGAAGGTGATGCCGAAGACGTCCTTGGTCTCGGTGGGGCCGCACTCGTAGGCGGGGTCGACCTGGACGACGTTGTAGTTGCCCTTCTTCTTCTGGGCGAGGATCTCGAGCGCCTCGGGCGTGTAGCCGGGGGCGATGATGCCGTCGGAGACCTCGTGCTTGATGTAGAGCGCCGTGCGAGCGTCGCAGGGCTCGGAGAGGGCGGCCCAGTCGCCGTAGGAGCTCATGCGGTCGGCGCCGCGGGCGCGGATGTAGGCGCAGGCGATCGGCGAGAGCTCGCCCTCGTCGTCGACGAAGTAGATCCTCCTGTCGGTCTCGGAGAGCGGCTTGCCCACGGCGGCGCCGGCGGGGCTCACGTGCTTGAACGACGCGGCGGCCGGCATGCCGGTCTCGCGCGAGAGCTCGCGCACGAGCTGCCAGGAGTTGAGGGCGTCGAGGAAGTTGATGTAGCCGGGGCGTCCCTGCAGCACCTTGACGGGGAGGTCCGAGCCGTCCCTCATGAAGATGCGCGCGGGCTTCTGGTTGGGGTTCATGCCGTACTTGAGCTGGAGCTCGTTCATGTCTGGTCCTTTCTCGGACGCGCCTCCTCGAGGGGTGCGCGCCTAGTCGCCGAGGTTCTTGTTGTAGATCCTCACGCTGCCGCCGACGTTCGCGTACAGCGAGACCTTGTTGTCGGCGTCAAGGGCCGCCCAGACCTCGTCGGGGGCGGGCAGGCTCACGCACACGGGCTCGCCCGCGAAGCTCGGCAGGGGGTCGCCGTCGCCCTGGTAGGTGCTGATGAAGTAGCCCACGCCCTCGTCCGCGCCCTCGTAGGAGAAGAACTGGCGCAGGCAGCGGTCGGTCGAGGAGTCGGGGTCGTGCTTCAGGATCGACAGCTCGAAGGAGCCGTCGGGGCGGACGACGGCGCTGATGCGCGGCGTGTAGTTGGGCGCGTCGGGCTCGTACTCGCGCGCCATGCAGCCCTCGCGGAAGCTGCCGCGCTCCACGATCGTGTCGGTCTGGTCGCCGTTGGTGACGACGAGCGCGTCGCCCATGGTGCGGACGGGGTGGTAGATGATGAGGCTCGGGTCCTCCATCCTGCTCGCGTCGTAGGCCTCGGTGCGGATCCCGTCCTCGGTCTCGACGAAGACGCGGTTGCGGCTGTTGGCGCTGCGCCCCATGATCCAGTAGTAGACGCACCCCCTGCCCACGACGATCCCGCGCCCGGGGTAGGGGTTGTGCTCGAGCAGCTCTCTCAGGTCCTGCATGTGTCTCCTCGCTTCCACGTCTTCCGCCCGACCCTCCGGCGCCGAAAAAGCAGAAGGGCAAGTCATCCTCTTGCGAGAACGGCTTGCCCAGACGGTCGGCGCTCGGTTTGATGCGCTGCTTCCCCCTGGTCGGCCAGGATTACCCGTCAGTAACAGCGCGCTAGCTCACTCGCACTTTAGCACGCGCGGCGGCGCCTCCGCGCGCGGCCCGGCCGTCCCCGGGCTCTCCACACGTCGCCTCCCCGGCGGACGGCGCCCCGGGCGGGGGCTTGGTATAGAATGGCGCAGTTGAAGCAGCATACCCTCCCCCGGCAGGGGCCGGGGGAGGTCGGCCACAGGAGGCCCCACGTGTCCGGATCCGAGCTCATCGACATCTACGACCGCAGCGGCAGGCGCACCGGCAAGGTCATGGAGCGCGCGAACGCCTTCCTCGAGGAGGGCCAGTACATGCTCTACGTCCTGGCAGTCATCCAGAACCTGGAGGGCAAGTTCCTCATCACCCGCCGCGCCCTGGACAAGCACTGGGCGGCGGGCAACTGGGAGGTCGCGGGCGGCGGCGTGCGGGCCGGCGAGGCCTCGGGCGAGGCCGTCGTCCGCGAGGTGGGCGAGGAGTGCGGGCTGGACGTCTCGGCGCAGCCGCTCGACCCGATCTTCCGCTACGAGAACGTGGACCTGCCGCGCGGCGACAACTACCTCGTGGACATCTACCACTTCCACCTGGACTTCTCGCCCGCGGACGTCACGCTGCAGCGCGCGGAGGCCATCGACTTCAGGCTCGTGGGCTGGGACGACATCGAGCAGCTCAACCAGCGGGGCAGCTTCCTGCACTTCGACCGCGTGCGCCAGGCCCTGGCGGCCGAGGGCGCCCTGTAGGCGCCGGGCGAGAGGGACCCGCGGCAGCGGCCCGCGCGAGGCGCCGCGCCTGCGCCGGGCGAGAGGGACCCGCGGCAGCGACGAAGACGGAGGGGCCCGGGCAGCAGCGCCCGGGCCCCTCCTCCTAGCGGACGTCCTTTTCGCACGACGCCCCTCTCGCAAGGCCCCCCACGCGTCGCGCGGAGGCCACCGCGGACTGGCGCCTACTCGTCGCCGAAGACCGCGTCGATCCAGCCGCGGAGGAACTCCTCCTTCTCCGCGCGGCCGCGGGCGAGCTCCGCCGCGGCGACCACGGGCACCCACTGCATGACGACCTGCTGCGGGATGTCGGCCGCCTTGGAGTAGAGGGTGAGGTAGCGCTTGGCTCGCTCCTCGCTCTCGACGCTGAAGAGCAGGTAGGTCGTGGCGGCGTCGACCTCGGGCAGGCCGGCGGTGACGTGGGCCCAGTCGCAGACGTAGGGCGCCGAGCCGTCGTCGGGGACGATCACGTTGGTGGGGTTGAAGTCACCGTGGCAGACCTTGAAGCCGCTCTGCATGCCGCGGATGCGGATCTCGAGGTCGTAGCGGACGCTCGGGTCGATGGAATGGACGCTCTTGACCATGCGCAGGAGCTTGTCCTTCTGGCGGTTGAGCAGCGGCGCGTCGGTCTTCTGGAACTCGACCTGCAGGTCGACGAACTGCTGGAGGTACTTGTCGGCACGCTCCGGCACGTCCTCCGCCTCGAGGGTGGCGAGGTCCTTGCCCGGGACGTACTCCGTGGAGAGGGCCCAGCTGCCCTGCCACTCGCCCTCGGAGACCTGGGAGACCTCGACCAGCCGGGGGACGTGCAGGCCGGTCTCGGCGACGCGGGCCAGGTTCAGGGCCTCGTTCACCACGTCGGAGGCGGGCTTGCGGTCGTTGAAGACCTTGACTATGCGGTTGCCGTCCTGGTAGACGGCCTTGTTGTTGCGGCGGACGATCTCGACCTTACTGTCTGACAGCCTCATATCGAACCACTCCTTTGTCGCAACCCTGCACGACGTCAGAGGGCGCCCCGCCCCGGGCGGGGCGCCCCGATTCCTGCACCTCCGAGCTTACTCCTCGCCCACCTCGTAGAACCTGGCGGGTCGGCCGTAGTAGGCGTCGAGGTAGAGCTCCTTGATCTCGGAGATGAGCGGGTAGCGCGGGTTGGCGCCCGTGCACTGGTCGTTGAAGGCGTTCTCGCTCATCTCGTCGAGGGTGTCGAGGAAGTACTGCTCGTCCACGCCGTACTCGGCGATGGTGTGCTTGACGCCCACGTGGTCGAACAGGTCCGAGATCATCTGCAGGAAGTTCTCGAAGACCTCGCGGTCGTCGGCGCCGGTGGCGCCGCAGTAGCGGCCGGCCTCGGCGTAGCGGTGCAGGGTCTGCGGGTACTCGTACTGCGGGAAGGTGCCCATGCGCGTGGGCCTCTCGGCGGCGTTGTAGCGCATGACGCGGGTGAGGATGACCGCGTTGGCCCAGCCGTGCGGGATGTGGTGGTAGGCGCCCAGCTTGTGCGCCATGGAGTGGTTGACGCCGAGGAAGGCGTTGGCGAAGGCGAGGCCGCCCAGGCAGGAGGCGTTGGCCATGTGGTCGCGGGCCTCCACGTCGGTGGGGTCGTCGTAGGCGCGGCGCAGGTACTGGAAGACGAGCTTCATGCCGCGCAGCGCGAAGGAGTCGGTGTAGTCGGAGTGCATCATCGAGACGTAGGCCTCGAGGCAGTGCGTGAGGACGTCGACGCCGGAGGCGGAGGTGAGGCCCTTGGGCTGGGTCATCATGTTGTCGGTGTCGACGATGGCCATGTTGGGCATGAGCTCGTAGTCCGTGATGGGCCACTTGATGCCCGTCTCGGCGTCCGTGATGATGGCGAACGGCGTGACCTCGGAGCCCGTGCCCGAGGAGGTCGGGATGGCCACGAAGTAGGCCTTCTTGCCCATCTTGGGGAAGTCGTAGACGCGCTTGCGGATGTCCATGAAGTCCATCGACATGTTGGAGAAGTCCTCGTCGGGGTTCTCGTACATGGACCACATGATCTTGCCGGCGTCCATGGCCGAGCCGCCGCCGATGGCGATGATGGTGTCGGGCTCGAAGGCGCGCAGCAGCTCCTCGCCCTTCTCGGCGTCCTGCAGCTTGGGGTCGGGCGAGATGGACCAGAAGCTCGCGTGGGCGATCCCCATCTGGTCGAGCTTGTCCTCGATCTTCTTGGTGAAGCCGCTCTTGTAGAGGAAGGAGTCGGTGACGATGAAGGCGCGCTTCTTGTGCATCACGGTGCCGAGCTCGTCGAGGGCCGTGGCCATGCAGCCCTTCTTGAAGTAGATCTTCTCGGGGGTGCGGACCCACAGCATGTTCTCACGCCTCTCTGCCACGTACTTGAAGTTGAGCAGGTTCATCGGGCCGACGTTGCCGCAGACGGAGTTGCCTCCCCAGGAGCCGCAGCCCAGCGTGAGCGAGGGCGGGACCTTGAAGTTGTACAGGTCGCCGATGCCGCCCTGGGAGGTCGGGGTGTTGATGAGGATGCGGCAGGTCTTCATGGCCTCGGCATGGCGCGCGATCTTGTCCTTCTCGCGCGTGTCGATGTAGAGCGCGGAGGTGTGGCCGTAGCCGCCGTCGGCGACGAGGCGCTCGGCCTTGGCGAGGGCGTCGTCGAAGTCCGTCGCGCGGTAGAGCGCGAGCGTCGGGGAGAGCTTCTCGTGCGCGAACTCCTCGGCGGGCGAGACGTCGGTGACCTCGCCGATGAGGACCTTGGTGCCCTTGGGCACGGAGATGCCCGCGAGCTCGGCGATCGCGTCGGCGGGCTGGCCGACGACCTTGCGGTTGACGGCGCCGTTCACGATCAGGGTCTTGCGCAGGCGCTCGAGCTCCTCGCCCTCGCCGAGCACGTAGCAGCCGCGACGCTCGAACTCGGCCTTGAGCTCGTCGTAGACGTCGTTGAGCGCGATGACCGAGTTCTCCGAGGCGCAGATCATGCCGTTGTCGAAGACCTTGGAGTGGATGATCGAGTTGGCCGCGAGGCGGATGTCGGCCGTGGAGTCGACCACGACGGGCGTGTTGCCCGGACCGACGCCGAGGGCGGGCTTGCCGGAGCTGTAGGCCGCCTTGACCATGCCCGGGCCGCCGGTGGCCAGGATGATGTCGGCGTCGTGCATGAGCTCGTTGGTGAGCTCGAGCGTGGGCTCGCCGATCCAGTTGATGATGCCCTTGGGCAGGCCGGCCCTCTCGGCCGCGTCGCGCACGATGCGGGCGGCCTCGGTGGTGCACCTGCCCGCGCGCGGGTGCGGGCTGATGATGATGGCGTTGCGGGTCTTGAGGCAGATCAGGCACTTGAAGATGGCCGTGGCCGTGGGGTTGGTCGTGGGGATGACCGCGGCGACGATGCCGATCGGCTCGGCGACGCGCTTGAAGCCGGCCGCCTCGTCGTCCTCGACGACGCCGACCGTCTTGAGGTGCTTGTACTTGTTGTAGACGTACTCGGAGGCGTAGTGGTTCTTGATGACCTTGTCCTCCACCAGGCCCATGCCCGTCTCCTCGACGGCCATCTGGGCGAGGGGGATGCGCGCCTTGTTGGCCGCGAGCGCCGCCTCGTAGAAGATCTTGTCGACCTGTTCCTGGCTGAACGTGGCGAACTCGGCTTGGGCGACGCGCATCTGCTCGATGCGCTCAACCAGGCCGTCAACGTCCACGATCGCAGAGTCGATGTCTGCCACCTCGCTGACGAGCCCTGGCTCCTTCTCTGCCATTCTTCCTCCTCATGAACGGTCTTCTAGGTGAGCGGGCCGGGCGCGGGCGCGACCGGCGCTCTTTGGGCACATCGTATCAGAGGTTCCGCGAGCGCCCGGCAGGGCGTTGCCTCGCGTTTACCAACCTTCATCGACGGGGAGGCAAGGACCAGGGAATCATGGTCATCTCGCGGAGGGCCGCCGGACGCGCCCCGCCCGGCGGCGGGCGGCCGTGGTGCGGGGAGGCGCGCCCGGCGGCGGGCGCGTGGCGCTACCCGCGGTTCCTCTCCCAGAGCAGCCCCAGGCCGCGCAGGGTCAGCATGTCGTCGACCGTGGCCTCGTGGGCGAGCAGCGGCGCCACGAGCCGCGCCCCCTCGCCGGAGACGACCACCGGCGCCTCGCAGCCGAGCTCGCGGGCGATGGCGTCGAGAAGCCCGTCGATGCGCGCGACCTCGCCGTAGACGAGGCCCGACTGCATGGCGGCGCGCGTGCTCCTGCCGATCACGCGCGCGGGCGGGCGCAGCTCGACGGAGGGCAGGCGCGCGGCCGCCGCGGCGAGGCTGGCCGCGCCGAGGGCGAGCCCGGGCGTGACGATACCTCCCACGAAGGTGCCCGAGGCGTCCACCACCTCGAAGTTAGTCGAGGTCCCGAGCCCGATGGCCACGACCGGCGCGCCGACGAGCTCGCGGGCCGCCACCACGTCGGCGATGCGGTCCGGGCCCACCTCGGCCGGGTCGTCGAAGCGCATCCTGAGGCCGGAGCGGACGCCCGGCCCCACGACGAGCGGGCGGGTCGGCGAGAGCCGGCGCAGCGCCTCGGCCCACGCGTCCGCGAGGGCGGGCACCACGCACGAGAGGACCGCGCCGGCGAGGCCGGACCCGCCGTCCGCGGCGCCGAGGGCGCGCAGGGCCTCGCCCGTGCGCAGGCCCGCCTCGTCGGCCGTGAGGCGCGCGGGCGTCGTGACGGAGAGGCTCCCGGCGAGCTCCGCGCCCGAGAAGAGCCCGAACCTGGTCACCGTGTTGCCCACGTCGACGGCGAGCAGCGCCCCGCCCGCGGCGCCGACGGCGGCGCCGCGGGCGGCCTCCCGGCGCCCCGGCCCGCGCAGGCCCGCCTGGGCCCACCCCTCCGGCCGGCCCCCTGCCGCACGTCCTTCTCGACCCATCCGGACACCCGCCTTCCCGCCGTCGGCGCCCCGCGGCCGCCGGCCCTTGCCTTCCTGTGCGTGCTGGGTCTATATATTGGACCATCCGGTCCGTAACCCGACTCCTCGCAAGGGGGAGCGGATATACGAGGGAGAGACATGCACGAGAAGAGCAAGCGCGCCCGCGAGGGCGTGCAGCTGAGCGCCGCCGGCATGGCGATCGGCGTCGTAGGCTGCGTCATCATCACGGCGTCCTCGGTCTACACCGCCCTCAAGATGGGCGCCCTGCCGTGGCCGACCATCTTCACCTCCATCACCGCCCTGGTCTGCCTTCGCGCCTTCGGCCACAGGAGCCTCAACGAGGCGAACGTCACCCAGATCGTCATGTCGGCCGGCTCCATGGTCGCCGGCGGCCTCGCCTTCACCATCCCCGGCATCTGGATGCTCGGCCTCGCCTCCGAGGCCAGCTGGCCCGAGACGCTCGCCGTGGCCCTCGCCGGCACCCTGCTCGGCCTGGTCTGCACCGCCCTCATCCGCAAGCGCTTCGTAGACGGGTCGGACCTCGACTACCCCGTGGGCACCGCCGCCGCGCAGACGCTCGAGGCGAGCAGGGCCGGCGGCGGGACCGGGCGCAGGCTCTTCGGGTCCATGGCCGTGGCGGGCGCGTGGTGCGCGCTCAGGGACGCGCTCGGCCTCATCCCCACGCTCCTGCTCCAGCTGCCCGTCCCCGGCGTGGCCTTCGGCGTCTACGACTCGCCGATGATGCTCTCGGTCGGCTTCCTCATGGGGGGCTCGGCGGCCGCGTTCTGGCTGGTCGGGGCCCTCGTGGGCCAGCTCGGCGCCGTCACGGCCGCGAGCGCGGCCGGCCTCTGGTCGATCCAGGCGGGCCAGGGGGTCGCGTCGAGCCTCGGGATGGGCCTGATGATGGGGTCCGGCCTCGGCGTCATCGTCCACGACCTCGTCCCCAAGGCTACCCGCGCCCTCAGGGCCTCTCGCGCGGGGGCGGGCGGGGGCGATGCGGAGCCCCTCACCGACGTCACCTCCAGGCTCGACCGTGGCGTGCTCGCCCTGCTCGTGGCGGCGGCGGCCCTCCTCGCCTGCTTCGCGCTCGGCCTCGGCCCCGTCGTGGCCGTCGTCGTGGTGCTGCTCTCCCTCGTGACCACGATCATGAGCGCGCAGTCGGTCGGCCAGACCGGCATCGACCCCATGGAGATCTTCGGGCTCATCGTCCTTCTCGTGGTCGCCGCCATGGGCGGCACCGACCAGGTGCGCCTCTTCTACGTCGCCGGCGTGATCGCCGTGGCCTGCGGCGTCGGCGGGGACGTGATGAGCGACTTCAAGACCGGCGCCCTGATCGGGACCGACCCGCGCAGCATGTGGTTCGGCCAGGTCCTGGGGTCGCTGATCGGCGTCGTCGTGGCGACCGTGACCATGTGCGCCCTCGTGGCGGCCTACGGCACCGGCGCCTTCGGCCCCGGGCAGGCCTTCGTCTCGGCCCAGGCGTCCGTCGTCGCGACGATGGTCTCCGGCATCCCGAGCCCCGCCGCCTTCGGCGTGGGGCTCGCGGGCGGGGTCTTGCTCTACTGCCTGGGCGTGCCCTCGATGATGGTCGGCCTGGGCGCCTACCTGCCGCTCTACATGACGGTCACGGGCGTGCTCGGCGCCCTCGCCAAGGTGGCCTACGACGGCGCCTCCCGCAGGCGCGCCCGCGCCGCGGCCGGCGGGGCGCCGGACGCGGCCTCCCCGGACGCGGGCGGCGCGGACGAGCTCAGCCACGAGGACAACGGGATCGTCGTGGCCTCGGGGCTGCTTGGCGGCGAGTCCGTCGTGGGCGTCGTCATCGCCCTCGCCTCGGTCGTCGCCGGCATGCTCGGCTAGCGCGCGGCAGGCCCCTCCGCGGCGTCGCCGGCCGGCTCGGCGTCCGCCGCGGCGTCGCGCGCCGGCTCCGCGTCGGGCGCGGGCAGCGCGCCGGGGTGCGCGGCGAGCCACTCCTCGGAGCGGCGGCGCACCGCGAGCGTGCCGCCCTCCCCGGCGACGCGGGAGAGGTCCCGCGCGGCCTCGCGCACGTCGCCGAGGCCGTCCTCGGCCCTGCCGTGCACGTAGAGCGCGCCCAGGCACTGCTGCCTGGTCTGCGCCTTCTCGCTGGCCTCCCCGGAGAGCTCCGCGGCTCGCGCGAGGTCGCCCGTGGCGAGGGCCTGCTCGGCGCGGGCGCTCGCGAGGAGCAGCTCGGCGGGCGCGCAGAGCGGATCGTGCAGGACGAGCTTGTCGTAGAGCCTGCCCGCGACGTCCACCACCTCGTCGATCCCGGCCGCGTCGCCCCGGTCGGCGGCGACGATCAGGCGCAGGCTCGCCTGGTTGTACGCGAGCACGCGCTCGGTCGGGCGCCCCGTGGGGTCGCCCTGGCCGATGCCCTCGACCGCCGCCAGCGCCTCGTCGCCGCGCCCCATGAGCGCCAGGCAGAGGCCGCGCCAGATCGAGAGGCTCTCGCGGAGCTGCCGGCCGGACCTGCCCTTGGGCACGACGTGGCCGTCGGCGAGGAGCCCGTCGAGGACCGCAAGGTACTTCTCTGGGTCGCAGTCCATGGTGAGGATGCACGACACGCCGTCCCAGAGCGCGTTCATGGAGCGGCGCTGGTTCACCAGGGTCGAGCGGCCCGCCATCACGTAGGCGAGGATGCAGACGAGCGAGACCAGCAGGTTGCCGCGCAGCAGGACGACGAGCACGATCGCGCCGAGCACGGCGATGCTGACGAGCGAGAACTGCTTGAGGCGCCGCACGTTCTTGGCCTGGACCTCGACCACGCGGGCCACGTCCATGTCGAGGTAGGGGGAGTGGCGCATCCCCTCGGGCCCCCTGGCGCCGGCGGGGCGCGCGTCCCCCTCGGCGCCCTGGTCCTTCTCCGCGCCCTGGCCCTTCTCGACCTCGTCCGCCGTGGCGCCCGCCTGGCGCGCCCCCTTGCCTGCCTCGTCCCTCTTGAGCTTGAGCATGGCCCTCCCCCGTCCGGCGCGCGTGCCCGCGCGCCGCTGG
>JAZHSQ010000022.1:0-40879 GCA_036454645.1 Olsenella sp. | reverse complement strand
GAGGGGATGGACGGCGACGAGGTGCAGGTGAGCCTCGTCGCGCCGCACGGGGGTGGGCCGGACAGGCTCGCCTACGTGCAGGCCGTCCTCGAGCGCGCGACGTCCTCGTTCGTGGGCACCTACTCCCGCCTCGACCCGCTCGGGGCCGTCGTGCCCCTCGACGCGCGCATCAGGCGCGACTTCTTCGTGGTTCCCGAGGACGACTCCGCGGAGAGGCTCGGCGTCGCGCCCGGCGACGTGGTGGTCGCCCGCATCCTCGAGTACCCCGCGAGGAGGAGCGCGGGGGTCGTGACGCTCGACCGCAGGCTGGGCTCGGCCGAGGAGCTCGACCTCGGCGTGGAGTCGGTCATCGCCTCCTACGGCCTGCGGACGCAGTTCTCCGAAGCGGCGCTCGCGGAGGCTGCTGGGGTCGGGGTGGACGTGGAGGGCGCCCTCGCCGCGGACGCGGCCCGGCGCGACCTGCGCCGCTCGCTCTGCTTCACCGTTGACCCCGCCGACGCGCGCGACTTCGACGACGCGGTCGGCGCGCGGCGCCTCGACGGCGGCTTCGAGGTCTGGGTGCACATCGCCGACGTCACCCACTACCTCCCCTGGGACTCCTCGCTCGACCTCGAGGCGCGCCAGAGGACCTGCTCGGCCTACCTCGTCGACCGGGTCGTGCCCATGCTGCCCGAGGAGCTCTCCTGCGACGCGTGCTCGCTCAGGCCGGGGGAGGACCGCCTCACCATGAGCGTGCGGCTCACCGTCTCCCCGGAGGGCGAGCTCGTCGGCGCCGAGGCAACGAAGGCGGCGGTCCGCTCGAGCGCGCGCCTCGACTACCCGACGGTCGACCGGCTGCTCGCGGGGGAGGCGCAGCCCGCCGACCTCGGGGCCGGCCCGGCGGGCGACGAGGTCGCCCGCGCCCTCGCCACCCTCGACGAGGTGGCGTGCCTGAGGGAGAAGGTCAGGAGGCGCCGCGGCGCCGTCGACTTCGAGACGAGGGAGGCCAGGGTCGTCCTCGACGGCGAGGGTCGGCCCGTGGGGGTCGACGTCAGGTCCAAGACCCGGGCGACCGCGCTCATAGAGGAGGCCATGCTCATGGCGAACGAGGCGGTGGCGCGCATGCTCGCCGACCGCGACGTCCCGTGCGCCTACCGCGTCCACGAGCGCCCGGCGCCCGACGACCTCAGGGCGTGCCTCACGCCCCTGCGCGAGCTCGGGCTCGTGCGGGGCGACGAGGCCGACGCCCTCGTCGCCGGTGCGCCCGAGGCTCTCCAGGCCATCCTCGCCCGCGCGAGGGGCACGAGCGGCGAGTACCTTGCGAACGCGCTGCTCCTGAGGGCGCAGCGCCGTGCCGTCTACCTTCCCCGCAACGAGGGCCACTACGCGCTCGGGGCGAGCGCCTACTGCCACTTCACGTCCCCCATCAGGCGCTATCCCGACGTGATCGTGCACCGCGCGCTCAAGGCGCTGCTCGCCGGCGACGTCGCGTCCCCGGAGCAGCGGCGCGTGGGGAGGCAGCTCCCCCAGCTCTGCCGGGACTGCTCCGAGCGCGAGCGCGTCGCGGATGCCGCGGCGCGCGCGACCCAGCGGCTCAAGATGGCCGAGCTCTTCCGGGGGCGCGTCGGCGAGAGCTTCTCGGGCGTCGTCACGGGGTGCGAGCGCTACGGCCTCTTCGTCATGCTCGACGACACCCTGGCCGAGGGCCTGCTCCCCACGCGCGAGCTCGGCGAGGAGTGGTTCTCCTACGACGAGGAGCGCCTGACGCTGACGGGGGAGTCGACCGGCCGCAGCTGGGGGCTCGGCAAGCGGGTCGCGGTCGAGGTCGCCGGGGCCGACCCCACCCGTGGGAGGATAGACTTCAGGCTCGCGGGGCGCCGCGGGCGCACGCGGGACGCATCGGCCGGGGCCGATTAGGGTATCAACCAATCTGACGTTCGTATCGCAAGAGCGGCCCGGGGCGACCGGGCGCACGAAGGAGCACACGTGGAACAGACGATGCTTGAGGAAGAGCTCGAGGGGGCCGAGGGGCTCCTCCTGCAGGGGGAGGCGGAGCTCGCGCGCGACCGCCTCGCGAGGCTCGCGGACGACGCCGAGGAATACGTCGACCGGAACTGCCAGACCACCGAGGAGCAGCAGTTCTTCAGCTTCCCCTCCGCCTTCGAGTACCTCGCGTACGTGCGCGTCGAGCAGGACCCCCGCACGCTCTACGACGTCGGGGAGCCGCTCGGCAGGCTCTACGCCGACCTTGCCCGCGCCGACGTCGCCCTCGACGACCGCGAGGGCGCGATGGCGTCGCTCAGGCAGGCGGTTCGCTGGAACCCGATGGACTGTGCCTCGAGGCTCAACCTCGCCGAGCTCTACCGCGCCGAGGGCGACGTGAACGAGTTCCTGGCACTCAGCTACAGCGTCTTCGAGCGCGCGAGCGAGCCGGGCCACCTCGTGAGGGCCTACCTCAACTTCTCGCGGTGGCTCTCCGCCCAGGGCAAGGCCCGGGCGTCGGCGGCGGCCCTCAGGGCGGCGCGGTCGCTCGACGCCGACGACGCGGCGCTCGCCGAGGAGGTCGAGCGCGCGCGGGCGGACGGCCGGGACCCGGACGCGCTGGGCGACCAGGAGGCCACCGACGCGCTCTCGGAGGAGGGCCTGCCCTTCGGGGCGAGCGCCGAGATCGCGATCTGCCTGCTCGAGTGCGGCCTCGACGCGGCGCGTGCGGGCGAGGCGCGCGAGGCCACGACGTTCGTCGTGCGCGCCCGCGACCTCGTGGGGGAGCCCGCGGCGATGACACTGCTCGAGGCCCTGCGCGAGGCCGATGCCGACGCCGGCGCGGACGCCGGCGTCGACGCGGGGAGGGGGGCTCACGGGGATGCCTAGGCGCGAGAAGAGGACCATCGCCCGCAACAAGGCCGCCTACCACGCGTACTTCATCGACGAGACCTTCGAGGCCGGCCTCGTCCTGACGGGCACCGAGGTACGCAGCCTCCGCGAGCGGGGCTGCCAGATAACCGACTCCTTCTGCCAGATTCGCGGCGGCGAGGCCTGGCTCGTGGGCGTGCACGTCCACCCCTACTCGAACGGCAGCATCTGGAACGTCGACCCGGACAGGAGGCGCAAGCTGCTCCTCCACCGGCGCCAGATCCGCTACCTCGAGCAGAAGCTGCAGGCCAAGGGCCTCGCGCTCGTCCCCATCGAGCTCTACTTCGACGAGGCGAGCCGCGTGAAGCTCGCAATCGGCCTCGGCCGCGGCAAGAAGCTCTACGACAAGCGCCAGGACCTGGCGGCGCGCCAGGCGGACCGCGACATCCAGCGCGCGCTCAAGGAGCGCAGCAGGTAGAGGCGCAATCGCGCTCCGGCGCGGGCGCCCATGGGGTACCATGGGGCGAGAGGGGTCCCTGCCTGGCCCCCCAAACTTCACCGAGGCAGAGGCGCGCCCTGGGGGTGCGCGCCGCGAAGAGAGAGGCTGACGACATGGCCGAAGAGAAGAAGACCTACACGTTCCGCTGCACCGTCTGCGGCTTCGAGGTCACCGTGGACACGCCCGAGCTCCCCGAGGACTACGTCTGCCCCGTCTGCGGCGTCGGCCCCGACATGTTCGAGCTGGTCGAGGAGTAGCACCGAGGTACGTGGGCGCGCCGTGGGCCGCGGCCCCGGCCGCCCGGCGCCGGCCCTTGGGCCGGAAGACGAAAGGAGGGCGCCCCGCCGCTGCCGGCGGGGCGCCCTCGTGCGTCTGCGGACGCGTGGCGCCCGCGCTCTTCTCGTATGGTGGAGGCGCGGAGAATCGAACTCCGGTCCAAGGCAGGTCCCTGACGGGTTTCTCCAGGCTCAGTCACCGGTTGGGTCTAGGACGCCTCGCACCCGGTGACCCGCGTTCGGCGTCCGAGCCGGTTCGGACTTGGCGTGCGGCATACCGGCTACGTCCGCACGCGCATCCCCCTGAGATGACGCCGCACCGCCGGCGGGGGAGACCGACGGATTGACGTGCTGGTTAGGTTAACTAAGCAGCAAGAGCCAGAGGCTCGTAAGAATCAGTGTTGTCAATTAAATTTGACGGTGCCCCGGTTTAGCGTGGAGAGGCGACCACGGCCTGCTTCCCATCTCAGACCTACCCTGTCGAAACCAGTCGCCCCCATTGAGATGGCGATGGGAACTGGCCACCATGCGAATGTCAAGCTGCGCGCCGCGCCGCCGCCCATGGGGCCGCGCGACTCCTCCAGTATACCCGTTCGGGCGCGTCCCTAGACGCCGGGGGCCATGCGTCGGGCGGGATCGCGGCGCGCGCCCGGCCGCCGCGGCGCGGGGCGACTAGACTTTGCGGAAACTGGGAAATGGGAAACGGAACAGGCATTCCGGACGCGCCCGGACGGCGGGCGCGGCGAGCGAAGGGGGAGCTATGGGCGAGAAGGACGTGGCGTGCGCGGGGGCTTCCGAGGGGCGCGCGGGGGCGGCCGGCGCCGACGGCGCCGGCGAGGTCCCCGCGGGCTCGCCGGAGAACGCCCTCGTGCTCGAGGGCGGCGGCTACCGCGGCGTCTTCACGGCGGGCGTGCTCGACGTCCTCATGGAGAACGGCGTCTACGACTTCGGCAGCGTCTGGGGGACGTCGGCTGGCGCGCTCAACGCGGCGAGCTACAAGTCGCGCCAGATCGGGCGTACGATCCGCATCATGCTCGCCTTCCGCGACGACAAGCGCATGATGTCCCTGCGCTCGTTCGCACGCACGGGCAACCTCACTGGCGACCAGTTCCTCTACCACGAGGTCCAGGACCGGATAGACCCCTGCGACGCGCCGGCGTTCAACGCAAACCGGCTGAGGATGTTCTGCGTCGCCACCGACGTCGTGTTCGGCAGCCCCGTCTACCTCGAGTGCAGGAGGCTGCCCGAGGACGTGGACATGGTGCGGGCCTCGGCATCGCTCCCGCTGTTCTCGCGCCCGGTCGAGGTCGGGGGCAGGCGCCTGCTCGACGGCGGGACGACGGACTCGGTCCCGGTCGAGATGGCCCTGGGCGAGGGGGCGTCGCCCGCGCCCGCGGGATACGCGCCCGCCAGCCGGGCCGTGGTCGTCCTCACGCAGCACGAGAGCTACCGGAAGGACGGCTCCACCGAGGCGCTCGTGGTGAGGTCGCACCGCTACGACGAGTACCCCTACTACACGCACGCGCTCGAGACCCGCGCCGAGCGGTACAACGCCCAGTACGCGCGCGTCCGCGAGCTCGAGGCCGAGGGGCGCGCCTTCGTCCTCTCGCCGTCCGCGCCGGTCGCGGTCGCCACGGCGGAGAAGGAGGGGGAGCCCCTGCTCGAGCTCTACGTGGACGGGCGCACCCAGGCGACCAGGCGCCTGGGTGCGCTCAGGGAGTTCCTGCGCGGGGGCAGGGGCTAGGCCGGCGCGGGGCGCCTGCCGGCGCCGGGGCGGCGCCCCCGCCTACAGGACCTGCTCGATGACGACGTCCGACACGAGCGAGTCCACGAGCTCGCGCGGGGCCGCCTGGGTGCCGGACTGCATGGCGTTGGCCGCGCCGCAGGCCATGGAGAGCCGCATGGTGCCCTCCTCGGCCAGCCCTACCTGCTCGGAGTAGGCGATGGCGGCGACGACCGAGTCGCCGGAGCCGACGGTCGAGCCGACCGTCACCTTGGGCGCGCGCGCGAGCCAGGCGCCGTCCTCGCTGACGAACAGGGCCCCCTCGCTACCGAGGCTCACGACGACGCGCGAGATGCCGTCGGCCACGAGGTCCCTGGCCGTCCTGGCGACGTCGGCGTTGTCCTGGAAGCGCCTGCCGCACAGCTCGGAGAGCTCGGGGAGGTTGGGCTTGATGAAGCTCGGCCTGGCCTCGACGCCGAGCCTCAGGGCCTCGCCGTCGGCGTCGAGGTAGGTGCGGCACCCGCGCCGGCCGAGCTCGTCGACCCAGCTCGCGTAGGTGGCGGGGGAGGCGCCGGCCGGCAGGCTGCCCGCCAGCACCACGACGTCGTCGGCCGTGACCTTGGACTCGAGCGCGGAGAGGACCTCGGCGAGCGCCTCGCGCGTGACCGTGGGGCCGGGCTCGTTGATGTCGGTGTGGGTGCCGCGGATGGGGTCCACGAGCTTGAGGTTGGTGCGCGTCTCGCCCGCCACCTCGAAGGGGTCGTAGGCGATGCGCAGCGACTCGAGCTGGTCCTGGATCCAGCGCCCGGCGTTGCCCGCGAGCAGGCACAGCGCCTCGGTCTCGCCGCCGAGCGCGGCGACGACCTTCGAGACGTTGATGCCCTTGCCGCCCGCGTCCTGGCGCAGCTCCTCGATGCGGTTGACGGCGTCGATCGAGAAGTTCGGCACCTGCGCGGTCTTGTCGACCGCGGGGTTGAGCGTCACGGTGTAGATCATGGTCTTCCTCCTGGCTCCGCCCGGGCCTACGCCCCGGGGACGAACGACGATGCCTTCGGCGGCGTCTTGCCCTTGAGCGTGGTGTGGTAGTAGGCGTAGGTCATGGGCGCGGCCGAAGAGAGCACCTCGGCGTCGGCCACCTCGCCGACGAAGACCACGTGCGTGCCCACGTCGAGGGTCTGGACGACCCTGCAGGCGAGCACCGCCGCGGAGGCGAGCGGCGTGTAGGGGTCGCCCAGGGCGGTCGTGCGTCTCTCGATGCCCTCGAACTTGTCGAACTCCGTGGAGGTGCGGAAGCCGAAGCGGCCTATGTAGGGCATGTCCGCCTCCTCGGTGATGGGGCAGAGGGCGAAGTGACCGGCCCGCTCGACGACCCCCTCGGTGTGGTTCTGCTTGTTGATTACCACCTCGACCTGCAGCGGGTCGCTCGTGAGCTGCAGTCCGGTGTTGACGAGGCAGGCGCCCCAGTCGTCCTGCGTCGCCGCAGAGACGACGTAGAGGCCTGACGAGAACTTGTAGAGGGCTTTTGCGTCCATGAGAACCCCTTCTCCCGCGCTTCCCACCACGCCCGCGGGCGCGCCCGGAGACGCGGGCCCGCGATGGCGCGCGTGGCACATATGCCCAGCTTACGGCAACCGGAGGGGAATGGGTGCCCACGTGGGAAAAGTTTGTGGACGAGCCATGTTCCCCTGGACTTGAACGGCAGTCATGCTACTATCTAAAGGCTTTTGCAACAGAGCCCCGTAATCTCTGACATTAAAAGCGCGACAGCTCGTCCAGGAGCCGTCGAGACCGCAGGTACGTAGGAGGAGTCAAGTGAACAAGTCGACTCATTTCGCCAAGCCCGGCGAGGTAGAGCGCAAGTGGGTGCTCATCGACGCTGACGGCGCCACCCTCGGCCGCCTTGCGACCAAGGCCGCCATGATCCTTCGCGGCAAGGACAAGCCCCAGTACACGCCCAACACCGACACCGGCGACTTCGTGATCGTCATCAACGCCGACAAGGTCAAGCTCACGGGCAACAAGGCCAACACCAAGTCCTACTGGCGCTACTCCGGCTGGCTCGGCGGCCTCAAGACCGAGTCCTTCAAGGAGGCCATGGCCAAGCACCCCGAGCGCGTCATCGAGCACGCGGTCAAGGGCATGCTCCCCAAGACGACCCTCGGCCGCCAGCAGGGCATGAAGCTCAAGGTCTACGCTGGCCCGGAGCACCCGCACATGGCTCAGAACCCCGTCAAGATCGATCTGGAGGCTTAACCGATGGCTGACAACTCCGCTGTTTACACCGGCACCGGCCGTCGCAAGGAGGCCACCGCCCGCGTGCGCCTCGTCCCCGGCACCGGCAAGGTTATCGTCAACGGCCGCGACGCGTCCGAGTACTTCGGCCGCCAGCAGCTCGTGGACAACGCGACCGCTCCCTTCCGCGTGACGGACACGGTCGACCACTTCGACGTCTTCGCCAACTGCGCCGGCGGCGGCATCAACGGCCAGTCCGGCGCCATGCGCCTGGGCATCGCCCGCGCCCTGCTCGAGGCCGGCGACTACCGCGCCGAGCTCAAGAAGGCCGGCTTCCTGACCCGCGACGCCCGCGCCGTCGAGCGCAAGAAGTACGGCCTCAAGAAGGCCCGCAAGCGCCCGCAGTTCTCCAAGCGCTAGCGCTGCGCCACAGGCAGCATCGCCCACGGAGGGCCCGCCAGGTGCGGGTCCTCTTTTATTATGCCGTCTGGCAGGGGAGGGCCCCCGTGCGCCCCGCGGTTGGTACCATGTCATTCCGGGCCGCGCCCTGCGCGGCCACGCCATGAGCATCCGGGTCGCCCGGGGAGGAGACGCGATGAAATACTTCGGCACCGACGGCTTCAGGGGTCGGGCAAACGAGGGCCTGACGGTGGAGCACGCCTACAGGATCGGTCGGTTCGTCGGCTGGTACTATGGCATCCACCGTGGTCGCAAGGCCCGCGTCGTCCTGGGCAAGGACACCCGGCGCTCCAGCTACATGTTCGAGAGCGCCCTCGTCGCCGGCCTCGTGGCCTCCGGCGCGGACGCCTACATGCTGCACGTGATCCCCACGCCCGGCCTCTCCTTCGAGGTGGTGGATGGCAGCTTCGACTGCGGCATCATGGTCACGGCCTCGCACAACCCCTACACGGACAACGGCATCAAGCTCGTCAACCGCGAGGGCTACAAGATGGAGGAGGACGTCCTCCAGAAGGTCGAGGACTACATCGACGGCCTCGTGGACGTGCCGCTCGCCACGGGCGACAAGATCGGCTGCACCGTCGACTACATGCAGGGCCGCAACCGCTACATCGCGAGCCTCATCGCCAGCGCGAACTTCTCGCTCCAGGGCGTCAAGGTCGGGCTGGACTGCGCGAACGGCGCCGCCTCCTCGGTCGCCAAGCCCGTCTTCGACGCCCTCGGCGCGGACGTGCGCGTCATCAACAACGCGCCCAACGGCTTCAACATCAACGTCGACTGCGGCAGCACCCACATCGAGCGCCTCCAGCGCCACGTGGTGGAGAACGCCCTCGACGTGGGCTTCGCCTTCGACGGCGACGCGGACCGCTGCATCGCCGTGGACGAGCGCGGCCACGTGGTGGACGGCGACCTGATCCTGTACGTGTGCGGCAAGTACCTCAACAAGCACGGCAGGCTCGCCAAGGGCACGGTCGTCCCCACGGTCATTTCCAACTTCGGCCTCTTCCGCGCCCTCGACCAGGCGCACCTCTCCTACGAGACGACCGCCGTGGGCGACAAGAACGTCTACGCCCGCATGCGCGAGATGGGCTACTCGCTCGGCGGCGAGCAGTCCGGCCACATCATCTTCGGCGACATCGAGAAGACCGGCGACGGCATCATGACCGCCCTGCGCGTCTGCGAGGTCATCCGCGCCGAGCGCGAGCCCCTCTCCGAGCTCACGCGGCCCGTGGTGCTCTACCCGCAGGTCCTCATCAACGTGCGCGTGGGCGACAAGGACGCGGCCATGGCGTCCGAGGCGGTGCAGGCCGCGACCAAGGAGGCCGCCGACCTCCTCGGCAGCGACGGGCGCGTGCTCGTGCGCGCGAGCGGCACCGAGCCCCTGGTGAGGGTCCTCGCCGAGGCGCCGACCGCCGAGCAGTGCAGGCAGGCGGATGAGATCGTCGTCCGTGCCCTCGAGCCCTTCGGGGCCTAGGGGGCAAGGGTGGCTCAGGCGGGCGTGGGCGTCGACATGCTCGAGGTCTCGCGCATGAGGAGGGCGCGGGCGCGCCGCCCGCGCCTCTCCGAGCGGGGGTTCTCGGCCGAGGAGCGCGCCTGGTGCGAGAGGGGCGCGCGCCCGGACGAGCGCTACGCCGCCTGCTTCGCGGCGCACGGCGCGGTCGCGCGCGCCCTCGGGCTCACGGGGCGGGGCTCCTGCGGCCTCGCCGACGTGAGCGTGGGCCACGAGGGACCCCGGGCGCGCGTCACGCTCTCGGGGCGCGCGCTCGCGGCCGCCGAGGCGGCGGGCGTCAGCGAGGTCGCGCTCTCGCTCTCCTACACCCGCGAGGTCGCCGTGGCCAACGCGGTCGCGGTGACGGCGGACGTGCGGCCGGAGGAGCGGCGCGAGCCGGACGCCGGCGAGGAGCTCAGGAGGTCGTTCAGGCGGGCGCGAACCGTCATAGACGAGCTCGAGCGGATACAGGAAAACGGTCTGGCGGGGGCCGACGGGGCCACGCCCGGGGACGGCGCCCCCGGCGCGCGCGGGGCCTCCCCCGAGGAGTGATCTGAATGCAGCCAGTTCTCAACGTAGAGGACGTCAGGGCAGTGGAGCAGGCCCTCACGGGCGAGGGCGTGAGCCTCGCGGAGCTCATGCGCCGCGCGGGCAACGCCTGCGCCCAGGAGGTCGAGCGCATGGAGGACGCGCGCCAGGTCCTCGTGCTCGCGGGCTTCGGCAACAACGGCGGCGACGGGTGGGTCGCGGCCGAGCTCCTGCGCGGCAGGGGTGCGGACGTCACGGTCGTCTCGCCCGTCTCGCCCGACGACATCGAGAGCGACCTCGCCCACGTCGTGGCGACGAGCGCGCGGGCCGCGGGCGTCCCCATCGAGGTGGCGCCCCCGCGCGAGCGGCTCGAGGCCCTGCTCGACGAGGCGGACGTCGTGGTTGACGCCATGCTCGGCACGGGCTTCCACGGCGAGCCCAAGGCGCCCTTCGACATCTGGATCGACTGCCTCAACAGGTCCGGGGCCCGCGTGGTGTCCGTCGACGTGCCGAGCGGCCTGTCCGCGCAGACCGGCCACGCCCCCGCCGGCGGCGTCATGGCCGACGTCACGGTGACCATGCTCTGCCTCAAGCCGGGCCTGCTCTCCGACGACGGCCGCGACCTCACCGGCGCCATCGTCGTGGCGCCCCTGGCCGAGCAGACCGAGCGCCTGCTCGTCGAGGCGGACCCCGTCGCGTGGCGCGCCGAGGCGGGCGAATACCTCGACGTCCTCGTGCCCCCCTCCTCCGCGATCGACAAGTACTCGCGCGGCTCCGTCCTGGTGGTCGGCGGCTCCGAGCGCTACGTGGGCGCGCCCGTGATGGCCGCCCGCGCGGCGGCTCGCGCCGGCGCGGGCTACGTGACGCTCGCCGTGCCCGAGTCCATCGCGGCCCAGGTGCAGGCCCACCTCCTCGAGATCCCGGTCGTGGGGCTTCCGGCCGACCCCGAGAGCGGCACCTTCGCGGCGGACGCCAGAGACGAGCTCTGCAGGCTGGCCGCAAGGAGCGCGGCGGTCGTGTGCGGGTGCGGCATGGGCGTGAACCCCTCGACCATGTCGGTCGTCTCGGGCCTGCTCGAGTGCGACGCACCCCTCGTGCTCGACGCCGACGCCCTGAACTGCCTCTCGAGGCTGACCTCCGGGCGGCTCGACAGCTTCCCGGAGCTCCTGCGCCGCGACGCGCCGGTCGTGCTCACCCCGCACCGCCGCGAGCTCGGCAGGCTCGTCGGCCAGCCGGACAACCCGCCCGACTCCCTGACGGCCGCCATGGACGCGGCGCGGCGCGTGGTCTGGGCCGAGGGCGGCAGCGAGATCTGCGTCGTCTCCAAGGGCACGGCGACCGCGTGCGTGGGCGTCGAGGTGGCCCTGCTGCCCAAGCCCGGCCCCGCCTCGCTCGCGACGGCCGGCTCGGGCGACGTGCTCGCCGGCGTCCTGGGCGCCTCCCTCGCGCGCAGGCGCGGGGCGGGCGAGACGGACGAGGAGGGCCTGCCGCTCGTGTGCGCGATGGCCTGCGAGGTCCACGGCGAGGCGGCGAGGCGCGCCTCCAAGCGCTTCGGGTCGCGCGGCGTGATGGCGGGCGACGTCATCGAGGAGCTCGGGCTCGCGACGGACGCGGTGGAGGAGCGGGCCTCCTTCCCCGCCGAGGAGCAGCAGGGCTAGGCAGCGGCAGCGCGATGGCCGGGCGTCCGGCCGGGAGGGCAGGACATGGAGTATCCGAAGAACCGCTGGGCGTGGGTGGAGGTCGACCTCGGTGCGGTGACGCGCAACACTCGCCTCTTCAAGGCCATGTGCGAGCCCGGCGCCCGTCTCATGTGCGTCGTGAAGGCGGACGCCTACGGGCACGGCGCCGTCGAGTGCGCCCGCGCGATGCTGGCCGGCGGCGCCGACCAGTTCGCCGTCTCGACGGTCGACGAGGGCGTGGAGCTGCGGCGCGCGGGCGTGGAGCAGCCGATCCTGCTGCTGAGCGAGCCGCCGGTCGACTCGGTGCGCACGCTCGTCCGCAACGACATCATGCCCGCGGTCTACACCGCCGACTTCGCCCTCGCCCTCGGCGAGTGCGCCGCCTCGATGGGCAGGGTGGCCCGCTACCACCTCGCCGTCGACACGGGCATGACCCGCATCGGCGTCAGGTGGAGCGAGGCGGCGCTCTTCCGCCGCGAGATCGACTTCCACCGCGGCCTCGAGTGCGCGGGCACCTTCACGCACTTCGCGACGGCCGACGTCCCGGGCGACTGGGACTTCGAGATGCAGAAGAAGCGCTTCGCGGAGGCGGTCGGGAGCGTGCGCGAGGCGGGCATGGAGTGCGGCCTCGTCCATTGCGACAACACCCCCGGCACGATCCTGCACCCCGAGGTCCACTACGACATGTGCCGCGCCGGCATCGGCCTCTACGGCCTGCAGCCGGCCGACTCGACGCGCGCCAAGGTGGACCTCACGCCGGCCATGAGCGTCCGCGCGCGGGTCACCCGCGTCGTGGAGCCCGAGGTCGGGACCGGCGTGGGCTACGGGCTCACCTACCGCGTGCCACGCCCGCACACCCAGGTCGCCACGGTGCCGATCGGCTATGCCGACGGCCTCTCCCGCACGCTCTCCAACCGCATGGAGGTGCTCGTGCGGGGCGAGAGGTGCCGGCAGGTCGGCAGGATCTGCATGGACCAGTTCATGTTCGCGGTCGAGGTCAACCCCACGCGCGCGTTCAGGCCCTCGAGCCCCGTCGAGTACGGCGACGTCGTCACCATCGTGGGGGAGGACGGCGGCGAGCGCATCACCATGGACGACATGGCCGAGCTTCGCGGCACGATCAACTACGAGGTGACCTGCGACTTCGGCCTCAGGCTGCAGAGGGTCTATGCCTAGGCGCCGCGCCCGGCGCTCGTACCTGGCGGATGAGGAGGGTGCCATGTCCGTGATGCACATCCCGGGCCACGACCACCAGCGGCCCCAGGAGGTCACGCTCGAGGAGGTCCGCGCCGTCCTGGGGGACTGCCGTCTCTGCCCCCTCTGCGAGACGCGCCACAACATCGTCTTCGGGGTCGGCAACCCCAACGCGCGCGTGATGTTCGTCGGCGAGGGCCCCGGCAGGAACGAGGACCTCAAGGGCGAGCCGTTCGTGGGCGCCGCCGGCCACAACCTCGACGACCTCCTCGCTCTGGCCGGGCTGAGGCGCGAGGACGTCTACATCGCCAACGTGGTCAAGTGCCGCCCGCCCTCGAACCGCAACCCGCGCCCGGAGGAGATCGAGGCCTGCTCGCCCTTCCTGCGCGAGCAGATCCGCTCCGTCTGGCCGGACGTGATCGTGTGCCTGGGCAACTTCGCCACGCACTTCGTCCTCAGGACGGAGGCGGGCATCACGGGCCTGAGGGGCAGGATGCACCAGACCGGGCACTTCGTCGTCATGCCCACCTTCCACCCCGCGGCGGCCCTCTACCACCGCGAGTGGCAGGGCTACCTCGACGACGACTTCCGCATGCTGGGGCGCTGGCTCGAGGAGCATCCCGCCTCGCCCAACAAGCGATAGCGCGGCGGGCGCGGCGCAGACGAGAGGGGAGACATGGGAGAAGGACGGGTGGGCGCCCGGCTCGGGCGCACGGGCGCGGGGACCTTCGTCTCCGCGTCGACGGAGGGGACCGTGGAGCTCGGGAGGCTCCTCGGGGAGATCCTCGGGGACGGAGACGTGCTCGTGCTGACGGGCGACCTCGGCGCCGGGAAGACACAGCTCACCAAGGGCATCGCCCGGGGCCTGGGCGTCGCGGGCGACGTGACGAGCCCCACCTTCACGATCGAGATGGTCTACGACGACGGGCGCGTGCCGCTCTACCACTTCGACCTCTACCGGCTCTCCGACCCCTCCGAGCTCGAGGACACGGGCCTCTTCGACGTGCTCGGGCAGGAGGGCGCCTGCGTGATCGAGTGGGGCGAGCAGTTCGCCGACCAGATAGGCCCCGAGCGGCTCGACGTCTTCCTCACGCGCCTGGACGACGCGGCCCCGGCCGGCGTCGAGCCGCCGCGCGAGGTCCGTCTCGTCCCCCACGACGCCAGGGGCGAGGGCATCGTCGAGGCCCTGGACGCGGCCGTCGACGCCGCGGCGGGCGCGTAGGCGCGCCCGGGCGGTCTCTGCGGGCACGCCCGAGCGGGCGGCCGGGCCGCCATACGAGCGTGCGCTGCCCGCGCGGGCGGCGCCAAGCGATAGGATGTGGGGCGGCGCGGGGGCGGCTCTCCTCCCCGCGCACGGACCCTGTGGCCACGAGTCGCGGGCGCACGCCCGCACGAGGTGAGAATTCCATGCACTCAGAAAGCCAGGCCCCCCAGGGGGGCGCACGCCGCGTCCGCGGAACCGTCCTCTCCATCGACACCTCCACCGACCAGCTCGCCTGCTCGGTCGTCCGCGTCGGCGAGGACGGCGTGGAGGAGCTCGCGTCGCGCGACCACCCCTGCCGTCGGCACGCCAACGAGCAGCTCGCCGACAGCGCCCTCGCGGCGCTCGGCGAGGCGGGCCTCGCGATGGACGACCTCGACGCCGTCGTGGTGGGCAGGGGCCCGGGCTCCTTCACCGGCGTGAGGATCGGCGTCGCCTGCGCCAAGGGCGTCGCCTGCGCGCTCGGCAGGCCCCTGCACGGGGGCTCGACCCTCGACGCCGTCGTCTGGCGCGCGTGGGAGGCGGGCGTGCGCGGCCTCGTCGGCGTCGTGGGCGACGCCATGCGCGGCGAGGTCTACCCGGGCGTCTACCGCGTGGACGACGCGGGCGCGCACAGGACCTTCGAGGCGGAGACGGTCATGAAGGCCGACGAGTGCGTCGCGCTGCTCGCCTCCGGCGCCGACGCCGGCGAGCTCCAGCTCACGGGCAACGGCCTCGCCAAGTACCGCGACCGCTTCGAGATGGCGGGCCTCGACCGCATCCTCGACGAGGGCCTGTGGCTCCCGACGGGCACAGCCCTCGCGCGCTCCGTGGCGGCCCCCGACTGGCGGCCGCCCGTCGGGGACGGCGACCCGGCGCTGGTGCTGCCCATCTACACGCGCCTCTCCGACGCCGAGGAGGCAGAGCGCCTGAGGCTCGGCCTCGCCGAACCGGCGAGCGTCGCCTGCACCGGCGTCGACGACGCCCTCGCCGGCGCCCACCTGCAGCTCAGGCCGATGTCGGTCAACGACCTCGACCAGGTCGCCGACCTCGAGCGGCGCGCCTTCGAGGGCTCGGCGCACACGCCCTGGACGCGCCGGATGTTCTACGAGGAGCTCTCGCAGCCGGCCCGCAGCTGGTGGGTCGCGCATGACCAGGGCACGGTCGTCGGCTTCGCCGGCGGCATGCTCGCCGGCTCGGACTTCGAGGTCGTAGACGTCGCCGTGGACCCCGCACGCCGCAGGCAGGGGATAGCCTCGCGCCTCGTCTCCCGCGTGGCCTACGACGGGCAGATGCTCAACGCGTCGAGCGTCTCGCTCGAGGTCGACGAGGGCAACCAGCCGGCCCGGGCCGCCTACGCGCGCCTCGGCTTCGAGGAGGCGGGCCGCCGCCCCGACTACTACGCCCCCGGCAGGGCCGCCCTGATCCTGCGCGCCAGCCTGCCGCTCTCCGCCGACGCCGAGCTCGTGGGGGAGCGCCCCGAGCCCAGGGCCTCCATCCGCCCGTGGCCGATCGTGGCCGGCGAGCGCGACGCGGAGGCCAGGCGCGCGCTCGCCGAGGCGCGCCCCCTGGTCCTCTCGATCGAGTCCTCCTGCGACGAGACGGCCATGGCGGTCATCGACGGGCACGGCCGCATCTGCGCGAACGTCGTCGCCACCTCGATCGACTTCCACGCCCGCTTCGGCGGCGTCGTGCCCGAGATCGCCTCCCGCAAGCACGTGGAGGCCATCGTCGGCGTCTTCGAGGAGGCCCTTGCGCAGGCGGGCCGCCACTTCGGCTGCGACACCCTGACCGCGGCGGACCTCGACGCCGTGGGCGTGACCGCCGGCCCCGGCCTGGTGGGCGCCCTCGTGGTGGGCGTCGCCTTCGCCAAGGGGCTCAGCGCGGCGGCGGGCCTGCCCCTCGTGCCCGTGAACCACCTCGAGGGCCACATGCTCGCCAACCTCTTCGCGGCCCCCGACCTGCGCCCGCCCTTCGTGGCGAGCCTCGTCTCGGGCGGCAACACCATGCTCGTGCACGTGCGCGGCTGGGGCGACTACCAGGTGCTCGGCGCCACCATCGACGACGCCGTCGGCGAGGCCTTCGACAAGGTCGCCAAGGCCCTCGGCCTGGGCTACCCCGGCGGGCCGGTCATCTCGCGCTACGCGGCGCGCGGCAACAGGAAGGCCATCCACTTCCCGCGCGCCATGATGCACTCCGGCGACTACCGCTTCTCGCTCTCCGGGCTCAAGACCGCCGTCATCACCTACATCGATGGAGAGATGCGCGCGGGGCGCCCGATCGACCTGCCGGACCTCGCGGCGTCCTTCGAGGCCGCCGTCATCGACGTGCAGGTGGCCAAGGCCCTCGCCGCGGTCGAGGAGACCGGCGTGAGCGACTTCTGCGTGGGCGGCGGAGTGGCCGCCAACCCGCAGCTGCGCGAGGCCTACGTCCGCAAGTTCTCCCGCAGGGGCGTGCGCGTGAGCGTGCCGCAGATGGCCGTGTGCGGCGACAACGGCGCCATGATCGCCGTGTGCGCCCTGAGGAGCCTCAGGGCGGACGCCGGCTTCGTCGAGCGCCCCGAGACGGGCCTCTCGCTGGACGCGCGCCCCAACGCGCAGCTCTCGGAGTGGACCTCGCCGGCGGAACCCGTCGTCGACGCGAGCGAGTGGCCGCCCAGGCGCGGGTAGCCGTGCCCCGGGCGGGCGCCTGCCCGCCCCGGGTAGCCGGGAGCAGGGTAGCCGCCCTGCCCGCCCCGCTGCCCCGCGTCCTTCTCGCCCGACGGAGGCGCCACCGGCCCCGCGCATGGATCGCGCGGAATATTCATCCCGATTTCAGTGCGGTTAATCGGCGCCCGGCGGGGCCGGCAGGGGCCGCCGGGTGCTGTACACTAGGCGGGCGCCGTAACTTTCTCGCATTAGGTTGCAAGGGGGAGGGGAATGGGTCCCCTCCGGTTGCGCGCGCGGAAGGGAAATCCGGCCAACCGAAAAGAGAGGTACACCCATGGCTATGAAGAATCACCCCAGCTCAGGAGAAGAGAAGTTCACCTCGGGCGTCATATCGCGTCGTGGGTTCCTCAAGGTTTCCGGTGCGGCGGCAGGTATGGGCGGCGCCGTCCTGCTCGCCGGCTGCGGTCCGGCGGCCGAGGGCGTCTCCTCGGGCGGCACCAGCACCGACAGCTCCTCCTCGAGCGAGGTCCTCGGCGACGGCAAGACGATGCGCGTCGGCATGGAGGCGGCCTACGCCCCCTACAACTGGCAGACCAGCGAGTCGAGCGACTACACCATCCCCATCCAGAACGTCAGCGGCGCCTACGCCGACGGCTACGACGTGCAGTTCGCCAAGGTGATCGCCGAGGGGCTCGGCATGGAGCCCGTCGCCGTCAAGATGAGCTTCACCGGCCTGATCGACGCGCTCAACAACGGCCAGATCGACATCATCTGCGCGGGCATGTCCGCCACCGACGAGCGCCGGCAGGCCGTCGACTTCTCCGACCCCTACTTCCTCGGCAGCTTCGGCCTGCTCGTGAAGAACGACTCCCCCTACGTCAACGCCACGTCGCTCGAGGACTTCTCCGGCGCCGCGGTGCTCGGCCAGAAGGACACCCTGCTCGACACCATCATCGACGAGATCCCCAACGTCAACCACCTCACCCCGGTCGACTCCGTCCCCTCGCAGCTCTCCCAGCTCAACCAGGGGACCTGCGACGCCATCACCTACAACGTGGAGAACACCGACGGCTTCCTGCGCGCCAACCCCAACCTCGTGGCCATCACCTTCGACGACGGCAAGGGCTTCTCCGAGACCGTCCCGGCCAACGCCGGCCTCAAGAAGGGGCAGGACGCCATCCTCAAGAAGGTCAACGACGCGATCGCGACCGTCTCCGACGACCGCCGCAAGGAGATCTTCGACGAGTGCGTCGAGCGCCAGCCGGAGTAGGCGCCCGCGTCCGTGTTTTTTCGACGCCCCGTCGCGCGAGCGCGCGGCGGGGCACATCATGTTTCCCGGCACCGCCCGCCGGCCAGCGCGCGGCGGGAGCCCAAGCGAGGATGCGAGCAAGGAGTTGCACATGAAGCAAGAGGCCGCAGCCGGAGGCGCCCCGGCGCGCCAGGGGCGCGAGCGCGGCGCCCTCGCCACGTTCGTGGCGTCGGACCATAGGTACGTCTTCCTGGGGACGAGCGCCGTCGCCCTCATAGGCATGAGGCTCTCGATGGCCCCGAGGAGCACCTGGAGCTTCCTCGCGGGCGTCTACTCGCTCGAGGTCGTCATGTACTACGCGCTCGCCGCGTTCGTGGCCTGGGCCCTCCTCGCCCTGGTCAACAAGCTCGTGAGATGGAGGGACTACGCCACCACCTCGCCCTTCGCGAGGCCGGCCGCCAAGCGCGCCGAGAGGGTCTGCTCCTACGTGGTCTGCGCGATCACGGCCGTGCTCTTCGTCGACCGCGTCGTGATGGGGCTCGGCGCCATCATCTCGTCCTCCGTCGCCTCCGACACCAACCCCCAGGGCTTCCTCGAGGGCGCCATCTACATGGTCTACCAGGGGCGCGCCATCTTCGCGCACGGCATCCTCACCACGGTCGAGCTGGCCGTCTTCGGTACGCTGATCGCCTTTGTGCTCGCCCTGCTCCTGGTGTTCCTGCGCACACAGCACGTCGACAAGCCCGACAACGACTTCGTGCGCTTCCTCAAGGCCATCGGCGTCTACTTCGCCAAGATCTACTCCGCCGTGGTCCGCGGCACGCCGATGATGGTCCAGTCCATGCTCGTGTACTTCGCGGGCTTTGCCGTCCTGCGCGGGACCGGCATGTCCACGACCGACGTCAGCTCCGTCTGGACCGCCTTCGTCGCCGGCCTCGTCACCATCTCGCTCAACTCCACGGCCTACATGATGGAGGTCCTGCGCGGCGGCATCGAGGCGGTCGACCCCGGCCAGGCCGAGGCGGCCCGCTCGCTCGGCCTCTCCCAGTGGCAGGCCATGCGCAAGGTCGTCCTCCCGCAGGGCATCAGGAACGCGGTGCCGGCCCTCTCCAACGAGCTCGTCATCAACATCAAGGACTCCTCGGTCCTCTCGGTCATCGGCGTCTTCGACCTCATGTTCGCCACCACGACGGTCGCCGGCATCTACTACCGCCAGCTGGAGGTCTACGTCGCCGCGACGATCTGCTACCTGATCCTCACGATGGTGGCCTCCAAGCTCCTCTCGATCTTCGCCAGGCACCTGGAGGTCTCCGCCCCCGGCCCCGTCCTCGGCACCTCCGACGTCACCTCGACGACGGGGACCGCGGGCGCCAAGGCGGACCCCTCGCGCGTGAAGGTCGAGAAGCGCCCGGCGAACGACGGCTCGGGAAGGTAGGAAGCCATGGACAACGTCACCACCACTAAAGCGACCGCCACGGAGCCCGTCGTCAGGGTCGAGGGCCTGCGCAAGAGCTTCGGCTCGCACGAGGTCCTCAAGAACATCGACTTCGAGGTCATGCCCGGCGAGGTCGTCACGATCATCGGCGCCTCCGGCTCCGGCAAGTCGACCCTGCTGCGCTGCATCAACCTGCTCGAGACCCCCGACTCCGGCCACGTGTGGTTCCACGGGGAGGACCTGGCGGCCGAGCACGTCGACGTCAACCGCCTGCGCGAGAAGATCGGCATGGTCTTCCAGGGCTTCAACCTCTTCAACAACCTCAACGTGCTCGAGAACTGCACGCTCGCGCCCGTCACCCTCAAGAAGATGGGCAGGGGCGAGGCCGAGCGGGAGGCGCGTCGCAACCTGGACGCCGTCGGCCTGCTCGACTTCGAGAAGGCCCCGGTCACCTCGCTCTCCGGCGGCCAGAAGCAGCGCGTCGCCATCGCGCGCGCCCTGTGCATGAAGCCCGACCTCATGCTCTTCGACGAGCCCACCTCCGCGCTCGACCCCGAGATCGTCGGCGAGGTCCTGAACGTCATGCGCGACCTCGCCTCCGAGGGCATGACCATGGTCGTCGTCACCCACGAGATGGACTTCGCCAAGAACGTGTCCGACAAGGTCGTGTTCATGGACGACGGCGTCATCGCCGAGGAGGGCGACCCCAGGCAGCTCTTCACCAACCCCAGGCAGCCCCGCACCCGCGCCTTCCTCTCGCGCTACCTGGAGGACACGGGCGTCGAGTAGCGAGCAGCAGGCCGCGCACGGCGGCAGCGCCGCCGGCGCGGCGTCGGTGCGCTCCCCGCGCCCCGGCGCGTCCGGCACCAACATGCCGGCGCCCCGCGCCCCGGCGCGTCCGGCACCCAGAGACCCTAAGGAGAGACATGGCCTTCGTCTGGCGCTTCTTCGCCCACGAGGACGAGTATCCCGACCTCGACGGCGAGGCGGCCTGCGAGAGGCTCGCGCACGCCCTCTCCGTCCCGACCGTCGACGGGCCCACGCCCGACCGGACCGACTGGGCGGCCTTCGACGAGCTCGTGGAGTTCTTCCGCGCCTCCTTCCCGCACGTGTTCGCGGCCGGCGCGGCCGAGCGCGTGGGCCACTCGCTCATGGTCGACGTCCCCGGCTCCGACCCCTCGCTCGACCCCGTCATGCTCATGGGGCACATGGACGTCGTGCCGCAGGTCAGGGGCACCGAAAGCGACTGGACCCACCCGGCCTTCTCGGGTGCGACCGACGGGACCTACGTCTGGGGCCGGGGCGCCCTGGACATGAAGGACCAGGTCATGGGCGAGCTCGAGGCCGTCGAGTACGTGCTCGCGCACGGGCGCCCCCTGAGGCGCAGGGTGCTGCTGTGCTTCGGCCAGGACGAGGAGACCGTCCAGTCCGGCGCGCGCTCGATCGGCCGCCTGCTCGAGGAGCGCGGCGTGCGCGTCGAGTTCCTCGTGGACGAGGGCGACTACGAGATCTTCGACACGGGGGAGCTCGGTGCGAGCGGCCACTTCGGCATGCGCGTGAACCTGGCCGAGAAGGGCTACGCGGACGTGCGGCTCACGGTCAGGAGCGCGGGCGGGCACTCCTCGAACCCCTTCGGCGGCACCTCGCTCGCCACCCTCTCCGAGGCCATCGCCCGCGTCGCGCGCGACCGGTGGCCGGTCGAGCTCGTCGAGGTCGACCGGATGATGCTCGACGCGCTCGCCCCGCTCGTGGACGAGGAGCCCCTCGCCGGCCTCGTGCGCGGCGGACGCGCGGCCATCGACGCGAACGCGGACGAGATCGTCCGCCTCTTCCTGGGCAAGAGGGACCTCTTCCCGCTGGTCACGACCACCGTGGCGCCGACCATGATCGAGGGCGGCTCGCAGCAGGCCAACGTCATGCCCCAGGACATGAGCGCGACCGTCAACTTCCGCATGCTGCCCGGCGTCTCCAAGGCCGACGTCCTCGGCCGCGTGCGCGCCCTCGTCTCGGACCTGCCGGTCGAGGTCGAACTCGACGAGGCCTCGAGCAACGACGCCTCCCGCGTCTCGCGCGCCGACGGCTACGGCTTCGGGGCCCTCCGCAGCGTCGCGGCCCGCTACTTCCGCGACCCCGAACTCGACGAGCCGCTCACCCTCGTCCCCTCGATGGTGGTCGGCGCGACCGACGCGAGGATGTACGAGGGCGTGTGCGACTCCTGCCTGCGCTTCTCCGCCTTCGTCGCCGACCGCGACGAGGTCGCGCGCGGCGTCCACGGGACCGACGAGCGCATCACGCGCCGCGCCTACCTGCAGGGGGTGCGCTTCCTCATCCGCCTGCTCGAGGAGACCTGCGTCGAGCCCGTCGCCGAGGGGTAGGGCGCGGGACGCCCCCGGCGGCGGGCGCCTCCGGCGGCCTGTCCCCCGACGCGCCGCGCGGGGGCGCGCCGGCGTGCGATAAGCTGTTGGGCGAGGTATGCCCCGGCCGGTGCCGCCCGCCGGGGGCCATCGTCGACCCGGGCGCACGGCGCCCACCGGGGAGGGGTCTTCATGCGGGACGGGTTCATCAAGGTCTCGGCGCGCTCGCCGAGGGTCGTGGTCGCCGACGTCGACGCCAACGTCCGCTCGATCGTCGCCGAGGTCACGGACGCCTGCGAGAGGGAGCGCGCCAAGCTCGTCGTCCTCCCGGAGCTCTGCGTCACGGGCTACACCTGCGAGGACCTCTTCTGGCAGGACGAGCTCCTCTGCGCCGCGGAGGCGGGGGTCGCGGCCGTGCGCGACGCCACGACGCGCCTCGACGCCCTCATCCTCGTCGGCGCGCCGCTGCGCGTGGGCTCCAAGCTCTACAACTGCGCCGTCGCCCTCGCCCACGGGCACGTCCTGGGCGTCGTCCCCAAGCGCAACCTCCCCAACTACAACGAGTTCTACGAGGTGCGCCACTTCGTGCCCGGCCCCCTCGAGGTCACGCGCACCGACGCCTTCGGCGAGCGCGGCGTGCCGTTCGGCTGCTCGCAGGTCTTCGCGTGCGCGAGCGTGCCCGGCCTGAGGGTCGCGGTGGAGGTCTGCGAGGACCTGTGGGTCCCCGACCCGCCCTCGATCGCCCACGCCAAGGCCGGCGCGACCGTCATCTGCAACCTCTCCGCCTCCAACGCGATCGTCGGCAAGGCCGACTACCGCCGCACCCTGGTCTCGGGCCAGAGCGCGCGGCTCGTGGCGGCCTACGTCTACGCGAGCGCGGGCTGGGGGGAGTCCACGCAGGACCTGGTCTTCTCCGCCCATGACCTCGTGGCCGAGAACGGCGCGCTGCTCGCGGAGGGCCGCCCCTTCGGTGAGGGGCGCGCCACGACGGAGGTGGACGTGGGTGCGCTCGAGGCCGAGCGCCGGCGCACCTCCACCTACCCCGAGGACGCCACCTGCCCCTCCTACCTGCGCGTCCCCTTCGAGCTCGCGCTCGAGGAGACCACGCTCACGCGCCGGGTGGACCCTCACCCCTTCGTGCCGGCGGACCCCGCCCGCCGCGCCGAGCGCTGCGAGGACGTCCTCTCGATCCAGGCGTACGGCCTGGCCAAGCGCCTCTCCCACGTCCACGCGCGCGCGGCCGTCATCGGCGTCTCGGGCGGGTTGGACTCCACCCTCGCCCTGCTCGTGATCGCGCGCGCCTGCGACCTGCTCGGGCTTCCCCGCGAGGGCGTCGTCGCGGTGACGATGCCCGGCTTCGGCACCACCACGCGCACCCACGGCAACGCCGTCGAACTGGCGCGCGCCCTGGGCTGCACGCTGCGCGAGGTGAGCATCGCCAAGGCCGTGCGCCAGCACTTCGCCGACATCGGCCACGACGAGGCGGACCACTCCGTGACCTACGAGAACGCCCAGGCCCGCGAGCGCACGCAGGTGCTCATGGACGTGGCCAACCAGGTGGGCGGCATCGTCGTGGGGACGGGCGACCTCTCCGAGCTCGCGCTCGGCTGGGCGACCTACAACGCCGACCACATGTCCATGTACGGCGTCAACGCGGGCGTGCCCAAGACGCTCGTGCGCCACCTCGTGCGCTACGTGGCCGACACCTGCTCCGACGCCGCAGTCTCCCGCGTGCTCGACGACGTGCTGGCGACCCCGGTCTCGCCGGAGCTTCTGCCCGCGAGCGGCGACGGCACCATCTCCCAGAGGACCGAGGACCTCGTCGGCCCCTACGAGCTGCACGACTTCTTCCTCTACCAGGTGCTGCGCCGCGGCTTCGCGCCGCGCAAGGTCCTGAGGCTCGCGCGCTACGCGCTGGGGGAGGGGAGCGAGGCGGGCTACTCGGACGAGGAGGTCCTGAGGTGGCTCAAGGTCTTCTACCGCCGGTTCTTCTCGCAGCAGTTCAAGCGCAGCTGCCTGCCGGACGGGCCGAAGGTGGGCACGGTCGCCGTCTCGCCGAGGGGCGACCTGCGCATGCCGTCCGACGCCTCGGCGCGCCTCTGGCTGTCCGAGCTCGAGGGCCTCGCCGACCCGGCCCAGGCTTAGGTCGCGCGGAGCAGAAAATCTAAGTCGAGGGAAGGAAGGTTTTTTCCCTCCCGCGGTTTAAACCCGGAGATATGGGTATCATCCTCACTGTTGGAAACGCGCGGGACGCCCGTCGGGCCCCGCGTCAAGGCGTCGCGCCGCACGGCGCGCAAGAAGGAGGTACTTCTAAATGACACTCAAGCCTCTGGGTGATCGCGTTCTCGTCAAGCCTGCCCCCAAGGAGGAGAAGACTTCCACGGGCCTCTACATCTCGAGCGGCGCCCAGGAGAAGCCGCAGCGCGGCGAGGTCATCGCCGTCGGCGCCGGCAAGTTCGACGAGAAGGGCGAGCGCATCGCCCTCGACGTGAAGGTCGGGGACCAGGTCTTCTACGGCAAGTTCGGCGGCAACGAGGTCAAGATCGACGGCGAGGACTACCTGCTCCTCCGCTCCGACGACATCTACGCCATCATCGAGGACTAGCGCGACCGTGCGCGCGTGCGGGAGCCGGCCCGCCCCCGGGTCTCAGGTCAGAACCAGCAACTTGGAGGACATAGAACATGGCTAAGGACATTGTCTTCGGCACCGACGCTCGTGCCAAGCTCGCCAAGGGCGTCAACACCCTCGCTGACGCCGTCACCACCACCCTCGGGCCCAAGGGCCGCTACGTGGCGCTGCAGCGCTCCTACGGCGCCCCGACCATCACCAACGACGGCGTCTCCGTCGCCAAGGAGATCGAGCTCAAGGACCCCGTCGAGAACATGGGCGCGCAGCTGGTGAAGGAGGTCGCCACCAAGACCAACGACACCGTCGGTGACGGCACCACCACCGCGACCCTGCTCGCCCAGGTCATCGTGAACGAGGGCCTGCGCAACGTGGCCGCCGGCGCCAACCCCATCGCCATCCGCCGCGGCGTCGACAAGGCCGTCAGCGCCGCCGTCGAGCAGATGAAGGGCGCCTCCACCGAGGTCTCCACCAAGGACCAGATCGCCGCCGTCGGCACCATCTCCGCCGGCGACCCCGAGATCGGCGAGAAGATCTCCGACGCCATGGAGGTCGTGGGCAAGGACGGCGTCATCACCGTCGACGAGTCCCAGACCTTCGGCATCGACATCGAGACCGTCGAGGGCATGCAGTTCGACAAGGGCTACATCTCCCCGTACTTCTCCACCAACAACGACACCATGACGGCCGAGATGCAGTCGCCCTACATCCTCATGACCGACCAGAAGATCTCCAACATCCAGGACATCCTGCCGATCCTCGAGGCCGTCCAGAAGCAGAGCGCGCCGCTGCTCATCATCGCCGAGGACGTCGACGGCGAGGCCCTGGCCACGCTGATCCTGAACAAGCTCCGCGGCGTCCTGAACGCCGCCGCCGTCAAGGCCCCCGGCTACGGCGACCGCCGCAAGCGCATGCTCGAGGACATCGCCATCCTCACCGGCGGCCAGGTTGCCATGAAGGAGCTCGGCATCAACCTCACCGACGTGACCGCCGAGATGCTCGGCCGCGCCAAGTCCGTCAAGATCACCAAGGACAACACGACCATCGTCGGTGGCGCCGGCACCAAGGAGGCCATCGAGGAGCGCATCGCCCAGATCAAGAACGAGTACGACAACTCCACCTCCGACTTCGACAAGGAGAAGCTGCAGGAGCGCGCGGCCAAGCTCTCCGGCGGCGTCGCGGTCATCAAGGTCGGCGCGGCCACCGAGTCCGAGCTCAAGGAGATCAAGCACCGCATCGAGGACGCCCTGCAGGCGACCCGCGCGGCCGTCGAGGAGGGCATCGTCGCCGGCGGCGGCGTCGCGTTCCTGGCCGCGGCCAAGGCGCTCGACTCCGTCGAGTGCGCCGACGCCGACGAGAAGATCGGCGTGGACATCGTCCGCAAGGCGCTGCAGGCCCCGGTGAAGACCATCGCCTCCAACGCCGGCTACGAGGGCTCCGTCGTGGTCGAGAAGATCAAGGGCCTGCCCGAGGGCGAGGGCCTCAACTCCGCCAACGGCCAGTGGGGCAACATGATCGAGATGGGCGTGCTCGACCCGGTCAAGGTCACCCGCACGACGCTGCAGAACGCCGCCTCCATCGCCTCCCTGATCCTCATCACCGAGGCCACCGTGTCCGACGAGCCGAAGGACACCACCATCGAGGAGGCCATCTCCGCCGCTGCCGCCCAGGGCGGCCAGGGCGGCGCCTACTAGGCGACCTCCGCTCCCGGCGCCGCCCGCCGCGACTCGCGGGCCGGCGCGGGAGGTGCGGGCGGCTGCCCGCGCGGCTGGCCCGGCGCCCGGACGGGACGGGGCCGGCATGACACGCTTCGCAAGGGACGGCCAGGCGCTCCGGCGCCTGCCCGTCCCCTTGTGTCGCGGCGGGGCGCGCGTCCTTCTCCGCCAGGGGCCTCCTTGGGCTAGAATGTGAGCTTGCACGTTCCTACAGGAAGGGGAGGGCATGGCCGAGAAGCGCGACCTGCTCGATGACATCATCGACATCCAGGACAACTGGGGGGCGATCCAGAACCCGCTCGGCGACGTGGCCAGCACGCTCATCCAGGACCCGGCCACGGTCAAGGTCTACGACCCCTCCGACTACAAGGTCAAGCCGCGCGTCAACTCGATCTTCTGCGTGACCTGCGCCACGCGCGACCCCAAGGCGTGCACGCGCTGCCTCGACGTGTGCCCCGTCGACGCGATCACCATCAAGGGCTCCTCGGTCAAGGTGGACGACAGGTGCCGCAAGTGCGGCCTGTGCGCCACGGTCTGCCCCACGGAGGTCTTCATCTGCGGCAGCCAGGCGCCGCTGCAGCTCTACAAGCAGGTCGCCGAGGTGGCCGCCAAGTACGAGGACTGCTACGTCACCTGCACGCGCGCCCTGGGGCGCATCCCCAAGGAGAACGAGGTCCTTCTCCCCTGCGTGGGCGCCATCTCCGAGGAGCTGTGGTTCGCGCTGCTGTGCGAGTACCCCAACCTCTCGGTCTACCTGCCCGTCGGCATCTGCGACAGGTGCCGCACCACCACAGGCGAGGAGCGCTACGGCGAGGCCATCGCGACTGCCGAGGAGCTGAGCGGCGAGTCCGTGGGGCTCGAGGTGGACGAGCGGCGCCTCAACCACGAGCAGTCGCGCGCCTACAGGCGCAGCCAGTTCGTGAGCAGCATGGCCACCTCGGCCACGAGGCTCGTCTCGCGCGGCAACCCCGCGCTCGCCGGCGCGCAGGCCGTGGCCCAGCGCATCCAGCAGCACACCAAGCAGATCACGGAGCTGCAGCGCGCGCTCGAGAAGGCCGTGGGCGCGCAGACCTCCCAGAACCGCAGGCACATCCTCACGCAGCGGCGCAAGCTCGTGATGGCGGCGCTGCAGAAGTACCCCGACCTCGCCGAAGGCTTCGAGCTCGAGGTCCCCGCCTGCGACTCCTCCAGGTGCACCAAGTGCGGCGACTGCGTCAAGGCCTGCCCCGTCCATGCCAACGACCTCGACCGCGAGGTGCACTTCTCGGTCGAGCCCGCGTTCTGCGTCAACTGCGGCGCCTGCGTCGTCGCCTGCCCCGAGGACGCGCTCGCCATGGTGGCCTGCGACCCCCAGGAGCTCGTCGTCCCCGACGAGGACGCGGAGCGGCGCAAGCGCATGGCGGCGGAGAGCCGCGCCCGCGCGGAGGAGCTCAAGGCGCAGGGCAAGAGGCTGCTCGACAAGGGCATGGACGCCCTCGAGAACCTCGACGAGGGCGGCAGGTAGGCCGTCCGGCGGCCCGCGGCGCGGCGGCGCGCGGCCAGCCGGCGTGCGGCCCGGCGGCCAGCCGGCTTGCGGCCAGCCGGCCCTCTCCCGCCACGAACGAACCAAGACGCAGCGACATGCGAGCGAAGAGCAAAGGAGAAAGACGTGTCCCTCTCTATCGGAATCGTGGGGCTGCCTAACGTGGGCAAGTCCACGCTGTTCACGGCCCTCACCAAGAAGGGCGGCCTGGCGGCGAACTACCCCTTCGCGACCATCGACCCCAACGTCGGCATCGTCGACGTCCCCGACCCGCGGCTGCAGCGGCTCGCCGACATCGTGAAGCCCGCCAGGGTCGTGCCGGCCACGGTCGAGTTCGTCGACATCGCCGGCCTCGTGAAGGGCGCCAACGAGGGCGAGGGCCTCGGCAACCAGTTCCTGGCCAACATCCGCAACTGCGACGCGATCTGCGAGGTCGTCCGCTACTTCGCCGACCCCGACGTGGTGCACGTGGACGGCCGCGTCGACCCGGCGGCCGACGTGGACACCATCCAGACCGAGCTCGTGCTCGCCGACTACGGCACCGTGGAGCGCGCCCTCCCCAAGCTCGAGAAGGAGGCCAAGCGCGACAAGGACCTGAAGCCCAGGCTCGAGGTCGCCAGGCGCCTCTACGAGTGGCTCGGCTCCGGCAGGCGCGCGGCCGACCTCGACATGACCGACGACGAGCGCGCCGCCGCGCACGACCTCTTCCTCCTCACCATGAAGCCGATCCTCTACGTCGCCAACTGCGACGAAGACCAGCTCGGCGACGACTTCGCGCCCATCGCCGGCCAGGCGCCCATCCCCATCTGCGCCGAGGTCGAGGCCGAGCTCTCCGAGCTCGAGCCCGAGGAGGCGGCGGAGTACCTTGCCTCGCTCGGCCTCGAGGAGCCGGGCCTCGCGGTGCTCGCGCGCGCCGCCTACCGCCTGCTCGGCCTGCAGAGCTTCTTCACCGCGGGCCCCAAGGAGGTCCGCGCGTGGACGGTGCGCATCGGCGCCAAGGCGCCGGAGGCCGCCGGCGTCATCCACTCCGACTTCGAGCGCGGCTTCATCAAGGCCGAGACGATCTCCTACAACGACTACGTCTCGCTCGGCGGCGAGGCGGGGGCCCGCGAGGCGGGCAGGCTGCGCATGGAGGGCAAGGACTACGTCGTCCAGGACGGCGACGTGATGGTCTTCCGCTTCAACGTGTAGCGCCGCGGCCCGGCGCGTGCCCCCGGTGCCAGCCGAGGGACGGCGTGCTTGCTACGGCCTGCACGGGCTTCTCCGCCCGCGGTGGCTTGGGTCACCGCGATGGGCGAAATAGAATCGCGCAAAATCTAAAAACGATTACTTAATATTGCTCTTATAGTTAATCCGATGGAAACTTACAGGCCCCCGCCCGTCGGGGGTCTCTTTTGGAGGGTTCGATGGCAGCACAGGGCACGCCGCCCGAGGGGCGCGGCGCATCGCCCGACGCGGTACGCGTCGCGTCGAGCGCGGACGCCTGCGCGTCGCTCGCGGGCTCCCGCGCGCGGCACAGGCGCTCCGCCGTGGCGGGGGCGGCGATTGCCGCGGCGACCGTCGCGCTCGTGCTGCTCTTCTCCGTCTTCCCCGTCCTGTCGCTGCTCTCTAAGGGCGTGGGAGAGGACCTCGTGGGCGAGCTCGCGAGCCGGGGCGCCCTCATCCGCAACAGCGTCCTCGCCGGCGCGGCCTCGGCCGTCGTCTCGACCGTGCTCGCGCTCGCCATCTCGCTGCGCGTCGCCTTCTCGAGGTCGAGGGCGCGCAACGTCGTGGTGGCGCTGGTCTTCGCGAGCATCATCTCGCCGCCGTTCGTCTCGTCGCTCGCCTACGTCGAGCTCTTCGGTAGGCGCGGCCTCGTCACCCACGAGCTCCTCGGCCTCTCGGTGAGCCCGTACGGCCCCGTCGGCGTCGTGGTCATGCAGTCGGTGTTCTTCTGCGCGATCAACGTCCTTCTCATCCTGAGCACGATACGCAACATCGACCCGTCCGTGATCGACGCGGCGCGCGACCTCGGCGCCTCGCCCTCCGCGGTCGCCCGCCGCGTGGTCGTGCCGCTCGCCCTGCCCTCGGTGGGGGCGTGCCTGCTGCTCACCTTCGTGCGCTCCCTCGCCGACTACGGCACGCCCGTCGTGATCGGCGGGAGCTTCGAGACCATCTCGACGGCCATCTACGAGCAGGTCGTGGGTTACTCCGACCTCGCCGGCGCGGCGGTCCTCGGCATCCTGCTCTGCGTCGTCGCCGTGGTGGTCTACGCCTGCTACGCCGCCCTCATCGCACGGTCGCGCAAGCGCGTTGCGGGGACGGCCACCTCGGCGTTCGAGATGCTCGGCGACCGCCGCGGCGCGCAGATGACCCTGGGTGGGCCGCTCGGCGCCGCGTGCTCGGCCGTCTCGTGGGCGTTCGTGGCGTTCATGCTCATGCAGTACGCGACCATCGTCCACGCCTCGCTCACGCAGGGCATCAGCTGGACGGCGCCGCTCACCGACGCCAACTTCCGGCACCTCGCCGAGTACGAGGCGCTGCCGCTCGCGAGGAGCCTCTGGTTCGCGCTGGCCTCTGCCGCCATCTCGTGCGTGCTGGGCTTCGTCTGCGCCTACCTCCTGGAGCGGGGCCGCGTGGGCGTGCGCGCCGGCGGCGGCAGGGGAGGCGTGCGCCGCAAGGCCCAGGCCCTTCTCGGCTTCGCCATCACCATGCCCTACATGCTGCCTGGCACCTGCGTGGGCCTGGGCTACATCCTCGCGTTCAACAGGCCGCCGCTCAAGCTCACCGGGACCGCCGTCATCGTGGTGCTGGTGCTCGCCTTCAAGCAGCTCTCCATCTCGCAGCAGGCGTTCTCCAACGAGCTCTCGCAGCTTGACCCCCACCTCGAGGAGGCCGCTCGCGACGTCGGCGCGACGAGGCTCGCGAGCGCGCTCGCCGTCGTGGTGCCGAGCGTGCGCCGCGCGGCGGCGGTGAGCTTCATGAACGCGTTCTCCTCGGCAATGGTCGCCTACAGCGCGGTGCTGTTCCTCATCGCGCCGGGCAACAAGACCGCCATCTTCGAGCTGTTCGACCAGCTGTCGAGCGGCAAGTACGGCCAGGCCGCCGCGACCTCGCTTGTGATCGTCGCGATCACGCTCGCGGTCGACGCGCTGCTGGGCTGGCTCTTCTTGGGACGGAGGCGTCGTCAGCATGCCGATGCTTAATCTGCGCGACCTCAGGGTCGGATACGGCGGGACCACGGTCCTGGACGGGCTCAGCCTCACGGTCGAGCGGGGGGAGCTCGTCTGCCTCCTCGGCCCCTCGGGCTGCGGCAAGACCACGGCGCTCCGGGCCGTCGGCGGCTACCTGCTGCCGGACTCCGGCCAGGTGCTCATCGACGGCGAGGACATGGGCAGCCGCCCGCCGGAGCTGCGTCCGGTGGCGACGGTGTTCCAGTCCTACGCGCTGTTCCCGCACATGACCGTGCTCGACAACGTCACCTTCGGCCTGCGCCTGCAGGGGATGGGGCGCGAGGGTCGCGAGGGGCGCGCCAGGGAGATGCTCGAGACCGTCGGCATGGCGGAGCGCGCGGGCGCGTACCCCGCGGAGCTCTCGGGCGGCCAGCAGCAGCGCGTCGCGCTCGCGCGGGCGCTCGTGCTCAAGCCCAAGGCGCTCCTCCTGGACGAGCCCCTCTCCAACCTGGACGCCGGCCTGCGCGTGCGCATGCGCGAGGAGGTCAAGGCGGTCCAGCGCCGCTTCGACATCGCGATGCTGTTCGTCACGCACGACCAGGAGGAGGCCATGGCGATCGGCGACCGCATCGCCCTTCTCCACCACGGGAGGGTGGTGCAGCAGGGCTCGCCGCTCGACGTCTACGACCACCCGCGCGACGCCTACTGCGCGCGCTTCCTGGGCAGCGTGAACGAGCTGCGGCTTGCGGGCGGCGGCACGGTGGCCTTCCGCAAGGAGGGCGTGCGCCTCGCGGCGGACGGCGCCTTCTCGGGCAGGGTCACACAGGCGATGTTCCTCGGCTCCCAGTGGGAGTATGCAATAGATGTCGACGGGCAGGCGGTCAGAATGAGGCAGGACCGCTCGCTCGTGTTGAATGTCGGGGAATCCGTGCGCTTCGACATAGCGCGTCCCCTCAGATGGAAGGAAGGCACCTAATGGCAAAGAAGGTCCTCTCCAGGCGCTCGTTCATCCTCGGCTCCGCGTCCGCGGTCGCGCTCTCCGCGCTGGCCGTGACCGGCTGCTCCGGGTCCTCGTCGAGCGACGGCGGCTCGAGCAACGGCGGCTCGTCCGCGGAGCAGCCCCAGTCGTCGAGCTCGAACCAGACGAACCTCAAGTCCACCTCCGGCAAGACGATGAAGGTCATCTGCACGAGCGAGTCGTACCAGAAGCTGTTCGACCGCTTCACGCAGGACGTGGGCTGCGAGGTCGAGTTCGTGTCCATGTCCTCGGGCGAGGCGCTCTCGAAGCTCAAGGCGGAGGGCGGCACGCCCGCGGCCGACGTGTGGTTCGGCGGCGGCATCGACTCGTTCATGTCCGCCAAGGACTCCGGCCTGCTCGAGCAGGTCAACTTCGACGCCGCGTCGCGCTTCGCGGACACGTTCAAGGACCCGGACAACTACTGGTTCAGCAAGGGCGCCACGGTCGTGGGCTTCATCGTGAACAACGACATCCTGGACGAGGTCGGCGCGAACAAGCCCGCAAGCTGGGCGGACCTGGTCAAGCCGGAGTACAAGGACGAGATCATCATGTCCACGCCGGCCGTCTCCGGCACCAACTACGCGGCGGTCGACGCCCTTCTCCAGAACATGGGCGAGGATGCCGGCTGGGAGTACCTGAGCCAGCTGAACCAGAACATCCCGTACTACACCAAGCGCGGCTCCGACCCGTCCACGCGCGTGAGCAGCGGCGAGGCGGGGGTCGGCATCACCTACATCGACGGCACGCTCGACGAGATCCTCTCGAGCGGTAACCTCGAGCTGGTGTACCCGACCGAGGGCATGCCCTACATGCCCGACGGCGTCGCAGTCTTCAAGAACGCGGACGACGTCGAAGACGCCAAGCTGTTCGTGGAGTGGCTGTTCAGCAACGACGAGAACCTCGCGTACCTGGCCAGCATCGACAAGAAGAGCACCATCCTCATGTGCATCCCGGACGTCCAGGGCGTCGACGGCACCTTCGACACGTCGCAGCTCATGCAGGAGGACACGACCAAGTTCGGCCCGGACCGCGAGGAGGTCCTCGCCAAGTGGAAGGAGATGACGGCCGACAAGGAGGTTGTGAGCAGCAAGTAGCGCCGGCGCGCGCGGCGCGCGGCTTGCGGCTTGCTTGCGGCGTGCGGCGTGCGGCGTGCAGTATGCGTGCGGCGTGCGTGCGGCATGCGTGCGGCCCCGGCCTGCCGTGTGCGGCCGTCATCCACGGAAGCCGAGCACAACGGACCCGGCTGGCGCAGGAACTTCTCCGCGCCGGCTGGGTCCCTCTATGTTGTGCCGGCATCCGCCGCGACGGTGAGAGGAACTGCGAGAGCGGCCGCGAGAAGCGCCATCCACGTGGGCATGGCATCGCCTTCGACGGCTTTGCTCGTTCAAGGTGAGATTCCGTTCGGATTGCTTCGCTCGGAAGCCTCGAAAACGAACGAATTCTCACCCTGGGCATGTGCATGAGGGTGGCTGGCGTGCTGTCCCCGTGCGGATCCGTGCACGTGTGGCTGCCGTGGCCGTTGCGGCCGTGGCTGTGTGGCCGTTGCGGTCGTGGCTGCCGTGGCCACAGCGGCCGCGACCATCGTGGCCGCTGCCGTCGCCGAGGGTACCGCCTCGCGACGGACGCACCCGCGGCGCGCATGGCGCGCACGCGTCCGAAGCGGACGCCATGCGCGGACTCATGGTGATGGGGCGACGTGGTGCTCGGGTCTAAGGGTCATTGAACGGCCGTCTCCATCGACGAAGAGATGGACGGCCAGTCAGCTGCTCCAGTCGAGAAGGAGCGCGACGTGCTTATCCGCGGCTTCTGGCCCTGGGGTCGCGGTGGCCATGGGCGAGGGTCGCGCGCCTGCCATCAGGGTCGCGGGTGACGTGCGTGAATGGCTCCGGTTTCCGAGCGCGTCTGGTCGCACGCCCTGCTCGGCACGTGCCTCCGGCTCGTAATTCCGGCGTCTCGCTAAACCGCCGGCTCAGCGGTGCTGGTCGTGTGGAGGCTGGGCGCGCCCGCTCGATACCCCTCCGCGTGAGGCCACGCTATGACCGGGATTGGCCTTGCGGAGCATCTGCCACGTCGTGGCCTCGGGCGCAGGTCAAGCGAGGCGGGCCGCCTGTCGCGGGGGATTCCGAACGCGTCGAGGATTCTTGCCAGGCGCGCGGGTGCACGTAGGTCCGTGTAGGAGAAGCGCATGACGCGGCCCGTCGCGCTGAGGCGCGACTCGCGCAGCCGCTCGTCAGCCAGGACGCGCACGGCGCTCGCCCCGTGCGTCATGCTCGGGTCGACGTACTTCGCCTTGCCGTCGAGCTCTCCGTAGACGATTCCGTCCGGCAGCCTCCACATGAAGTCTGGCCGATAGACGTGGCCGTCGCCCAAGGCGCTCCTGACGCTCACCTGGAGCTCGGGCAGGCGGAACCCAAGCTCGATCATGGTGGCGCGCGCCAGCGACTCGCCACCGCTCTCGCTTCTCGAATCCGCGTGCGACAGGGTCGAGAGCGCATGGCGGACGCCGTGCAGGCCCTTGCCGAGCCTCTCGAGGCTCTTCTCGAACGACGTGACGGGCATGCCGCTCAGGCGAAGGGCGGAGTCGGCTATGACAAGCCCCTCGGGGAAGCTAGTCTCTCGCAGGCAGTCGAGGACCGTGCGCGAAAGCGACGTGACCCTGATGCCGCCGACTCGCACGACGGGGCAGCGGCTGGCCGAATGGCGGATGAGCTTTGGGGTGCTCCTCCCGTGGCGAGACTTTGGCACGGCGATATGGACCCGCCCGAGCAGGTGGAACGACACCACGAGGCCATGTACGATTGCGGCGCTCACCCCGCAGAACACCCAGTCTGGATGCAGCGCGGACATCGATCGGATGACCATGAGCGCCCGCGCGCGTGGGTCGAGGGGCTCCCAGTCCTCGGCGAGCACGAACAGCCCGCGCGAAGGCGAGCGCACGACCCCGCGCCTGACCATGCGGCGCAGGCGTTGCCGTTCGGCGTCGGTCCCGGCATGAAGGCATTCGCCCCTGCGGAAGGCCTGCTTGAGGCTGCGTATCGTCCGGTCCCGAGTACCCATCACTCACCTCCCGAGGAGGGGAAAGTGGTCAGTAGGATACTCCTGGGGACGTGTCGTGGAGGGGGTGGCGGAGTATTATCGGCGAACGGTTGTTCGATTCATCATGCCATCGCATCCCGTGACCCTTGACACGTGGTTCGCGCCCCGTGGCGGCCAACGCGCTCAATCGTGATGGACAACGCACCGAGTCGTGATGGCCGCCGCGGCCACTCCGGACGCTGCGGCCGCCGCCGTTGGCAGGCCACCCAAGTTGAGAAAGCGTTCGAAAACAGGCATTCCAGGGCGAGAAGAACGACCGCTTTCTCAACTTGGGCCAGCCGTACGGACGACGCCGACGCCCGCGCGCCCCGCGGCTCGTGCCTGCAGGCGCGCCGACGGCCTGGCTACCTGCCGGCCAGGTTCGCCTGCGCCTCTCCGACCACCACGACGACGTCGGTCGAGGTGGTGACCGACCCGTCGTTCGTCGCCACGACGATGCCGTTGCCGAGCGAGCTGGCGATCGCCTCCGCGCGCTGCTTGTTTTCGGACCCGTTGTAGTAGACCTCGGTCTTCGAGTAGTCGAAGCTCGCAGCGTTCTGCGACTGCGCGTCGTAGCCGAGCGCGGAGAGGCGATTCGCGACGGAGGTGCCCAGGCCGGGCGTACCTGCGCCGTTGAGGACCATCACGGTGCCGGAGCCCGTCGCGTTGTCCGTCGAGCCGTCGCCCGAGCCCGACTCGGACCCCGAGCCGCTCTCCACGTCCGAGACCGAGCCGGCGATGCCCTGCGTCTTGTCCTGGCCGCTGTCCTCGTACGGCGGCAGCCCCTCGTCCACGCGCTGCATCAGCGTGTCCCAGGCGGCCGTGTCGAGCTTCTCGTACCACGTGCCGTTGTAGTAGTAGCCCTCCGTCGGGGTCATGGCGGTGTAGACGTCCTCGTTGAAGTCGATGTCCTTCATCTGGCTCGCGAGGCCGAAGATGTCGCCGAGCGACATGTCCGTGGTGATGCTGTCGGCCATCGACGAGATGGCGCTCACCTTGGTGGCGGGGTCGCTCGCGAGCACCTTCTTCACGATGGCGGCGATCACCATGCGCTGGTTGGCCGCGCGGTAGGTGTCGCCGTCGCCGTATGCGTCGTAGGCGTGCCGGCAGCGGCACAGCAAGAGCGCGGTGTTGCCGTCGAGGGTCTGCTCGCCCGCCTTGAGGTCGAGGCCCGTGTAGTCGGGGTCGTAGACGTCGGTGGGGAGGTTGACCGTTATGCCGCCGATCGAGTCGACGATGCTGGTGAACGAGTCGAAGTCCACCTCGGCGTAGTGCGAGATGTTGACGCCCGCGAGCTCGTTCACCGTCTTGACCGCAAGGCTCCTGCCACCGTAGGCATAGGCGGAGTTCAGCTTGCCCTCGCCGTACCCCTCGATGTTCACCAGCGTGTCACGGTGCAGCGAGACCATCGTGACCTTCACGTTCACGGGGTCGATCCGCACGAGCATCATGGAGTCGGAGCGGCCCGTGTCGCCCTCCGCGAGGCGCTCCTCGCCCGTGTCCACGCCCATCAGCAGCATGTAGAACGGCTGGTCGTAGGAGGTGGAGGAGAGGCTGGCGAGAAGGTCCTGGTCGTTCGTGCCGATGCGGAACCCGAGGCTGTACAGGTAGCCGCCGACGCCCAGGCCGACGGCCAGGACGACCGCGAGGATGGAGACGAGCGCGACCTTGAGGCCGTGGTGCCGAGAGCGCTCGCGTCGCTTCTTGGCGTACCTCTCGGAGGAGCTCTTCCTGGAGAGGACGCGCGCCGTGTAGCGCGGGGCTGTCGCGGGCTCGCCGGACGGCTGCGCGCCCTGGTCTTTGTCTTTGCGGCGAAGCAAGCGGACTCCTCGAGTTGCTCTCGGCGCCAAGGCGGCGCGACGTCAGATGCAGTTCATCCAGTTTAGTTGCTGTGGGGGAGCCAGCGTTCTTCTCCCGGAAGTCCACAAAGACCAAAGTTCGCTGACAGAGCGCGTGCGACGGGCGCCTGTGGTCGAGAGGCCCGTGCCGCCCGCCTGTGCGCGCGGCGGAGAGGCATGTGCCGCTGGCGCCTGCCGACGGGGGCTCGTGACGCGGGTCGCGTGCCGAGAAGGCCCTCTTCCCCAAAGAGCGGGGCCCGCCGGCGGCGGGCCCCGTGGGTTCTCCGTTGTTCGTCGCACGCCGCCGGTGGGTGGCCGCGCCGTCGGCGTGCCGCGATCCTGCCGCGAGCCGGCTGCTAGCCTGCCGCGAGCCTGCTGCTAGTTGCGGCGCCGGCTGTCGGAGCTCGAGCTGGACCCGCTGCCGGAGCTCGAGCTGGCCCCGGTGGTCTCCACGGCGTTGGCCCCTGCGGTCGAGGTCACCTCCGTCGTGCCGGAGTCCGTCGAGTCGCCCGAGCTCGTCTCGCTGGAGGACTCGCCCTCGCCGGTCGCCTCCTGCCCGCTGCCGTTGCCGACGGAGCCGGCCACGCCGATCGTCGCGTCCTGGGAGCTGTCCTCGTAGGGCGACAGGCCCTGGTCGACGCGGGTCATCATCTTCTGCCATTCGCTCACGTTGCAGATCTCGTACCAGGTGGAGTTGATGTAGGCCGAGGTGGTCGGCTCCATGCCGGTCATGATGTCGGTGTCCACGTTGAGGGTCTTCATCTGGTTCGCGAGGTCGAGGATGTCGGCGACGGTCATGTCGGTCGTGACGCTGTCGGCCATGGTGGTGATGGTGCTCGCGATGGTCGCGGGGTCGCTCTGCAGGACCTTCTGCACGACCGCGGCGATCACCATGCGCTGGTTGGCGGCGCGGTACAGGTCGCCGTCGCCGTAGGCGTCGTAGCCGTGGCGGCAGCGGCACAGGAGGGCGGCGGTGTGGCCGTCGAGCGTCTGCTCGCCCGCCTCGAGCTCGAGCCCGGTGTAGTTGGGGTCGCTGACCGGCGTGGGGAGGTTGACGGTGACGCCGCCGACCTCGTCGACGACCGCGGCGAACGAGTCGAGGTTGACCTCGGCGTAGTGCGAGATGTCGACGCCGGCGAACTCGGACACCACCTGCGTGGCATAGGAGGCCCCGCCGATCGAGTAGGCGGCGTTGATCTTCTGCTGGCCGTGCTCGCCGAGGTCGACGAGGGTGTCTCGGTGAATCGAGACCATGGTGACCTTGACGTTCTTGGGGTCGATGCGCACGAGCATGATCGAGTCGGCGCGGTACGCGCTGTCGCTCTCGCCGTACTCGGAGCTCTCCGCGCGCGCCTCGTCGCGGTCCGTGCCCAGGAGCAGCACGTAGAAGGGGTCCCCGGGCTCGGTGGCCGTGAGCTCGGAGACGAGGTTCTGGTCCACGTTCTTGGTGAGCTTGGTGTTGATGTTGTGCACGTATGCGGCGAGCGCGCCGACGCCGGCCAGGATCACGACCGCGACGCCGATCAGCACGCCGATAAGGACGCGGTGCTTGTGCTTCGCCTTCTTGCCGGTGGGGTCGAGGTCGTAGGGGTTCGCCTTCTCCTTGGGGGCGTCCTTGGCGTTGCGGGCGCCCTCGCTCACCTGCGCGAGCGGCTTGAAGCCGACGGGCGAGCCGGTGGCTCCTGGTGCCGTATCCGCGCCCGCCGCGCCCGCTGCCGCAGCCGAGCCCGCCGCCGCGTCTGCGGTAGCGGCGCCGGCGCCCGAGGCGGCCTGCGAGGCGATCGCGTCGCCGTCCAGGACAGCGGTCGGCTCGTCGTCCTCGTAGCCGTCCGCGGCGGCGTCGGGGAAGGCAGGGGACTGGTCCGCGCCGTCGCCCATGTCGGACATGATCCGGTCGATGTCGGCCTCGGCGGCGGCGTCCGCGTGGGCCGCGTGCGACGCGCGGTGCTTCGCCGCCTCCAGGTATACCGCCGTGGAGTCGGGGTCGGCGTGCGAGAAGGCCGCCTGCCAGGCGGGCGCCTCGTCGGACGCGCCGCCAGACTGCTGCACGTGGGCCGCGTGCTTGCCGTGGGCCGGGGAGCCCTGCGAGCCGGTCGCGCCGTCGCCGTTCGAGCTCGAGCGGAAGTGCGCGGCCGAGCCCCTGCGGGCTCCGGGCTGGGGGAACGTGTCGTCTGCCTCGGAGTCGTTCTCCCTCGGCACGTCGTTGCCATCGAATTCGGACACGGGGTCTCCGATCGTGTGAGCGTGCCCCCAAGGACGCGCCGTCTTGATAGACTGGGGACACTCCCCCGGGGACATTCCCGCGCCGATTTCATGCAGCGGATTGCCAAGGCTTGCCAACGCGGGAGGCTTATGATTAGTGTCAGTACAGACGAATGATACACCCAACTGCGGTTTTGCTAGAAACCACATAAATGGAGGATGCATGCAGACGAGAACGTCCGGGCAGTTTGTCGCGGTTCTGGATTTCGGCGCCCAGTACGGGCAGCTCATCGCCCGCAGGGTTCGCGACCTGCACGTCTACTCCGAGATCTTCCCCTGCGACATCCCCGCGGCGGAGCTTGCGGAGAAGAACCCGTCCGCGGTGATCCTATCCGGTGGCCCTGCCTCCGTCTACGCGGACGACGCGCCCGACATGGACGCGGGCGTCTTCGAGCTCGGCGTGCCGGTCCTCGGCTTCTGCTACGGCCAGCAGATCATGGCCGTCAAGCTGGGCGGCGAGGTCGGCCACACCGAGAAGGGTGAGTACGGCCCGGCCCGGCTCGCGCGCCAGGGCGCGAGCCGCATCCTCGAGGGCACGCCGGAGGAGCAGACCGTGTGGATGAGCCACCGCGACGCCGTGAGTTCGGTGCCCGCGGGCTTCTCGGTCACCTCGACCACCCAGACCTGCCCCGTCGCCTCGATGGAGGACGCGAGCCGCAACCTCTTCGCTACGCAGTTCCACCCCGAGGTGCGCCACACCGAGTGCGGCCGCAAGATCCTGCAGAACTTCCTGTTCGACGTCTGCGGGCTTCAGCCCGACTGGACCATGGACAACATCATCGACGAGAAGGTGCGAGAGATCCGCGAGCAGGTGGGCGAGAAGAAGGTCATCCTCGCGCTGTCTGGCGGCGTGGACTCCTCCGTCACGGCCGCGCTCGTGCACCGCGCCATCGGCGACCAGCTGACCTGCGTCTTCGTGAACCACGGCATGCTGCGCAAGGGCGAGCCGGAGATGGTCGAGGAGGTCTTCCGCAAGCAGTTCAACGTGCCCCTGATCCACGTGCACGCCGAGGAGCGCTACTCCCGGATGCTCGCGGGCGTCAGCGACCCCGAGCAGAAGCGCCGCCTGATCGGCACGCAGTTCTGGAAGGAGTTCTTCTCGGTCGCGCAGGAGCTCGACGGCATCGAGTACCTGGCCCAGGGCACCATCTACCCCGACATCATCGAGTCCGGCGCGCGCAAGACGGGCGGCAAGGCCTCGACCATCAAGAGCCACCACAACCTGATCCCGTTCCCCGAGGGTGTGCACTTCGACCTGATCGAGCCGCTCGACCACTTCTTCAAGGACGAGGTCCGCGAGCTGGGCATCGCGCTCGGCCTGCCGGACAGGCTCGTGTGGCGCCAGCCGTTCCCCGGCCCGGGCCTGGCCATCCGCATCATCGGCGAGGTCACGCCGGAGAAGCTCGCCATCCTGAAGGAGGCCGACGCCGTCGTGCGCGAGGAGCTCGACGCGTACAACCAGCGACTCTTCGAGGAGACGGGCGACCGCAACTCCGAGCATGCGTGCTGGCAGTACTTCGCCGTGCTACCCGACATCAGGTCCGTGGGCGTCATGGGCGACGAGCGCACCTACCAGCGCCCCGTCATCGTGCGCGCGGTGGAGTCCACCGACGCCATGACCGCTGACTGGGCGAAGCTGCCCTACGAGGTTATCGGGCGCATCTCGAGCCGCATCGTGGACGAGGTCGACGGCGTCAACCGTGTGGTGTACGACGTGACGCCCAAGCCGCCTGCGACGATCGAGTGGGAGTAGGACGACAGGGTTCTGACCTGCGATTTTGAGTGCCGCACTATGCCGCTGAGTTTCGTTTCGTACGAGAGTCATGACAAAGCCA
>JAZHSQ010000021.1:0-41455 GCA_036454645.1 Olsenella sp. | reverse complement strand
CCTCGCGCCGGGAGGCTCCCGGCGCAAGGCCCCCCTACTGCCCCAGCTTGGGGTGCAGCAGCGAGGGGGCGGCCCCCAGCAGGGTCTTAGTGTAGGCGTCCTGCGGGTGCTCGATCACCTGCTTCGCGGGGCCCTGCTCCATGATCTGGCCGTGGTTCATGACGATGATGCGGTCGGAGATGTAGCGGACCGTCTGGATGTCGTGGCTGATGAAGATCATGGAGAGGCCGAGGTCGTGCTTGAGGTCCGTCAGCAGGTTGAGGATCTGGGCGCGGACCGAGACGTCGAGGGCCGAGGTGGGCTCGTCGGCGATGATGGCCTTGGGGTTGAGCGACATGGCGCGGGCGATGGCGACGCGCTGGCGCTGGCCGCCGGAGAGCTGGCCAGGCAGGGCCCTCAGGGCGGAGTGGGGCAGGCCGACGAGCTCGACGAGCTCCTCGATGCGCTTCTCCTGCTCCGCGCTGGTCCCGACCTTGTGGACCAGCAGCGGGTCGAGCAGCTGCTCGCGGACGACCATGCGAGGGTTGAGCGCGGTCGCGGGGTCCTGGAAGACGACGGAGACAACGCGGCCGATCTTCTTGCGCAGGTCCGCCGTCCTCTTGGTGACGTCGTTCCCCATGAAGTAGACCTTGCCGCTGGTGGGCGACTGCAGGCCGCACATGACGTTGGCGGTGGTGGACTTGCCGCAGCCGGACTCGCCGACGATGCCGATGGTCTCCCCCGGCATGAGCTTGATGGTGACGCCCTGCACCGCATGGACGAGGTTCGGATGGATCAGCGAGCCCGTGCGGGTCCTGAAGGTGACGGAGATGTCGTCCAGGAAGATGATCGGCTCCGTGGAGGCGCTGTTCTGCTCTGCCATGGCCTAGGCCTCCTTCGCGAGGTTGTCGAGGTACGGGACGAGGCCGTTCTCCCTGAGGTATGCGTCCGGAAGCTCCGAAAACCTGTGGTGTGCGTCGCCGGGCAGGTCCTTCAGGACGGGGTGGACGTCGAGGCCGAGCGTCGGGTGGCTCGAGCGCGGCGCGAAGCGGTCGCCGGCCGGAAAGTCCTCCGGGGAGGGCACGGAGCCGGGCACCTGGTGCAGGCGGGAGCCGTCCTTGGCGCCCTCCTCGATGGAGAGGACCGAGCCGAGCAGGCCGCGGGTGTACTCGTGGACCGGGTTGGTGAGCAGCTCCTTGGTGGGCGCCTGCTCCACGATCTGGCCGGCGTACATGACCGTGATCTCGGAGGCGACCTCGGCGACGAGCGCCAGGTCGTGCGAGACGAAGATCATCGCGAAGCCGAGCTTGGCCTGCAGGTCGTTCAGGAGCTTGATGACCTGCTTCTGGACGGTGACGTCGAGGGCGGTCGTGGGCTCGTCGCAGATGACCAGCGACGGGTCGCGGGTGAGCGCCATGGCGATGAGGACGCGCTGGCGCTGGCCACCGGAGAGCTCGTGCGGGTAGCTCTCGAGCGTGCGCTTGGGGTCGAGGCCGACGAGCTCGAGGAGCTCCTCGGCGCTGCGGGTGCCTCCGCGGCTCGTGAGCTGCTTCATCTGCGCGGAGATGAGCATCGAGGGGTTGAGCGAGGAGAGCGCGTCCTGGTAGACCATGGCGATCTCGGTGCCGAGGAGCTTGCGGTGCTCCTCGGAGGTGAGCTTGAGAAGGTCCTGGCCCTTGTAGAGGATCTGGCCCGTGAGGGTCTCCTTGGGGTCGGTCAGGTTCATGATCGCCTTGGTGGTGATGGACTTGCCGCAGCCGGACTCGCCGACGAGGGCCATGCACTGGCCGGGGCGCACGTCGAAGCTGACGTTGTCAACGACCTTGGTGTCGCCGTGGCTCTCGAAGCTGATGCTCAGGTTCTTGACCTCGAGCAGCGGCTTCACGGAGAAGTCCGGCACGTGGCGGTCGGTGCGCCTGAGCTCGACGGCGCGCAGCTCGGAGAGGCGGCGGTTGAGGGACTCGGCCTGCTCGGCGTAGGCGCGGACCGGGTCGGAGGCGAGGATGTCGTCCTTGCGGCGCGACTCGGCGTTCTCCACCTCGACGGGTGCGCCCGGGGCGGCGGCCATGGCGTCGGTCAGGCCCTCGGCGAGGATGTTGAGCGCAAGGCAGGTGATCATGATGGCGAGGCCGGGGAACAGCGCCTGCCACCAGCGGCCGGCGAGGACGCCCGCGCGGGCGTCGGCGAGGATGTTGCCCCAGGTCGGGGTCGGCTCGGTGATGCCGGCGCCGATGAAGGTCAGGGAGGCCTCGAAGATGATCGCGTCCGCGACGAGGGTCACGGTGAAGACCATAATCGGGGCGATGCAGTTGCGCAGGACGTGGCGCCACAGGATCCAGGGCGCGCGTGCGCCGGAGACGATCACGGCGCGCACGTAGTCCTCACCGTACTCCGACACGATGTTGGCGCGCACGATGCGGGCGATCTGCGGCGTGTACATGAAGCCGATGGAGAAGATGATGGCGGGGACCGAGTTGCCGAGGATCGTCACGAAGACGGCGGCCAGGGCGATGCCGGGGAAGGACATGATGATGTCCAGGATGCGCATGATCACCTCGGAGACGACCTTGCCCGAGACCGCCGCGACCGCGCCGATGATGGAGCCGAAGACGAGGGCGAAGGCGACCGAGCCGAAGCCGATGACGAGGGAGTAGCGGCCGCCGTAAAGCATGCGCGACAGGATGTCGCGGCCCTTGTCGTCGGTGCCGAAGAGGAAGCCCCCACCCGGCGCCTGGCGCGCGGTGAAGATGTCGGTCGGGTTGTGCGGTGCGACGATGCCGGCGAAGACGGAGAGCAGCACCACGACGAGGAGGAGCACGAGGGCGATCTTGGAGCCGGTGCTCATCTTCTTGAGCCCGCCGAACTTGGCGCCCCTGGCGGCGGCCTCCTCGAGCTGCTCCGCCTGTTCCTTTCTCTTAGTAATCATGTCTACACCGTCCTAATGCGCGGGTTGATAAGGATGTAGAGCATGTCGACCACGATGTTGATGATGATGAACGAGAGCGCGACGACGATGACGACCCCCTGGACGAGGTTGGTCTCGTTGCCCTGGATACCCTCGAGGATGGCGGTGCCCATGCCCGGGAGGTTGAAGATGACCTCGATGACGACCGCGCCGCCCATGAGGTAGCCGATCTTCATGCCGAGGGTGGTGACGGGGGTGATGAGCGCGTTGCGCAGCACGTTGCGCCCCACGATCACCGGCTGCGGCAGGCCGCCGCCCTTCGCGGTGCGGACGTAGTCCTTGTCGAGCTCCTCGACCATGGCGGTGCGCACGATGCGCGTCATCTGGCCGGTCAGCGGGAAGGCGAGGGCGATGCAGGGCATGAGCATGCGCGCCAGGTAGCCGCCGGGGTTGCTCGTGAAGGCGGGCAGCGCGCCGGAGGCGGGCAGGGCGTGCATGTAGCTCGAGAAGAGCAGGATGAGCAGGACCGCGAGCCAGAAGGAGGGCGTCGCGATGCCCGCGATGGAAATCACGCGGATCACCTGGTCCGGCCACCGGTCGCGGTAGAGCGCCGCGAGCACGCCGAGCAGGAACGAGACGATCGCGCCGATGATGAGGCCGATGAAGGTGAGCTGCATGGTGACAGGCAGGGCCCTGCTGATCCTCTCGCCCACCGAGTAGTTGGCGGCACCGTAGGTGCCGAGGTCGCCGTGGAACAGGCCCCCATGTAGCGGCCGTAGCGGACCAGCAGCGGGTCGTCCAGGCCGTGCTCCTCGTGGTACTGGGCGACGGCCTCGGGCGTGGCGGACTCGCCGAGCGCGTTGTACGCCGGGTCCACGTGCGAGAACGACATGAGCACGAACACCAGGATCGTCACGCCGAATGCCATGATCGGCAGGGCTATGAGACGACGACCGATGAGACGCAGCAGGTTGTTCACGTTCCCCTCTCCTCTCCTGACTCTCCCCTTTTGGTATAACAATTACCTTTTCCTGAAAGCCCGAGTAGATTCTTTCAGGACCACCTGAGTCTACTCGGGCCCAAGCTGCGAGGCAGGCACGAGGATGTTACGCCTTCACGGCGGCGACGTCCCTGCGACGTGGTGCGGGCGCCGTGGCGCCCGCCGGAGCCTGCTACGCGCTGACGGTGTTGGAGCCGACGAAGTACAGGCCCGTGGTGCCGATGCCGGAGAAGTTCTCGATCTTGGTGCCGTTGGCGTTGGCGGTGTCGCGCCAGGAGGCCGTGGAGGTCTGGACCTGGATCACCGGGTAGAGCGGAACGTTCTCGGAGAGGAGGTCGAAGCACTTGTTCCAGGTCTGCTGGCGCTCGTCGCCGGACTGGCCGAGAGCCTCCTGCATGAGGGCGTTGAGCTGCTTCCACTCGTCGGACTCGATCCAGGGGCAGCGGGTCTTCATCCAGACGTTGTTGCCGTACCACCAGTTCATGAGCAGGTCGGGGTCGGCGCCGAAGCAGGACGGGTCGCCGGGGGCGAGAAGCAGGTCGTAGGTGTTGTCGCCCTGGTCGATGGCGGCGTAGGTCGCCGCGGAGGTGTCCGTCTTGATCGTGGTGTTGAAGCCGAGGGCGTCGAGGTCGTTCTTGACCTGCGTGGCCATGGCGACGACCTGCTCGTTGTCGGTCGTGCGCAGCTCGATGTCACCCGGGGTGATGCCGGCCTCCTTGATGAGGGACTTGGCCTTCTCGACGTCGTAGGTGTAGACCGTCGAGGCCCTGTGGTAGTTGGTGAAGCTCTCGGGCAGGTAGGAGGTCGGAGCCTTGGCCATGCCGGCGAAGGCGTTCTGGATCATCTGGTCGTAGTTGAGGGCGTACATGACGGCCTGGCGGACCTTGACGTTGTCCCAGGGGGCCTTGGCGACGTCGAACATCATGAAGCGGGTGCCGAAGCCGTCGACCGTGTCGATGGAGCAGCCGGCGCTCTCGAGCTGGGAGACGGCGTCGGCGGTGACCATCTCCATGACGAGGGTGGAGCCCTCCTGCTGGGCGGTGACGCGGGCCGTGGCGTCCTTCAGGACGTCGTAGTGGATCTTGTTGTCCTTAGCGGGGAAGCTGCCGTTGTAGTTGGGGTTGGGCACGAGCTCGACGGTGTTGTCCGTGATGGAGTCGTACATCCAGGGGCCGGAGCCGATGGGCTTGTTGGTCATGTCGTCCTTGGTGGAGGAGGCGGGGACGACGCGCACGATGGCGAGACGGTCCTTGAGCAGCGCGAAGTTGGGGACCGTGGTCTTGACGGTGAGGGTCTTGTCGTCCTTCTTCTCCACGGAGGCGATCGGCGTCAGCATGGAGACGTAGATGTTGCCCTCCTCGGAGGCGCGGGCGAAGGACTCGACGACGTCCTCGGGCGTGACCGCGTTGCCGTCGGAGAACTTCGCGCCGTCGCGCAGGGTTATCTCGTAGGTGGTGTCGTCGACCTGCTCGGGGTCGCCGGTCGCCAGCTCCGGGAAGGTGCTGTAGTCGTGGTAGTCGATGCCGTAGAGGCCCTCGACGACGTGCCAGTTGGTGCCGAGCGCCAGCGCCGAGGAGGTGCTGGAGGGGTTGTAGTTCTGCGTGGAGTACGCGGTGCCCGCCGTGATGGTGCCGCCGCCGGCGGTGCCGCCGGTGGAGCCGCTTTCGGAGCTGGAGCCGCCGCAGCCCGCGAGCGCGAGGCTGGCGGCCGCCGTGGTCCCGGCGAGGCCGAGGAAAGAACGACGCGACAGGTTCATGTCCTTCATGGTAATCCCCCATTCGTAGAGTCCCTCGCGCAGCGGCGGGGCCGGACCTAAGCGTCCGGCCGGTTGGCACTCGTCTCTGCTGCGCTTGCATCACAGGTTATGGGCGTCATTACAATTAGAGAAGCCGGTTTCGCCCAATGAGTCCATTAGAGGGGACTGACGGTAGCTTGAACGCCGTTTCCTGAAAGAATTAGCTAGTTTCCTGAAAATCCATATGACAATTAATCGTCGCCTGGGGCGTCCTCGGCGGCGTCGAGTCGCTCGCCCAGCGACTCGCGCTCCGCGTCCCAGGCGCGCAGGGCGGCGTAGACCGCCTCGGCCACGCCCTCCGGGACCCCCTTGACGGAGGCGATCTGCTCCACGCTCGCGGCGCGCAGCCGCTTCATGGAGCCGAAGTGGCGCAGGAGCGCGCGCTTGCGCGTGGGTCCCACTCCCGGCACGTCGTCCAGGACGGAGACGGTCATGGCCTTGTCGCGCAGCTCGCGGTGGAAGGTGATGGCGAAGCGGTGGCTCTCGTCGCGCACCTGCTTGATGAGGTAGAGGGAGGCCGAGCCCGAGGGCAGGACGATCGGCGTCTCGTCCCAGGGCACGAAGACCTCCTCGTCGCTCTTGGCGAGGCCGCAGCACGGGATGTCGAGACCGAGGCGGCCGAGCTGCTCCATGGCCGCCGTGAGCTGCGGCTTGCCGCCGTCGAGGACGAGCAGGTCCGGCGCCTTGCCGAAGCGCTCGTCCGCCATGGTCCTGGGCCCGTAGCGCCTCCCCAGGACCTCCCCCATCGAGACGAAGTCGTTGGCCTCCTCGAGCGGCGCCTGGATCTTGAAGCGGCGGTACTGCGACTTGTCCGGGCGGCCGTTGGTGAAGACCACCATCGAGGCGACCGTGAAGCGCCCGTGCAGGGTCGAGATGTCGAAGCACTCGATGCGCATGGGCGGCGCGTCGAGCGCCAGTGCGCTCTCGAGCTGGAGGAGGGCCTGGTTGGTGCGGTCGTCCGCATAGCCGGTGCGCACCATGTAGCGGTTGAGGGCGTGGTGGGCGTTGGCGGCGGCCATCTCGAGCAGGTGGAGCTTCTCGCCTCGCTGCGGCCGCCTGACGCGGCAGCGCCTGCCGCGCTTGCCGGTAAGCCACTCCCCCACCACCTCGGCGTCCGGCAGCTCGACCATGAGGTCGACCTCGGAGGGGATGTCGGCCGTCTCGTCGTAGTAGCGCTTGAGGAAGCCCTCCTGGAGCTCGACCTCGTCCACGTCGTTGCCCTTGTTGAGGACGAACTCGCTCGAGCGGATGGTGCGCCCCTCGCGGACCACGAAGACGCAGGCGGCAGAGATGGTCTCCTCGCGGTAGAAGCCGATCAGGTCGAGGCTCACGGCCGAGGAGAAGACCACCTCCTGCTTGGCGTCAAGCGCCCCGATGGCGTCGAGGCGGTGCTTGATGCGCCCGGCGCGCTCGAACTCGAGCTCCGAGGCGGCCTCCTGCATCTGGGAGGTGAGCTCGCCCACGACCTCGGAGCGCTTGCCCGAGAGGAAGCGCTCGACCTGGCTCACGTGGCGGGCGTACTCGACCGTGTCGATCGCGCCGACGCAGACGCCGGGGCCCCGGCCCACGTGGTAGTCGAAGCAGGGGCGGCCGCTCTCGGCCAAAAGCAGGTTCGCGACGGCCGCGTCGTCCGGGTTCTTCTCCAGCATGCGCCTGACGCGCTTCCACTGCGCGCAGCCGGCCGAGCAGATGGGGATGACCTTGCGCAGCGTGTCGATGGTGTCGCGCGCGGCGTGGGCGTCGGTGTAGGGGCCGAAGTAGCGCGTGCCCTTGCGGTGGCGCTCGCGCGTGTACTTGATCGCGGGGAAGACGTCGGACTCCGTGATGGCGATGTAGGGGTAGCTCTTGTCGTCCTTGAAGTCGACGTTGAAGTAGGGGTGGTACTGCTCGATCAGGTTGCGCTCGAGGACGAGGGCCTCGTGCTCGTTGCCGACGACGATGTAGTCGAACGAGCGCACCACCTGCATCATCAGCGGAATCTTGGCCCGGTCGTCCGAGAGGGTCGTGTACTGGCGCATGCGGGCGCGCAGGTTCTTGGCCTTGCCGACGTAGATGACCTGGCCCTGGGCGTCCTTCCAGAGGTAGCAGCCCGGCTCGGTGGGGACCTGGTCCACCTGCTCGGCTATCGAGGGGAGGCCCTCCGCCTCGGGCGTGGGGGCCTTGAGGTCCGCCTGTATGTCCGGCTCGTAGCCGGGATCCTTGATAGTCATGTGCCAGAGTATACCCGCCCGCGCGGCCTCGCCCGCGCGGGCGGCCCCATGCCGCCGTCGCAGGCGAGGCCGCCCCTGCGGGGCGCGCTCCCCCTAGAAGGAGGTGTCGGTGGGCTCCGGGTAGAAGGTCTGGAACTTGCGAATCTGGTTGCGCTCGGTGAGCTCCACGGCCAGCCGGTGGCCGGGGTTGCGGTCGCCGAGGTAGCGCTGCGGGTCGAAGACCTTGCCCGAGGAGGCGAGCTCGCGCACCTCCTTGAGGAGGTCGCCCGAGACGTACCTCTCGACGAGGACCACCGGCACGACGGTGAAGAGGCCCTTCTCGTAGATCTTGACCGCGCGCGGCCTCTTGTGGTCGATCACGTCCTCCACGCAGCAGCGCATGGGGTTGATGCCGCCGGCCACGTTGTAGTAGGAGCCGCGTCCGATGCGCGGGTTCATGTCCATGAAGACCACGCGGCCGGTCCTCGGGTCGCGCTTGGTGTCGAAGTTGCAGAAGCCCCGGTAGGGGTAGCCCTTCTCCTCGAGGCGCTTGAGCAGGGCCTCGATCTTCTTCCAGCTGTCCGGCATGGGGCGCGAGATCATCGCGACGGGGTTGCCGAGCATGGTGGGCGCGTGGTCCTCGAGGAGGACCTGCGCCGAGCCGTACATGGCCAGCGTGCCGTCGCTCGCCACGTAGACGGTGAGGCAGTCGATGTTGGTGTCGTCGCCCTCGATCAGCTCCTGCACCAGGAACTCGCCGTGGAAGCCGGCGGCGCGCAGGTCCGCCCAGAGGGCGTCGAGCTCGGACTGCTCGTGGAGGAAGTAGACCTTCTTGAAGCCCTGGGCGTAGAGGTGGTCGTAGAGCGCCGAGACGGCGGGCTTGGCGACGACGGGGAAGGCGAGGCCGGAGGGGGCGACGGGCTCGTCGCCGGAGAGGTCGACGTACTCGGTCCTGGGGACGTCGATGCCGACCTCCTCGCACAGGGCCTGGAAGCGGGCCTTGTCGGAGACGAGCTCGACGACCTCCTCGGAGGGGACGGCATAGAAGACGTTGTCCGGCAGGCGGTCCTTCGCGCCGTTGATGGCGTAGATCACGCCGTCGGTGTTGCCCGTGAGGAAGACCTTCTTCTCGGGGTTCTCCTGCGCTATCTCGGTGACGGCGCGCACGATCTCGTCGGAGGTCGCCTTGGCGATGGGGCGCACGTCGAAGATGTCGGAGTGCTGGATCGCCGCGATCGGGGCGGAGGCGAGGCAGACGCTCTTGCAGTGGTAGGCCGCGTGCATCTCCGCGCCGAGCGAGTAGGCGCCGATGTCGCCGCCCACGATCACGGGGACGAGGTCCTCGCGGGGCCTCTCGCGCAGCGCGCGCTCGGCCTCCTCGGCCTTGCGCTCGCGGCGCGCGGCGACGATGCCGTGGGCCTGCGTGAGCAGCGCGTAGAAGGCCTGCTTGATCGGGAGGTCGCGGTCGGGCGCGACCGGGGTGACCTCCTTGGAGAACTTGCACTTGAACTCGTTCAGGCCCATGAGGGAGGGCGCGAAGTCCGACCCGATGCCCATCATGTCGTAGGCCGTACAGCCCTTCTCGCTCGCCAGGTCGCGGCACTCCCAGAAGACCAGGCCGTCGGTGACGTGGGCGCGCTGGAACTCGGTGCGCGAGGCGCCGTAGTAGCGCGTCGCCCGGGTGCCGTTGATGGTGACGATCGACCAGGTGACGACCTTGCCGTCGACCCTGCCCGCGTACAGGCGGCAGTGCTCGGGCCCGAGGATGCGGATCATGTCCTCGTAGTCCGAGGCGGGCGCGGGCTCGAAGCCGTCGCGGCGCCCGGTCTCCACGATCACGTCGTAGTACTCGGAGAAGGACTCGGTCGCCCGCTCGGTCTCGTCGGCGTAGGTTGCCGGGCTCTCGCGCAGCGCCTTGCGGACGTCGCGGCGGCCGCGGGTCTTGAAGCGGGAGAGGACGTCCTCCTCGGAGCCGGTGAGGTCGATGACGACGGTCTGGTCGTAGGGGATGGTCGACAGGACGGCGTGGGTCTCGGGAAGCTCCGCGCGGACGGCGAGGCGCACGAAGACGACCTTGGAGTCGCGCTTGCGCACGCACTCGGCGATCGCCGCGAGCGCGGCGGACTCCTGCTCGGGGGTGGGCTCGGCGACCCACGCAGGGCCGTGGCCGGAGCGCAGGTAGTGGTAGCCGTGGGTCTCGAAGTCGAGGAAGCTGACGAAGGCCACCGCCGCGCCGCCCTCCTCGATCACGAAGGAGCCCCACTGGCTGCGGCCGGGGACGGTGTCCTGGTAGCGGGCCCACACCTCCGTCTGCTCGATGGGCAACTCGCAGCCGAGGCCCCTGGCCTCGGACTCCAACTGATCGAAGCTGACCTCTCTAAGCTGCATGGGGCCTCCAAGCGGGCGCGGGGCCCGACGTCGGTTCTGTGCCGGCCGGGCGCCCCTCGGGGCGGCGGCGTCCTAGCGATTCTACGGCACCGAGGAGGCGCGGGGCCGCTTTGCACGGTAGTTCCAGAAAGCCGGGCCGCGCCCCGGGCGACGGCGGCGGGGCGACAGGCACGGGCGCCAGGCAGCGCGGGGCGGCGCCAGGCAGCGCTGGGCAGCGCCCCCTATCCGCGCGACCTGCGGAGCAGGGCCTTGACCTCGCGGGACTCCGGCATCCTGGTGGCGACCGCGAGGCCGTAGGTGACCGCGACCGCAGGCACGCCGCCGGCCACGCAGTACAGGACGCTGCCGAAAAGCGAGTGGACCTCGCCCAGGGCGGAGGTCACGCCCGCCAGCACGAGGGCGCCCACGGCCGCGCCGGCGAGGCCGACCGCGAGCGAGCGCAGCGCGGAGGCGACCATCTGCGAGATGCCGACGTGCCCCAGGGTCCTGCGCAGGCTGAGGAAGGCGACCACGTCTATCGCGACGTAGTAGAGGGTCGAGGAGAACGCCACGCCGGCCAGCCCGAAGACGCCGACCGCCCAGAGGCAGAAGACGACCTGCACGGCGGCGGCGACCACGGCCGCCACGGCGTAGGCCATCATCCGGTGCAGGGAGGAGCACACCTTCTGAAGGAGGGTGGAGATGCCGTAGGCGGGCAGCGCCGTGGAGAGGAAGACCAGGTAGACGGACATGTCCGCGAGCGCCTGGGGGTCGATGCGCCCGGCGGCGAGGAGGTAGGAGAGCTCGGGGGCGAACACCATCAGGTACATCATGAACGGGATGAGCCAGAAGTTGATGCGGTTGACGCCAAAGAGCATCCCGTGCCTGAAGGAGTCCATGTCGCCGTCGGAGGCATACTGGGAGAACTCCGTGAACAGGGCGACCGTGATGGGGACGGCGAAGACCGAGTAGGGCAGCATGTACCAGATGCGCGAGTAGTACGCGATCGAGGGGCCGGCGGCCGTGACCCGGGAGGCGGCCGAAGACATGACCGAGACCGTCGGGAAGGACGCGATCGTGACCACGAGGGTGGGCAGGCCGATGGAGAGCATGTCCTTGAGGGCGGGGTCGTGGAAGTCGACCAGCAGGCGCAGGCGGATGCCGTGGCGCTTGAGCGAGGGGACCTGGAGCAGCACCTGCACGAGGACGCCGAGGGGGTTGCCGAGCGCGAGCGAGAGGATGGCGACCGTGGGGTTGGACTTGGCGAAGACAAGGTAGAGCACGAAGGAGAGGGTGCAGATCACGTTGTTGAAGATCGGCGCCGCGTTGCTCCAGAAGTAGTCGCGCTCGGCGTTCAGGATGCCCGAGAGGATCGAGGAGAGCGCGTAGAGCACGACCTCGATCGCGAAGAAGCGGAAGAAGTAGACCGAGAGGTCATGGTCGAAGCCCTCCGCGGCGCCTGCGGAGTTGGTCCAGATGACGAAGTCGGCGAAGACGAGGGAGACGCCCGTGAGGACGAGCATGAACAGGCCGACGATGGTGATGAGGTTGGAGGCATAGCGGTTGGAGCCCTCCCGCCCGAGCCTCTTCCTCACCTGGATGTAGGTCGGCAGGAACGCCGTCATGATCACGCCGCCGGCCACCAGCTCGTAGAGCATGTTGGGCATGTTGTTGGCAACGGTGTAGACGCTCGCGAGGCCCGTGACGCCCAGTGCGATCGACTGGCCCCAGGTGCGCATGAGGCCGGTGATGCGCGAGATCACGACGAGGACGCTCATCATCGCGGCGGAGCGGGTGACGGAGCTGGCGGAGCCGTCCCCGGGGGCGTCCGCCGGCGCGGAGCCCGCGCCCTCGGGCCGGTCCTGGGCCGGGGCGGGGCCCGCGCCCGCGGCCCCGGGGGCGGCCTCGGCCGTCGCGCCCGCCTCCCCCGCCTCGCCGGACGACCTCCTGAAATGCTTCGGTTCTGCCATGGACATCCTCTCGCGGGGTAGACTCTTGCCTGTCGTCCGTTCGCGCGAGCGGGCCGAGCGCCCGGGGCCGCCTCGCACCCACGCGTTTTTCTCGTGGGAAGGTTACCCTCGCTGCCGTCGGGCGGCCGGCCGAAGCCGCACACAACACCAACTCTACGGAGATGCAGCCATGCACAAGCCAGTTCTCGGCATCGTCGGCGGGGTGGGCCCGCTCGCCACCGCCTACTTCATGGAGGCGATCATCAAGAAGACGCCGGCCGCGCGCGACCAGGACAACATCCCCATGATCGTCTTCAACGACCCGCAGATCCCGGACCGCACCGCCTACATCCTCGACCACGGCAGGCCCGACCCGCAGCCCGAGATGGTCAAGGTCGCGCGCTGGCTCGAGGACGCCGGCGCGGACTACCTCGCCATCCCCTGCAACACCGCGCACTACTTCTACGACGCCATAGCCGCCTCGGTCGGGGTGCCGGTCCTCAACATCATGAGCGAGACGGCGCGCCGCATCTCGCGGACCATCGGCACGGGCGGCACGGTGGGCCTCATGGCGACGGACGGCACCATCGAGTCGGGGGTCTTCCAGGGCTACTTCCGCGAGGCGGGCCTCGAGACCATGACCCCGACGGACGAGGACCGCCGCACCCTCATGTCGCTCATCTACGACTGCGTGAAGGCGAACAGGCCCTACGACGCCGACGCGTTCCTCGGCGTGGCGCGGCGCCTGCGCGACGCGGGCTGCGACGCCGTGGTCGTGGGCTGCACCGAGCTCTCCGTCATCTTCCAGGACCTGCGCGAGCGGCCCGACTACCTCTTCGACTCGCTCGACATCCTGGCGGGGCGCTGCGTCGAACTCTACCTCGACGCCCGCGAGGCCGGCGGGCAGGTGGAGATGTAGCGCAGGCCGCGCGGCTGCGCGGCGGCGACCACGGCGCGCAGCCGAAGGCCCTGCTCCGCCCCTACTCCGCCCTGAGCTCGCGGAAGAAGCAGCTCCTGTGGCCCGTGTGGCACGCCGGGCCGGGCGAGTCCACCTCGTAGACGAGGGTGTCGGCGTCGCAGTCCACGAGGACGCGCTCGACGCGCTGGACGTTGCCGCTGGTGGCGCCCTTGTTCCAGAGCTCCTTGCGGGAGCGCGACCAGAACCAGCTCGTCTTGGTCGAGAAGGTCAGGCGGATCGCCTCCTCGTTCGCCCAGGCGACCATGAGCACCTCGCCCGAGCCCGCCTGCTGCACCACGACGGGCACGAGGCCCCGCTCGTCGAACCTGACCTGGGCCTCCGCGAGCACGACCTCGCCCAGCTCCTCGCCGGCATAGCTGCCTGCGCAGTCCTTCTCCCCCATGGGGCCTCCCCTCCCCGCCGGGCGCACCACGTGCCCGACGGCGCGTCGACGTTATGTTGGCCTCGCGTCCCGGGGCGCCCGCGCTCGTCCGCCGGGGCCCCAGGGTAGTTTAGCCGAGGACCCCGGGCGGGCGGTGGGAGCCGCTCTCCGAAAAGGTGGTATGGCCCTCCGGTCGCATGGTTAGAACCTTTGATATCCGTCAACTCGGCGTTTGGGGTGCCCATGTCAGACAGCGAGGATTCCATCGGGCGGCGGGCCGTCGACGCCGCGGACGGGCGGACGGGCGCGGCGACGGCTCCGAGGCTCGCCTTCGAGGACGAGCCCTGCCCGGGCGCGGGCGCGGACGACCTCGACGCCGGCCTCCTCGAGACCTGCCGCGAGGCCCTCGGGTACCGCGGCAGCGACGAGGGGTTCCTCGTAGAGGGCGGCTACCTGCGCGACGGCGCCCTCACCAACGGCGCCGTGATCATGTTCGCCCGGCAGCCAAACCTGCTCGTCCCCTGCGCGCGCGTGCACGTCGGCAAGTTCTCCTCGATCACCGAGGGCGAGGAGCCCATCTGCGTCCGCGACCTCATCCTCGACGGTCCGCTGCCCATCCTCGCCAGCCTGGCGGAGGAGACCGTGGCCGAGCTCACCGGGCACGTGACCTTCCTCGACACCGACGGCAAGCTCAAGCAGGTCAGGGACTACCCGCGCCAGGCGTGGGTCGACGGGCTCATCGGCGCGCTCATGCACCGCTCCTACCGCAGCTCGAGCTACGTGCACATCACGATCTTCAACGACCGCATGCAGATCGTCTCCCCGGGGACGCCCACGCGCGAGGAGGACGGCACGAGCACCACGACGCGCACCTCCCTCAGGGAGAGCCGCAACCCGCGCATCAGCCACACCCTCGCCGCCCTCGGCATCTCGCGCGAGTCCGTCGAGCGCGACTCCACCCTCTTCGACCACGTCACGAGCCTCGAGCGCCCCGTCTTCGACGAGCTCGACGTGCTCGACGGCCAGTCCGTGCGGCTCACCATCAAGAGCAACATCGAGGCCTGGGACCAGCTCCTCAAGGAGAACGCGGTCGACGGCAGGATGCTCCTCTCGCCCATCTACTCGGTCTAGGGGGCGCACCCCGGCCCGCCCCGCGCGGCGCGGGCGGAGGCCCGGAGCGGCCCCAGCCACCTGGGGCTGCCCGGAGGGGCCGCGCTCAGAAGTCGAGGCGCACGGGGATGCCCTGCGAGGCCATGTACTCCTTGACCTGCCGCACCGTGAACGTGCCGAAGTGGAAGACGCTCGCGGCGAGGACGGCGTCCGCCTCCCCCTCGATGATGCCCTCGGCGAAGTGCTCGAGCGTGCCCACGCCGCCGGAGGCGATGACGGGGATGGGGACGGCGCGCGCGACCGCGCGGGTCAGCGCGAGGTCGAAGCCCTCCTTGGTGCCGTCGCGGTCCATGCTCGTGAGGAGGATCTCGCCCGCGCCGCGGCGGGCCGCCTCCTCCGCCCACCGGACGGCGTCGATTCCCGTGGGCTTGCGGCCGCCCGCGACGTAGACCTCCCACCTGTCTCCCGTGCCGACCCGCTTGGCGTCGATGGCGACGAGGACCGCCTGGCTGCCGAAGGCGCGGGCGGCCACGGTGATGAGGCCGGGGTCCCTGACCGCCGCGGAGTTGAGCGAGACCTTGTCCGCCCCCGCGGAGATCATCCGCACCATGTCCTCGAGCCGCCTGAAGCCCCCGCCGACGGCGTAGGGGATCCTGAGCTCCGCCGAGGCCCTGCTCGCGAGGTCGACCGTCGTCTTGCGCTCGTCGCTCGTGGCCGTGATGTCGAGGAAGACGACCTCGTCGGCGCCCTCGCGGTCGTAGGCGCTCGCGAGCTCGACCGGGTCGCCCGCGTCCCTCAGCCCGACGAAGTTGACGCCCTTGACCACGCGCCCGTCCTTCACGTCCAGGCAGGGTATGACTCTCTTGGTAAGCATGGCTAGCTCCTCGCTCCCCGCTCGCCCGCGTACGTGCCGGCGGCGGCCGCCAGCGCGTCCTCGAGCGTGAATCCGCCCTCGTAGAGGGCCCTGCCGGTGATGGCACCCTCGATGACCTCCGGGCCTGCCGCCGCGAGCCGCCCGATGTCGGCGAGGCTCGCGATGCCGCCCGAGGCGACGACCGGGAAGCGCGCGGCCGCGGCGACCCTGCGGTAGGCGTCCACGTCCACGCCGCACTGCATGCCGTCGCGGGCGATGTCGGTGAAGACGAGGTGCCTGTAGCCGGTGCCCGCGAGCCTGGAGACGAGCTCCAGCGCCGAGAGGCCCTCCCCCTCGCGCCAGCCGTTGACCCTGACCACGCCGTCCCTGGCGGCGACGTCGGCCACGACCAGCTCCGGGAAGCGCCTGGCGGCTTCGGCGGCGAAGGCGGGGTCGCGCACGAGGGCCGTCCCGATCGCCACGCGGCTCGCGCCGGCCTCCGCCAGGCGCTCCACCGCGCCTATCGAGCGCACGCCACCGCCCACGTCGACCTTGATGCCCCCGACCTCGCAGATGGCGCGGATGGCACGGGCGTTCCTCGCGCGGGCCCCCTCGTCCTCCTCGAGGGCGGCCGAGAGGTCCACCACGTGGACCCAGGCCGCGCCGCGCCGCCTGAAGTCGAGCGCCACGGCCGCCGGGTCGTCCGAGTAGACCTTCATGCGGGACCTCTCGCCCCGCTCGAGCCTCACGACCCTGCCGCCGACGAGGTCGATCGCTGGGAACAGGATCATGCCGCCCCTCCCCGCTCGACGATGCCGACGAAGTTGCGCAGGATGGCGAGGCCGGTGCGCGAGGACTTCTCGGGGTGGAACTGCACGCCGTAGACGTCGCCCTGCCAGACCCCCGAGGCGAAGCTGCGCGTGTAGTGGGTGCGCGTCGTCACGATGGCGGGGTCGACGTCGTCGGAGACGGCGTAGGAGTGTGTGAAGTAGACGTTGGCCCCCTCGGCGACCCCCGCGAGCAGCGGGCAGGCTCGGCCGCGCTCGGTCAGGTGGACCTGGTCCCAGCCGACGTGGGGCACCTTGAGGCGCTCGGAGGAGAGCCTCGTCACGGAGCCCGCGAGCACGCCGAGGCCCTCCGCCCAGACGTCGCCCTCCGCGTGCTCGTGGGTGCGCTCGTCGCCGCGCTCGAAGAGGACGTGGAGGCCGAGGCAGATGCCCAGGAAGGGCACGCCGCGCTCCACGCCGCCCAGGATGGCCTCGGCCTCCCCGGACGAGCGGAGGTAGTCCATCGCGTCCTCGAAGGCGCCGACGCCCGGCACCACGACGGCGTCCGCCGCCGCTATCGCCGCCGGGTCGTCGACGACGCGCGCGTCGCCGCCCGCCTCGGTGACCGAGCGCAGGACGCTCGAGAGGTTGCCCTTGTGGTAGTCGACGATCGCGATCTGCCTCGCGCGAGCCGGCGCCGCCATCACAGGACCCCCTTGGTGGAGGGGACGCCCACGACGCGCGGGTCGCGCTCGACCGCGACGCGGAGCGCCCTGGCGCAGGACTTGAAGGTCGCCTCGATGATGTGGTGGGCGTTGGTGCCCGCGAGCTTGCGCAGGTGCAGCGTGAGGCCTGCCTGGCGGGCGAAGCCCACGAAGAACTCCTGCGCGAGCTCGCAGTCGAAGGTCCCCACCTTGTCCGGGCCGATCTCCACGTCCCAGAAGAGCTCGCCGCGACCCGAGACGTCGACGGCGGCGAGCACGAGGGCCTCGTCGAGCGGCACGGCGACGTCCCCGAACCTCCTGATGCCGCTCCGGTCGCCCAGAGCCTCGGCGACCGCCTGCCCGAGCACGATGCCCGTGTCCTCGACGGTGTGGTGGTCGTCGACCCAGGTGTCGCCCTTCGCGTGCACGCTGAGGTCCATCAGCGAATGGCGGCCAAGGGCGTTGAGCATGTGGTCGAAGAAGCCCACCCCCGTCTGGACGTCGCAGGCGCCCGTGCCGTCGAGGTCGAGCGCGACCTCTATGTCCGTCTCTCCGGTCCTCCTCGAGACCGTTGCGCTCCTACCCATTGCGCACCTCCTTGGTGAGCCTCGCGAGCTGCGAGGCGACGCGGTCGTTCTCCTCGGGCGTGCCGACGGTCACCCTGAGGCACCCCTCCAGCCCCGGCGTGGACGAGAAGTCCCTGACGAGGATCGAGCACTCGTCGCGCAGGGCGAGCCAGACCTCGTGGGCGCGAGGCACCCTGACGCAGAGGAAGTTGGAGCTGCTCGGCCACACCCTGACCCCCTGTCCCGAGAGGGCGGAGAGGGCCGCGCTCAGCCGCTCGCGCTCCGAGACGATCTTGGCGATCGTCGGCGCGAAGGCGTCGCGGTCGTCCAGGATGGTGCAGGCCGCCGCCTGGACCAGGGAGTCCACCGTATAGGGCTGCCTCACCGCGGCGAGCGCCCCGACCACGGAGGGATCGGCGAGCACGTAGCCGAGCCGGCCGCCCGCGAAGGCGAAGGCCTTCGAGAGGGTGTGGAGCACGACGAGGTTGGGGTGGGTCGCGAGGAGCGGCTCTGCGCTCGCGCCCGCGGGAGCGAACTCTCCGTACGCCTCGTCGGCCAGCACGATCCCCGGGCAGGCCTCGCAGACCCTCGCGACGTCACCGGGGGCCATCACGTCGCCCGTAGGGTTGTTCGGCGAGCAGATCACCACGATGCTCGCCGTGCGGGCCGCCTCGACGAGGGCGTCCACGTCGGGCAGCAGCGTCTCGGCATCGCGCGGGACGTCCACCACCTCGGTCTCGACGAGCTCGGCGTACAGGCGGTAGACCGAGAAGGTCGGCGGGCAGTTGACGAGCACGTGCCCCCTCCCGCCGAACGCGAGGAAGAGGTTGAAGATCAGCTCGTCGCCGCCGTTGCCGACGCACACCGACTCCGGGCGGACGCCGTGCCAGCGAGCGACCCTCTCCCTCACGCCGTCGGCGAGCGGGGCGGGGTAGCGGTTCACGCAGACCTCCGCCAGGGCGGCCTGGACCCTCTCGCGCACCTCGGGCGGCATGCCGTAGGTGTTCTCGTTGGCGCTGAGGTTCACCTCGACGGGCGAGAAGCCCGGGTCGTAGGGCTCGAGGGCCGCCGCCGAGGGGCGCATGAGAGCCCGGACGGGCGCGGATATCGATATCGCCATGGCGGCTCCCCTACCTCACCTTGAAGTCGAGCCTGGGCGTGCCGGGCGCCTCGAGCGCCTGCGGCCAGGCCGTGCGCGTCGCGTCCTCGCAGGCGGCCACGGGGTCGTCGAAGCGCTCGGCTCCCTCCTCGACGAGCCTCCTGCGCAGGCCCACGGAGAGCGCGTGCGCCCAGAGGCCCTCGCCCTGGGCGAGCGTCTGCGCGGCGGGCGCGTCGGCGGCGAGCCCGGCGGGAGAGTAGCTGATCACGCTCGAGCGCTTCACGAAGTCGTAGACGCCGAGGGGGTTCGAGAAGGCCGCGGTGCCGCCGGTCGGCAGGGTGTGGTTGGGGCCGGCGACGTAGTCGCCCAGGGGTTCGGAGCTCCAGGGGCCGACGAAGATGGCGCCGGCGTTCTCGATGGAGCCGAGCACGTCGAAGGCGTTCGCCGTGTGGAGCTCCAGGTGCTCGGGGGCGACGACGTTCACCGCGTCCACGGCGCGCTCGAGGTCCTCCGCCACGACGACGACGCCGTGCTCCAGCGACGCCCTCGTGATCTCCTCGCGCGGGCTCTGCGAGACGAGGCGCTCCGTGGCCTCCTCCACCCGCGCGGGGAGCGCGGGGTCGCAGGTGACGAGGTAGCAGGTGGCCATGGGGTCGTGCTCCGCCTGGGCCATGAGGTCGGCCGCGACGACGACGGGGTCGGCCGTGGAGTCGGCGAGGACGCAGACCTCGGAGGGGCCGGCCACCATGTCGATCCCCACGTCGCCCGAGACGTAGCGCTTGGCGGCCGCGACGTAGGCGTTGCCGGGGCCCACGATCTTCACGACCTTGGGGATCGACTCGGTCCCATACGCCGCCGCGGCGATCGCCTGCGCGCCACCCACGGCGTAGACCTCGTCCACGCCGGCGACCGCGGCGGCGGCGAGCGTGTAGGCGGACAGCGAGCCGTCGCGCTGCGGCGGGGTGAGCATGATGACGCGCCCGACGCCGGCGACCTTGGCGGGGATCGTGTCCATGAGCACGGTCGAGGGGTACTGGGCGCGCCCGCCCGGGACGTAGACGGCGACGCTCGGGACGGGCGTCACCTTGACACCGAGGATGGTGCCGTCGGGCTTGGCGGAAAACCAGCTCTGCTCCACCTCGCGCTCGTGGAAGTCGCGGATCTGGTCGTAGGCGCGCCTCAGCGCGGAGACGAACTCCGGGTCCACCATGTCGAGGGCGCCGCGGACGACCTCGTCGTCCACGCGGAAGTCCTCGGGGCACGCGCCGTCGAACTTGGTGCAGTACGCGCGCAGCGCCTCGTCGCCCCTCTCCCTGACGTCGTCCACGATGGCCTTCGCGGACTCCATGACGCTCTCGGGGAGCGCCCCCTTGCGCTCCAGGTCCTCGTTGGTGAGGGCGCGGTCGCCCCTCAGCTCTATGGTCCTCATCGGCAACCCCTCGCTTTCCTTGTCGTTACCTGCCCGAGACCGCCGCGGCGAGACGCGCCGCGAGCTCGCGGATGCGCGCGTCGCAGCGGTACGCCGCGGGGCCCGCGAAGAAGCGGGCGGTGCACTCGAGCACGTCGTCGACGACCACGAGGTCGTTCTCGCGCAGCGTCGTGCCCGTGGCGGTGATGTCCACGATCCTGTCCGTCATGCCCACAATCGGCCCGAGCTCGATGTTGCCGTGCAGCTGCACGATGTCCACCTGCTGGCCGATGCGGTCGTAGTACTCCTGGGTGATGCGCGGGTACTTGGTGGCGACGCGGATGGTGCCGCGCCAGGCGTAGTCGCGCTCCGCCTTGCCCCGCGTCGCCGCGGGCTCCGCGACGACGAAGCGGCAGCCGCCGTACTCGAGGTCGACGAGCTGCAGCAGGTCGATGCCCGCCTCGATGAGCGAGTCGCGCCCGCAGATGCCGCAGTCGGCGCCGCCGTAGCCCACGAAGGCCGGCGCGTCCTGCGCCCGCACGATCACGTAGTCGACGCCCTCCTCGTGCACGATGAGCTTGCGGCCGGGGTCGCGCAGCCCCTCGACGGGCAGGCCCGCCCGCTCGAGCAGCGCGACCGTGTCCGGGAAGAGCGACCCCTTGGGGACCGCGACGCGCAGCGGCCGCTCGGCGACGCGCACGCCCGGCGTGACGACGCCCGACCCGCCCTGCTCGCCGAGCACCTCCTGCAGGCGCTCGAGGCTCATCGCGAAGCCGCAGGCCGCGACCCCCTCGCAGCCGAGGTGGTCGAGGACGGCGTCGTAGCGGCCGCCCGAGGCGAGGGAGGCCACGATGCCCTCCGCGTAGCCCTTGAAGATGATGCCCGTGTAGTAGTCGAAGGAGTTGATGATCGAGAAGTCGAAGCGGAGCCTGCCCTGGCCCACGAGGACCGAGCAGCTCGAGACGAGCTGGCGCAGCTCCCCGGTGCCACGCTCGCGCTCGTCCACGCCGGCCGCCCCCAGCAGCTCGTCGATGCGGTCGATGACCGCCACGTCCCCGTTCAGGCGGGGCACCTCGTGCAGGGCGCGCCTCTGTGCGTCCGTGAGCCCCTCCGTGGCGTCCACGTACTCGTCGAGCGTGACGAGGTCGGACTCGTGGACGTAGCCGAGCACGCGAGCGGAGAACTCCTCGGGGACGTCGCAGGCGGCGAGCAGCGAGGTCAGCGGGCAGACCGACCCGCAGACGATCCGCCAGTCCGGGACGTTCAGGCGTGAGAGGACCTCGGCGAGCAGCTGTACGACCTCGGACTCCGAGCTCTGTCCGCCACCGCCCACGAACTCGACGCCGAGCTGGGTGAACTGGCGCGGCTGCCCCTTGAGCGAGGGCTCCTCGCGCACCACGGGGGCGGCGTACCTGAAGCGGCAGGGCAGCTCGTCGCGCGATACCCTCGACGCCACCAGGCGGGCGATGGGCAGCGTGAGGTCGGGGCGCAGCACCAGGAGGCTGCCGTCGGAGTCGAAGAGCTGGAAGGGGGTGTCCTGGATCCGGCCAGCCCTCTCGAGGCAGGCGCGGTCCTCCAGCAGGGGGGTCTCCACGGGGAGGTAGCCGTGCTCGGAGAAGCACGACCTCACGACGCCCTCGATCCGCTCGCGGGCGAGCGCCTCCTCGGGCAGAATATCTCTGAAGCCTCTCGGTGTTCCTGCGATCAAGGTGCTCCCTCCTCCGGCGCTTTAGCGCACTACAGCGCTCGCGGTCGATACTTTAGCACAGTAAAGTGTGGGGCCACCTCGGCCGCGTCTCCCGTAATGAGCGGGTAACATCGGCCCGGAGCTGGAAGGGGACGCTAGCGCGTGATGTCCGCGAAGCGCGCGCCGATGAACTCCGCAAGCGCGACGGGCGAGAGCTCGAGGGAGAGCCCCCTCCTGCCGCCGGAGATGCCGATCGCGTCAAAGAGCTGCGCGGTCTCGTCGATGAGGGTCGGGAACTGCCTGCGCATGCCGACGGGGCTGCAGCCCCCGCGGACGTAGCCGGTGACGTCCTCGAGCTCCTTGGTCGGCAGCATCGAGAGGCTCTTCTCCCCCGCGGCCGCGGCGGCCTTCTTGAAGTCGAGCTCGCAGGCGACGGGGATGCAGCAGACGACGTGGTCCCCCGAGGGCGCGACGCACACGAGGGTCTTGAACGTCGAGTCCACGTCCTGGCCGCTCTCCTCGGCGAGCCTCACGCCGAGCCCGCGGGAGGTGTCCTCCTCCGCGACCTGCCGGAAGGTGTATTCGACGCCGCCGCGCTCGAGCTCGCGCATGGCGTTCGTCTTCTTGAGCTTCTCCTGCCTTGCCATGCCTACCCCTCGCCTTCCGCCGCCTCGCGCTCGCGGTCGCGCGCGAGGACCCTCCTGAGGTACTGGCCGGTGTAGGACCCCTCGACCTCTGCGACCTGCTCGGGCGTGCCGTACGCCACGACGGTGCCGCCGCCGTCCCCGCCCTCCGGGCCCATGTCGATGATGCGGTCCGCCATCTTGATGACGTCGAGGTTGTGCTCGATGACGAGCACGGTGTTGCCCGCGTCGACCAGCCGCTCCAGGACGTCCACGAGCTGGCGCACGTCCTCGAAGTGCAGGCCCGTGGTCGGCTCGTCCAGGATGTAGAAGGTGCGGCCCGTCTGCTGGCGGTGCAGCTCCTTGGCCAGCTTGACGCGCTGCGCCTCGCCGCCGGAGAGCGTCGTCGCGGGCTGGCCGAGGTGGATGTAGCCGAGGCCCACGTCGTAGAGGGTCTGGAGCTTGTTCTTGATGCGCGGGATGCTCGAGAAGAACGCGAGGGCCTCGGTCACCGTCATGTCCAGGACGTCCGAGATGTTCTTTCCGCGGTAGGTGACCTCGAGCGTCTCGCGGTTGTAGCGCCTGCCGCCGCAGACCTCGCACGGGACGTAGACGTCGGGCAGGAAGTTCATCTCGATCTTGATCTGGCCGTCGCCCTTGCAGGCCTCGCAGCGGCCGCCGGGGACGTTGAAGGAGAAGCGGCCGGCGGAGTAGCCGCGCGCGCGGCTCTCCGGGGTCGAGGCGAACAGCGCCCTGAGGTCGTCCCACAGGCCGATGTAGGTCGCCGGGTTCGAGCGTGGCGTGCGGCCGATGGGGCTCTGGTCGATGTCGATGACCTTGTCGACGGTCTTCCTCCCTTCCTTGTCCCGCAGGCCCTCGAGCTTGCGGAAGGGCCCGACGGGACGCTTGGAGTGCTGCACCGCGTTGGTCAGCGCGGGCGCGAGGGTGTCCGTGACGAGCGACGACTTGCCCGAGCCGGAGACGCCGGTCACGACGGTGAGGGTGCCGAGCTCGACCTTCACGGAGACGCCCTTGAGGTTGTTGGCGGTCGCGCCGGAAATCCTGACGGAGCCCCGCCTGGGGTTCCTACGGCGCTCCGGCAGCAGGATCTGCCGCCTGCCGGTGAGGTAGGCGCCCGTGAGGGAGCGCTCGTCGGCCATGATCTCGGCGGGCGTGCCTGCCGCCACGACCTCGCCGCCGAGCTCGCCCGCGCCCGGGCCCATGTCGATCACGTAGTCGGCGGCGCGGATCGTGTCCTCGTCGTGCTCGACCACGATGACCGTGTTGCCCTGGTCGCGCAGGTGGCGCAGGGTCGCGATGAGGCGGTCGTTGTCGCGCTGGTGGAGGCCGATCGAGGGCTCGTCCAGGATGTAGAGGACGCCCATCAGGCCGGCCCCGATCTGCGTCGCCAGGCGGATGCGCTGGGCCTCGCCGCCCGACAGCGTCGCCGCGGCGCGCGAGAGGGTGAGGTAGTCGAGGCCGACGTCCACCATGAAGCGCAGGCGGGCCACGACCTCCTTCACGATGGGCGCCCCGATGGGCCGCCTGCGCTCGTCGATGGTCAGGCTCGTGAAGAAGTCGAGGGCCTCCTTGCTCGAGAGCTGGCAGACCTCCCAGATGTTCTTACCGCCCACCGTGACGGCGAGGTACTCCGGCTTCAGGCGCGCGCCGTGGCAGGTGGAGCAGGGGACCTCGCGGATGTATTTCTCGTAGTGCTTGCGCAGGGTCTCCGAGGTTGTCTCCTGGTACTTGTCGAACAGGATCCTCCGGACGCCCGGGAACGTGGCGTCCCAGGAGGTATCGCGCCCGTCGCGCGTGTGGTAGTCCACGCGGATCTTCTCGTCCCCCAGGCCGTCGAGCAGGGCGGCCCTCGTCCTCTCGGAGAGGTCCTCCCAGGGGGTCTCGGGGTCCTCGCCCATGGCGCGCACCGCCGCCGCGAGGAGCTGCGGGTAGTAGTTTGAGCGCGAGCCAAACAGGTCGTTGAACACGCCGCCGGCCACCGAGAGGGACGGGTCGTCGATCAGGGCCGCCGCGTCCACCATCCTGCGCGTGCCCAGGCCGTCGCAGTCCGGGCAGGCGCCGTAGGGGGCGTTGAAGGAGAAGTCGCGCGGCTCGAGGTCGTCTATGGAGTGGCCGTGCTCGGGGCAGGCCAGGGCCAGCGAGTACTGGAGCAGCTCGCCTGGCATGGCCTCCGGGTCGTCGCGGTCCGGCAGGAGGTAGAAGCCCACGCGGCCCTCCGCGATCCGCGTGGCCTGCTCGACCGCCTCTGCGATGCGGCCGAGGGAGTTCTCGCGCACGACGATGCGGTCGACCACGACCTCGATGGAGTGCTTGAGCTTCTTGTTGAGTCGAATCTCGCCGTCGAGGTCCCTGACCTCGCCGTCGACCCTGACGCGGGAGAAGCCCTCCTTGCGCAGGTCCTCGAAGAGCTTGGCGTACTCCCCCTTGCGGCCGAGCACGACCGGGGCCAGCACGTAGGCGCGCCGGCCCTGCGCCTGCGCGAGGACCTTGTCCGCCACCTGGTCGGTCGTCTGGCGCTCGATGACGCGCCCGCAGACCGGGCAGTGGGGCGTGCCAACCCGCGCGTAGAGGAGCCTGAGGTAGTCGTAGATCTCCGTCACGGTGCCGACCGTGGAGCGGGGGTTCCTGCTGGTGGTCTTCTGGTCGATCGAGACGGCGGGCGAGAGGCCGTCTATGGAGTCAAGGTCAGGCTTGTCCATCTGGCCGAGGAACATGCGGGCGTAGCTCGAGAGCGACTCTACGTAGCGGCGCTGCCCCTCGGCGTAGATGGTGTCGAAGGCGAGCGACGACTTGCCCGACCCCGACAGCCCCGTGATGACCACGAGCTTGTCCCTCGGTATCGTTACGTCGACGTCGCGCAGGTTGTGCTCGCGCGCGCCGCGGATCGTGATGCAGTTCTGTGCCATTCGCGGAGTCCGTCCCACCTCGTTCGGGGCATGTGCCCCATCTTCTGACGGGGACTAGTCTACACGCGCCTCGGGTGGTATGATGTGAGAACACACGTTCTACATCAAATAGAACGACGGCAGGGGCGGGCGCCCGCGCGCCCTTGGGTAGAATCCAGACGTCATGCACGCCGCGCCGGAGGCGCGATGGAAGGAGGACACATGGAGGACTCAGAGAGGGACCAGATCCGCCGCGAGGCGGACGCCGTGTTCGGCAAGAGGGAGCCCGAGGGCCCCGAGCTCTTCGAGATGGAGCCCAACTCGAGCGTGAGGCACGTCATCGGCGTCGTCTCCGGCAAGGGCGGCGTCGGCAAGTCGCTCGTGACCGGCATCCTCGCGACCGAGCTGCAGCGCGCGGGCAGGCGCGTGGGCATCCTCGACGCGGACATCACGGGGCCGTCCATCCCCAAGATGTTCGGCCTGTCCGGCGAGCACGCCTTCGCCCAGGACAACCTGCTCCTCCCCGCCACGAGCATCACGGGGATCGAGATCATGAGCACCAACCTCGTCCTGGAGAACGAGACCGACCCGGTTCTGTGGCGCGGCCCCATGCTCTCCGGCGTGCTCCGGCAGTTCTGGGGGCAGACCAACTGGGGCCAGCTGGACTACCTGCTGGTGGACATGCCTCCCGGAACCGGCGACGTCGCGCTGACCGTCTTCCAGTCCCTGCCCATCGAGGGCGTGGTGATCGTCACCTCGCCGCAGGACCTCGTGCAGGTCATCGTGAGCAAGGCCGTGAACATGGCCTCCATGATGGACGTCCCGGTCATCGGCCTCGTGGAGAACATGAGCTACCTCACCTGCCCGCACTGCGGCGAGAGGATCGAGCCGTACGGGCCGAGCCACCTCGACGAGATCGCGCGCCAGTTCGACCTCGACGTCCTCGGGAGGCTGCCGATCGACCCCGCCGTCGCCAAGGCGTGCGACGAGGGCACCGTCGACACCTCGCTCCCCGAGGGGCTGCTCCCCAAGGCCCTCGAGCTCATCGAGAACACCGCCGCCTTCGACGAGGCGAAGGGGGACTAGGTGCCGCGTCCGCCGAAGGGGCGCTCGCGCGCCGAGGAGAGGCGCCGCCTCGAGGAGGAGGCCGCGCGTGTCGAGGTGGGCCGCGCCTGCGACGTCTGCGTCCTCGGCGCGGGCGCCGCGGGCCTCGCCGCCACCATAGCGAGCGCCGAGGCAGGCGCCGCGACGGTGGCGCTCGAGCGGGGGCTCTCCCTGGGCCAGAAGATCCTCGTCACGGGCAACGGCCGCTGCAACCTCTCCAACCTGGACCTCGACCTCTCCCGCTACAACGACCCCGCCTTCGTAGCCGAGGCCGCGGGGGCGGGCTTCGGCTCGGACGTCCTCTCGCTCATGGAGGGCAGCGGGCTCGTGGTGGCGGAGGAGGACGGGAGGCTCTACCCCCTCAGTCGGCAGGCTTCGTCGGTGCGGGACGTCCTTCTCGCCCGCGCGCGCCGAGCGGGCGCCGTGCTCGCCCCCGGACGCGAGGTCACGCGCGTGGAGCGCGCAGGCGACGCCCTGCGCGTGAGCTACGCGCCCGTGGCCGGCGCGGACGGGGCCGCGCGCGAGCGCACGGTCCGCGCCCGCTGCGTCGTGGTCGCCCTCGGCGGCGGCGCCCCCCTCGACGCCCTGCTCGCGCGCGGGCTCGGCCTCGAGGTGCGTCCCTGGGAGCCCGTGCTCTGCCCCATCGGCTGCGCAGGGGCGGGACGACTGCTCGCCGAGCTCGACGGCAGGCGCGCCCACGTCTCCGCCCGGCTCGTGAGGGGCGGCTCGGAGGTCGCGCGGGAGGCTGGCGAGGTCATCTTCAGGCCCTACGGGGTCTCGGGGATCGTCGCCTTCGACCTCTCTCGCCGATGCCTGCCGCACGACTCCCTCGTGCTCGACTTCGCGCCGGGCCACCCCGCCTCCGAGCTGCGCCGCGCCGCGGACGCCGCCGGGAGCGGGGCGCATGCGGGGAGGCGCGGCGCGCGGCGCGCGACGGAGGCCGCGGCAGAACGCCTCCACGGCTTCCTCGACCCCGTCATCGCCTCCGCCCTCGCGCGCGAGGCGGCCGCCCAGCTCGATGGCGCGCCAGGCGAGGAGGAGGTCCTAGAGCGGGCGCTCGCGCTCGCGAAGGGGCTCGAGCTCGCGGTCGAGGGGCCGGCAGAGCCCAAGAGGGCGCAGGTCTCGCGCGGCGGGCTCGCGCTCGCGCAGTTCTCGCCCGCAAGCCTCGCCTGCAGGGGCGTGCCCGGGCTCTTTGCCGCCGGCGAGGCGCTGGACGTCGACGCGGACTGCGGGGGCTTCAACCTCGCCTGGGCCTGGAAGAGCGGCATGGTCGCGGGCTCCGCGGCGGCCGCCCGCGCGCTCGCGGGCAGGGGCGCGTAGCGTGCGGCGCGCGGGCCTGGCGTCCCGGGCCTGGCGCGCGGGCCTGGCGTCCGGACCGTGGCGCCGGGGCCTACGCGTCCTTCTCGCCCTGGTGCCCCCGCGCCGCACGCGCGGCGGCACCGCGCACGAGGACGAGGGAGAGGTAGCCCGTCGGGCCCTCGAGGTCGGCGAGCCGGGGCACCACGCGCTCGGTCGGCAGACCCAGGTCGGAGACGAGCGACGCCCCCTCGAGGAGGCCGCGCCCCTCCAGGCTGCCCTCGAGCGCGGCGAGGTCGCGCGGCGGCTTCATGAGGACGAGGTTCTCGGCGAGGCCGCGGGCCGCGTCGAGACGCCCGTCGAGGCCGTCCGCGGACGCGGGGGTCACGAGCAGCGACTCCGACCCCTCGCACAGGGGCTGGCAGAGCCTGGCGGCCGCGGCGCTGAAGGAGGTGACGCCCGGCACGAGCTCGACCTCGTAGCCGCGGGGCCTCAGCCTGTCGCAGACGTAGAAGAACGTGGAGTACACGCAGACGTCGCCGAGCACGACCATCGCGACGTCGCGCCCCTCGTCCAGCCGGGAAGCGAGCCTTGCGGCGATCGCGTCGTGGGCGCGCCCGGGCACGGCCGCGTCGCTGGTCATGGGAGTCGCGCAGTCGATGACCTCCTGCCCGTCCAGCCACTGGGAGACGATCCCGCGCGCCATGCGACGGCCGCTCCCGGAGTCCGGGACGGCGACGCAGTCCGCCTCGCGGATGACGCGCACCGCCTTCAGCGTGAGCAGCTCGGGGTCGCCCGGGCCAACGCCCACGCCGTACAGCCTGCCCCTCCGGGGGCTCCCTCCGGATGCCTCGCTCTCGGCCATGGGCCCTCCCATCCCTCCGCGCCCTACGCCGCCCTTGCGGCAGCAGCAACCATACCGCAGCCTGGGGTACGATGGTCCGGTCATGGGACGAGGTGGGGGGACGACGTGATCGAGATAGCGAACCTTGCAGTGGCCCTCGGCGACGCCGAGGCGGACGAGCGGTCGGAGGAGGAGGCGCTCAGGCGCCTCAGCTGCCGCCGGCTCGGGGTCTCGCCGGACGAGCTCTCCTCCTTCGAGCTCCGCAGGCGCTCGGTCGACGCCCGCAAGAGGCGCGACGTCCGCCTCGTCTACACCGTCCGCCTCTCCCTGCGCGGCGCCGGGGCGGAGGGGCGCGCCCTAGCACGCCTCCGGCGCAGGCACGCCGACAAGAACGTGCGGCAGGTCGACGGGGGCGAGGCCTACCGGCTGCCCCCTCGGCTCGGCGTCGCGCCGCGCCGGCGGCCCGTCGTCGTCGGCGCGGGCTGCGCGGGCCTGTTCTGCGCCCTCTCGCTCGCGGAGGCGGGGCTCTCCCCCGTCCTCGTCGAGCGCGGCGAGGACGCCACGCGCAGGCGGGCCGCCATCAGGCGCTTCGAGGAGACGGGCGAGCTCGACCCAGAGAGCAACGTGCAGTTCGGGCTCGGCGGCGCCGGGACCTTCTCCGACGGCAAGCTCGCCACCGGCACCAAGAGCCCGGCGCACCGGCTCGTCCTCGAGACCTTCGTGGAGGCCGGCGCCCAGCGGCGGATCCTGTGGGACGCGAAGCCCCACGTCGGCAGCGACGTGCTCCCGACCGTCGTGACCAACCTGCTCGCGCGCATCCAGGAGCTGGGGGGCGAGGTCCGGCTCGGCGAGCGCATGTGCAACGTCGACGTGACGGGCGGCCGCGTGCGCTCGGTCACGCTCGCGCGCACGGACCGTGCGACCGGCATGGTCGTGGAGGAGGTCGTGCCCGCAGATGACGTGGTCCTCGCCACGGGGCACTCGGCCCGCGACGTCTACGCCCTCCTCGCCCGCCGCGGCGTCGCGCTCGAGCGCAAGACCTTCGCCATGGGCGTCCGCATCGAGCACCTCCAGGCCGACGTCGACCGGGCGCAGTACGGACCCTTCGCCGGGCACCCGGCGCTCGGCGCCGCTCCCTACAAGCTCGCCTGCCACCTGCCGGACGGCCGCAGCGCCTTCTCGTTCTGCATGTGCCCCGGCGGCTACGTGGTGGCCGCAGCGAGCGAGCCGGGCGGCGTCTGCACCAACGGCATGAGCCTCTCCGACCGCGCCGGAACGAACGCGAACGCGGGCCTGCTCGCGAACGTCTTCCCCTCCGACCTGCCCGGCACCGACGTCCTCGCCGGCGTCGAGCTGCAGCGCCGCTGCGAGCGGGCGGCCTTCGAGGCCGGCGGCGGGTCCTACGTCGCGCCCGCGCAGCTCGTCGGCGACTTCCTCGAGCGGCGCCCCTCGAGCGGGGCGGGGCGCGTGGAGCCGACCTACCCGCGCGGCGTCAGCTGGGGCAGCGTCGACGGCTGCCTGCCCGACTACGTCGTGCGCACGCTGCGCGCCGCCATCCCGCTGATGGCGCGGCACCTGCATGGCTTCGACGACCCCGAGGCGGTCCTCACCGCCGTGGAGACGCGCTCGAGCTCGCCCGTGCGCGTCACGCGGACGGACGACCTCGTCAGCGCCTCGACCACCGGCCTCTGGCCCTGCGGCGAGGGCGCCGGCTATGCGGGCGGCATCATGAGCGCCGCGACCGACGGCCTGCGCGTGGCGGACGCCCTCGCGGCCTCGCTCGCCCGGCGCCCCTAGACGCCGCCCCGGCGCCGGCGCGGCGGGGGCGGCTTCGGGGGCCTCCTCGGCGGGGGCCTCCGGAGGCCCTACTTGTCCCTGACCGCCTCCACGAGGCGGGCGAGCTCCTCCTCCTCGCCGATCCCGGTGAGGAAGGCGACGCCGTTGAAGGTGGGGACGTCGTAGTCCTCCTCGGTCTTCACGACGGCGACGTAGGCGTCGGCGTCCTTGGCCTCGCTGGCGAGGGCCTCCTTGGCAACGGCCGCGACGTCGGCCTCCACGCCCTTCTCGCGCAGGAGCCTGTCAATCTTCTTTGCGACCATCTGCGAGGTCGCGATGCCCGAGCCACAGGCGACGATGATTCTTGCTGCCATTGGGGTCCTCCTTCTGAGCGATGCGGAGCGTCCGCGTCGAACATGCCCTGAGCGTACCTTGAAAGATACCCTGTACGACACCTACCCGAGGTACTCGAGCAAGGTGGAAACCATACCTTCACCCGTCGTCTGCGCCATGAGGCGCCTCACGGGGCCCTCCTGCATGAAGAGGTTCATCAGGCCCTGCAGGACCTCGACCTGCCCTCCCTCGCGCGTGACGCCGAGGTTCAGCACCAGCTCCGCCTGGACCGTGCCGCCGACGCCCGCCATGGGCTCGAAGGCGACGGGCTCGAGCGGCCGCACGACCGCGATGTAGGGTCTGGTCACGCAGCCGTCCGCGTGCGGGAGCGCGATCCCGACCGTGGCGGTCGCCAGCCCCGTGGGGAAGGCGCGCTCGCGCTCCTCGATCCTCTCCAGCCAGTCGGGCGTGACGTAGCCGAGCGGGGCGAGACGGGCCTCCAGCTGGGAGAAGAGCGACGACCTGTCGGGCGCGTCCATCCCGAGGAAGACGAGCTCGGGCCTGAGGAGCCCCCTGTCCGCCTGGGCCATCCGAACCCCTTCCTACGCCTGGCCGCGGCCCGCCCACGCGGGTCCCGCGGCGCCCGCGGACCCATCACGGGCGCCAGCGCGCCCGGGCCCGCGGCACCGCCAGCCCCCTAGTGCTTGCCCCTATGATACCTGCGGCGGGTCGCGTGCGCCGAGCCCTTGCGGTCAGTGGCCTTGAGCCGGGCCATCACGTCGTCGGCGCTCTCGCCCGACAGGGCGCTCTCGAGGGCGACGACCTGGTCCCTCAGGGCGGCCGCCCGCTCGAAGTCCATGTCCGCCGAGGCCTGCAGCATCTCGTCCTGGAGCGCGCCGAGCACCTTGGCGGCCTCCTCGCGCGGCAGCGCCGAGAGCTCCTCCGCTATCGACTCCGCGTCCTTCTCGCCCGCGTCCTCCGCCCCGTCCGCGTCCGAGGCCGCCGTGAAGAAGACGCCGTCCTTGCGCTGGCGCCTGCCCACGTTCTCGTCCGCCTCCTGGATGAAGCTCGAGATGTCCGTGATGGACTTGCGCACGGTCCGGGGCACGACGTGGTGCTCCTCGTTGAAGCGCTCCTGGAGCCTGCGGCGCCGACGGGTCTCGTCGATGGCCTCGCGCATGGAGTCCGTGATGGTGTCCGCGTACATGATGACCTGGCCCTCCGCGTTGCGCGCGGCGCGACCCATGGTCTGGATGAGCGAGCGGCGGTTGCGGAGGAAGCCCTCCTTGTCCGCGTCGAGGATCGCCACGAGCGAGACCTCGGGGATGTCGAGGCCCTCGCGCAGCAGGTTGATGCCGACGAGGACGTCGATCTTGCCCTCGCGCAGGCTTCGGATGATCTCCACGCGGTCGAGCGTCGCCGTGTCGGAGTGCATGTAGTTGACCTTGACGCCCTCGTCGAGCAGGTGGTCCGTGAGGTCCTCGGCCATGCGCTTGGTGAGGGTCGTCACGAGGACGCGCTCCTTCCTCGCGGCGCGCTCCTTGACCTCCGAGATCAGGTCGTCGATCTGGCCGCGCACGGGACGCAGGTCGATCTTGGGGTCCAGGAGGCCCGTCGGTCGGATGATCTGCTCGACCTCCTGCTGGGAGACGGCCTCCTCGTAGTCGCCCGGCGTCGCGGAGACGTAGATGAACTGCGGGATGCGGCTCTCGAACTCGTCGAAGCGCAGCGGCCGGTTGTCGAGTGCGGACGGCAGGCGGAAGCCGTGGTCGACCAGGGTGACCTTACGCGAGCGGTCGCCCTCGTGCATGCCGCGGATCTGCGGGACGGTGACGTGGGACTCGTCGATGATGCAGAGCATGTCGCTCGGGAAGTAGTCGATCAGCGTGTAGGGCGGCTCGCCGGGCCTGCGGCCGTCGAGGTGGCGCGAGTAGTTCTCGATGCCGTTGCAGTAGCCCATCTGCTCGAGCATCTCGAGGTCGTAGCCGGTCCGCTGGGCCAGGCGCTGCGCCTCGAGGAGCATGTCGTTGGCCTTGAGCTCCGCGACGCGGGCCTCAAGCTCCTCGTTGATCGTCTCCAGGGCGTGGTTGATCCTGGGGCGCTCGGTGACGTAGTGGGAGGCGGGCCAGATGGGGACGGCGTCGAACTCGCGCACGACCTCGCCCGTGACGGAGTCCACCTCGCCGATGAACTCGACCTCGTCGCCGAAGAACGAGATGCGCAGCGGGTTCTCCGCGTAGGGCGGGAACACGTCCACGGTGTCGCCGCGCACGCGGAAGGTACCGCGCGAGAGGTCGTAGTCGTTGCGGTCGTACTGGATGTCAATGAGGTTCTTGATGAGGTCGTCGCGCTCGAGCGGGACCTGCTTGTCCACGTTGGGGGCGAGGCCCGCGTAGTCCTGGGGGCTGCCGATGCCGTAGATGCACGAGACGGAGGCGACCACGATCACGTCGCGCCGGGAGAGGAGGTTGGAGGTCGCCTGGTGGCGGAGCTTCTCGACCTCCTCGTTGATCGACGCGTCCTTCTCTATGTAGGTGTCGGTCTGCGGAACGTAGGCCTCGGGCTGGTAGTAGTCGTAGTACGAGACGAAGTAGGTGACCGCGTTGTGCGGGAACATCTCGCGCATCTCGCTGGCGACCTGCGCGGCCAGGGTCTTGTTGGGCTCCATGATCAGCGTCGGGCGGTTGACCCGCTCGATCGTCTTGGCCATGGTGAAGGTCTTGCCGGAGCCGGTGACGCCCATGAGGGTCTGGTAGCGCAGGCCGCGCTCCACGCCCTCCGCGAGCTTCTCGATGGCCTGCGGCTGGTCGCCGGCCGGCTCGAAGGGCGAGACGACCTCGAAGCGCGAGTCATCCTTGCCGAGGCCGAAGCGCTTGAGCTCGGTGCCGAAGCGCTCCTTGGCCGCGGGCGTGCCGGCCAGCGGCTCGTACTCGATGCCGTCGCGGACGCGCAGGCCAGCCTCGCCGGCGGACCCTCCCTGCTGCGACGCCTGCCGAGCGGGCTGGGCCTGCCGCGCGGCCTTCTTGGGCTGCTTGGCCTTCTTGGGCTGCTCGGCCTTCTTGGGCTGCTTGGGCTGCTCCACCTGTCCTCCCCCTCTCTCGGTACACCTGTTTGATTGTACCCGCCCGCGGCGGCGATCCGCGCGATAGGACGTGGCGCCGCTGGAACGGCCGGGCGGGTCGGGCATCCCAGACGTGGTCGGAACGCCGCCGCGCACGCCCCGCCGCAGCTTCCACGACGAGATTGTGCATTTCTGCGACTTATGGACGCCTCCAAGCCCGAGATGCCGGAGCGCCACCGCCGTGTGCCTTCGAATCCTGGGCAGATGCGACTCGCGGATCGCACGGCCCGCCGACGCCCACAGCCGGCCCTCGGCCCGTCCCCAACTTGGAAAAATGCACAACCGGGGCGAGGAGGTTGCGTCGGCGGTGTGGCCGCCCCGGGCGGGGCCGCACGAAGCGCCGCCCCGGCTGCCGCCCTGGCGGACGACCCCGGCTGCCGCCCAGGAGCGCCGCCCCCGGCGTGCCCGTGCGGCGCTCCCGCGCGCTAGAAGTCCTCGAGGCCCTCCGGGTAGAGCTCTGCGTAGCGGTCGCGCGCCTGCTTGACGCGCTGCAGGTAGAGGCGGGTCTCGGGGTAGGTGATCGCCTCGGCGACGCCCTGCGTGCCGTCCGCGAGCCAGCTGCGGACGGTCCCCAGGCCCGCGTTGTAGGCGGCGATGACCTCGTCGGTCGAGTCGAGCTCCTGCGAGAGGTAGGCCAGGTAGGCCGTGCCGTACTCGATGTTTACGCTGGGGTTGGTCAGCCGCGAGACGTCGTACTCCGCCGCGTCGACGACGCCCAGGTCCGCGAGCTCCTGGGCCGTCTCGGGCATGAGCTGCATGAGGCCGACCGCCCCTGCGCCGGATTGCGCGCTCGGGTCCCAGTCCGACTCGCACTTGATCACCGCCGCGACCAGGCAGGGGTCCACGTCGTGGCGCGCGGCGGAGCCGTTGATCTGCGTCGCGTAGGACACGGGGTAGAAGACCCGCCGCACGACGTTGTTGGGCAGCGCCCCCACCCCGAGCGCGAGCGCGAGGACGACGCCCATCGCCAGGAGCGGCAGGGTGCGGTACCAGCGGAAGAACCTCTCGGAGCCAGACCTCACGCGCGCCTCCAGCACCCGCGCGCCCAGCCCTTGCGGGGCCACCCCGCGCGCTCGCGCTCGTCCCACCAGGCGTCCACGCGCGCGACGAGGGCGCCCTCGTCGCCGGAGTTGTCGAGCACCGTGTCCGCATGCGCCCTGAGGTAGTCGTCGGTCGGCTGGTGCGCCACCCTGCGCTCGAAGTCCGCCTGGTCCATCCCGCGGCCGCGGGCGCGCTCGCGGCGCACGTCGAGCGGGCAGGTGACGCAGACGACCTCGTCGGCGTCCCCGAGCATGCCCTCGACGCGGTCGAGCAGCGGAACCTCGACGACGACCACGCCGGCTCCCGCGGCGCGGACGCGCCGGGCGAGCTCCTCCCCTATCGCCGGCAGCTCGATCTCCTCGAGCGTGCGCGTGCCCTCCTCGCTCGAGAAGGCGCGCCGCGCCAGGAGGGCGCGGTCGAGCTCGCCCGCCCGCGGGTCGAGCACGTCGGCCCCGAAGGCCTCGGCCAGACGGCGGCAGACCTCGGAGCCGGCGGCGCAAACGTCGCGCGACACCTGGTCCAGGTCGACCCTCCTTGCCCCGAGCCGCTCGAGCTCGCGGGCGGCAGTCGACTTGCCAGAGGCGGTGCCCCCGGCGAGAAGGACCTCGTACATCTGCTACGCGTTCGCGTCGAACTTGGTCTTGCACTTGGGGCAGGTCACGCGGACCTTGCCCTTGCCCCTGGGCACGCGGACGTGCTGGCCGCAGTTGGGGCAGGTGAGGTGCTTGTAGGCGCGCGCCTCGCGCATCGCCGCGGCGGGGTTCCTGACCCACGGCGCGACCGGCCCGAGGACGGCCATGAAGTGCTCGTTCTCCTCGCGCCTGTCAGAGACCTTGGTGGAGGAGATCCTGAAGCCCGTGTACACGAGAAGGGCGATGGCGACGAGAGAGAGCACCCACGTGCGGGCGAAGAGGTTGATGACCACGAGCACGATGGCCACGGCGAGGGTGAGGTTGGAGATGTCGTCCGACCCGTTCCTGCCCTTGAGCCAGTCCGCGACCTTGTCGTTCATGTTCTTGTCCATGCGGTCTCCTGTCCATGCCGGGTGCGCGGGCGCGGGTCGCGCGGCGCACAAGAAGAGGCTAGCGCCTCCCGGCGCCAGCCCCCTATTTTCCCCGATAAGCACATGACGCCGAAACGGGGCCGCCACGGCCCGGGCGCCACGGGCCGAGTGCCACAGCCCGGGCGCACGGCCTGGCCGGGGCGGCAACCGGGCGGGCGCCCCCAGGCGCTACCCCAGGCACTCGCCCATCACGTAGGCGCGGCAGAGCCGCTCGGTCTGCACGATCGCGTCGACGTGGCAGCGCTCGCGCCCGTGGCTGCTCAGGCACGCCATGCCGAAGGCGCCGGCGGCGACGTTGCGGCCGAGCACGTAGGCGGCGCTGGCGTCGGTCGAGTAGTGGAAGCACACCTGGGTGTTCCAGCGGCCCTCGTCGCAGACCTCCTCGGCGCAGCGGATCAGGCGGTTGGAGAGGTCCCAGTCGTAGGGGCCCTTGAGGTCGCTCACGATGACGCCCACGCTGTGCTCGTCGGAGTCGTAGTCCGGTCCGATGAGCGTGATGTCGAGCGCCACGTACTCGGAGACCTCGGGCGGCACGTACGCCCCACCGTGGCCGATCTCCTCGTAGATGGGGAACGCGAAGAGCGTGTCGAACGCCGGCTGCCGGCCGCTGCGCGCGAGCCAGTCCAGGACGTCGAGCAGGACCGCCACGGCGGCCTTGTCGTCGATGTTGCGCGACACGACGTAGCCGTTGTCGAAGGCCTGGAAATGCGGGTCGATCGAGCAGACGGCGCCCTGCGTCACGCCGAGCGCGCGGGCGTCGGCCGGGCAGGAGACGTCGCCCACGATCGAGACGGACATGCTGTCCTCGTCGCGCTCGACGGTGCGGGCGTCGGCGAACACGTGCGTGGAGTGCCGGTTGCAGATCACCTGTCCGGCCACCACCCTGCCGTCCCTGCAGTGGATGCGGCAGGTCTCGCCCTCGACGGAGTGGTAGTTGATGCCGCCGAGCTGGCGCACGCGCAGGGTGCCGTCGTCGTTGAAGCCGCGCACGATCAGCCCGATCGTGTCGAGGTGGGCGCCCACGCAGACGGTCCTGGACCGGTCGCGTCCGGGGACGCGCACGTACATGGTGGCCTTGTTGTCGAGGAAGGGCTCGTAGCCCATCCGGCCGAGCCTCCGGGAGAGGAACTCGTGAATCTCGGGGTAGTAGCCGACGGTCGAGTCGACCCCGACGAGCTCCTCGGTGAGGTCGCGCAGCCGAACGGGGTCGATCCCGTCCAGCTCGAGGCGCTCGGCCGCCGCGCGGCGCGCGGCCTCGTCCGGGGCCTCCGTCACGCCCGTCGCCGCCACGCCCGTCGCCGGGGCCGTCGCGGTGCGTCCGCACTCGCTTTGCATGGCCGCCCCCCTACTCTTCCGCGGCCGCGGCGTCTGCCGCGACCTGGGGCCTGGCGTAGAGGCCCACGAGCTCCACGAGCATGTCGACCATGGCCTCGAGCTCCGGCACCGGCACGAACTCCATCACGCCGTGGGCGTTGTAGTAGCCGGCGGAGAGGTTGGCGCACGGGAACCCGCGGAAGGAGAGCTGCGAGCCGTCGGTGCCGCCCCTCATGGGGATGCACCTCATCTGCTGCCCGACCTTCTCGTACGCCTTGCGCGCGTTCTCGATGAGGTGGCTGTTCTCCGGCCTCAGGATCACGTCGGCGAGGTTGTAGTACTGGTCGCGCAGGGTCACGGTCACGACCTGCCTGCCCATGCGCTCGTTGAGGTAGTCCGCCGCGTCGAGCATGAGCTGCTTGCGGTGCTCGAACTTGGCCTTGTCGTGGTCGCGGACGATGTAGTGGCTGGTGGCCTCCTCGCAGCTGCCCTCGACGCTCGAGAGGTAGTAGAAGCCGTCGTAGTTCTCGGTGAACTCGGGGCGGTCCTGCGCCGGGAGCAGCTCGTTGTAGCGCATGAGGGTCTCGGCCGCGTTGACCATGAGGCCCTTGGCCGTGCCGGTGTGGACCGAGAGGCCCTTGGCGCGCACGACGGCCTCGGCCGCGTTGAAGGTCTCGTAGCAGAACTCGCCGAGCGGGCCGCCGTCGATCGTGTAGCCGAAGGCCGCGCCGAACCTGTCGAGGTCGAGCAGGGCGGCACCGTGGCCGATCTCCTCGTCGGGCACGAAGGCGAAGGCCAGGCGCGGGTGGGGCAGCGACGGGTCGTCCTTGAGGCGCCTCATGAGGCTGACCATCTCCGCGTCGCCGGCCTTGTCGTCGCCGCCGAGCAGCGAGGTGCCGTCGGTGGTGACGAGGTCCCAGCCGACCATGTGCTCGAGCGCGGGGTTGGTCTCGGGGCTGATCGAGACCTCCTTGCCGTCGCGGCCGGTGCCGATGGTGAGCTTTCCGCCCTCGTAGCGCCTCACCTGCGGATGGACGGGCGAGCCGTAGCTCTGCCAGGCGGTGTCGATGTGGCAGCAGAAGCCGAGCGTCGGCAGGCCCTCGAGCCCCTCGCTGGCGGGCCAGTGGCAGATGACGTAGGCGTGCTCGTCCACCGAGACGTCCTCGGCGCCGAGCTCGCGCAGGTCGTCGGCGATCACGTTGGCGATGTCGAACTGGCTCTCGGTCGTGGGGATGTTGTCGGGGTTTGTGGGGTCCTTCGTCTCGTCCGACTGCGAGGCCACCTTGCAGTACTTGATGAACCTGTCGAGGACGTCGCTCATGTCTCTTCCCTTCATGGTCGTGTGCGAGGGGCGCGGCCTTCTCCGCGCCCCGGGGTTGGTGGGTGCGCCCGCGGGCGACAAGGACGCGGGCTCGGCGGCGCGCCGCGTGGGGCGCGGGGCGCTCAATGCCCGGCCGCGGCGTCCACGAGGGAGCGCCACAGCAGCCGGTCCGTCTCGAGCGTTGGCCAGGTGTACTCGGGGTGCCACTGGACGCCCAGACAGAAGCGCCTGTCCGGCACGTCGATCACCTCGACGATGCCGTCGGTGGCGTAGCCGTCCACGCGGACGCCCTCGCCCGGCCTGTCCACGCACTCGTGGTGGCTGGAGTTGACCTGCAGGCGCTCGCGGCCGCCCATGACCCGGTCGAGCAGGGTGCCGGCCACCACGTCCACGGGGTGCGCGGGGTCGTTGAGGATGATCTCGTGGCGCCAGTGCGTCGTGCCCTCGCGGGGCGGCAGGTCATAGAGCCACTGCGAGAGGCTGCCGCCGAGGGCCACGTTGAGCAGCTGCATGCCGCGGCAGATCGCCAGCAGCGGCTTGTCGGCCGCGAGGACCTTCTCCACCAGCGGGAACTCGAGCGCGTCGCGCTCCGGCGAGACGTCGGAGGCGTCCGCGCGGGGCTCCTCGCCCCAGCGCGCCGGGTCGACGCTGTGGCCGCCGGGGATCACGAAGCCGTCGCACAGGTCCACGTAGCGCTGGATCAGGGCGGGGTCGTCCGTGATCGGCATCATGACGGGCAGGCCGCCGGCGTCGACGAGGGCGTCGAGGAGCCCCCGGCTCAGCGACTCGTTGGGCAGGAACCTCTCGCCGAAGAGCTCCTTGGAGGGCTCGAATCGCGGGGTGACGCAGATCAGCGGGCGCACTTTGGGCGGTTGCATGTCCCTCCTCGGACGGCTGCACGGCACTCCCCCGGCAGGCGCGGGGGCGGACGGGACGCGCGGCACGCCCTGGCCGGGCGCGCGGCGCATCCTGCCGTCGATGCAGCTTGTTGAATAAACGCGGATTTCTACGGTAGGACGGTGGGCGACGAAATGCCAGCGGGATGCGGGCGTGTTAACAGGTTCTTACGCAATCTGCTCAAAGCCGCGCCCGGGTGGCCGCCGCGCGGACGCGGGCCGCGCGCACGGTGCCGCCAACGCCCGGCCGGGACGCTTTTGTTTCGGAAGGTCGCCCTACTCGCCCAAAGGTGATTATTTGGCTATCATTGTAAAAACCTATTTGCTGGGTGTGATTTGCGCCCCCGCCGCGGACGCGCGCGAACCCCGCTCGCGTCCCCGCAGCGCTCGCACCGCTCAAGAAAGGACAACCATGGCCTCATCGCGCAACGGCGGCCCTGTCCGCGCGACCAGTTCCAGCCTCACCCGCCGCTCCTTCCTCAGGGGCGCGATCGGCGTCGCCGCCACCGCAGGCGCAGCCGGGGCGCTCGCCGGCTGCGGCGGCGCCTCCTCCAACGCGGGCACCACCACCGAGAAGGTCCTGCGCTTCGGCGTCGCCAACCCCAAGGCGAGCTTCGACACCCAGATCACGTCCAACACCTGGGGCGCGTCCGAGAACGTCTGCGACACGCTGATCCGCCTCAACCCCGACTCCAAGCAGCTCGAGCCGGTCCTGGTGACCTCCCTGCCGACCGTATCCGAGGACGGCCTGACCTACACCTTCGAGCTCAAGGACGGCGTCAAGTTCCACGACGGCTCCACCCTCACCGCCGAGGACGTCCGCTACACGCTGACGCGCGTCCTCGCCAAGCAGGCGCAGTCCGACGGCTACGACAAGATCGCGGGCGCCAAGGACGTCGTCTCCGGCGCCGCCACCGAGCTCGCGGGCTTCTCCGCCCAAGACGACCGCCACTTCACCATCACGCTCTCCCAGCCCTTCTCCTCCTTCCCCTACCTCCTCGCGCAGTTCTACGCCTCCATCTACCCGCACGAGGCATGCGAGGCCGCCGGCGACTCCTGGGGCACGGGCACCGACTTCATCGGCTGCGGCCCCTTCAAGCTGGAGAGCAACGACGACTCCACCGAGGTGGTGCTCACGGCCTTCGACGAGTACCACGACGGCAAGCCGGCGATCGACCGCGTCGAGGTGCACTACATCGACGACGGCAACACCCGCATGATGAACTACACCAACGGCGACATCGACCTGTGCTTCCTCGACACGTCCCTGCTGGACCAGTACAAGTCCAACGACGACGTGAGCGGCCAGATCGTCTACTACACGCCCGCGGCGACGCAGTTCCTGAACATCAACCTCAACGACGAGAGCTTCCAGGACGTCCGCGTGCGCCAGGCGCTCTCGCTGGCGATCAACCGCCAGGAGCTGTGCGACACCATCCTCTCCGGCGCGGCCAAGCCCTGCTCGGCCTTCATCCCCAGCTCCGAGACCGGCTACGACAAGAGCGCGGAGGTCCTGCCCTACGATCCCGACCAGGCGCGTAAGCTCCTCGCCGAGGCGGGCGCGACAGACCTTCACCTCACCGCCCAGGTGCGCTCCCAGGACCAGGCGGTCATGGTCGCGATCCAGAACTACTGGCAGCAGGTCGGCGTCACCGTGGACGTGCAGGTCATCGACTCCGGCCTGTGGCGCGAGTCGCGCTCCAACGGCTCCCTCTCGCTGACGCTGGTCACGTGGTCGACCCTCTCGTTCGTGGGCGTCGAACACATGGGCTCCTACTTCAGGAGCGACAAGGCCAAGACGCGCAGCTCCTTCTACGACAGCCCGGCGTTCGACGCCTACGTCGACGCCGCGCGCAGCTCGCAGGACGAGGCAACGCAGCTCGACAACGCCATCCAGGCCGACCGCCAGCTGGTGCGCGTCGACTACGGCACCATCCCCGTGGACTGGCCGCAGAACCCCTACGTGCTTCGCGAGGGCTACGAGGGCCTCGAGATGCTCGTCGACCCGCACTTCAGGAAGGTCACGTACAACAAGTAGCAGTCACCGGCCGGCGCCCGACGAGCGCCGGCCCCTTCTTTGCCCCCGCACCGGCTCACAA
>JAZHSQ010000020.1:0-42683 GCA_036454645.1 Olsenella sp. | reverse complement strand
CCGTACTCGCGCCGGCCTTTGCCGGGCCCGGTGCCGGGCCCGGCAAAGGCCGGCTAGCAGCAGTCCGCGCCCGCGGAGCCGTCGTTCTCGGAGAGGGCGACGAGGGCGTCGGCCAGCTGGCGCAGCGCCTCCCGGTCGGCGGTGTAGTGGACCCACTTGCCCTCCTTGCGCGTCCTCACGAGGCCCGCGCGCGCCAGGATCGAGAGGTGGTGCGAGAGGGTGGACTGCGTCACGTCGACCTTGTCCGCGAGGTGGCAGGCGCAGACGTCGTCGTGGGACGCTATGGCGAGGAGCAGGGCGAGGCGCTTCTCGTCGCCGAGGGCCTTGAAGGACTCTGCCAGGTTCATGCTTCCTCCAATCTGGTGGATGCGCGTGCCGCCCCTTGCCGCACGGGGCAGGGGGGTGGCCCGCACGCACCGGCCCATCCTACCCGACGAGCGGCTGCAGCGCGTTGAACGCGAACCCGCTCAGCATCATGCCGACGAGGCAGATGGCGACGAACGTCGCGAGCAGGCGGGGCCTGACGGCGCGCGAGAGCATCGTGAGCGAGGGGACGGAGAGGGTGGTGACGCTCATCATGAACGCCAGCACCGTGCCGAGCCCCGCGCCCTTGGCGAAGAGGGCCTCGGCGATGGGGATCGTGCCGAAGACGTCGGCGTAGATGGGGGCGCCGACGAGCGTGGCGACGGGGACGGCGAGCGGGTTGTCGCCGCCGAGGGTCGCCAGCACGAACTCCTCGGGGATCCAGTTGTGGATGGCGGCTCCGATGCCCACGCCCACGAGGACGTAGGGGCCCACCTTGCGGAGGGTGGAGGCGACATCGCCCGCCGCGTAGCGCGCGCGGTCGGCGCGGGTGAGCTCGGGCAGCTCGGCCTCGGCGGGCGCGTCGCCGCGCACGAAGTCCGCGAGCTGGTCCTCCATGTGGAGGCGCTGGATGACGCCACCGCCCACGATGGCGATGAGCAGGCCGACGGCGGTGTAGGCGAGCGCGACCCCGGGGCCGAAGATGCTCATGATGAGCACGAGCGACCCGACGTCCACCATCGGCGAGCTGATGAGGAACGAGAAGGTCACGCCGAGCGGCAGGCCGGCGCGCGTGAAGCCGATGAAGATGGGGATGGAGGAGCAGCTGCAGAAGGGGGTCACCGTGCCCAGCAGCGCCCCCATGGCGTTGCCCGCGAGGCCCCGGAACCTCCCCATGATCTTGCGGCTGCGCTCGGGCGGGAAGTAGCTCTGCACCCAGCTCACGAGGAAGATCAGGACGCAGAGCAGGATCGCGATCTTCAGCGAGTCGTAGACGAAGAAGTGCAGCGTCGCGCCCCAGCGGGACCCCAGGTCCACGCCGAGCGCGGCGAGGAGGGCGCCCACGAGGTCCGAGAGCCACGCCATCTTGAGGAGCTGGTCCAGCACGAAGGAGCCTGCGGCCTCCAGCGCGGCCATCTACCTGCACCCCTCGAGGAGGCGCCTGGCCTCCTTGGGCTTGAGCACCCTGCCGGCCGAGACGACCCTGCCGTCGACCATCAGCGCCGGGGACTGCATCACCCCGAGCCGCACGATCTCCACGAGGTCCTCGACCTTCTCGACCGTGGCGTCGAGGCCGAGCTCGCCCGCCGCGCGCACGACCGCGTCGTACATGGCGTCGCACTTGTCGCAGCCGGCGCCTATCACCTTGATGTCCATGCTCTCCTCCTCAGGCGGGACGCCCGGGCGCCCCGCGCCAGGCACGTGTGCGTCCCGCGCAGCCCGTCGCGCCCGTCCCGCTAGTTGTGCAGGGTGACGGGCAGCCCCACGAGCCTGTCCCAGTTGTCCTTTATCTGCCGGATCAGCCGTATGCCCACGCGCGAGATGAACACGAGGTGACCCGTGCCCTCGTCCGCGCAGGGCTTGTAGTCGATCCTGCCCGCCGCGACGTCGATCTGCTGCCAGCTGCCGTCCAGCCTGCCGAAGCCCTTGATGCGGTAGCAGCTCGGCCCGACGGAGGCGAGGTAGGCGCTCATCCTCTCGCGGGGCACGTCGTCGAACTCGATGGAGAAGGTCTTGGGCTTGGTGTCGACCGAGTTGGTCGTGTCCTCCGAGGGCGCCCACTCGTAGGTGGTGAGGTCCTGGTCGAGGAGGGCGGGGTCGAGCCTGCCCTGGGTCGTCTCGACGACGAGGCAGTGGGAGTTGAGCTCGCGCACCTGGCGCCTCACCTCGGCGACGCGCTCGGCGTCGACCAGGTCGCACTTGTTGATCAGGGCGATGTTGCAGTGGACCACCTGCCGCACGACGGTCTCGAGCTCGGCGGCGTCCTTGAGGAAGGCGACGGCGTCGACGAGGCAGATGGTGCCGGCCAGCTCGTAGGGCGCAGAGGGGCGCAGGACGTCCACGGCCTCGAGGACCTCGGCGAGGTTCGAGGGGTCGGCGAGGCCCGAGCTCTCGACGAAGAGGCAGTCGAGGTCGTGGTCGCTCATCTCGGCCAGCGCCTGCACGAAGTTGAGCTTGAGGCAGGTGCAGAAGATGGAGCCGTTGTTGAGCTCGCGCATCTCGACGCCCCCGCTGCGCAGGATCTCGCCGTCGATGGAGATCTTGCCGAACTCGTTCTGGATGACGCCGACGCGCCTCCCCTCGAGGTGCTTGAGCGCGTCGAGCAGGAAGGTCGTCTTCCCCGACCCCAGGAACCCCGTGAGCACGTAGAGCTTGATCTTGCCGTCCATCCGTCCCTCCTTGGACCCGCCGCGGACGCCCCGCGGCCCGGCTGCCTTCGTTCGTACCCGATTGTAATTGAAATATTCACATATATCAATGTGATGGGAGAGGGACGGGGCGAGCGGGCGCGCGGGGGCCGCGTCCGGCGGGGGAGCGCCCGGTGGAGGCGTCGCGCCCGGCGGCTACGCCGTCGCCCCGGGGAGCCTGCCCGCGTCTATCGCGCGCCTGACCGCGGCCTCCGCGCGCTCGATGGGCGACGTCCAGAGCGCGGGCGCGCCGTCGGCGGGGGCGTAGGCGGGCTCCTCCCCGCGCCGGGCGACGAGCGCCCACTCGTCGTCGCCGAGGACCTCGAGGGCGAGCGGGACGAGGCCGTCGTCCTCGCGCCCGACGACGAGGTCGATCGCGTCGCAGGCGCTCGCGACCTGCTCGGCGGCGGACTCCAGGTTCGAGCCGCTCGGGCGCCCCTCGGCCCCCTCGAGCAGGGAGGAGGCCATCCACAGGCAGGTGCGGACGCGGTCGTCGTCCTCCTGCACCAGCCGCGGCAGGCTCGTCTCGCCGTGGTCCGCGAGGGCCGGAACCAGGAGCTCCTCCTTGCGGCGGTAGTGCAGGGAGATCTTGGAGAGGAGGGCCAGGTCGTCCCTCAGGCGCGCGAGCAGCGCGGGGTCGAGCTGGTCGTCCGGCAGCTCCCGCGCCTGGCGGACGTGGTCTTGCGCGCGCACCACCATGCCGCTGAAGACGCGGTTCTCGCGCACCATCACGCGGGCCGGGTGCCCCTCGTCGAGCTCGCTCAGCTCTCTTCCCATCGTGGCCTAGCCCTCCTCGTCGGCGCCGGCGCCCTCGGGGTGGGACTTCTCGAGCATGATGCCGAGGATCTCCTCGTCCGCCCTGAGCATGCCGGGGTTCCCGACCCTCGTCATGTTCTCGATGCACTGCTCGGGCGTCTCGGCGCAGATGCCGTCGCTCGTCGGCAGCGCCACGCCGTGCGCGGCGAGGATGGCGCAGTTGAGCGCCGCCGCGCAGCCGGTGGAGACCTTGAGCGCGCAGCCGACCTTGCCGCCGTCGCAGATCATGCCCGTCGTGGTGCCGGCCATGTTGCGGATCGCGTAGCCGACCTCCTCGTCGCTCGCGCCGAGCAGCCACGCCATCGCGGCCGAGGCGGCCGTCGCCGAGGCCATGACGCAGGTGCAGACGGCCGCCAGCTTGCCGATGTGCAGGTTGACGTAGCGGTTGAGCAGGTGCGCGAAGGCGAGCGCCTGCGCCGTGCGCCCGCGGGAGGTGCCCACCTCGCGGGCGAGCTCGCTCACGGGCAGGATCACGACGAGGCCCTTCGTCCCCGCCCCGCTGCTGCTCATGCACGGCAGCATGCCGCCCCCGAGCCTGGCCTCGGTCGCCGACGCCACCCGGAGCATGCAGCGTGCGAGCAGGCCGTCGCCGAGCAGGGGCGAGCCGAGCTCCTCGCCCATGGTGCGGGCGATGCCCACCCCCACGTCGTGGCTGCGGCCGAAGTCCGCCGCGGCCTCGTTCATCTCCACGCCGTCGAGAAGGAACGCGAGGTCCCCCTCGTCCGCCTGGCGCACGAGGTCGAGGACCTCCTGGACGCGCATCCCGCGCAGGCGCTCGAGGACGTCGGCGCCCGACCCGGCGCCGCCGGGCTCGGCGCGGAAGGCGACCTCGCCGCCCACGGTGCGCTCCACGACGTCGGTGTGGCCGCCGCGGATGGTCGCCGAAGCCACCGTGCCGCCGAGGTCCACCTCCGCGCGGGCGAAGACGCCGCGCTCGCCGGGGTCGATGCCCACCCGGACGCGACCCTCCTCGCAGAGCGCCCGCGCCCGCCGGGAGACCTCCGGGGTGAGGCCGGCCAGGAGCTCGAGGCCGCGCGCGGGGTCGGCGAGCAGGGCGCCGAGCGCGGCCGCCGCGTCGAGGCCCACGCCGGGGTAGCCGGGGATGGAGACGGACATCCCGTTCTTGTAGATGTTGGGGCTCACCGTTACCCGCACGGACCGCACGGGCGCGGCGGGGCGAGAGGGACCTGCGCCCCCGGCGCCTCCCGGCCCTCCCGGGGCGGGGCCGCCGGCCGCCCCCGTCGCGGCGGCCGCGTCTGCCGCGGCGAGCGCGACGCAGACGGGCTCCGTGCAGCCGACCGCGGGCACGACGTCGGCGTGCAGAAGGTCGAGCATCTCTTGCTTGGTGATCATGGGCACCTCCCGGGCGGGTCCCTCCGGGCCCCGCGATCCGTGCGCTTCTCCGAACGCCTATCCGAGGGGTGATTCTAGCCGACGGCCCAGGCCGCCGCCTCCGGGCGCGCCTGCGCGGGGTCCTCGGCGGGGAAGTCCGCGCGGAAGTGAGACCCCCTGCTCTCTGTCCGCGCCCGCATGGAGGAGGCGACGGCGCTCGCGAGCCTCGTGGCGAGGAGCAGCTCGCTCGCCCGCGCCGCCTCCCGGAGGCGCGGAGCGCCCATGCCCTCGAGCTCGGCGAGCGCGCGCCCCAGCTCCCTGGGAGACCTTCCGCCCGCCGCCTCGAGCGACTGCCGGAGGCCCGCGAGCTCCTCGCCCGCGCGCCGGAGACCCTCGTCCGTGCGGACGGCGAGGCAGCCCGCGTCCAGGGCGCGGCCGAGCTTGCGCCACCCTGCCGCGGCGTCGGGGAGGCCGTGCGCTGGCGCGGCGCCCGGCTGGTGCGGGCGGTCGCGGGGCAGGAGCAGGGGGGAGGCGAGGAGGAGCCGGCGGCCGTCCGGCTGCCCCGGCAGCGCGCCGGCCCCGCTTGCCGCGGCCTCGCCGGCGATGCGCCCGAAGGTCACCGCCGTCACGCTCGCGAGGCCCCCTATGCGGTCTGCGCCATGGACCCCTCCGGCCGCCTCGCCGCAGGCGAGTAGGCCGGGAGCCGCCGTGCGGCAGCCGGCGCCTATCGCGATGCCGCCGTTGCAGGAGTGGGCGCACTCGCGCAGGGGCAGGGGGTCGCCCGCCGCCACGCCACAGGCGTCCCGGAGCCACGCGAGGTAGGACTCCACGAACTCCGGGCGCGGCCCCTGCCCGAGCAGCCCCTCGTCCAGCTCCGCAAGGCAGGCGCGCCCGGGATGGGCCTGCTGGAAGCGCGCGAGCGTCAGCTCGACGAGGGAGCTGGGGAGCCGTGAGGTGAAGGGCCCGTGGCCCGCGTGCGCCTCGAGCGCGGTCCTGGCCCGCGCCTCGTCGACCCCCATCTCGGAGAAGACCGACCGGCCGGTCGCGGCGTCTTCGATCCTCGTCCAGCGGAAGCCCTTCTCGTTGTGCACGACCAGCCTTCCGTTCGCGTCCGCGCCGAGCATGAGCTGTACGAACTCGAGGTTCGAGAGCCTGGCGCCCGCGTCGGCCGCGAGCGCGTGGCAGACGCCGCGGTCCTCGTCCGCGCACAGGTGCGAGCCCCACAGGCCGGCGTAGCCGCCGGTCGCCACGACGGTCTCGCGCGCGAGGACGGTGACGGGGCGGTCCTGCGCGTCGAGCGCGAGGCAGCCGCAGACGCGGCCGTCGGCGTCCACGAGCAGGGAGAGCGCGCGCGTGCGGGGCAGGAGGGCGACGGGCGCGAGGGCGCCGCAGTCGCCGCGGGCCTCCCCCTCGAGCGCCTCGCGCAGGAGGGGAGCCCAGGCGCCGGGCACGAAGCCGTGCCAGCCGCGCGCCCGGGAGTCGAAGCAGGGGACGAACTCGCGCTGGGCGGGGTCGCGCGGCGTCTCGAGCCGCGCGCCGAGGGACTCGAGGAACGCGACGCTGCCCTCGGCGCCGTCGCAGAGCGCCGCCGTGAGCTGCGGGTCGTTGACGCCGCGGCCCACGCGGGACACCTCGCGCGCGAGGCTGCGCGGCCCGGGCCCGCCGGGAGTCACGAAGCCGAGGCCCCAGGTCCTCCCCGAGAAGCTCGACCCCGAGCAGGTGGGCCCCTCGGAGAGCAGGCAGACCGTCCGTCCCCTCCTCCGCGCGGCGATGGCGGCGGAGGCGCCCGCGAGCCCCGCCCCCAGAACGAGAACGTCCACCCCGAGGGTCCCCATGTCTCCTCCTCGCTCGCCCGACCCGGCAGCGCCGCCCACGGCGCCGCCCGCCCGCCGCCCGCGCGGGGCCTGCGGTCCCGGCGGGGCACGGTGCGAGAAATCATAGCCTCGCCCGATCGCGCGGCGCAAGGAGGCTCGCCCCCTCGGCCCAGGCGGAGCCTTGGGTTTGTGGCGGCCTCGTCGAGGCGTCGGATCGACGGCGTTCGATGGACTTCCCGCGCAGGGCGCCCACCGGGGGCGGCGCCTCCCGGCGCAAGGGCGCGGCAAGGTCGCTGCACGAGGCCGGGCGCTGTTTCTCCTGCCCCCGTCCGCGTCCCGCCCGGGGCGTCGCATGCTCGACTGAGCGCCCCTCCGGGGCGCGCGACGATGTCGGATCGTGAGAGGAGAGCTGATGCAGAAGGGCAGGGCACTGGAGGCGCTGGCGGGCCTCCTGCACGGCGGCGGGGGCCATGCGGCCGCCGGTCGCGCGGGGGACGTGCGGACGGACGGCGGCCCGCGGGCGGGGCACCGAGACGGCGACAGGGCGAGGAGGGCGCGTGCGAGGGGGCTCCGCGTCACCGCGGCGGCGAGGGGGCGCGACGGCAGGCGCCGCGCGCCGGGGCCCCTCCCCAGGGCCGCGGGCGCCCTGGCGGCGCTCGCGCTGCTGCTGGGGCAGCTGCTGTGCGCCCTCGCCCCCGCGGTCGCGGAGGCCCGGGAGGGCAGCATGACGGTCGTGTCCTCGGACGTGGACCCGAGGGGCTACTTCCGCATGAACACCGACGCGGGCACCGCGGCGTACTGCATATCGCCGGGGCTCAAGGACCCGATCGGGGTCACCTTCGACAGGTGGGACTACGTGGGCGAGGCCACGAGCGTGCCCTGGGACGCGCACGCCATGGCCTACCTGCTGTGGCGGGCGGCGCCGGGCAACCCGCTGGGCTTCGTGCGGCCGGACGCGGCGACCGTCGCCTCCGCCTGGCTGCTGCTCGGCGCGCAGATGGACTTCGACTCGGGCGCCGTCCTGGTGAACGGCATGGAGAGCAACCTCTTCGAGGGGCCGGGAGGCCGCTGCGACAGGGCGGACTCCCAGAGGATCCAGGACCTCGTCGCCGAGGCCCGCGCGCACGCCGGGCAGGCCGGGCCGTGGGACCGCGCGAGCAGGATCTGGTACGCGCCGGGCGGGCTGGTGCAGAGCGTCGTCGAGGTGCTCCCGCACGGCGAGATACGCCTGAGCAAGTCCTCCGCCAACCACGAGGTGGTGGAAGGCAACCCCTGCTACTCGCTCGCCGGCGCCGTGTACACGGTCTACTCCGACGAGGCGTGCACCCAGGCCGTGGCGACCATCACGACCGACGAGCGCGGCGAGGGGTCTGCGGGCGGCCTCGCCCTGGGGACGTACTGGCTGAGGGAGGCCAAGGCGCCCGCAGGCTTCGCCAGCAACGACGAGGTGATCCGCGTCGAGGTCGGCTCGGGCGAGGCGACCAGGGCGAGCGCCACCGACGTGCCGCAGCTGAACCCCGTCGACGTCGTGCTCCGGAAGCTCGACCGCGAGACCGGGGCCGCCTCGCCGCTCGGCGCCGCCACGCTCGAGGGCGCCCAGTTCGAGGTGCGCTACTTCGCGGGCTACTACGACGAGGGGAGCCTTCCCGACCGGGCGACGAGGACCTGGCGGGTCACGACCGGCGCCGACGGCCGCGCCAGCCTCGCGGACGCGCAGGGCGACCCGCTCTACCGGGACAGCCGGGGCGAGGTCGGCATCCCCGTGGGCACCGTGGCGATACGCGAGGCCAAGGCCCCCGCGGGCTACCTCGCCGACGGCGCGACGCGCGTCGTGCGCGTGACGCCCGAGGGCGACGCGGAGACGATCTCCACGTACGCGGCGCCGACCTTCTCGGAGCAGGTGATGCGCGGCGACCTCCGCTTCGTGAAGGTCGCGGGGGAGGGGAAGGCGCGCCTCGCGGGCGTCCCCTTCCTGCTGACCGCGAGGTCGACGGGCGAGTCCCACGTTGTTGTGAGCGACGTCAACGGCAAGGTCGACACCTCGTCCGCCAACGTGCCGCACACCTCTGCGACGAACGCCAACGACCTGGCCTACGACGGCGCGACCGTGGACGAGTCGAGGCTCGACGCGCACGCGGGGACGTGGTTCGCCGGCGCTGCCGAGGGCGGGGGAGCCGCGGACGACTCCCTCGGAGCCCTCCCGTTCGACACCTACCGGGTAGAGGAGCTCCCCTGCTCCGCGAACGCGGGCCTGGGCCTCGTGCGCTTCGAGGTCACCGTCGACAGGGCCGCGGCCGTCGTCGAGGGCGGCACCGTCGAGGACGAGGCCGGCCGGCGCATAGGCACGAGCCTCACCGACGAGGGCGGAGAGCACCTGGTCGCGGCCGGCTCCGTGGTCGCGCTCGTCGACGAGGTCTCCTACGAGAACCTCGTGCCGGGCAGGACGTACCACCTGGTCGGCACCCTCATGGACAGGCAGACCGGCTCTGCGCTGCTCGACGACGAGGGCCGTCCGGTCACCTCCGAGTCGACCTTCACGCCCAGGCTCTCGTCGGGCGAGCAGGACGTGCGCTTCGCGTTCGACTCCTCGTCGCTCGGCGGGCACGCGATCGTCTGCTTCGAGAGGCTGCTGGACGGCGAGGCCGTGGTCGCGAGCCACGAGGACCTGGACGACGAGGGCCAGACCGTCTACGTGCCGACGATCGCCACAAGGGCGTCCGACGCCGAGGGCGAGCGGCAGGACCTCCTCGCGGACGGTGAGGTCACGGTCGTCGACACCGTCAGCTACGAGAACCTCGTGCCCGGCAGGTCCTACGCGCTCACCGGCACCCTCATGGACAAGGCCACGGGCGAGGCGGTCGCCGGAGCCGACGGCGCGCCCGTCCGCGCCACGACCGAGTTCACGCCGGAGGCCCCCTCGGGTACCGCGACGGTGACGTTTCGCGTCGACGGCTCCCTCGTGGCCGGCAGGACCGTCGTCGCCTTCGAGGCCCTGAGCCGCGAGGGGCGCGAGTACGCCGTCCACGCGGACATCGACGACGAGGACCAGACGGTGAGCTTCCCCGCGATCGGGACGCAGGCGTCTGACGCCGCCGACGGCGACAAGGTCGTCGAGGCCGCGGCAGGCCAGAGCGTCGCCGACGAGGTCGCCTACCGCAACCTCGACGCGGGCGGAACGTACCGGCTCGAGAGCAGGCTCCTGGACGCCGGGTCCGGCGAGGAGCTCTCCTCGGCCAGCCGCGAGCTCGTGGCGGAGGGGCCGGACGGCACCTGCACGGTGGAGCTCGCCCTCGACGCCACGGGGCTCGAAGGCAGGAGGCTCGTGTGCACCGAGGAGCTCTACCGTGGGGAGAGGCTCGTTGCGAGGCACGCGGACCTCGGCGACGAGGGCCAGAGCGTGACGGTGGCGGGCCCCGAGGAGGGGCGTCCCGAGGGCCCGGCCCCGACGCCCCGCACGGGTGGCCTCCTGCCCACGACCTTCGACGCGGCGGCTCCCGCCCTCGGCGCGAGCCTCGCGGCCCTGGGCATGCTCCTGCTCGTGGTCGCCTTCCGCCTCACCCGCGACGGGGCCTAGGGGCGGTGCGGGGAGCCCTGGAGAACGGGGCTCCCCGCCCGCGCCCTCGTGGCGAGCAGGTAGGCCCTCATGGCGGTCTCCGCGGCGATGGGCACGTTGACGCCCACCCGCTCCACGCACTCCTCGAGCGTCGCCGGGGAGACGAGCGCGGGGACGACGAGGCCCACCCCCTGGGCGTACACGTCGCCGAGGTCCTCCGCGCGGCTCCCGACGACGGCGACGACCGGGACGCCGGCGCGCGCGCACCTGCGGGCGACGCCCACCGGCGCCTTCCCGCGGGCGCTCTGCGCGTCCATGCGGCCCTCGCCCGTGATCGCGAGGTCCGCGTCCGCGAGCGCCTCGTCGAGCCCCGCCGCGTCCAGCACGAAGTCGATCCCCGAGACGAGCCGCGCCCCGCAGAGCGCCGCGAGCGCGCAGCCGAGGCCGCCGGCCGCCCCGGCGCCCGGGAGCGAGGCGACGTCGGCGCGGACGGCCTCGCCGAGGAGCCGCCCGAGCCTGCCCAGCCAGGCGTCGACCGCGGGGACGTCGGCGGCCGTGAGGCCCTTCTGGGGCCCGAAGGTCGCTGCCGCCCCCGCGGGGCCGGCGAGGGGGTTCGTGACGTCGGTCAGGGCGACGACCTCCGCCCCGGCGAGGCGGGCGTCGAGGCCGGAGAGGTCGACGCGGGCGAGGCGCTCGAGCCCGGCCGCGCCCGGCGCCACCTGCTCCCCCTCGGCGTCGAGGAGCCTCGCGCCGAGGGCGCACGCGAGTCCCGCGCCGCCGTCTGTCGTGGCGCTGCCCCCCAGGCCGACGTAGACGCGGCGCGCGCCGTGGGGGAGCGCGGGCAGGTCGTGCTAGCCCCCCCGCGCGGGGGGGGCGCGCGGGGGGCCCGCCCCCCCCCACGCCCCTGGTGCTCGCGCCGAGGGCGCTCGCGCGGGAGCGGTCGGAGAGCGAGATGCCGGCGGCCGAGGCCATCTCGACGACGGCGGTGCGGCCGCCGTCGAGGAGGCCGTAGGCGGCGTCGACGCTGCCGCCCAGGGGACCCGAGACGACCGCGTGGCGGATGGTGCCGCCGCGCGCGGAGACGACCGCGTCGACGGTCCCCTCGCCGCCGTCGGCGACGGGGACCTTGCGGACGCGCGCGTCGGGGCAGGCGCGGAGCAGCCCCTGCTCGATGAGGTCGTTTATGCGCGCGCTCGAGGCCGATCCCTTGAAGGAGTCGGAGGCGACGACGACGCGAGGGGGTTCTGAGGGGTCCATGGCCAGCCTTTCGGTTACGCTTGCAACGTGGGTACGCGACTACGATAGCGCCAGCGCGCGGCCACGTCCGCGGGCGCCGGGGGAGGGGCGGCACCAGGGCGCCCCGCCCGCCGACGGAGGAGGTCTCATGACGACGACGAGGAAGGTCGACTACGCCGAGTACGCCACCCGGATAGTCCGGGCGACCCCGGAGGGCGTGCTCCTCACGACGCAGGCGCACGGCACGCTCGACGAGGACGAGGAGGCGAGGAGGAGGACGCGCGGGGTCGACGGCATCTGCGGCACGCACCGCGGGGACGAGTGCGACAAGTTCGCGATGGCCTCCCTGACGCCGGTGCCGTCCGAGGCGGTGGGCGTCCCGGGGGTCCTGGAGCTGCCGCTCACGCTGGAGCGCCAGGTCGCATGCAAGCAGGCCCTGGACGTCTCGCTCCTCCCCGAGGAGATGCGAGCCCGGTTCTACCCCGCGGACGTGGACGGCTCGGCGTGCGGCTCCAACCGCGACCCGCACCTCATGGTGTTCGGCCGCGTCGTGGGGGCCTACGTCGCAGAGGCGTAGGGGGCGAGCGATGGCGCGCAGGTTCAAGCCCTACCTCGCCGGCAGGGAGCTCCCCGCCGGCGTGCCCGAGGCGGACTTCGAGGCGGGCGAGCTCGTGGCCGACGCCAAGGTGGGGGAGAGGGGCGTCTACCTCAGGGCGGGCTTCGACTTCCTGCCCCACCCCTACCTCCGCCTCGAGGACGTCGCCACGGCCGAGGCGGGGACCTTCGCGGCGCGGGGCTGCGGCTGAGGGGCGCCCACGGTGCGACCGTGCGTCGTGGTCGGGCTCTCGACGGGTGACGGGCGCGCGGAGCTCGAGGTCGGCTCCGCGCGGGACGCACGGCGGCTGGCGGAGGCGATCCGCGCGGCCGCCGCGCGCGCGAACGGATGACGGGACGGGGTGAGAGGATGAGGGTCGCGCTCGTAACGGGCGCCTCGAGCGGTCTGGGGCGCGAGTACGCGAGGCAGGCGGTCGCGGACGGCTCCTACGACGAGGTCTGGGTCGTCGCCCGAAGGGAGCGGAGGCTGCGCGAGCTGGCGGACGAGCTCGGCCCCTCGGTCGTGCCGGTGCCGCTCGACCTCACGGACAGGGGCTCCGTGGACGGGCTGGCGCGCCTCCTGCGCGCCCGCGAGGACGAGGGGCCCTTCGAGGTCGGGCTGCTCGTCAACGCGGCGGGGCTGGGCAAGTTCGGGACCTACGCCGACCTCAGCCTCGACGAGGTCGACGCCATGGTCGACCTCAACTGCCGCGCGCTCGTGGAGCTGACGCAGGTCGTCCTGCCTTACATGCGCGCGGGCGGCCGCATCATCCAGATAGCGTCGAGCGCCAGCTTCCAGCCGCTGCCGGGGCTCAACGTCTACGCCGCGAGCAAGGCGTTCGTGAGGAGCTACACCAGGGCCCTGCGCTTCGAGCTGCGCGGCAGGGGCATCTACGTGACGGCGGTGTGCCCCCTCTGGGTCGCGACGGAGTTCATCGACGTCGCGCGGGACACGAGCAACGGCCAGACCGTGCGCCACCCGTTCCCGGTGCTGAGCGCCCGCCACGTCGTGCGGTGGTCCCTTCTCGTCAACAGGGCCAACTACCCGATAGCGACCTGCTGCGTCACGGGCTTCCTCATGCGCGTGTTCTGCAAGCTCCTGCCCGCCCCGGTGGTCATGTGGGCCTGGGAGGGGCTGAGGAGGATATAGCCGGCGGCGCCTGAGCGCCGCGGCCGCTGGTGGCGGACGGCTGCCGGGCCCGCCCCGCAGGGCGGGCCCGGCGTCGGCACCGGCGGGCGAGACGCCGGTGCCGCCTCGCCGCTAGAAGCAGGAGAGGTAGATGGCGCGCGCGTCCTCCATGGTCAGGGGCCGAAGCTCGCCGAAGGTCTCGCCCTTGTTCTGCCTGAGCGTCTCCACCCAGCCGTCGACCTCGTCGGGCGAGAGGCCCAGGCCCTCGAAGTCGCGGGGCATGCCGATGCTCGCGAAGAAGTCCTGGAGGCTCCCGATCGCGGAGGTAACGACCCTCTCCGTCTCCTCGTACGTCGTGTCCCTGGGCTCGATGCCGAAGACGTCGCGCGCGAAGGCGAGGAAGCGGTCGGGGTCGGCCTTCCAGACGTAGCGCATCCAGGCGGGAAGGATGACGGCGAGGCCGGCGCCGTGGGTGACCTCGGGCCGGTGGGCGGAGACCTCGTGCTCGAGGCCGTGGCTCTCCCAGCCGCCCGCGCGCTTCTCGGGCGAGGCGCCCCTGCCACAGCCGCAGAGGTCGTTGTGCGCGAGCGTGCCCGCCCACATGATGGTCGCGCGCGCGTCGTAGTCGTCGGGCGTGTGGCTGACGCGCACCGCGGCCTCCATGACCGAGCGGATGATGCCGCAGCAGATGCTGTCCGTGACGGGGACGGGTCCCGCCGCGCTGAAGTAGCGCTCGCAGACGTGGCAGATCATGTCGGTGACGCCGGCGGCCGTCTGGTAGGCGGGCAGCGTGAAGGTCACCGTCGGGTCCATGATGGCCACCTTGGGCCTGAACGCGTCGCCGTTGGTGCCCTTCTTGAGGCAGAGCTCGTCGTTGCTGATGACGCAGGAGCTCGAGGCCTCCGAGCCGGCCGCGGGGATCGTGAGGACGCAGGCGACGGGCAGGCACTTGGCGACCTTGGCCTTGCCGGAGAAGAAGTCCCACACGTCGCAGCCGGCCGGGGCGCCGAAGGCGATTGCCTTGGCGCTGTCGATGACCGAGCCGCCGCCGACGCCGAGCACGAGGTCGACGGAGTTGGCCCGCGCGACCTCGACGCCCTGGCGGACGAGGCCCACCTCGGGGTTGGGGCGCACGCCGCCGAGCTCGACGTAGGTGACGCCCGCCTGGGCCAGCGAGTCCTCGACCCTGCTGAGCAGCCCGGTGCGCCTGACGGAGCCGCCGCCGTAGACGAGCAGCACGCGCCTGGCTCCGAGGGCGGCGACCTCCTCGCCGGTGCGCGCGACGGCGCTCTTGCCGAAGACGAAGCGGGTGGGTGACTGGAAGATGAAGTCGTTCATGGGGTTCCTTTCGGATGACGTGCGACGGGCCCGGGCCGGCCTGGCCGGACTCTCCCGCGCCCGCGCGATCGCAGCCCTAGCGTAGCAAGCCGCCCCCCGCCCCTCTCGCGCCCGCGCGAAACAACAGAAGTCTTCTACGCCGCGCGCCCGCGTCGCGCGACCGAGCCGCGACCCCGCGCCCGGCGCCCCGGCGAGTCGTCCCGGCCGCGCGCCCCAAGCCTCCTACCTGCACGTCATTGGTCGTGCGACGGCGTGCGTCGCGTGCGCCCCCGCTCGTTCGCGGCGGGACGTGGGGCCGCTTGGCGATGAAAACGGCCGTTTGTGCCGACGACACAAATCGGTCACATTGGGCCGGAAGCTGCCATGGCATATTGTGCCTCGATAACTTAATCGCTGATTGCTCTTATTTCGCCCGCTACGCCACACGCCTTACATCGATCTTTCGCCCTGCCGCGCCCGTCGGGCGGCGGTTGGGGCCACTTTCGGCAGACGGGCGCCCGAGAGAGCCCGGGAGCGCCCGGGGGAGCACGCAGCCACGGGGGCGAAAGCCCGCCGGGGCGCGGGGACAAGCGTCACGAGGAGGGTCAATGGGATGCTTGGGGGGCATCACGAGCCTGTTCTGGAGCCTGAGGGAGCGCCGCGGCGTCGACCTGCCGCACAACAAGGTGACGGCGGAGATGCCGACGCGGACCATGCCGGTCCCGAGCCAGGTGATCCTGCCGATGCAGCAGCACGTGGGCGCCCAGTGCACCCCGCTGGTCAAGCGCAGGGACCACGTCAACGTGGGCATGCTGGTGGGGCACGCCGAGGCGCGCACGACCGCCGACATATACTCCTCCGTCTCGGGCACCGTGACGGAGGTCCGCAACATCTACTACGCCAACGGCAGGTCGGACGTCGCCATCGTGATCGAGCCCGACGGGGAGCAGACCGTCGACGAGTCCGTCTGGCCCCCCGAGGTCCCCGACTACCGGATGCTGGTCCACGCCGTCAAGTACAGCGGCATCGTCGGCCTGGGCGGGGCGGGCTTCCCGACCGAGCTCAAGCTCGACGTCGACGTGGACTCCATCGACACCTGGCTGGTCAACGGGGCGGAGTGCGAGCCCTACCTGTCGAGCGACTACCGCGAGATGATCGAGCACCCCGACACCATCAAGAGGGGCCTCACGACCTGCCTCGACCTGTCGGGCGTGCCGCACGCGATCGTGTGCATCGAGGACAACAAGCCCAAGGCGATCGAGCTCCTCGGGGCGACCTTCGCGGACGACCCGCGCGTGGACGTCCTCGCCATGCCGACCCGCTACCCGCAGGGGGCGGCACACGTGCTCGTGCGCAACGCCACCGGCCGCGAGGTCCCGCGCGGGGGCCACACGACCGACGTGGGCTGCGTGCTGTTCAACGTCACCACGATGTCTTCCATCGGCCGCTTCCTCGAGGACGGCATGCCCCTGGTCAAGCGCCGCGTCACCGTCGCCGGCGACGCCGTCGCCAACCCCCAGAACCTCGAGGTCTGCATCGGCACGCCGATCAGGGAGGTGCTGGAGTTCTGCGGCCTCAGGGAGGAGCCCCACAAGGTCGTGACCGGCGGCCCCATGATGGGGGTCTCGCAGGTCGACCTCGACTACCCGATCGTGCGCCAGAACAGCGGGCTCCTCGCCTTCGGGCCCGCCGGGGCCCGCGAGCTCGAGACGACGGCGTGCATCCGCTGCGGCACCTGCGTCAACTCGTGCCCGATGTCCTTGTCGCCCATAGAGATCATGAAGGCGTACCGACGCGGCGACATGGCGGCCCTGGACCGGCTCATGGCGGACCTCTGCATGGAGTGCGGTACCTGCTCGTACGTGTGCCCGGCCAGGCAGCCGCTCACCCAGAACGTGCGGCTCGCGCGCGCCTACCTCAAGGCGGAGAAGCGCAAGGCGAGGGGAAGGTAGGGACGATGGTCGCAGACGACAAGAACGCGGGCGCCGCGGGGGCGCGCCCGGACGGGGCGCGCGCGCCCGAGGCACGGGCGGCGGTCGCGGGCCCGCCCGCCCAGGCGCCCGTCCGCGCCCGGGTGCTCGAGGACCCGGACTCCCGCGGCTCCCTTACGCTCTCGTGCGCGCCCCAGCTGGTGGGCCCGCGGACGACCAGGGACATCATGCGCAACGTCCTCGTCGCGATGGCGCCGGTCCTCGTCGCCGCCACCGTCATCTTCGGGGCGGGGGCGCTCGTCACCTGCGTGGTGGCGGTCGCCTCCTCGGTGCTCCTCGAGTACCTGTGGTGCCGCCTGAGGGGGCAGCGCAGTACGGTGGGCGACCTCTCGGCGGCCGTGACCGGCCTGCTCGTCGCCTTCAACGTGCCGGCGGGCATGCCGCCCTACATGGTCGTCATCGGCTGCTTCGTCGCGATCGTGATGGTCAAGGAGCTCTTCGGGGGCATCGGCAGGAACTTCGCCAACCCCGCCATCGTGGCGCGCATCATGCTCTCCGTCGCCTTCCCGGCGGCCATGACCGCCTACCCCGTGCCGCGCGTGGCGCTCTCCTCCATGGACGCCGTGAGCTCGGCGACGATGCTCTCTCCCTCGGCGCAGAGGCTCCCGTGGCTCGACATGCTCCTCGGGACGGAGATGGGCGTCCTCGGCGAGACGAGCGCGCTCGCGATCCTGGCCGGCCTCGCGATCCTGCTCGCCACGCGGACCATAAGCTGGCACGTGCCCGTGACCTACCTGGGCTGCATCTTCCTCCTTTCGGCCGCCATGGGGCTCGACCCGGTGGCGCAGGTCCTGAGCGGCGGCGTCATGCTGGGCGGCGTCTTCATGGCGACCGACTACACGACCTGCCCCGTCACGGCCCGCGGCAAGGTCGTCTACGCGCTGGGCATGGCGCTCATCACCTGCCTGATCCGCTTCTGGGGCAACATGAACGAGGGCTGCGCCTACTCGATCCTCTTCATGAACCTCCTCGTGCCCTACATCGACGCGACGTGCGCCTCCAGGCCGCTCGGCGCCCCGAGGAGGGGCCTTCTCGCCCGCGTGACGGGCAGGGCCAGGAACGGAAGGGGGGCCGAGGCCCATGAGTAGCGAACCCACCAGGCCCGCGGGCGCCGCCGGCACGTCGCGCGCGGGCGCGGCGCGACCCGTCGTGGTGCTCGTTGCCATCTGCGCGATCTCGAGCGTGCTCCTCGGCGTCGCCAACTACGTGACCGCCCCCATCGCCGCCGCCCAGGAGGCGGAGCGCGCCCAGCAGACCTACGCCGCGCTCATGCCCGAGGCCGCGAGCTTCGAGGAGCTCGACTGCGACGTGGAGGGCTGCATCGCCGCGCTCGCCGCGAGGGACGCCTCCGGCGCGACCGTCGGCTACGTGGTCGTCGCCCAGTCCAAGGGCTACGGGGGAGAGGTCCCCATCGCCGTGGCCTTCGACGCCGACGGGGTCGCCGAGAACGTGGTCGCCATGGACAACAGCGAGACGCCCGGGCTCGGCCAGAGGGTCTCGGAGGAGTCCTTCATCGGGCAGTTCCGGGGCAGGGGGGCCGAGGAGCTCCAGCTCTCGGACATAGACACCATCAGCGGCGCCACGATCTCCTCGAAGGCCGTGCTCGCCGCCTACAACGTCGCCGTCGAGGCGTATGGGGAGGTGCGCTAGTGGAGGACAAGGACACGGCCGCCGTCCAGGCGGCAGGAGACGCCGCCGCAGGGCCGGCGGGGCTCTGGGAGGTCTTCACGGCCGGGCTGCTCCGAGAGAACCCGGTCCTGCGCCAGGCGCTCGGGCTCTGCTCGACCCTCGCCATCACCACGGCGGTCACCAACGGGGTCGGCATGGGGCTCGCCACGACCTTCGTGCTCGTGTGCTCGGGCATGGTCGTCTCCGCCGTGCGCAGGCTCATCCCCGACTCGGTGCGCATCCCCGCCTACATCACGATCATCGCGAGCTTCGTGACCCTCGTCATGATGGTGGTCAAGGCCTACCTGCCCGCGCTCGACTCGGCGCTGGGCATCTACCTGTCGCTCATCGTGGTCAACTGCATCGTGCTCGGCCGCGCGGAGGCGTTCGCCTCCAAGCACGGGGTCCTGGCGTCCGCCGTCGACGGGCTCGGCATGGGCATCGGCTTCACCATCACGCTCGTGCTCATGTCCGCCGTGAGGGAGGTCCTCGGCGCCGGCACCTTCCTGGGCGTCAGGGTGCTTCCCCCCTTCGTCGAGCCGATGCTCGTCATGGTCACCCCGGCGGGCGGCTTCGCGACGCTCGGCGTCATCCTGGCGGCCTCGGTGGCGATCGAGCGCCGCCGCCGCCCCGAGGCGGAGGTGAATCTCGCGGACGACGTGTGCGCAACCTGCACCCTGGGCTGCGCCTTCAAGGCCAACGAGGACCGCTTCGCCCGGATGGAGCAGGCGGTGGAGCGCTTCGAGCGTGACCGCGCGCAAGCCGGCGTCGCCGCGGGCGCAGGCTCGGGCTCGGGGCCTGACGCCGGCGCGCTCGCCGGCGGGAAGGGGAGTGAGGCGTGATGGCACAGTACGCGTCCATCCTGTTCGGGATGATCCTTGTCAACAACTTCGTCCTCGTGCGCTTCCTCGGGATCTGCCCCTTCCTGGGCGTCTCGAAGCGCCTCGACTCGGCGGTCGGCATGGGCCTCGCGGTCACCCTGGTCATGGTCCTCGCGACGGCGGTCACCTGGCCGCTCCAGCAGCTCCTCGACCTCTGGGGCCTCGGCTACCTGCAGACGATCACCTTCATCCTCGTCATCGCCACGCTCGTGCAGCTCCTCGAGATGGCCGTCAAGCGTTTCCTTCCGCCGCTCTACCGCTCCCTGGGCGTCTACCTGCCCCTGATCACCACCAACTGCGCCGTCCTCGGCGTCGCCATCCTGTGCATCGACGACGGCTACAACTACCCCCAGTCGCTTGTCGCCGCGCTCGGCGGCGGCCTCGGGTTCCTGCTCGCCATGGTCATCTTCTCCGGCGTGCGCCGCCGGGTGGAGGAGGCCGAGCCCCCCGAGGTCTTCCGCGGGTTGCCGATCACGCTCGTGTCGGCCGCCATCACCTCCATGAGCTTCATGGGCTTCTCGGGCGTCATCGACCACCTCTTCGGCGCATAGGAGGCACCGACATGCAATCGATTGCGTTGACGGTGGCGCTCGTCGTCGCCATAGGGCTCGTCGGTTCCGTCATCCTGGCCTTCTCCTCCAAGGCGCTCGCCGTCGAGGAGGACGAGCGGCTCGATAAGATCGTGGACATCCTGCCGGGCCTCAACTGCGGCTCGTGCGGCCACCCCGGCTGCGAGGGCTACGCTCAGGCGATCCTGGAGGGCGCCCCCTGCACCGACTGCGTGCCCGGGGGCTCCCGCGTCGCCGGCGAGCTCGCGGAGCTCATGGGCGTCACGGTGGGCGGTGTCAAGGTCCGCCGCGCGATGGTCGCCTGCAACGGCGCCCCCGACAGGATCCGAGGCGCCCTCATCTACGACGGCCCGAGGAGCTGCCGCGTGTTCTCCACGATGAGCCACGTGTCGCGCTCGTGCACCTACGGCTGCATCGGCTTCTACGACTGCGTCGAGGTCTGCGAGTTCGACGCCATCCGCATCAACGAGAACGGCGTCGCGGTCGTGAACCCCCTCCTGTGCACGGGCTGCGGCGCGTGCGCCGCCGTCTGCCCGCGCCACGTCATCTCCGTCCACGAGAAGGGCGCCTCGCAGGTGGCCGCGTTCGTGAAGTGCCAGAACCCCAACACGGGCAAGCGCGCCAAGCAGGCGTGCTCGAACGTCTGCATCGGCTGCGGCAAGTGCGCCAAGGCGTGCCCGGAGGGCTGCATCGAGGTCAAGGACCACTACGCGCGCATCGACACCTCCAAGTGCTCCGGTTGCCTCGTCTGCGTCGACCAGTGTCCCGTCGGCGTGATCCACCCCATGCCGTTCTGCGCTGAGGTAGAGTAGCGATGCCGCGTCTCCGTCACGCGGCGGAGGGAGCAGACATGGAGGTCAACATCCTGGAGCTCGTCGAGGGCGCGAGAAGGGCGCGCGGCCTCACGGTCGTCATCGACGTGTTCCGCGCGTTCACCCTGGAGTGCTACCTGTTCGCGCAGGGGGCCGAGAGGATCTATCCCACGGGATCCCTCGAGGAGGCGCTCGCCCTCAAGCGCGAGCACCCGGACTACCTCGCCTTCGGCGAGCGCGGCGGCGCGCAGGTCGCCGGCTTCGACTACGGCAACTCGCCCTCCCAGGTCGCCGGACTCGACCTCACGGGCGTGACCTGCATCCACACCACCAGCGCCGGCACGCAGGGCGTGGTCGGGGCTACGGGCGCGGACGAGGTCGTCACCGCGTCCCTGGTGAACGCCCGCGCGGTCGCCCGCTACATCGAGGCGCGCGACCCGCGCGAGGTGTCGATCGTGGCGATGGGCAACGCAGGCGTGAGCTCGGCCGCCGAGGACGTCCTGTGCGCCCGCTACATCAAGTCCCTCCTCGAGGGCGACTCTATCGACGTGGGCTCGGAGGCGGCGGCGCTCGCGACGGGCGCCGGGGCGAAGTTCTTCGACCCCGCCCGCCCCGAGTTCCCGGAGGCGGACTTCCCGCTCTGCGTGGACTGCGACCGGTTCGACTTCGTGGTCCGCGTCGGCGCCGACGCCGGGGGACGCCTGGTGAACACCCGCTTCGACTTGCGCGGGTAGCCTGTCGCATTACGTCTGCGTCACGTTGGCGGACGCGGGGGCATGGGCGCTGATTTGATGTGAGAAGATGGCCCGAGTCGCGCCCGCTATGGCTCACGGTAGGGGACGGGCGCCGGGGGAGGGCCATGCACAGAGAATTCCTCATGGGCAACGAGGCAATAGGCCTCGGGGCCCTCGCAGCCGGCGTCGACGTCGTCGCGGGCTATCCGGGCACGCCGTCGACCGAGGTCATCGAGACCATCGCCCGCCGCAGGCAGGCGGGGACCTACGTCGAGTGGTCCGTCAACGAGAAGTCCGCGATGGAGGTGGCCGCAGGCGCCGCGTACTCCGGGGCCCGTGCGCTCGTCACCATGAAGCAGGTCGGCCTCAACGTGGCCGCGGACCCGCTCATGAGCCTGGAGTACGTGGGCGTCAAGGGCGGCATGGTCGTGGTCGTCGCGGACGACCCCGGCCCCATCTCGAGCCAGACCGAGCAGGACACGCGCACCTTCGGGATGTTCGCCAAGGTGCCGGTGCTCGACCCGTCCGGCGTCGCCGATGCCTACGCGATGGTCCAGGACGCCTTCGAGCTCTCCGAGCGCGAGCACACCCCGGTCATCCTGCGGCCGACCACGCGCGTCGACCACGGCTACGAGTCGATCGAGGTCAAGGACCCAGGGGAGTGGCACGAGACGCATCCCGAGGGCTTCGTGAAGGACTCGTCGCGCTGGGTGATCTTCCCGAGGCTCTCGACGGCCAACCACGCCCTCATCGAGGAGAGGAACGAGCGGCTCTCGCGCGAGCTGTCCGCCTACGCGGGCAACCTGCTCGAGCCCGGCGTGGGCTCGTGCGCCAGGCTCGGCGTCGCCACCCAGGGCGCGAGCCTCGGCTACGTGCGCGACTGCCTCGCCGAGCGCGCAGACGGCTCCTGCCCCAGGCTGCTGCGCGTCGCCACGCCGTTCCCCTTCCCCGAGGAGCTCGCCGTCCGCTTCCTCGAGGGCCTCGACGCGGTGCTGGTCGTGGAGGAGCTCGACCCCTACATCGAGCGCCAGCTCGTCTACGTCTGTGGGCGCCACGGGCTCCGGGTGCGGGTGCTGGGCAGGATGGGAGGCGCGGCGCTGCCGCGGTCGGGCGAGATGAGCCCGGAGGTCGTGGCCCGCTGCCTCGACGCCTTCCTGCCGCCGGTGGAGTCCGCGCCTGACGACGGCGCGCCGGGCGCCGACGGCCCGGGGCGCGAGGCCCTTCTCGCCCCGGGCGACGCCAAGGGGGACCCGGCGCCGCAGCTTCCCGTGAGGCCGCCGGTGCTCTGCGCGGGCTGCCCGCACCGGGCGAGCTTCTATGCCGTGAAGGTCGCCATGAGGGGGAGGAAGACGGTCTTCTGCGGGGACATCGGCTGCTACACGCTGGGCAACGCGAAGCCGCTCGACATGTGCGACACCTGCCTGTGCATGGGCGCCGGCATCAACATCGCGCAGGGCGTGCGCCACGTGGAGCCGGACACGCGCGCCTTCGCCTTCGTCGGCGACTCGACCTTCTTCGCGTCGGGGATCACCGGGGTCGTGAACGCCTTCTACAACCAGGCCGACCTCACGCTCGTCGTGCTCGACAACTCCACCACCGCGATGACCGGCCACCAGCCGCACCCCGGCATCGGCCGCACCGCGATGGGGGAGGTCGTTGAGCGGGTGAGCATCGAGCGCGTGCTCAGGGGCATAGGCCTCACCTGCGTCGAGACGGTCGACCCGCTCGACCAGGAACTCGCCGTCAGCACCGTGCGCCGGGTCTCGGAGGAGCCGGGCGTCAAGGCCATCATCTTCAGGTCGCCCTGCGTCGTGCTCGCCAGGCCGGCGGCGAGGAGCCGAGTGGACCTCGCGACCTGCATAGGGTGCCGGCGCTGCGTCGGCGAGCTCGGCTGCCCCGCGCTCTTCGTACGCCCCGACGGCAAGGTCGAGATCGACGAGACTCAGTGCACGGGCTGCACCCTCTGCGAGCAGGTCTGCCCCGTCGGCGCCATCTCGGGAGGGGAGCGGCTGTGAGCGAGAACATCGTCCTGTGCGGCGTCGGCGGCCAGGGGACCGTCCTCGCCTCGAAGCTGATCGCCTCGGCCGCGATGGGGCGCGGCCTGCCCGTCAAGACGGCGGAGACGATCGGCATGGCCCAGCGCGGTGGCAGCGTCTTCAGCCACGTGCGGATCGGCGCCGACGCCGCGTCGCCCTTCGTCGCCCGGGGGACGGCGGACCTCGTCGTGGCCTTCGAGCCGGCGGAGGCGCTCCGCCAGCTGCCCTACCTGCGCGCGGACGGCGCCATGGTGGTGAGCTCGCGGCCGGTGGTGCCCGTCACGGCGACCATCGGTGGGCCCGCCTACGACCTCGAGGCGATCATGTCCTACCTGGCCGCACACGTGAGGCGCCTCACGGTGGTCGACGCCGACGCCGCCGTGGCAGACCTCGGGACGGCGAGGGTCATGAACGTGGTCCTCCTCGGTGCCGCCGTCAGCGCGGGCGCGACCGGGCTCACCGAGGGCGACCTGCGCGCGGCGGTGGGGGAGCGCGTCCCCGAGCGCTTCCGCGAGCTCAACGAGCGCGCCCTCGGCTGGGCGGCCGCGCACGGCGCGGGCGAGACCACGGCGGGGCCTGCGCGCGGCGCGGGTCCGGCGCGGGACGATTAGAACAAGACGCGAGGTTAGGAAGGCCCATGCAGATCTCCGACCGACAGCTCGACCTCGTCAACAGGCAGATCGAGCGACTGCGCAAGTCCGACAACTTCTACGGCAGGCGCCTCAAGGAGGCGGGCGTCACCGGCGTCTCCTCCGCGGAGGAGTTCTGCCGCCTGCCCTTCTCGGAGAAGGCCGACCTGCGCGCGGCTTACCCGCTGGGGCTCATGGCGGTGCCGGAGGACGAGATCGTGCGCATCCACTCGAGCTCGGGCACCACGGGCACGCCCGTGATCATCCCCTACACGCAGAAGGACGTCGACGACTGGGCCACGCAGTTCGCCCGCTGCCTCGAGATGGCGGGCGTCACCCGCCAGGACCGCGTGCAGATCACCGTCGGCTACGGCCTCTGGACGGCGGGGGTCGGCTTCCAGGCCGGCGTCGAGAGGCTCGGGGCCATGGCGGTTCCGATGGGTCCCGGCAACACCGAGAAGCAGCTCAAGTTCATGTGCGACATGGAGACCACGGTCCTGTGCGCCACCTCGAGCTACGCGCTCCTTCTCGCCGAGGAGGTCGAGAAGCGCGGGATGCAGGACCAGATACACCTCAGTCGCGGGATCATCGGCTCCGAGCGCTGGGGGCAGAAGATGCGCTCGCGCATCGAGGGGCTCCTCGGAATCGAGCTGTACGACATCTACGGCCTGACCGAGGTCTACGGGCCCGGCACGGGCATCAGCTGCAGGTGTGGCTGCGGCATCCACACCTGGGATGACTTCAACTACCTCGAGATCGTGGACCCCAAGACCGGAAAGCCCGTGCCCGACGGCGAGTGGGGCGAGGTCGTCTACACGACGCTCGTGAAGGAGGGCGCGCCGCTGATCCGCTTCCGCACGCACGACATCAGCCGGATCATCCCCGGCCCGTGCCCCTGCGGGGACTCGCACCCGCGCATTGACCAGATCCAGGGCCGCTCGGACGACATGATGAAGATCAAGGGCGTCAACGTCTTCCCGCGGCAGATCGAGGAGGTGCTCCAGAGGTTCCCCCAGCTCTCGAGCGAGTACCAGATCCGCATCAGCCACCTCGACGGGCGCGACACCATGCGCATCTACGTCGAGACGGACGGTACGCAGAACTTCCTGGAGCTCGGCGACGAGGTCGCGCACGAGGTCAAGAGCCGGATCGGGTTCACGCCGATCGTCAAGGTCGTCGAGATGGGCCTCCTGCCGAGGAGCGAGAAGAAGACCAGGCGCGTGTACGACGAGCGCTACGAGTAGGGGTGCGCCGTCGGCCACGGCTCTGGCGGGAAGGCCGGGTCGTGGCCGGCCCGGCGCAGGGCCGCTGTCGCCTAGCCCAGCAGGTTGGCCCACGCGACGGCGATCACGAGCGCCGGCAGCATGTTCGCGACGCGGATCTTGCGGTCGAACAGCAGGTTCACGCCGACGCAGAAGATCAACATGTTGCCGACGAGCGAGAGGTCCGCGAGCGCAGCGGTGGTCATGACGGGGCGCACGAGGCCGCTGAGCAGCTCGATCGCACCCTGGAACAGGCCGACCGGCACGGCCGCGAAGATGCAGCCCCTGCCCATCGACGCCGCCATCACCATCACGATCACCAGGTCGAGTGCCATCTTAGCGAGAAGGACGCTCGGGTCGTGCAAGAGGGCGTCCTGGATGGAGCCGACGACGGCCATGGCGCCGACGCAGACCGTGAGCGACGCCGACACGAAGGCGTCCACGAACTCGCCGTCGCCCCCGTTGCCCGTCCGGTCGCGCAGCCAGGTGCCGAAGCGCTCCACGAGACCGTCGAGGTCGAGCAGCTCGCCCGCCGTCGAGCCCAGCACGAGGGAGACGATGGCCATCCACGTGCCCGTCGTGGCGAGACCGCCGTCCGGACCGACGACGAGCATGCGCTGCAGCGTGCCGGAGACTCCGACGAAGACCACGAGCACGCCCATCACGACCATGAGGGTCTCGCGAAGGCGCGGTGTGATCCAGCGCGACGCGAGCACGCCGAGGCAGCCGCCCACGGCGACGCCCGCCACGTTCGCTATCGTCCCCACACCCGGCATGGCACCCTCCGTCCCTCGTTGCCTCGGGCCCGACGTCCTTCTCGCCCGCGGCTCTCGCGCGCGGCTTATCGTCCGCGGCAGGTCGAGATGGTACAGCTTCGGGAGACGACGCACCGCCTGCTCGGGCGCGGCGTTTCGATACGGCAACGGACGCCGGGGCGCCAGGCACCGCGGACGTCGGGTGGCCGGGCGCAGGGCACCGCGGACGTCGGGTGGCCGGGCGCCGGACCGTCGCGGGGCACCGGTCCTTCTCGCACGGAGGCCTAAAGACATCTAAGCGGCTATGCATGAGATTTTCTCTTGATGACGCATAGAGGTTATCTGACCGGGTACAAGGAAATCTGTTCACGTCGTACAGAAGGGAAGCGCTGCCTGATGAAGCAGTTCAAGACCGAGAGCAAGAAGCTGCTCGACCTCATGATCAACTCGATCTACACCAACAAGGAGATCTTCCTGAGGGAGCTCATCTCGAACGCGTCGGACGCCATCGACAAGCTGAGCTTCGAGAGCCTCACCAACCCCGACATCAAGGTCGACCAGGCCGCGCTCGCGATTCGCCTGTCCTTCGACAAGGACGCGCGCACGATTACCGTCTCGGACGACGGCATCGGCATGACCGAGGAGGAGCTCGACAAGAACCTCGGCACCATCGCGCACTCCGGCTCGGAGCAGTTCAAGGAGGAGAACGCCGAGCACCAGGGCGATGACATGGACATCATCGGCCAGTTCGGCGTCGGGTTCTACTCCGCGTTCATGGTGGCGGACAAGGTCCGTGTCGTGAGTCGCGCCTTCGGCGCCGACCAGGCCTTCGCCTGGGAGTCCGACGGCGTCAAGGGCTACACCATCGAGCCCGCGGCCGAGGGCGAGCGCTCCGGAGCCGACGACCACGGCACCGACGTGATTCTCTACCTGCGCAAGAGCACAGACGCCGACGAAACCGACCGCTTCCTCTCCGAGTGGGGGCTGCGCGACCTCGTCAGGAAGTACTCCAACTACGTGCGCCATCCGATCACGATGATGGTGACCAAGAGCCGCCAGAAGCCCAAGCCGGCCGACGCGGGCGACGACTACAAGCCCGAGTACGAGGACTACCAGGAGCTCGAGACGCTGAACTCCATGACGCCGATCTGGAAGAAGCGCTCCGGCGACGTGGAGCAGAAGGACTACGACGAGTTCTACAAGTCCACCTTCCACGACTTCGCCGACCCCCTGCGCACGATCAGCTTCCACGCCGAGGGCACGCTCTCCTATGACGCGCTGCTGTTCATCCCGAGCCAGGCGCCGTTCGACCTCTACAGCAAGGACTACGAGAAGGGCCTCGCGCTCTACACGAGCAACGTCCTCATCCAGGAGAAGTGCGCCGACCTGCTGCCCGACTACTACAACTTCGTGCGCGGCATCGTGGACTCCCCGGACGTGAAGCTCAACATCTCGCGCGAGACGCTCCAGCAGAACGCGCAGCTGCGTGCCATCGCCCGCCGCGTCGAGAAGAAGATCACCTCCGAGCTGGAGACCATGCGGGACAAGGACCGCGAGTCGTACGAGAAGTTCTTCGAGAACTTCGGCCGCGGGCTCAAGTTCGGCATCTACAGCTCGTACGGCTCCAAGGCCTCCGAGCTCGCCGACCTGCTGCTGTTCTGGTCCGCCAAGGGCCAGAAGATGGTGACGCTCAAGGAGTACGTGGACTCCATGGCCGACGGCCAGGACAAGGTCTACTACGCCTCGGGCGAGTCGCGCGAGCTCGTGGAGCAGACGCCCGCGGTCAAGGGCGCGCTCGCGCACGGCTACGACGTGCTCGTCTGCACCGAGGACGTGGACGAGTTCATGTTCCAGTTCATGCGCAGCTACCACGTCGACGCCGTCGCCGGCGACTCCGAGCACAAGGGGAGCGACGAGCGCGACGTCGAGCTGGCAAACGTCGCCGACGCGAACCTCGACCTGGCGACCGAGGACGAGAAGAAGGAGGCCGAGAAGCTCAACGAGGAGAACAAGGACCTCTTCGCGGCGATCAAGGACTCCCTGGACGACAGGGTGACCGACGTCAAGGTCTCCGCCAGCCTCGACGCGGACACGCCCGCGACGGTCACCGCCGCCGGTCCCGTCTCGCTCGACATGGAGCGCCGCCTGCAGGGCCAGCCCGGCATGGGTGACGCCCCCAAGGCCGAGCGCGTGCTCATGCTCAACCCCAAGCACCCCGTCTTCGGCAAGCTGCAGGCTGCGAAGGACGACGCCGACAGGCTCAAGCTCTACGGGCACATCCTGTACGACCAGGCGCTCCTCGTCGAGGGGCTGCCGATCGACGACCCGGTCGAGTTCGCGAAGGACGTCACGAAGCTCATGTAGCAGCGATCGGAGGCCCGGCCGGGCGGAATGCTCCGGCCGGGCCGCCGTCATGTTGCCCGGCCGGTGCGTCGGCATGGCAACGGGCCGGGCCGACGCCGCGTCGCCCGGCTGGGCAGGGTGGCGCGGCTACCTCTCGGGCCACGTCCGGTCGATGAGGTCGCGCGCCTCGAGGAGGTCGGCGCAGATGGCGAAGGCCTTCTCCCGGATCTCCGGCGTGGGAGCGACCTGGTCGGGAACCATGATTGGGACGAAGCCACCGGCATGCGCGGCGGTGATTCCGGCCGGTGCGTCCTCGAGCACGATGGCCTTCTCGGGCCTTGCCCCAAGCTGACCCGCGGCAAGCAGGAAGACGTCGGGTGCCGGCTTGGGGTGTTCGAGGTTCCTGCCGCTGACGATTCTCGCGAAGTGCTTGCGGAGGCCGAGCCTGTCGAGCTGGGCGAGTATCCTGTCGATTCCACCGGAGCTTGCGACTGCCATCGGTATGCCGCGTCCCTCCAGGTAGGCGAGGATCTCGTCGAGGCCCGGCTTCTTGGTGGCCTCCCTGAGGGTGAGCTCGCTGCCGATCTCGTCGAGCCGTCGGAAGATGGCGAGTCCGTCGACGTCGTTGCCGAGGTATCGCTCGATTTGCTCGGCGGTGGAGCTTCCCGCTGTGCCGCGGCAGGCGTCGGGCAGCCCCTCGGGGACCTCGTGGATACCGAACTCCTCGAGCGTGGGGGCCCAGGCCTTGGTCCAGATCGGCTCGGTGTCGACCATCAGGCCGTCCATGTCGAAGATGACGCCCTCGAGGGAGGGCTTCGGCGCTGTCTGTTCGTTGGCTATGGGCATGGTTGGCCTCCTCGTGGTCTGGTTCGCGACGCTGCGGCCGTGCGCGGCGCCCGAGTGCGGCACCCGGGCGCGGCAGGCGCAGGAGATGCGGCGATGTCTCGTTGCTTTTCTTGTTTGGGCATCTACCGGCTGATTCTAGCATTGCCTGCGGGCGCTCCCGCGATGCCAGGTGTCACGCCTGAGGATGCCGCGACGGAGGGTGTCGCGACGAAAGATGCCGCGACGAAGGATGTCGCGACGAAGGATGCCGCGACGAAGGATGCCGCGACGAAGGATGCCGCGACGTGGCCTTGTGATTGGCAGCTCGCGTCACGCATTGGGGGCGTGTCATGGTCGTGCAGCGATAGGTTGAGGTTTCGTTCGGATTTACCTCTCTGAGAGGGCCCGAAGTGAACGAAGTCTCACCATTTGCGAACGTCGCGGCACCTCCGGGGTGATTCGGAGCGTCACGCGCCAGCCGCAGCGTCGTGCACCTGCAGCCGCGACATACCCCGCCGGTGCTGGCCTATTGTTGTGCGTCGCACGGTTGCATGCTGCACTTTGCCTTCGAGCGTGGTCGCCGTCCGGCGTCAAGTGGTCCGCGTCCTCTAGATTTCCTCCGCGTGTCCACGCATATCGAGAATCGCAGGGTCACAGAGCATGCGGCTAGCGGCGACCTGTCTACTTCGTCGCCAGGCGACGCTCGGGCCGCTCGGCGGCGTGCGCGACGGCTGCGGGCGCGCCGTCGCGACGCCTCGGCTTGCCCGTGCGAGCACGGGGGTCCCGCCGCGTGCGGGAGCCCCGGTCACGTGCATCACGAAGCGACGGCGGCCGCAGGTCGAGCAGCGCCCGCGGTCGCTCGCGTGGTATGCCGAAGGCGTCCAGCACCCGTGCCAGGCGCTCCGGGCGGAGGTCCGCGTAGGAGAGGCGCATCACGCGTCCGCTTGCCGCGAGCCTTGACTCCCGGATGCGCTCGTCTGCCAGCACGTCGAGGGCGTTCCGGCCGCGTGTCATCGCGGGGTCGACGTACTTTGCCCTGCCGTCGAACTCCCCGTAGACGGTTCCCGTCGGGAGCCTCCACGTGAAGTCCGGCCTGTAGACGTGGCCGTCGCCAAGGGCACTTGACACGCAGGGCTGAAGTTCCGGGACTTGGTACCCCAGCTCAACCATGAGGGCCCGCGCGAGGGACTCGCCCCCGCTCTCGCTCCTGGCGTCCGCCCACGAGATGGTCGAAAGGGCGTGGCGAATCCCACGCAGCCCGCGGCCGACGCGTCCGAGTAGCTCGCAGAACGGTCCTGTCGACATGCGGGTTGCCTGCAGCGAAGAGTCCGCTATCACGAGGCCCTCGGCGAAGCTCGTATGTCGTAGACAGTCGACGACGGTGCGGGGGAGTGAGGTCACGCGTATGCCATCGACCCGCACGACGGGGACCTTCCCGATCGCGTGCCGTGCGACGACGCGCGTGCTCCTGCCATGGCGTGAGCGCGGCACGGCGATGTGCACCTGACCAAGCAGGTGGAATGACACGGAGAGCCCATGGACGATCGCGGCGCTGACGCCGCAGAAGACCCAATCTGGATGCAGGATTGCGAGCGAGCGGATGAGCACGAGCGCGCGGGCCCGCGGATTGAGCGCCGTCCATGCCGCAGTCCGGACGAACTGGCCCCTCACGGGCGACGAGACGATTCCGCGCCTTACCATGCGACGCAGGCGCTGACGCTCGGCGTCATCGCTCGCGTGCAGGCAGACCCCGCGCGCAAGCGCCTGGTCAAGCCGCCTCTCAAGACTGTCTCGCCTCCCCATGGCACACCTCCTGCCCGTGCCCCCAGCGAGGGGTGGGCAGAAGGGTACTACCGTCGGCGATTCCGCGTCGCGACGCGACGCCACAATCGGCGAACGGTTGTTCGTATCCACATCGTCTACGTGTTGCGGCGAACCATGCTCCGCACAGCCTCACATACGTTGAGACTTCGTTTACTTTTGGGCGAGAAGGACGTGCTCTCGTGAACGAAGCCTCACACTTTGTCTTGGTAGACGCCCCGTGCGGGCTTTGGGCCCGGTCTTGGTCGACGCCCTGGGCGGAACCTGGGCCCGGCGAGCGCGCCGCCGTCCGCCGTCTGCAGCGTCCAGACCCCGGTCCGGGCGCGTCCGCTTGCTACCGCGACCCCCTGCTCTTGCTCTTGGAGTCGTCGAACCCGGGCTTGCGCCGGTCCTCGCCCCAGAAGCAGCACGACAGCATGTCGGGTCCCACATGACAGCCGATCGTGGGGCCGATGGTGGAGCGGTACACCTTGAGGTCGGCGTCATCCGCCAGGAGCGCGCCCATCAGGGAGTCCCCGTCTCCCGCACAGTCCGCGTCGCCGATGGCGACTGCGTTCTCCTGGCAGCCGGGCACATGGAGCGCCTCGTAGAAGTCGCGCATCTTGCGCATCGCCTTGCGACGGCCGCGCGCCACGCCCATCACGGCGAGCGAGCCGTCGAGCCTGAAGGTCAGGAGGGGCTTCACGTCCAGCACGCCGCCGACGACCGCGACCGACTTGGGGATGCGGCCGCCGCGGTGCAGCGCGTCGAGGTTGTCCACCATGAAGATGGTGTGCACGTGGAAGCGCGCGTCCTCGGCCCATGCGACCAGCTCCTCGGCCGTGAGGCCCTCATCGCGCTTCTGCACGGCGCGATGGATGAAGAGGTTCTGGGTGGTCGAGCCGATGAGGCAGTCGACGACGTAGATTGGGGTGGGCGGGGTCCCTCCGTGCTTCTCGCGGACGCGGTCGAGCGCGGTGACGGCACCGTTGTACGAACCGGAGATCCCGCTGGACAGGCAGAAGTGAACGGTCGGGACGCCCGTCGCGAGCACCTGCTCGAAAGCCTGCTCGTAGGCGATCTGCGACGGCTGGGAGGTCATGGGACAGGCGCCGTTCTTGATGGCGGAGTAGAACTCGTGCGCGGTACGCGACTGGAAGAGGTCGTCGAAGCCGGACAGTCCGTCTTCCTTGCCCGTCTCCGTGTAGGTGTAGGGGATCCACGCGATGCCGGCCTCCTCGACCTCCCCAGCAGAGAAGTCGCAGCACGAATCAGTCATGATGTTGCACTTGGTCGCCATTTGGTCTCCTTGGTCACCGGGTGTCCGACGTTGCGGCTTGCATGGGTCGAACCACCTCACGAGAAGCCCAGTCTCGCGGTCTCATCGAACGTGACCTAAGATACCGCAACTAGCAGAGCGTCCTACCACTTGGGAGCGGCGTGCGAGGATAAATCAACAGGTGCATAAGAATCTGTCAGGTATCCGTCGGGCGTTTGCGAGATCCTCCTGGCGCCCGCCGCAGCCCGGCCCCGTGTCGCCCGCCGCAGCCCGGCCCCGTGTCGCCCGCCGCGGCTCCCGCTATTGCTTCGCTTCACATAGGGTGAGAATCCGTTCAATTGCGCAGCCCGAGCCTGGCCATAAGTGAACGAAATCTCACCATGGTAGTGTCGCGGCAGCCGCTGCAGGCTCGCGGGACGCTGTGCCGCCTCCCTGACGCTGCTATCGCAGACACAGGACCTTGGCCCCCCAGCGTACACGTCGACGACATGTCGAGCAGGCGCAAGGCCCCGACCAGTGGCTCTGTAACCGAACTCGACACGTCGAGCAACGAACTCGACATGTCGACCAGAGAACTCGACATGTCGAGCAAGAAAGTCGACAGTTTTGTGAACAGGTATTGCGCCGCATGTTCAACAAGGGCAAAATGCATGCTTGGTTGCAGATTGCCTGCCACCGAGATTTGCTTGAAATCATACTGTCGGTATGTTAGGAGTTCTCATCATGCGTAAGACCAAGACCTTCGAGGGCAAGCGTCACGTCTACGACACCGAGAAGAGCGTCGAGCTCGGCCACAAGACCTTCGGCGAGTTCGGCGACCCGGCCGGCTACGAGGAGGTCCTCTACAAGAACCGCTCCGGCTTCTTCTTCCTCACTGGCAAGGGCGGGGCCGAGTCCAAGTACGCCGACGGCGAGGACATCAAGCCGATTACCGCCAAGGAGGCCGCTGCCTGGCAGGAGTAGCGGCGTCTCGCTCGCGAACGCACGGCTCACGCCAACTGATCGCAAGTGGCCCCAGGCGCGAGTGTCCAAGGCGCGAGTGGTGCCCGTCGCCGTGCGAGCCCAAGGCAAGTGCGCCCGTACAGGATGAAGGCCCGGGGCAGATGTGAACTGCCTCCCATTTCTTGGACACAAGAAATGGGAGGTTCGTCTTTATGCCTGACGGCTTGCGTCTGAAGCACGATGCCGACTCCAGAAGGGAGGCGGCAAGGCTGTTCGAGATGGGCTACGGCTACGGCCCGGTCGCCTCCATGATGTCGCTTCCCCAGGAGGCCGTGAGAAAATGGCTCTACACGTTCCGCGCCGTCGGATTGGAGGGCCTGCTGAACATGGGGAGGACCCCGGCGAAATACAGCTGGGAGCTGAAGTGCGCCGCGGCCAGGGCCGTGGTCGAGGGCGAGATGTCCGTCGTCGAGGCGATGGCGGCCTACGGGGTCGCGTCGCGCTCGCCCCTGGGCAGGTGGTGCAAGCTGTACCGCGAGGGCGGCGTCGACGCGCTCAGGCCCAGACCCAAGGGGCGGCCGCGGGGCGCCGGGGGCGAGTCCGAGGGGACGACGCGGGAGCGGGAGCTAGAGCGCAGGATCGAGAGGCTGGAGGCGGAGAACGCCTACCTAAAAAAATCGATCGCCCTGAAGGCGGAGAAGCGCTCTCGAACCGCGAGAAGGCGGTCTTCGTGAGCGAGCTTTCAGGGCGGTACCCGCTCTCCGACCTGCTCGAATGCGCCGGTCTCGCCAGGTCGAGCTACTACTACGCGCTGGCGCACCCGAAGGGCCCCACGAGGCCCGAGCTCAGGGAGAAGGTCGCGGGGATCTTCGGCAGGACGCCGAACGGGTGCGGCCACCGCCAGATCGCGATGTGCCTGCGCGCCGAGGAGGGCGTGCGCATAGCCGACAAGACGGTGCTCAAGATGATGCGCGAGATGGGCATCAGCTGCGGGATACGGCGCGAGACGGACTACCGCAGGTACAACTCGTACAAGGGAGTCGTGGGCAGGACCTTCGTGAACGTGTTGGGGCGAGACTTCGAGGCCGACGGGCCCTGGGAGAAGATGGGCACCGACGTCACCGAGTTCAAGCGGCCGTGGGGGAAGGCCTACTTCGCGCCCGTGTACGACTTCGGCAGCAAGGAGATCGTCGCCTGGTCGACGTCGACGCACCCCGACATGGCGCAGCAGCGCGAGCTGCTCGACCAGCTCGTGTCCAAGAAGCCCGAGGGCGCCAGGCCGATACTGCACTCGGACATGGGGTGGCAGTACCAGCACGCGGAGTGGTGCGGCAGGCTCGAGGAGGCCGGCATCGTGCAGAGCATGTCCCGGAAGGGCAGCTGCATTGACAACGGCGCGACGGAGCAGGTGTTCGGGCACCCGAAGGACGAGTTCTTCCGGAACCGGGTGTGGCCGAGCCTCGATGCGTTCAAGAGGGATCTCGACGCCTACGTCATCCACTGGAACACGAGAGGGCGGCAAGTTAAACTGAAGGGACTGACCCCGGAGGAGTTCCGGAATCAGTCCCTGAGCGTGGCTTAGTCTCTATTTGGCCGTCCAAGTTTTGGGACGCAGTTCACCCTGGGCCCGGTCCCTTCTTTGTAGGCCTGCATCCCGGCGCCTTCGGTCTCGGGCGCCTGGCCGGCGTCCAGGAGCTACTTCCCAGGGTGTTCGGTGGGGTTGGTGCCGTCCGCCAGGTCGTCCCTGAGGTCCTGGCCGGGCTTCTCGCACCTGCGGCCGCGACCTCGCGTACCCTCGTCGCCCGCAGGGCCCAGATCGCGCGAGGCGGGCCGAGAGGGCCTCGTACGTGCCTCGGGTGCGGCGTCGTCAGTGGCACCTGCGGCGGCGTCGGCAGCGGGTTCGGCGTAGGCGAAGTCATCGGGCGTGAGCCCCTCGACGAAGTCGTGGAAGCGCTCGAGCTCCTCCTTGCGCTCCTCGGCCTCGACGGAGGAGAAGTCGGGGAGGGAGGCGGTGTCGACGACCTCCTCCTCCGCGAAGATGGGCACGTGCGCGCGGACGGCGAGCGCTATGGCGTCCGAGGGCCTGGCATCAACGCTGACCTGGCTCCCGGAGGAGGTGACGATGCGGAGCTGGGCATAGAAGGTGGTGCCCCTGACGTCGTTGATCACCACGCTGACGAGGCGCCCGCCCAGCGAGCCGATGACGTCGTTGAGAAGGTCGTGGGTCATGGGGCGACGATGCTTTGTGCCGTCGATACCCATGCTGATCGCCGTGCTCTCCACGGTGCCGATTCTGATCGGGAGCTTCGCCGAGGGGGCCGTCCGCCTGTGTGGCTTGAGGATCACCATCGAAGAGACGGTACCCTCGCCGACGACCACTGATGATATTTCCAAGCGCACGAGTGACATGTGGCTTCTCCCTGGGCTTGTGGCCCAACGCGTCTCGTGGACCCAACGTGTTTCGCAACGGTATAGCAGATTGCCGCGCCCCGGGCCGCAAATGCCGTCGCAGACGAACTCTGCATATGGCTTACCCAGATTGCTGCCAACTTTTTCAAGATTCTCGTTGACATAGGGATAGAGAGGGCGTATTGTACATTCTTGCGGATGGGCCCGTAGCTCAGTTGGTCAGAGCGTCCGGCTGATAACCGGGAGGTCACAAGTTCGAACCTTGTCGGGCCCACCACTTTCTTTGATAATAAACGCCCCAGCGTGAGCCGAGTCGCCGCTGGGGCGTTTATTACATCAGTGGGGAATCCGGGGACATAGCTCAGCTGGGAGAGCGCGGGCTTTGCAAGCCTGAGGTCGTGGGTTCGAACCCCATTGTCTCCACCAAGCATCTATTGGCCAGGCCTTGCGCCTGGCCTTTTTCGTATCTGCGGTGGGCGTCTGCTGGGGCAGGAGGACGAGGCGCCGCAGTATGCACGTGCGTCCATGGCGGAGGCTGCGCAGGCATACGGCTGCCGCTTCTCTCATCCGGCGCCATTCGACCCAGCGTTTCCACATATCCCAGGCCGCCATTTGCACGCGTGGTGACGAGCTGCCGGGCGACCGGCACGAAGCGAGCGGCAAACCCGATGCCTCAAGGCTGCAGGGCCCCAAGGCCATTCCATAGGCTTGAGACGCTACGCGCAGGATGAGTCAGGTGCGCACTCAAAGCCGAGCCGCACTCAAAGGCAACCCATAGGCTCGAGTCGCGCTCTAGTGGACCTCGGCTCGTGCGGTGCGTGTAGCCAACCCAGAGGGCGAAAGGTCACCCCACTGACTGGATGGGATGATTCTGGCATGCCGAGTGGACGTAAGTCGGATATGACAATAATACGAGATTGCATTCACAATACGATGAGGGAGTTATAGATAATACAGAAGCCAACTTGGATAATACAAACAAAATCGTGCGGATAATATCGATATCAAAATGGCAGTAACAAAATTGTGAATACTAGAGAATGTGTATTACCTATCGAATGAGTGTGATACCTCGTCATACATCCATGAAATACGTTCCTGTGGAATAGAATGAGGATGTATTAACGAAAAAGGAGTCCGTAATGCCCAAGAAGCTCACCACGTTCAGCATGCGCATGCCCGAGGACATCAACGAGAAGATTCAGTCCTACGCGGCGGAGCACCAGTGCACCAAGGCGGAGGCCATGAGCCACTTCGCCCGAGCCGGCATAGAGATAGAGGACTCCGGCAGGCCCATCTCCTCGGATGACATCGCGAAGATAGAGGAGAAGATCGAGAGCCTCGGTGAGCAGGGGACGTCGGCTACCTCGCCGGCGGCGATTGTGCCCGCCGACATAAAGGACAGGATTCAGGCCTACTCGACGGAGCACGAGTGCACGGAGGCCGAGGCGCTCGGGTACTACGCGCGAATCGGGCTGCAGATGACGGGGGACCAGAGGCCTGCCACTGCGGCGGAGGTCGCGGACCTCGCCAAGAAGCTCGACGTGCTGGCCCAGGACAGCCAGGCGAAGGGCCTCCAGATGAAGCAGATGGCCGAGGCCATCAACGACATACACGGCTACACCAAGCCCGAGGAGGTGGAGATAGAGGGAGAGCTCGCCTACCCCGAGATCGACACCCCGAAGGAGCCGACCGAGGAGGAGCTGCAGCAGCAGGCAGACGAGAGGACCAAGAAGATCGTCTCTGACGCCCTGGATGACTACCTCACCAAGGCCCAGGACCAGAAGCCTGAGAAGGCAATGAACCCCTGGGTCCCTGCCCTCGTCGTGCTCGTCGCCTGCCTCGCCGTTATCCTCGTGGTTGCCCTCACCCGCTAGGGGCAGAGGCGCAGTAAGACCCGAGATGAAGGTAAGGCGCAGAGTGGATGGCCGCGCCGAACGCTATAATCGCGGGTTTGCAAACGCGCTAGTATCTATGAGGGGCGCTCTGCGCCCATGGACGCCGACCGAAGGCAAGCACTATGAGAAACGACGACAGCTCATCGAAGGCACGTGGCGACATCTCGCCCGAGCTCGACGCGCTCACGAGCGCTTTGCTGGGAGACGCCCTGGACATGCTGGCGGAGGGCGATGACCTGAACGTCCTTCTCGTCGTGGAGCGCGCCGACGGCGAGGTCTCCTCCTTCGAGCTCTCCGACGACGGCCCGGAGGAGCTCCTCGAGGGCGCGCGCACCAAGGTGAGGGAGCTCGCCAAGGAACGGCGCGCCGAAGGCGCCGAACCCGTGCGCTACGCCATCGCATACGAGGGCGCGGTGGCAGACGAGTCGGGCGTCTACCAGGACGCGGTGCTCGTCGAGTTCGGCGAGCGCGGACGTACGAGCTACTCCGCTTTCTCGTACGTGGCCGGCAAGGGAGAGGGCGACCGGTTCCGATGGAGCGACCCGGCCCCGGCTGGAATCACCGAGTCCCTGCTCTAGGACACACCGGCCCTAACAATGGGTAATACATACGCAGTACTTTCGGTGGGACAAACTACATTTGTATCAGCGCATCAGAAGGAAGATGCCGAGTAGGAAACGAGGACGCATGCTGCAGAAAACCATCAGGAACATCGCGATCATCGCTCACGTCGACCATGGAAAGACGACCCTGGTCGACGGGATGCTCAAGGCGACTGATGCCTTCAGGGAGGGGCAGCAGGTCCAGGAGCGCGTGCTCGACTCGAACGACCAGGAGCGCGAGCGCGGCATCACGATCCTCTCCAAGAACATCTCCATCGAGTACAAGGGCGTGAAGATCAACGTCATCGATACGCCGGGCCACGCCGACTTCGGCGGCGAGGTCGAGCGAGTCCTCAAGATGGCCGACGGCGCGCTCCTGCTCGTCGACGCGGCCGAGGGCCCCATGCCCCAGACCCGCTTCGTCCTGAGGCACGCCATCGCAGCCCACCTGCAGGTCATGATCGTGATCAACAAGATCGACCGCGAGGGCGCCAACCCCGAGAACGCTCTCAACCAGTCGCTCGACCTGATGATGGACCTCGGAGCCACCGACGGGCAGCTCGAGTTCGCCATGGAGCACGTGGTGTACGCCTCAGCCGTGAACGGCTACGCCCGCCTCTCCCCCGATGACGGCAACATGGACATGTACCCGCTGCTCGACATGATCGTGGACGAGATGCCCGCCCCCGACGTGGACCTCGACGGCCCCCTCGCCATGCAGTGCGTGACCATCGACCACTCCGACTACGTCGGGCGCATCGGCATCGGCCGCATCTACTCCGGCACCATCCACGACGGTGACGCCATCCTCGTGGTCAAGAACGACGGCTCGCGCGCCATGGCGCACGTGAAGCAGCTCTTCACCTTCGACTACCTCGGCCGCAAGGAGTGCGACCACGCCGAGGCCGGCGACATCGCCGCGGTTGTGGGCATCGACCACACCGACATCGGCGACGTCTACACCGACCCCGAGAACCCCGTCGAGCTGGAGCCGATCGAGATCGACCCGCCGACCCTCTCGGTCGTCTTCGAGGCGAGCACCTCTCCCCTGGTCGGCCGGGACGGCGACATCGTGGGTGGGCGCCAGCTCAAGGAGCGCCTGATGCAGGAGCGCGAGAACAACGTGACCATGCGCATCGAGGAGCTCCCCGACAAGACCGGCGTCGAGGTGGCGGGCCGCGGCATCCTGCACCTCTCCGTCCTCATGGAGGCCATGCGCCGCGAGGGCTTCGAGTTCCAGGTGGGCCGCCCGCGCGTCCTCTTCAAGAAGGAGCACGGCCAGGTCCTGGAGCCCGTCGAGAACGCCGTCGTCGAGTGCAACCCCGAGTTCTCCGGCAAGGTCATCGAGGTCTTCGGCAACGCCGGCGGCACCATGACCAACATGGAGACGGGCACGACCCAGACCCACCTCGAGTTCAGCATCCCCACCAGGGGCATCATGGGCCTGAAGACGAGGATCATGAACGTCACCCACGGCGACGCGGTCTTCTACCACACCTTCGCCGAGTACGGCCCCTACGCCGGCGAGATCGGCACCAGGCAGAACGGCGCCATGATCTCCATGAGCACGGAGAAGGCCGTCGCCTACGCGCTTGGCACGCTGCAGGACCGCGGCACCCTCTTCATCGCGCCTGGCGACGAGTGCTACGAGGGCATGCTCGTGGGCGCGAGGTCGAGGCCCGGCGACATGACCGTCAACGTCGCGCGCAGCAAGAACCTCGGCAACCAGCGCAGCTCCACCGCCAACATCGCCGTGCAGCTCACTCCCCCGAAGGTCTTCAGCCTCGAGGAGGCGCTCGAGTACATCATGGACGACGAGCTCGTCGAGGTCACGCCGCACTTCATCCGCATGCGCAAGCGCCTGCTGACCGAGGTCGAGCGCCGCAAGTGGGCGGTCCAGCACGGCAAGGTCGCCAAGCTCAACGGCTAGTGCCGGGGCGCGGACACCTAGAATACGTGCGCAGTACCGGGGGAGGGCTCTTGCCCTCCCCTTCTCATTAGCGCTCGACCGCGCCCTGCGCTCCGCGCTCGGCCCCGTCCCTCGTCTCGTGCCCGGCGTCCCCGTCGGCTCCGTCCTCGGCCCGGGCGTCGGGCTCCGAGGGCCGCCCCGGCTCCGACTCGCGGCTGGCCTCGGACCTCGACCAATGGGTCCTCAGCGTCTGGTAGGCGCTGTCGAGGCGCGGCTCGAGGTTGACCGAGGACGACGAGCGGATGTCGTACCTGAGAGACGCCCTCCTCAGGCCTACGGTCGCGACGATGCACGCGAGCAGGGCCCAGAACTGGCGCAGCAGGAAGAACCTGATGCACACGTAGTACGCCAGGGCCCCTGTGACCGCGCAGAGCGCGTAGTAGGTGCCTGCCCTGAAGACCTTCGGGACCTCGCCGAGGAACACGTCCCTGAGCATGCCGCCGCCGACGCCGGTGATGATGCCCATGAGCACCGCGGCGTAGCCGTTGAGCTCGCAGGCGATCGCCTTGCTCGTGCCGCCAGCGACGAACAGGGCCACGGAGAAGATGTCCACCCACTCGAGGAGGTGGGGGTGACGGGTCAGCACCTGCGGGAACAGGAAGCCCACGAGGCCGGCGAAGAGCGTCGCGGGGATGGCGAGGTGCGACTCGAGCATGTAGACGCCGTGCTGCATGATGACGTCGCGGATGAGCCCTCCGCCCAGGCCCCCGATGATGGAGATGGTCATGATGCCGACGAAGTCGAGCTTGCGCTCCTGGCCTACCAGGATTCCAGAGAGAGATCCCACTATGACCGAGGAGAGGTCGAGCCAGGTGGGGAGGTTCAGGCTGGCCAGGTCTGCGCTGCCGGAAGAGAAGAGGAAGTCGAGCACGGGCTTCTCCTTTTGCGAACGGTCTGTGGAATGGCGACCATACCGGATGAGGCCCCCGGAGGGGCGAAGAAGCGAAATCTCCAGGTCAAAAGTATAGTTGGGGCCTTCCCGACAGCGGCTGGACCGAGCGGTTAGAAACTCGCCCAAAATTCTCGGCGCGTCTCGGGCGGACTCGTGTATACTTTCCCTCGCGGTATTTACGGAGAGTTGTCCGAGTGGCCGAAGGAGCACGATTGGAAATCGTGTATACGCCTAAAGCGTATCCTGGGTTCAAATCCCAGACTCTCCGCCAGTAAATCCACGCGGCGCCCCGTCCCAGATGAGGCGCCGCGTCACCCTTACGGAGGGGTGGCAGAGTGGTTGAATGCGGCGGTCTCGAAAACCGTTTAGCACTTCGGTGCTACGAGGGTTCGAATCCCTCCTCCTCCGCCATTTGCCCAGCAGCCGGCTCGTCACGAGCCGGCTTTTTTTGTGGGTCGGGGCCAGGCGCCGCGTCCATCGTGCCATTTCGGGAGGCGCCGCGCCGCAGGGGGCATCCGTCCTCGGCATGCGCCAGGCTCCGCGCCGCAGGGGGCATCCGTCCTCGGCATGCGCCAGGCTCCGGCCACAGTTCGGCTACCATAGCGCAAGCAGGTCTCGCAGAGAGGAAGGCTCATGTCAGACAGAACCGACGGATTCTCGCCGACGAAATACCTTTCCCGTTCCTGGGCGCTCCTCACGAGGGACAAGGGCTGGGCCAAGCCCGTCCTGGTCCTCGCGATCGCCAAGCTCGTCCCGGTGGCCGGCCCGCTTGGCGTGCGCGGCTACGAGCAGGAGTGGGCGCGCCTCACGGCCTGGGGCGTGGACTCCGCCCCGAAGCAGAAGGACGTGAAGGTGGGCACCTGCATCGCCAGCGGCTGGCGCGCCTTCCTCGTCGCTCTCGGATGGTCCGCCATCTACGTGGTGCTCACCTGGGCGCTCGGGGCCGCGACCGAGAGGTCTGAGATCGCCTCGGCGCTCGTGGGAATCCTGTCGTTCGTCCTCGGGATCGCGCTCGAGCTGTGGCTGCTGGTCTCGATGCTGAGGGCGACGATCTACCAGAGGGTCGGGGCCGGGTACAAGGCGAGCAGGGCCGGGGAGATGATGAGGCGCGACCCCAACGGCCTTCTCCGCATCCTCGGCATCGAGCTGCTGGGCGGGCTCATCGTCGGGGCGGTCGCCATCGTCTTCCTCTTCGTGGTCCTTCTGATGTCCGCGCCGAGCATCATGAGGATCGCCTACCTCACCAACGGCATGTACGCGTCCGGCTACGGCTACGGGATGGGGTCGGCCTACCTCGAGACCTACGTCCTCGACCAGGTCGTCTCCATGCTCGCCGGCGCCGCCCCCGTCGTGCTCGTGGGTTGGTACGCGTGCTCCGTGGTGAACGAGGTCATGACCCTGCTGGTGACCACCGCCACCGGCCTCTGGTTCCGGCAGTTCGACGTCCCGCGCTGGGGGACGAGCGACGACCCCCTGCCCGCTGACGTCACGGGAGGGACCGGCCAGGGCAACCCGCCCGAGGTCGGCCTGCCCGCCGTCGCGCCGGAGCCCGACACTCCGACCGAGGTCATCGACCCGGCGCCCACCGAGTCGATGTCGCCCGCGCCAGAGGCGAAGGCCGCCGGCGACGCCGTCGATCCGGCAGCTGCCGCTGCCCAGGACGCCACCGCCATCCAGGGCGACGCCGCAGGGGGTGGCGTGACCCCGTCCGACCCCGACCCCGTCCCGGACGCGGATGTGCGCGTCGACGGGCCCTCCGACTCGGATTAGCGCGGACGCCGGCACGGCCGGCCGCGGCAATGGCCGGCTGCGATGGAGGGGCGGGGGGGGGGGGGGGGGCCCCCCCCCCCCCCCCCCCCCGGGCCCCCCCCCCCCCCCCCCCCCC
>JAZHSQ010000019.1:0-42968 GCA_036454645.1 Olsenella sp. | reverse complement strand
CGGAGTACCTTCTGGTGCGCTCCCTGAGCGAGGCACCGCCGAACTTTGCACCGACGTACGAGGGCTAGGTACAGAGGGGGAGCTTTGCGAGCGCCGTCAGTTCGGCCGTCCCCTCGGTGAAGGTGTGCCTGCACCTGCGGCAGATACACCTATGGGTGCCGTCGACGTCATGTCTATGCCTGGTGACGTGCGGGCAGCCGTGCCTCGGGCACTCCCCGGATTCGCTGGCCAAATCCCCGCGACAAGCGACTCTCTGATTCTCTCAGCGGGCTCGCGACTGTTCTCGGCCGGTAGTATGAACGCCTTCTGTGATGTGCTGCTGACCACCCGGGCCCCCTTCACCTAGGTCTGTGAGTCGAATCTAAGGCTGACAGGGGGGGTTCAGACACTAATGCCAGGGCTGGTTTAACGGCGGTTTGGCGTATGCTTCATCGTGTTTCTGGATTTGGAGACACGGAATTGCGTTCGGTGATACGTTGAGAAATACAAAAGCGGATGTCTAATATGGAGGGATATGTCTACTGATGCTTGTGTAAAGGGACTTTGCGTGGTGGTTCCCTGCTTCAATGAAGAAGAGTCTCTGGCACCGTTTTGCGATGTCATGAAGCAAGTCGAACCTACTCTATCACATTGGCTTAATATACCAATTTCATACGTTTTTGTGAATGATGGGTCTACAGATCACACTCGAGATATTTTGAAAAGAATGCATGAAGAGAACCCGAATGTGCATTATGTCACTTTTTCGCGAAATTTTGGAAAAGAAGCTGCATTGCTAGCTGGTTTGAATAAGGCACTTGAGACGAAATGCTCGTACATAACTGTGATGGATGCAGATTTGCAAGATCCCCCCACTCTCCTACCGAGCATGTTTGAAAGAATGATTGACACGGACTGCGATATAGTTGCTACGTTTCGTAAGTCACGTGATGGTGAGCCTCCTGTAAGGAGCTGGTTCGCGCATCGCTTTTACCACCTCCTGAACAGAATTTCTAGCGTTGAGATGCGAGATGGGGCGCGCGACTTCCGCCTCATGCAGCAGAGGGTGGTAAAGTCCATAACTTCAATACCCGAGAGGGAGCGCTTCTCAAAGGGACTATTCCAATGGGTTGGATTTCAAACAGAGTGGATTGGATATGCGAATATCGAAAGAGAACATGGTAAGACGCATTGGAGTTTTAGGTCTTTATTTAAGTATGCCATCGATGGTATAATTGCTTTTTCAACTCTTCCTTTGGAGGCGATATCCGTTGCAGGACTGGTGCTGTGTCTTATCGCACTCGTAGCCTTGCTTTTTATCATAATACGCACACTGGTGTTTGGTGATCCGACCAGCGGTTGGCCTTCACTAGTGTGTATTATTATCGTTCTTTCAGGACTTCAGCTTTTCGGAATTGGAATCCTCGGTCTATACATCTCCAAGATATATAGTGAAGTGAAGAGACGTCCAATGTATATCATCAGTGAAGAAGTCTGATATTCTTCAATGTAAGTATTCGCTCACTTGAATACCATCCTATGGCGCTAACCAGCATTGGCGGTATCGCGAGCCGATACCGCCGATTTCCCTTTCGATACTGCTAGGCCGTTTTGTGCCAACAACCTGTTGGCACACAACGGCTAGCAGAGACGGTCGCGGTCATGCCGAGACCAGAAAAATCTTCGAGCTGAGAACCGAAAGAAAGCGTGTTCATTTCCTAAAGACGGACTTGACAGAATACAGGCGGGGCATCTGCGGGCTCAGGGAGCACCTCCTGGCGTACTCCCTGAGCTAGGTGCCCTCGAGTGTCGAGAAGGCATACGAGCAACTGCACCTCGGGCATTCCCTGGGTTGGAGGGCCGGTCCCCGCAGCAAGCGAATTCCTGATTCTCTCTGCCATCTCGCGCCTGTTGTGGGCCGGCAGTGCGAGGGTCTCAGCAGTATGATGTTGTCCGTCCGGACCCCCCGCCAGCCTTCGGTTCGACCGAAAGACCGAAGGCTGGCAGGGGGGTCCGGAAACTGATGCTAGGGCTGGTTTAACTGTGATTCGTAAAGTGGCCTCGGAAACACAGGTTCAGTAAAGCTGAAACGGAAGCACATATGGAAAACCCATCCATCGCAGTGCTGGTGCCCTGCTACAACGAGGAGCTCACCGTGGGCAAGGTCGTCGACGACTTCCGCAGGGTGCTCCCCGAGGCGGACATCTGGGTCTACGACAACAACTCCAGCGACCGGACGGGCGAGATAGCACGCGCCCACGGCGCCGACGTGAGGCTCGAGCCCCGCCAGGGCAAGGGCAACGTCGTGAGGCAGATGATCAGGGACATCGACGCCGACTACTACGTCATGGTGGACGGCGATGATACCTATCCCGCCGAGGAGGCGCCCAAGCTCCTCCAGCCCCTCCTCGACGACGTGGCCGACCACGTGGTGGGCGACCGCCTCTCCAACGGCACCTACGGCGAGGAGAACAAGAGGGCCTTCCACGGCTTCGGCAACGACCTCGTGAGGTGGCTCATCAAGGTCCTGTACGGCTTCGAGTTCAACGATGTGATGACCGGCTACCGCGCCTTCAACCGCGACTTCGCCAAGACCCTGCCGGTCCTCTCCCCGGGCTTCGAGATCGAGACCGAGCTCTCCATCCACGCGGTGGACAAGCGCTGGAGGATCTTGCAGGTGCCCATCGACTACCGCGACCGCCCCGAGGGCTCCGAGTCCAAGCTCAACACCTTCTCGGACGGCGCCAAGGTCCTGCGCATGATCTTCTCGCTCCTCAAGGACTACAAGCCGCTGAGCTTCTTCTGCATCCTCGCGCTCATCGCCATCGTCATCGGCCTGATTCTGGGCATCCCGGTGGTGGGTGAGTTCATGGCCACCGGCCTGGTCCCGAGGCTCCCGACGGCGATACTCGCCGTCGCCTTCTGCGGCCTTGGCTGCCTCTTCTTCACCTGCGGCCTGATCCTGGACACCATCGTGAAGGGTGCGCGCCGCCAGTGGGAGATCGACGTCATCAGGGAGTACGAGGACCGGAAGCACTAGTTTCCTCCCGTACACGCGGAAGCAAGGCGGTCGAGAGCGCTCTGCCCTCGGCCGCCTTGCTTGTTCTGCGCCTTACGTATTACGCAGCGAGATGGCGTGGCCGGGAGTCCGGCTCGTACGAGTCCTCGTTATCGGAGAGTCCCGTTGTCCCTACGACGAGGGGGGTCGCATAGACGCTTGGAATCGAATACCAATACAGTGCGATGGGTCCGACCGCAAGCGAGGCGGGCACAACGAAGTAGGGGAGCAACGCGAGGAACTTGGCGCCCCTCCTGCGACCGACGAGGTACACGAGAACGTCGACGGGAAGGGCGAAGCAGAAGAGGCCATAGCTCGAGAGGACCGGCAGGTACTCGACCTGCCACGCGTCGAAGCCCTCCAGCAGCCCGTTCAAGGTCGAAAGGCTCTCCGGGAGCGTGAAGTCGGCATCCTCGAAGAATGCGAGAACGGTCCCCTGGTCGCCTGAGAAGAACGATGACCATGCCTCGACCCTGGCGGGGGTCAGCAGGTCGCCCTGGACCTCGTGCGCATAGCTCAGGGAAGTGGTTAGCGACATCCAGCCTGACGCGAGCCTGGCGTATGCGGAGAAGTAGCTGCCGGGATGCCTGAGCCCGAGCTCCAGCCAAATTCGTAGGAGCGTCGTGGCTTGACCATCCGGCCTCATCGTTGCCGACACTTCGTCCGAGCGGGAGGGATTGTAGGCCTCTATTGCCCGGTCGACGTCCATCACCTGGTCGAGCTCGGAGACCTCCGAGGCGCTCAGCGCGTCCGGGTGCGCGCGAAGGGTGCCGATGACCTGCTGCTCGGGCACCGAGTACATCTCGTACGTCTTGTTCTGCGCCACGTGGAACGTGGAGTTCAGCACCGGGGTAATGACGCACAGGGAGAGCGCGAGAGACCCGACGGCAGTCAGCGCGCTTACGATCAGGGCCTTGCGAGAGCGTGGCCTTGCCTTGCGCGAGAAGGCCCAGGACAGCGCCACGAGGAGGTAGCTGACGGCGAAGACGTACAGCAGGGTTCGCTTGGTGGTGACGCAAAGCGCGGTCACCACCACGGTCGCGATGACGTTTCGCGCCCTCGACGCGAGCCACTCTCCACCGGAGTCGAGCGTCCTCATGTAGCAGAAGAAGGCCAGGACGAAGAGCCACCCGTTGAGGGCGTCCTTGGACATCGTGTCCACCGGCTGGTAGAAGGCCCTTGACAGTGCGGCGATTGCCAGAATCGCCCAGGCTGCAACCTCAGGGAACCCGTGCTCCCTCGCATAGGAGACACAGATCGAGATCGCGCAGGAAGTGAGCGCGATCTGGATGAGGATGAAGACGAACATGCCTATGGCCGCATTGCCGAGTGAAGACCCCAGGTCCCAGAAGAGGCCGAAGACAAGGGTGTCCAGCACCGGGTGCTGCGAGTAATAGCCTATTGCACCCCTGTATTGAAAGAGCTGCGAAATCGTGTCGTCGCGCATCGTACCCGGGAAGTGAGCAACCGCCCAGCAAAGCCACGGAATAGCAAGGACGAGTGTCCCGACGGCGAAGAATTGGGCGGGCGTTAGCCGAGAGCGCCAATGGAGGGGCGCGTCGCCATCGACGCTGGCGCAGGAGTCCCAGAGCCGGAAGAGGAGAAACGAGACGACGCCGGCCACCAGGAAGATGACGAGGGCATGGGCGAGGCAGGTAGCCATTCCTAAACCGGTTTGGTAGTCCGAGGAGGTTGGGGAGTCACGATAGACCTCGGATATCAGGTTCCCCAGGGCTATCAGGGCCGCGCCCAGGACGGCCAGCCCGACCGTGCCCTTGCTGGCACGGGCGGAGGCCGGCCGCTGGGTTGGTTTCGAATCGTCCATTTTGGTGTCTCCTGAACTCAAGCGGTGGTGGCGACGCAATCGGACTCGTAATGCGACGGGCGAAGTTCTGAGCTGCCCCCGCGCAGCGTTTGGTGAGGATCAATTGAAGCACACCTCAACTGTCGATGCCCCATGCGTGGTTGGCTCCTAACCATCTATGCACTTCTTGCGCGAGGTTGCCGACGGTAGGGCTGGCGCCGTATCGGGCATTTTGCGCTTGAGGCGCGCCGGGCCTGACCGTGGCTGCAACGGATACGCCAGACTTGCGCAACATATCCCCTGGGTTGCAAGACTAATATCTGAAAGAACCCTAGAAGACCCTAGGGTAAGCCTCGGGCGCTTGCCCAGGCACTCCCTCACATACCGACGAGCTCCCATCCCGCGGAGGTGGTCCGATGCGCTTCAAGCCCAAGACTCCCAAGCACCTTGCGAACCAGGGCGGCGGAGACGACAGACGCCGTGCCAGGAGGGTGGCGATCGGCGCGACGGTACTGGTCGCGGCCATCGCGGTCCTGCTGGCGGTTGTCTCGGGCCTCGGCGTGCAGGCCTCCCCGGCCGGCCAGCCGGGGCAGCAGGCCTCGGTGGGGACCGCGCCCCAGCAGGGTGACGGCGCCGGTGCGGACGTGGAGCAGGCGTCAGCCACCTCCGACGCCTCCGGCGGCGCGAGCGAGACCGACCGAGGCCTTCCGGACGGGGGCGGCCAGCCCGCCCCGGGCGATTCGGGGCAGGGCGCGACGGACCAGGCGTCGGACGAGTCCTCCGCCCCCGAGGCTCCCGTGGAGGAGGAGGTGGGCGGAGCCACCTGCGAGGGGGGCGTGGTGCTCGTGCCCATCCCCGAGGGTGCCACCATGGAGGACGTCACCTCGATGCTCGCGGGCGTCGACGTCGTCGACGCGCAGAGCGTGGAGGGGCAGGACCTCTCGCTGGGCTTCGTGCGCGTGCAGACGAAGCCGGGCGTCACGGTGGCAGACACCGTGGACCAGCTGAGCGCCGCCGGGGTGAGGTCCCAGCCCAACTACTCGTATTCGATCGGCGAGGGGGAGGACGAGGCCCCCGGCGCCCAGGCCGGTGCGGCGGGGTCGACGGACGCGTCGGAAGGCGCGCCCTCCGACGAGGCGGCCGAGGGAGGCGAGGCGGTCGACCGGCCCGCCGCCGACGCGCCCGCCGGCGCAACCGAACCTTCGGGGGCGGCTGTCCCCGCGGACGGCGGCAATGCGGGAGGGACCGAGGGGGACTCCGCGGGGGCGAGCCCGTCTGACGCCGCCGGGGACGAGGCGGCCGGGGACGCCGAGGCCGAGCCCGCCTTCTCGACCAACGACCCCGACGGGCTGCTCTCCTACAGCTCATGGAACGTGCAGGCCCCGGCCGACCTCAAGGACGCGTGGAACGTCACGCGGACGGACAAGAGGGTGACCATAGCGGTGCTCGACACGGGGTGCCGGGTCACCCACGAAGACCTCAGGGACAACATCGTCGACACGTTCGACGCGACCAAGGCGAACAAGTCGAACGACCTGCCCGGCGACGTCAGCGACGTCACCGACGTCACGGGACACGGAACGCACGTCGCCGGGATCGCGTCCGCGAGGGCCGACAACGGAAAGGGCGTCGCGGGGACCTCGTACAACGCGGGCCTGTCGATCGTGAAGGTCTTCCCCTCGTACGACGTCCGAGACGAGGCGACCGGCGTCCGCAAGCGCGTCAGCAGCTGCTATACCGACGACATGGTCATCGGGTACAAGCACGTGCTCGAGACCCGCTCGGCGTACAACATCCGCGTCGTGAACATGAGCATCCAGGGCTCGAGGGACGACGGCTTCGACGATGGGGACGAGCTCCTCAACGACCAGGTCAAGGCCGCCTACGACGCCGGCATCGTCACCGTATGCTGTGCGGGGAACACCAACGGCAACGAGAAGGAGGACGGCTCGTCGAGCCTGCCGTACAGGAGCTTCCCGGCGGACCTCGACGCGGACGTCGTGGGGGTCATGAACCTCCAGGGGCCGGACGTGCTCTCGGGCGACTCCAACTACAACACCGACGGCCAGGCGTACGGCGGGACTAACAAGAACATCTGCGCCCCGGGAACGAGCGTCTACAGCACGACGTACGGGAGCGACAGCAGCTACGGGACCATGAGCGGCACGTCCATGGCGGCGCCCTACGTGGCGGGAGTGGTCGCGCTGGAGTTCTCCGCCAACCCGAGCCTCTCCCCGCGCCAGGCGATGGACGTCCTCTACGAATCCGCGGACGACGTCCCCTACACGGGGGAGGGCTGGGACGCCGCGACCGGCTACGGCGCCGCGAACGCGCACAGGGCCGTCGCGATGGCGGAGGGCACCCGTGACATCTCCGCGGCGACCGCGCCCCTGACGGTCTGGGCGAAGGGCACGTCGCCGGACCCGAACGTGACCTACGGCTACGAGGACGGCGAGCCGGTCACCCTGAGGAGCGGGACCGACTACACCGTGACCTACAAGGACAACGGCAACGGCACCGCCACGCGCACCATCACCGGGAAGGGCCGCTACTCGGGGAGGAAGGTCGACACATGCCCGGCGGTCGACCAGCGCATCGACGTCTCGAGCTGCACGTTCGACGTCGACTGGGCCTGCCCTGGCTACAGGCCCATCGTGAAGGGCAAGGCGACCGTACGAAGCTCCTCCGGGGAGGACGTGAGCTGCGAGCTCGTCGAGGGCCAGGACTTCAGGGTCACGAGCGGACCGACCGGGAGCGACAGCGGGACGAAGACCTTCACGGTGGAGGGCGTCGGCGCGTTCACGGGGAGCAAGACGTTTAACGACTTCTGCGGGACCCCGCTCTGGCGACTCTAATGGGACTACACGGTCGACTACAGGGACAACGTGAACGTGGGCACCGGCACGGTCGTCGTGTCCGGCAGCGGCGGCTACACAGGGACGAAGGAGGCGTCCTTCAGGATCGTGCCGCGAGACCTCTCCGGTGCGGAGGTGAGCGCCTCCGACGAGACCTTTACGGGAGGCGAGCTCAGGCCTTCGCCCACGGTGAAGCTCGACGGCAGGACGCTGGCCGCGGGCACCGACTACGACGTCTCCTACAGCGACAACGTGAACCCGGGGACGGCGACCGTCACCGTGACGGGCAAGGGCAACTACACGGGCACGGCGAGGGGGACCTTCGCGATCTCCTCCGCGGACGTCCCGCCCGACGAGCCGGCCGGCTTCGCGCCTGGCATCTACGCCGTCACCCCCGCGGCGAACGAGTCCGTCACCCTCGACGTGAGCGGGGCGGGGGGCTGGGACGGCGCCAACGTCCAGCTCTACAGCTCCAACCGCACCTACGCCCAGATGTTCTGCTTCAGGCAGGAGAGGGACGGGGCCTACTCGGTCATGGCGCTCTGCTCGGGAAAGTACCTCGACGTGTCCGCAGGGTCCCGCAGGAACGGGGCCAACGTGCAGCAGTGGACCTGGAACGGCTCCGACGCGCAGCTGTGGTACGTCGAGCGGTTCGGCGACGGCTACAGGCTCGTGAACAAGGGGTCGGGCAAGGTCCTCGACGTCAACTGCGGCTCCTTGCGGTCCGGCGAGAACGTGCAGCAGTGGGAGGCCAACGGCACCGCGGCCCAGACCTTCAAGCTGGCCAAGGCGGGCAGCCTCGCCATCATCTCGGCGCTGGCCAACAACGCCCTTGACGCCGCCGGAGACGGGCGGGGCAACGGCACGAACGTGCAGTCCTACAGGTACAACGGCACGCAGGCGCAGCACTGGTTCGTGCAGCGCGTGGGCACCCGGGACGGCGCCCCAGCCTACAGGATCCTGGGCGCCTCCAGCCGGCTCGCGCTCGACGTCTCCGCGGGCGCCTTCCGCTCCGGGACCAACGTCCAGCTCTGGGAGTGGAACTCCTCGGCCGCGCAGGTCTGGGCGATAGAGTTCGGTCAGTAGGGCGCGGTCCCTCATACGGCGACCCAACGTCGACGCCCCCGGCAGGCCCGTGGTGCCTGCCGGGGGCGTCCCTTTGCCGAGGCCGCATCCGTTGCGTTCGGCTGCGGGCGAGGCTTAAGATACCCTACATAAAAGGGTCTTGGAAATTCCCGACTAACTATAAGTAATGGAACCATGCCTGGCTAGACCGCCTGCGCTACGCCCTGGTGCAGGCGATGGCGGGCCGGCCGTGTGAGGAGGCTTCAATGGAGGCAATCAAGAAGGCGACCGCCGCTGCGGTGGTCTCCGTGGCGCTCGCCGTCCCGACGGCGGCCTTCGCCGTGGAGGCGGGCACGACGACCGCCCCCACGGGTGGGGGCGTCATCGTCGCCGACGCGTCGGGCGAATCCCAGGGGGGACAGGGGGAGGCCACGCCCGGCGTCCCCTCCGCAGTCGTCTCGGCGCCGTCGGACCAGGGAGGAGCCGCGTCCTCGGAGGCGGGCGCGACTCCGGACGCGGCCGAGGGCGCGTCCACCGAGGGCCCCACAGTTGCCCCTGCGGGCGATGCTGGCAAGGCGGGCGAGGCAGGCGATGCGGCCAGGACGGACGAATCCGGCGAGAAGGGGGAGGCGGGCGAGGCCGGGACGGCCGAAAAGCCCGTCGCGCCCGTCGATGGGCCGGACGCAGGAGAGGGCTCGGCCCCGAGCGATGGTTCGGGCTCGGGTCTCGCCGACGCAGGCCCCGAGGGTACCGCGCCGGGGGAGAACGCAGAGCAGCCCTCCGCCATCGTCCCCGAGGGCGTCTACGAGCTGTACGTCCGGGACGGGTCCAACAGGAAGAACCTGGACGTCCGCTCCGGCTCGGACCAGGATGCTGCCGACGTGGACGTCTACGACGACAACTCCACCAAGGCGCAGCGCTTCCGCATCGGCCGCGTCGAGGACACCGAGTACAGCGTCATCTACAACGTGGGCTCCGGCAAGGTGCTGGACGTCGCCAACGGCGTGGCGGCGGCCGGCGCCAAGGTCTGGCAGTACGCCTACAACGGCACGGACGCCCAGCGCTGGCGCGTCGTCGAGAACGCCGACGGGAGCTACACGCTCCTCTCGGCCCTGCGCGCGGCGGACGGGGGCGCGCTCGCGCTCGACGTACGCTATGGCCTCTTGAGCAACGGGTCGCCCCTGCAGCTCTGGGGCGCCAACGGCAGCGCGGCGCAGCGCTGGTATCTCGAGTCGCCCAGGACGGTGGAGGACGGGGTCTACGGCATAGCGTCCTCCCTCGCGGGCGACCGGACGCTCGACATCAGCGGGGCGGATGTGGCAACCGGCGCCAACGCCCAGGTCTGGAGCACCAACTCCAGCGCCGCGCAGCGCTTCAACGTGCGCTACGACGAGCGGACCGGCTACTACGCGATCAAGAGCATGGTCTCCGGCAAGGTGCTGGACGTATGCGGCGCCTCCCTGGAGAGCGGCGCCAACGTGTGGCAGTACGACGAGAACGGCACCTGGGCGCAGGCCTGGTCCATCGACGGCCTGGGCGACGGCTCCTACAGGATCGTCTCCGCCAACTCCGGCCTCGCGCTCGACGTCTCCGGCGGGAGGAGCGCCAACGGGACCAACGTCCAGCAGTACGCGCCAAACGGGACGGGCGCGCAGCGGTGGATCCTGGAGCGTCGCGAGGCCCTCCGGGAGGGGCGCTACGCCGTCCACGCCGGCGACGCCGCCTTCGTCCTCGATGACGCGGCCGGCTCGCGCGAGGTGGGCGCCAACGTGCAGCTCTGGCGGGACAACGGGTCCGACGCCCAGCGCTTCGAGCTCGTCCGCTACGGCGACGAGGGCTACTACCTCGTCCGCAACGTGCGCAACGGGGGCTACCTCACCCTCTCCGGAGACAAGGCCGGCGCCAACGCCCTGCAGTGGCTCGCGGACGAGCGGCCCGGGGACTCCCAGCTCTGGAAGGTGGTCCTGCACTGGGACGGCTTCGGCCTCCTCTCCAGGAGCGGCCTCGCGCTCGACGTGAACGGCGCGAGCTTCCGCGACGGCGCCAACGTCCAGGGCTACGCCCCCAACGGGACCCTCGCCCAGAGGTTCTGGCTGCACCCTGCCGGCGCCGCCACGCTCGGCATCACCAGCGTGGGCGCGACCGTCACCACCCCGAAGGGCACCACGGAGCAGGTCCTCTCCTCCACGGTCGGCGGCGTCCCCTACCTCTTCCTGCCCTCTTGCGCCGACCTCACGAAGACGGCGCTCACCACCTTCGTCCCCGGCCGCGGGGGCTTCTACGCCTCCGCCACCCGCGATGACGCCGGCGAGTTCGTGAGCGCGGGCTCCACGATCGACCTGGAGTCCGGTGGATTCGCGCGCGACGGCGACGGCGCCTATCGCGTCTTCCTGAGGCTCTCCGAGGGGGACTCGCCGCTCCTCGTCCAGGTGATGAGGTCCGCCAACGTGCCCGCCGTGTTCGTAACGAGCGATGACCCCATTCTCAAGGGGCGTGGCTACGTCGAGTCGAGCGCGGACCATTCGCTCAAGGCCAAGGGAAGCATGGTCCTCGCCGAGGCGGACGGGACCGTCACCTATGATGGGGGGCTCACCCAGATAAAGGGCCGCGGCAACAGCACCTGGCTGGCGCCCAAGAAGCCCTACCAGATAAAGCTCGACAAGAAGGCCTCGCTCGTGGACGGCTCCGAGAAAAACAAGTCCAAGACGTGGCTCCTCCTCGCCAACGCCTACGACCAGTCGATGCTGCACCAGTTCATAGCTGCGAAGACTGCCTTGGCCATGGGCCTCGGCACCACGCCGGACTGCAGGCTCGTGGATCTGTACTACGACGGGGAGTACCGCGGCACCTATCTCCTGAGCGAGAAGGTCGAGGTCAACAAGGGTCGTGTGAACATCGAGCAGATTGAGAACGGCTCGGTGGACGACGTGTCCGTCGAGAGCCATCCCACGGCATCCGGCACCAACTCCTACGGCAGGGAGTACCGCTTCGTGACGGGCGTGAAGGCGCCAGCCGACCTCTCGGGCGGCTATCTCCTCGAGCTCGACAACGCCTACTACGCGGCCGAGCGCAGCTGGTTCGACACGAGCATCGGCCACTTCGTCCTCAAGAACCCGGAGGACGCCTCCGAGGAGCAGGTGCGCTACATCAGCGAGCGGGTGCAGGCGGCGATCGACGCGGCCAGGGCGGGCAACGCGGGCGCCGGCTTCGACGTCTCCTCCCTCGCGCGGGTGTTCCTCGTGGAGGAGCTCGCCAAGAATCCCGACTACATACGCCATTCGTCGACGTACTTCTACAAGGACAAGGGCGACGGCCTCGTCTGCGCAGGTCCCATCTGGGACTTCGACCAGAGCTTCGGCGTCAGCCCGTGGAACGTCGGCATGGGCTACGAGAACCCCGAGGGCTTCGCTTCGGAGCGCTACGCGTTCTTCCTCGACGATCCCGCGGTGCGCCAGCAGATCAAGCGGGAGTTCAACGAGAGTCTCAGGCCCTACGTGGAGGACGTGCTGCTCACCGACAAGGACGGTGGTGCGGGCCTGGTCGAGCGGACCGCGGAGGGGATCGTGCGCTCCGCGAGCATGAACGGTCTGGTCTGGGACGGGGGCGACGCGGACGACTTCCTCGCGTGCGCCGCGCGGATGCGCGATTGGATCGCGCGGCGCTTCGCCTGGATGGACGCGACCATCAACGCCTGGTAGGCCCGGCAGGGGCTGAACCCGAGCCCCGTCCGAGCGACCGGGCCGCAAGCAAGGGGCGCCCCGCACCCGTCGGGACGCCCCTTCCTCTTGCCGGGGGCGGCAAGCGCCGTGGGTTTGCCGCGGGCGGGGACGACGTTGTACGCTGTCCCCGCCCGTTCTTCTCGAACCCGGCGCCAGGACCCGAGCGGTCGCCTGCGCCGGCCTCGCCCGTAGGTTGGAGCACGCATGCCTCTGAACGACCTCTACCAGTCCCTCGACCCCATCGCGTTCCAGCTGGGGCCCATCGTCGTGCGCTGGTACGGCCTGGCGTACCTCGCCGGGTTCGTGCTCGGCGGCCTCATGGCCTGGCGCATCATCCGGCGCTGGAAGCTCGACATCTCCGCCGACGCGCTCATGAACATCGTCGTCGGCATCGCCCTCGGCATCATCGTCGGCGGCCGCCTGGGGTACGTGATCTTCTACGGCGCCGGCTACTACCTCGAGCACCCGCTCGAGATACTCGCGATAAACCAGGGCGGCATGAGCTTCCACGGGGGGCTCGTCGGCGCCATCGTCGGCGGCTCGATCGTCTGCCGCGCCTCGCGGGTGTCCATCCCGACCATGATCGACGTGGGCGTCTGCGTGGCGCCGATCGGCCTGTTCTTCGGCCGCTGCGCGAACTTCGTGAACGGCGAGCTGTGGGGCAAGCCGACCGACCTGCCCTGGGGCGTCATGTTCGAGACGGGCGGCGCCGTCTATCGCCACCCCTCCCAGCTCTACGAGGCCCTCCTCGAGGGCGTCGTGCTCTTCCTCATCCTCTTCGCGCTCTCCCGCAGGGTGCCGCCGCGGCCGCAGGGCACCTTCCTCGGCACCTTCCTCGCCTGCTACGGCGTCTTCCGCTTCCTCGTGGAGTTCGTGCGCGTGCCGGACAAGCAGCTCGGCTACCTCCTCGGCGGCGTGGTCACCATGGGCCAGATTCTCTCGCTGCCGCTCGTCGTGCTGGGGATTGCGATCCTCGTCTGGGCACACGTGAGGCAGCGGCCACAGGTGGGGATCACCGAGGGGTAGGAATCCCTCGGTGTGCGGCCTCCTTGCCTCCACTTGTGGAGGACCGTTTTGGGTTGACCACTTTTCAGCATCAAGTAGTCGCTGGCGTGGTCTGCGAAACCGCAGGTAGGAGGGTTGGGCCCTCGTAGGTGATTACTAATGTCAGAGTTTTCTAAGCTGTAGGCATTTGGACACCCTGGCTCAACATTGGCCGGCGTATCATGTCTGCCAGCGAGCGGGGAGAGGCCCCCGGGATCCTGAGCCTGGGAGAGCCGGCCGGCCGCTCGCACATATCTTGCCGACAAGGTGGGGTTCGTCCCTTCGGGGGTGAGCTCCACTTGTCATGTACGGGCGCCTTGCGGCGGGCGTGGCGGTCGGCGTGGCGGTCGGGCGCCATGCGTCGGGCGCGCCGCCGCCCCTCAGAGGAGCGCGCGGTAGAGCTCGTAGCTCTCCTCGGTGTGGCAGACGAGCACCACCCTCGGCCTGGGGGCGGGCAGCGCGTCGCTCGATGCGCCCGCGTCCCCCGCACGCCCCTCGACGTCGCGCACCAGCTCGTCCCAGGTGCGCAGCGCCGAGCGCACCGCGCCGAGCGCCACCGTGGCGGCGTCGGCCGCGGGGAAGCCGCCGTGCCCCGCCGAGACGCAGGGGAAGGCGACGCTCGCGAGCCGGTGGCGCCCCGCCAGGCGGAGGCAGGAGCGGTAGCACGAGGCGAGCAGCTCGCGGTCGCGCGGCGTGGGGGCTCCGTCGACGCGCGGGCCCACGGTGTGGATCACGTAGCGCGCGGGGAGGTTGTAGGCGTAGGTGATCTTGGCCCCGCCGACGGGCTCGGCGTGGCCCTGCTCCATCATGAAGTGGTAGCAGTCCGCGCGCAGCTGCATGCCCGCCTGGGTGTGGATCGCGTTGTCCACGCACCCGCAGAGGGGCTCGAAGCACCCCATCATCTGGTCGTTCGCCGAGTTCACCACCGCGTCCGCGGCGAACCGGGTGATGTCCCCCCGCCAGACGCAGACGCCCCCGTCCGAGGAGGGCAGCTCGTCCGGGCGGACGACCCCGCGCTCCTCGGCGAGGTGGGAGAGGTAGTCGTCCTGCGCGGCGAGGAGCTCCTCGCCGGCGGGCGCGGGGGGCCTCACGTTGAGCAGTGCGCGGATCTGGTCTCGCTGCCGCTGCCCGTCCTCTGGCACGACGATGCCCGCGTACTCCTCGCGCTCCGCCTTGAGCGCCTCGATGAGGCGACGGCGACGCTCATCCTGGGTCATGGGACCACCTCCCCGCCGGCTCGCGCCGGCCACGTCTCGTATCGACCACGCCCGGTGCCGGCAGCCGACAGCGCCGGGCGCGTCTCGTGCCCGCCGGCGCGCTTCTGCTGCGGCGCGTGCCAGGCCAGGGTTCCTACCCGCTACAGCTCGACGTAGTCCCTGCCCGACTCCTCCATGCGCCGGCGGAGCTCCTCGACGATGGGGACGGACCTCGAGCAGCCGACGCGGGTGGCGCCGGCGGCGACCATGGCGAGGAAGGCGTCGGCGCTCCGGATGCCGCCCGCGGCCTTGACCTGGACCTTCTCGCCCACGTTGGCGCGCATGAGGCGGACGTCGGCCACCGTCGCGCCGCCGGTGGAGAAGCCGGTCGAGGTCTTCACGAAGGTGGGGCCCACCTCGCGGGCGATCCGGCAGAGCGCGAGCTTCTCCTCCTCGGTGAGCAGGCAGCACTCGAAGATGACCTTGGAGGGGACGCACGCCTCGGCGCAGACGGCCACGACCTCGCGCATCTCCCGCTCCACGTAGTCCCAGTTACCTGCCTTGACCTCGGTGAGGTTGACCACGTAGTCGATCTCGTCGGCGCCCTGGGCGAGGGCGTCCCTCGTGTCGAAGACCTTGGAGGCGACGCTCGTCTGGCCGAGGGGGAAGCTGATCGCGGCGCCGGTGTGGACGTCGGTGCCGGCAAGCCGGGCGGCGCAGAACGCTGACTGTACCTGGTTGACCGCCACCATCCGGAAATGGTGTCGCACGGCCTCGTCGCAGAGGCGCGCCAGGTCCTCGTGCGTGGCGTCCGGGCGCAGGTCGGTGTGGTCGATCAGGCGGCAAAGGTCGTCGAGCGTGTAGCGCATGGGTCCTCCTCGGGTCGGTGGGCTTCTCGCACCCCATTGTGCGCCATCCCCGCGGCGGGCACGTGGTTCGAAGTTTGTTTCATTTGCGGGCTAACTATCAGGTAGCTGGCATGGGCGGGCAAGAGTTATGCAAGAATCGACGCGTCAGGGCAGGGTGCGTCCCAGGAGGTGCGGATGCGGTTCTCGAAGAGGTTGGACCTGTTTGGCGACGAGGTGTTCGCCGCGCTCAACGCGAAGCGCCGCGAGCTCGAGGCCGAGGGCCGCACGGTGTACGACCTGTCGGTCGGCACGCCGGACTTCCCGCCTCCCCAGCACGTGGTCGACGCCCTCGTCGAGAGCGCGCGCGACCCCGAGAACTGGAAGTACTCCCTGCACGACAAGGACGAGCTGCTGCAGGCCGTGTGCGACTACTACGCGACCCGCTACGGCGTCGGCGGCATCACGCCCGACATGGTGATGAGCGTCGCCGGCACGCAGGAGGGCATGGGCTACGTCTGCCAGGCGCTGGCGGACCCCGGCGACACCGTCCTCGTGCCCGACCCCTGCTACCCGGTCTTCCGCGCGGGGAGCCTGCTCGCCGGCGCCAAGCTGGCCTACTATCCGCTGACGGCCGACCATGACTTCCTGCCCTACGTCGCCGGCATCCCCGACGAGGTGGCGGACGCGGCCAGGTACATGGTGGTCTCCCTGCCGGCCAACCCCGTGGGCTCGGTCGGCACGCCCGAGGTCTACGAGCAGGTCATCGAGTTCGCCAGGCGCCACGACATCGTGGTGATCCACGACAACGCCTACTCCGACATCGTCTTCGACGGGCCGGCCGGCGGCTCCTTCCTGGGCTACCCCGGCGCGCTCGACGTGGGCGTGGAGTTCCTCTCGCTCTCCAAGTCCTACAACGTGACCGGCTGCCGCCTGAGCTTCCTCGTGGGGCGGCCCGACATCGTGGCGGCCACGCGCAAGCTCCGCAGCCAGGTCAACTTCGGCATGTTCTACCCCGAGCAGGACGCCGCCATCGCGGCGCTCACCGGTCCGCGCGAGCAGGTGGAGGAGCAGCGCATGCGCTACCAGGAGCGCAGAGACGCGCTCGCGGACGGCCTCGAGGCCATCGGCTGGGAGCGCCCCAACGCGCACGGCACCCTCTTCGTCTGGGCGCGCATCCCCCACGGCCGCATGGACTCCATGGACTTCGTGGTGGAGCTGATGGAGCGTTCGGGCGTCATCGTCACGCCCGGCAGGAGCTTCGGCCCGGCGGGGGAGGGCTACGTGCGCTTCGCGCTCGTCTCGCCCGTGGAGACGATCAGGGAGGCCGTCGCGGCGATCGGCGCGGCGGGCATCTAGCGGCGGGCGTCTGGCGGCTGGCATCTGGCGGCGGACGTTTAGCTATGGGCGTTTAGCGGCAGGCATCTAGCAGGCGGTACGCGAGGAGGGGGCTGTCACATGTCCGAGGCAACGGGCGGGGCCGGCAGGGCCGAGGCGGCGGAGAGGGCCGCGGAGTCGGAGAAGATCGCGAGCTACGAGGGCTTCTCCGCCCTGGTGCGCGCGTCGCGCACCTACCGCAGGTTCAGCGGGGAGCAGGTGGGCGAGGACGTCCTGCGCGAGCTCGTGGACGCGGCGCGCTTCGCGCCCTCGGGCAACAACGCGCAGGTCCTGCGCCTCGCCGTGACCAACGACCCGGAGAGGGTCGCGCTCCTTGCGCGCCACCACGGCTGGGCCGGGGCGCTCAAGGACTTCGACGGCCCCGCGGAGGGCGAGCTTCCCGGTGCCTACGTGGGGATCCTTTGCCCCAAGGCCTCGGCGGCCTCGCCACTGCGCAACGTCGACGTGGGCATCATGGCGCAGACGCTGTGCCTGGCCGCCTGCGCGAAGGGCCTGGGCACCTGCATGATAAGGAGCTACGACGAGGAGGCCGCGGGGCTCCTGGGCGCCCCCGACGGCCTCCAGCTCGAGCTCATGGTCGCCCTCGGCAGGCCCGCGGCCGACGAGCGCGTGGTCCTCGAGCCCGCCACGACCGGGCACGGCCTGCGCTACTGGCGCACCGCGCCCAACGTGCACCACGTGCCCAAGCTCGGGGTGGACGACCTGCTCGTCTAGCGTGCGCGGCGGCGGGAGCCGCGCGTCGGCACCGTTGAGAGGAAGGGCGCCGGTCCCCCGACGGGACCGGCGCCCTTGTCGTGCGTCCTCCGCTCCGGCGTCGTGCGGCGCGCGGCCTAGGCGAGCGACTCGAGCCCGAGCAGGGCCGCGCCGATCGCGCCGCAGAGCTGGGAGTCCGGGTGCGTCGCCACGGGCGCGCCGAGCACCGCCTCCAGGGCCTTGACCACGCCCTCGTTGTTGGCCACGCCGCCGGTCATGAGGTAGGGCGGCTCGGCGCTCACGCGCTTGGCGAGCGTCGCGGTCTTCCTCGCCACGGACTCGTCGAGGCCGTGGATGATGTCGGGCGTGGGGGTGTCGTTGGCCACGAGGGAGACGACCTCGCTCTCCGCGAACACGGTGCACATGCTGGAGATCTTGACGTCGTGCTTCCACTCGAGCCCCTTGGCGCAGAAGTCCGCCAGCGGCATCTCGAGGGTGCGGGCCATCATCTCCAGGAAGCGGCCGGTGCCCGCCGCGCACTTGTCGTTCATCACGAAGTTGATGACGTCGCCGCCCTCGTCGAGGTGGATGACCTTGGAGTCCTGGCCACCGATGTCGATGACCGTCTTGACCTCGGGCATGAGGTAGTGGGCGCCGCGCGCGTGGCAGGTGATCTCGGTGATGGAGGCGTCCATGCCGGGGATGGCCTCGCGGCCGTAGCCGGTGGAGACCTCCAGCGCGAGGTCCTCCTCGCCAATGTGCGCCCGCTCGAGCACCTCCTGCCTGGCGCGGGCGGCGGCCTCGGTTGCCTTGGCGCCCGTGGGCAGGATGACCGTCGCCACGAGGTTCCTCCCGGCGTCCATCACGACGGCGTCGGTGGAGGTGGAGCCGGAGTCGATCCCCAGCACGTAGCTGGCGTCGCCCTTGGCGCCGCCGCGCTCCCCGCGCTCGCCCGCCGCGCTCCTCGCGCGCGAGACGCCGCGCAGGGTCTCGCCGAACGCCGCCAGGCGGGTCTTGAGCTGCCCGGCGCTCTGCGAGGTTCCGTCCGTCTCTATCTTGACCATGGGGGTCCCTCCGTCTTGGGTGGCCTCGGCGTACTCGAAGCCGTAGTAGTCGCAGAACTTCATCGTGTGGTAGACGACGCCCAGCTCGCCCCGCTCGTTGCGCAGCGCCTTGCGCTGGGAGACGTCGTCCATGCGCATGCAGGGCATCTGGTCGAGAAGGGCCTCGGCGTACCAGTCCAGGAACGTGTCGAGCGTGCCGCCGGCGCGCCCCACGTCCGCCTGTCCCGGCACGGCCGGCGCCTCGCAGGCGTCGCAGTCGCCCGCGGCCGCCATGCGCGCGAGCTGCGGCGGCGGGGAGACGAGCAGCTGGCGGTTGGTGCAGGTGGCGTTCTCCACCGTGATGCCCACGTCGCGCGAGACCGTCTTGAGCAGCGCCGCGGTCGCGTGGGCGCCGAGCAGCGTGACGCGCTCGTCCGTGCGGGGCACGGGCGGCTTGCAGGCGGCGAGCGCCCGGCCCACGTCGAAGGACGCGCCGGAGTAGGCCGCGTAGGCCTCGGCCAGGCCCGCCAGGCGCGCGCGGAAGAGCCTGCGCTCGGCCTCGCCGCGCTTGTGCGGCAGGTCGAGGAGGTAGACGAAGTCGAGGCTGCCCTGCCGCCTGAGCACGTCGTAGCAGCGCTTGATCACGTCGCAGCAGGTCACGAGCACCACCTCGTGCACGTCCGGCGCAAGGAGGCGCTCGATGAGCCCCTTGCCGTAGCCGCAGAGGTTGGGGTGGGCCAGGGCGTCGGCGTGGTCGAAGGAGGCCACGTCCGCCTCGGCGAGCCTCGCCTGGGCCCCGAAGCCCGCCAGGAGCTCGACCGGCGTGTACTTGCAGGCGTAGAAGACGGTGCGCGCGCCCCTCGCGGCGCCCCCGTCCGGCGCGCCCGCGGCCGCCGTGGCCTCGCCCGTCGCGGCCGCGCGCGCCTCGGCGCTAGCCGTCGTGGTCTTCGCTGTCATGTCGCTCCTCCCTGCGTGCGCGCAGAAGCTCGAGGAAGGCCTCGAAGCGCGTGCGCACCTGTCCGTCCATGTTGTTCTGGCGCTCCCCGCCGTCGCCGTCGAGCACGAGGGTGGGGAAGCCCGCCTCCTCGAGCTCGGCGCGGATGATCTGGGAGGCGCCCGCCGTGTGCTTGCATCCCCAGTGGCTGAAGACGACCACCCCGTCCGCGCCGCAGCGCTCCGCCAGCTCGCGCACGCGCGCCACCCTGCGCTCCGCCGGCCCGTTGTAGCAGTTGCGGACGAGCCGCTCCGCCATGGCCTCGAAGGGCTGGTCCGGCCCGAACCAGGGCGCGCCCGCGCCGGGGCAGCTGAGCTCCATGTCCGTGGCGATGACCTGCGCGTCCGGGTTGCGGTCGAGGTGGGCCGTCAGCGGCCCCAGGAAGAAGGGGGCCGTGTGCACCCAGACGAGGTCGAGCCCGTGCGAGGCTGGCGCCGCCCTGAGGTCGCAGCAGAGCTGGGTGGCCACGAGCTGCTCGGCCGTGGTGCCCAGCGAGAGCTGCGCGTTGACCGCGCCCATGAGGTTGCCCATGAGCTCGCCCCTGAGGTAGCGCCCCCGCCTGAGGTCGACCGAGCGGTCGAGCAGGGCGAGCGTGCGCTGCGAGCGCGCCACGCACGCCGAGAGCTCCGCCTCGTCGAGCCTGCGCCCGAAGCGCTCCTCGGCGAGGCGCGCGAGGCCGCGGAACTGCTCGGCCACGTAGAGCGCCGAGGCACGCGTGGCCTCGTAGGGGACGTCCACGTAGAAGTGCGGGACCCCCCAGAGGCGCGCGAGCGTCTTGAAGGTGAGGTTGTTTGCGTCGCAGGCCACCGAGCAGCTCGCGAGCATGCGCGGCGGCGGCAGCACGCCCGAGGTCGCCAGCCCCATGAGCACCTTGTGGTAGGAGCAGTACGTCTCGGGGATGCCCGCCTGCTCGGCCGCCGCCACGAAGGGCGCCTCGGCGTGGGCGCCCGCGCAGGTGCCGGCGACCGCCTCGGCGCACACCGGCGAGGCCCCCAGGGCCTGGAAGACCTCGGTCGGCAGGAAGAGGCTGGTCACGGCCGTGTCCTGGGGGCGGTCCAGCGCGCCGGTGAGCTGGGTGAAGAAGAGCTCGGCCGCGTGCTGCGAGGAGAGCGGCGCGTCCTTGTCGGGAAGGTGCGAGACCCGCCACGCCGTGAAGTCGAAGCCCGCCCTGAGCGCGTCGCGCGCGAGGGAGGGCCGCCGGGCGAGGGCGGCGGCCACGACGTCGCCGTACAGGTCCAGCGGCTCCCTCGCCTGCGCGCCCCGGCTAGAGCGCCTGGCCATGGCCCGCCCCCTCGGCGGCGAGCTCGGCGCGCCGGGCCCGGAGCATCTCGAGGAAGGCGGTGAGGCGGGTGGACATCTGGCCCTCCATGTCGTTGGAGCGGTCGCAGCCGTCGCCGTCGAGCACGAGGGTGGGGAAGCCCGCGTCCTCGAGGGTGGAGGCGATGAGCTGCGCCGCGCCGGCCGTCTCCTTGCAGCCCCAGTGGCAGAAGACCACGGCGCCGTCGGCGGAGGTGGCGCGGGCGAGCTCGAGCAGCCGCTCGGCGCGCCGGTCCGCGGGACCGTTGAAGCAGCAGCGCACGAGCCGCTCGGCCATGGACTCGAAGGGCTGGTCGGCGCCGAAGGCGCGCCCCTCGGGCAGGACCTGGTCGTAGAGCATGTCGGAGGCCACGATCTGCGCCTCCTGGCTCTGGTTGAGGAGCCGCTTGAGCGAGTCGAGGAAGAAGGGCGGCGTGTGCGCCCACACCAGGTTGAGCCCCTGGTAGGGCTCGGCGTGAGCGAAGTCGTCCAGCTGCTGCTCGCTCATGGAGAGCGTGTCGGGCGTCCCCAGCCACAGGTGCTCGGCCAGCGCCTCCTGCATCTCCAGGCCCATGTCGCTCGCGAGGTAGCGGCCGCGGCGCAGCGGCAGCGCCCGCTGGAGGTTGTCGAGCGTCCGGTTGGTCCTGTCCACGCAGGCCCTGAGCGCCTCCTCGTCGAGCCTCCTGCCGAAGACCTCCTCGGCCTGGCGGGTCATCTCGCGCAGCTGGTCGGCCACGTAGCGGATCGAGGCCTCGTCGGTCTCGTAGGGGACGTCCACGTAGAAGTGGGGCGAGCCCCAGTAGCGCGAAAGCGCCTTGAAGGTGAGGTTGTTGGCGTCGCAGGCCACCGAGCAGCTCGCCAGCATGCGCGGGGACTCGAGCACGTTGGAGGCCGCCATGCCGAGAAGGACGCGGTGGTAGGAGCAGTACGTGGGCGGGATGCCGCAGGCCTCGGCCTCGGCGACGAAGCCCGCCTCGGACTTGACGGCCGCTACGAACCCGGCGAGCGCCTCGGCGCAGACCGGGTTGGTGCCGAGCGCCAGGAAGGGCTCGCTCGGCATCCAGATGCTCGTGACCACCGCGTCGTCGAAGCCGTCGAGGGCGCGCGTGACGCTCTCGAGCGCGATCCTGGACGCGATCTGGCCGGAGGGGAGCTTCTTGCGGTTGGGGAGGTGCCTGGTGCCCCACCTCACCGCGTCGAAGCCCCGGTTGAGCACCCAGCGGACCGTGTCCGGCGCGTTGGTGGAGTACTCGCTCAGGAGGTTGCCGCCCCAGTCGAGGATCCCGCCGACCCAGGACTCGCCCGCCATCAGCGCTCGCCCTCGCCGTGCTCGTGGCCGCCGCAGCAGCAGCCGCCCTCGCCGTGCTCGTGGCCGCAGCAGCAGCCGTCGCCGTCACCCTCGGCGTCGCCGCCGAAGGGGCCGGCGGAGGGCACGGGCGCCATGAGGTCGCGCACGTGGAGGTCGGCCTTGGAGGCCTCGATCTTCTCGCGCGAGCCGAAGACGCAGACGGCGCCCGTCGCGGCGACGTCTGCGAGCGCGGGGGCGAGGGCGCGGACGGCCTCCGGCGTGGCGTGGAGGACCTGGTCGCGCATCTCGATGCGCCAGCTCGCGGGCCTGTGGCAGAAGAGGTCTGCGTCCTGCCTGCGGGCGAGCTGGCGCGGCTTCAGCGGCGCGTCGATGGCGGCCACGACGGAGATGACGTAGCCCTCGAGCTCGGCCTCGCTCGGATGCCAGGCGGCGAGCCAGTCGGCGGCGCGGCCGTAGCGCTCGAGCGTGGCGTCCACGCCGGGGTCGCGGTAGGACCAGAACTCGCGCAGGCCCGCCTGCGTGCGCCTGAAGCCCACGCCGTAGGCGCCGCCCTTCACGCGGACCTCGTTCCAGAGGTAGTCGAAGGAGAGGGCGCGCGCCGCCACCTGCCAGGTGCCCCAGCCGCCGGCGTCGCCCGCCTGCCGCGGGGCGCCCTGGGCCACGAAGGCCACGTTGGAGGGGGTGACGAAGGCCTCGTTGGCGGGCCTGGGGGCGGGGACCTCGAGGTAGTGGCCGCACGGCGCGTCGGAGAGGCCGAGCGTGCCCGCCGCCTCCCAGAAGCGCTCGCGGTCCGCGGCCGGGCCCACGAAGCTCACGGTCAGGTTGCCCTTGGAGAAGACGCGGCGCGCCACGTCCAGGAGCCTGTCGGCCAGGTAGCCCTTGAGCTCGTCGTAGTTCGCGAGCAGCCGCTTCAGGAAGAGGTAGTAGTCCACGCCGCCGACCTTCTCGACGAAGGCGGCGGAGGGGGAGAAGTAGGAGTCGAGGCGCGAGAGCGCCACGGCGTGGCCGGCGTTGGTGAAGGTCTGCTCCATGGCCACGCGGCGCTGCTGCAGGATGTCGCGGACGCGGTCGAGGCAGCCGGCAAAGTCCGTCTCCGACCAGGTCTCGGCGGGGAGCTTGGCGAGCCAGCCGACGTTCTCCGAGAGGGCGCTCGCGGCGACGACGAAGTGCGCGGAGAACCTGCTCGGGTCCTCGTGGTCGTCGTAGGCCTCGATGAAGTAGGCGAGGTCGCCGAGGCGGCGCTCGGAGAGGGTGTCGAACTCGGCGGCGGTGTGCTCGGCGGTGTCGAGCTTGCCGAGGACGTCGGCGAGGACGGCCGCGTAGGGCAGCTCCTCGAAGCCGATCCCGTCGAGGCCGAAGTAGTGGTAGACGTAGTCGATCCGGCGGGTGTCGAGCTCGTGGGCGATGCAGGGGACGGGCGCCTCCACTATGGGGCAGGCCGGCCGCTCGCGCGCGGGGCCGATGTCCGAGAGCGAGAGCTGCGGCAGGGTGGCGAGGGCCTCCGGGGAGTCCGGCGCCTCCTGCTCCTCGCGCAGAGCGGAGACCTCCTCGGCGATCCGGGCGAGGTCGTCCCTCGTGAGCGACTCCCGCCTGCGGGCGAGCTCGGCCGCCTCCTCGTCCGCGGCGCCCCCCTCGCGGGGCACGAGCTCCACCTGGGCCGAGTGCGCGCTGCGGCAGACGACCTCGTCGAGCAGCCGCTCGAAGGCGCCGGTCCCCACGCCCTCCTTGAGGTGGGCGATCGCGTCCTCGTAGCGCAGGTAGTCCACGGGGCGCGCGTCGTCGTAGAGCCAGCTCGACATCACCTGGATCGAGTAGATGACGCCGTCGGGGTAGTCGCCCATGTCGCCCTCGCGCAGGTTGAACTCCGCCTGCGCGATCGAGGCCTCGAGGCGCTCGCGCCCGATGCCCTCGCGCGCGAGCCTGGCGCAGGTCGACTCCACGAGCTCGCGGAACCTCTCCGCCACGTGGGGCCTGGCGCCCTTGAGCTCGAGGATGACGCGCGGCTGGAGCTCGCCCGAGGCGAGGACGGCCACCAGGTCGTCGCCCAGGCCGGCGTCGAGCACGGCGCGCTTGAGCGGGGCCTCGTTGGAGCCGGCTAGGGCGTCCACGAGGACGTCGGCCGCGAGGACGCGCTCGCGGTCGGCCGCCGTGCCCACGACGTAGGCGAGGGCGACCTGCGCGTTCTCCGGCGCCGTCGCCATCTCGACCGTGCGCGGCTCGGCCACGACGGGCGGCTGCAGGGGCAGCGGGTTGGGGGCGCCGGCCCCGCGGCGGCAGGCGCCGTCGAAGCGCTCGCCTATGAAGGCGAGCTCGCGCTCGATGTCGAGGTCGCCGTAGAGGACCGTGTAGCTGTTGGCCAGGTCGTAGTGGCGCGCGTGGTTGTCGAGGAAGGCCTCGTAGGTCAGGGTCGGGATCTCCCGAGGGTCCCCGCCGGACTCGAAGCGGTAGGGGCTGTCGGGGAAGAGGGCGGCGTCCAGGCCGTTCTCCACCACGGCGTCCGGGTCGGAGAGGGCACCCCTCATCTCGTTCAGCACGACGCCGTTGAGCGCGAGGCGCGCGCCCTCGTCGTCCGGGCCGGCGGGCCTGCCGTCCTCGCCGACGAGCTCCAGGTGCCAGCCCTCCTGCTCGAAGATGCGGCGGCGCCGGTAGATCGCCGGGTGCAGCACCGCGTCGAGGTAGACGTCCATGAGGTTCTCGAGGTCGGCCACGTTGGTCGAGGCCACGGGGTACAAGGTCTTGTCCGAGAAGGTCAGCGCGTTGAGGAAGGTCTGCATGCTCGTCTTGAGCAGGTTGACGAAGGGCTCCTTGACCGGGAAGCGGTCCGACCCGCACAGGACCGAGTGCTCCAGGATGTGGAAGGTGCCGGTGGAGTCCGCGGGCGGCGTCTTGAAGGCGATGGAGAAGGACCGGTCGTCGTCGGCGCAGGCGAGCCAGAGCAGGCGCGCGCCCGTGGCGTCGTGGCGCATGACGTAGGCGTAGCCGGAGATCTCCGGCAGGGGGATCCGGTCGGTGACGGTGAAGCCGGCGTGGCGGCTGCCCTGGGCGAGAGGCCCCAGGGGCTGCGTGTAGTCTTTGGGCATGAGGGTGACCTCCTCGGTCGGCGCCCGGCGGGTGCGGGCGGGCGCCAGGGATTTTTCGGTGCCACATTCTAGCATGGGGCCTGGGGGCGGCCCGGGACCCGGGGGTGCGCCCCGAGAAAGCACAAGCCCCGGGGCGGCCTTCGAAGGTCGCCCCGGGGCCATCCAGAGCTCGCTCCCGCGGGGAGCGCGGTTGGCCGTCTGCGGGCGCGGGCCCCGCACACGGACCCCTAGATCTTGTTCATCTCCGCCACGACGCTCGCGTACCACTGGCTCGCGGTGGGCGGGCAGTACTTCTGGGCGACCGCCATGGACATGGTCGAGCCGTAGCCGGAGGCGAAGCCGGAGACGTGGGCGTAGATGGCCTCCTCCCAGCTCGACCAGCTGCTGGAGCCCCAGCCCCAGGCGTTGTGCGGGCGGAAGCAGACGGCGCCCTTGGAGCTCTCGACCGTGGAGATCGCCGGCGAGATGCGCGGGTCCACGCCGTAGCGGGCGGCAGCGGCCGCGAAGGTCGCGCCCTGGCCCGCGAGCGGGGAGCCCGCCAGGTAGGCGTCGATGCGCGCCGACCAGCCGTCTTGCTCGGAGCTGGTGGTGTTCTCGGAGACGGCGGAGTTGTCCGCGCTCGGGGAGGAGGGCACCTCGACGGTGGCGGTGTTGCCGGAGCTCGTGGTGAAGGTCGCCTCGGGGGCGGCGTCCGAGGAGGCCGCGTCGTCCGAGCCCGCCGCGGCGCTCGCGGCGTCCACGGCCTGCTGCGCCTCGGCGACGGCGGCCTGGCGCTCGGCCTCCTCCTGGCGCGCCAGCTCGTCCGCCTGCGCCTGGACGCTGGCCTGGGCGGTGCGCACGGAGGAGAGGGCCTGCTCGGTCGCTTGCTGCCGCCGGACGGCCTCGTCCTTCTGGCTCGTGAGCTCGGCGCGCTTCTGCGCGAGCTCGTCGGCGAGGTCCGCCAGCTCGGTCACCTGCTCGGTGCTGCGCTGGTGGATGGCGTCTATGTAGTTGACGGTGGAGATGAAGTCGTTGAAGTCCTCCGAGGAGAGGACGAGCTCGATCAGCCCCGGCGTGTCCTGCTGGAACTTGTAGAGCGTGCGGATGGACTCCGCCGCCTTGGCGCGCTTCTCGGGGAGCTCGGCCTCGAGGGCCGCGATGTCGCTCTCGTTCTGGTCGATGGAGGCCTGGATGCCGTCCACCTCGGCCCGCGCGGACTCGTAGTCCTGCGTGGCCTGCTGCAGCTGCTGGTTGAGGCTCGCCGCCTCGCTCGCGAGTTCGTCGGCCGTGGCGGCCTGGGCGACGGCGGGCGCGAGCGCGAAGCCGGAGAGGGCGATCGTCGAGCACGCGATGGCCGCGGCGCGTCGGAGCGAGCCGCGCGCGCGTCCGCCCTCCCCCTGGGTCTTGCGGTCTCTCATGGGCATACCTCCGGGTCCTGTCCGTCCTGACCCCCGCGAGCGGCATGCCGAGCAAGGCGGGGGCGCCGCCGGCACCCAGCCGACAGCACCCCCTATCTTACGGTATGTATTGGATACCCAGAAAAACACCACGGCCGCGGCGCGTGGCCGGCGGCTACTTGATCACCAGCGTGTCGCAGCGGGCGCTGCGGACGAGGAAGGTGGAGATGGAGCCGAGAAGCGCGTACTTGATCGAGGAGAGCCCGCGCGCGCCGCAGATGATGAGGTCGGGCTCGATCTCGTCGATCATCTCGTCCTTGAGCGTCTCGCGGATGCGGCCGAACTTGACCAGCACCTCGACGCCCTTGATGGAGGGGATCCGCCGCGCCCGCTCGACCTGCTCTGCGATGCCCTCGCGGAAGCTCCGCTCCTGCTCCTTGATGAGCTCCGCGGGGAACGACCCCGTGGTCTCCAGGGCCGACGAGTCGATCACGTGCCCGATGTAGAGCTCCGAGTTGTTGTTCGCCGCCGTTACGATGGCGCGTTCGAGCACCTTGCCCTGCTGCTCGGAGCCGTCGAGGGAGACGAAGACCTTGTCGTAGCCGAGCTCGCTCAGGCTGGGGCATGCCCTTGTTTCGTCCGCCATGTGCTACCTGCCTCTCGATCGGACCTGTCGTACGACTCGAGTCTAGCGAACGCGCCCGTCCGCGCGCGCCCGCTCGTGGGCGCGCGGTGCCGGTGGGCGGGCGTGCGGGTGCGGCCCGGCGTGCCGCCGCCGGCGGGGGAGAAGGACGCGCGGCCCCGGTGCGGCCCGGCTTGCGCCGGGCATGCGCCGACATTGTCCCCTTTTTATGTTGATGCGGGCCGGGTGCCCGGCGGGGTGGATTATGTAGCAGGCAAACCGCGCCGCCGCGCCCGAGGGGGCGTCGTGGCATCGTCCGAGGAGGGGCTCGTGAATCTGGTGGAACTCTTGAAGGCGGCCTTGTTCGGCCTGGTGGAGGGCATAACCGAGTGGCTGCCGATCTCGTCCACGGGGCACATGCGCCTTCTCGACCAGTTCGTGAGGCTCGACGTCTCCGAGCAGTTCTGGAACATGTTCCTCGTCGTGATCCAGCTCGGCGCCATCCTGGCGGTCCTCGTGCTGTTCTTCCACGAGCTCAACCCCTTCTCGCGCGCCAAGTCTCCCGAGGAGCGCCGCGGCACCTGGTCGCTGTGGGGCAAGATCGTCCTGGCGTGCGTGCCGGCCGCCGTGGTGGGGCTGCCCCTGGACGACTGGATGACCGAGCACCTCGACGGGCCCCTCGTGATCGCCGCCGCCCTCGTCGCCTACGGCGTCGCCTTCATCGTGATCGAGCGCGTCCGCGCCAGCAGGGCCCGCGCGCTGACCTCCTCGCATGGCGCCCACTTTGCCCTGCCCGAGGCCGCCGAGGGCGCCTCCGCCACCGTGCTCGCCGACGAGGAGGCCCCCGTCCAGGACGTCTCCGAGCTCGGCTGGGGCAGGGCGCTCGGCATCGGCCTCTTCCAGGTGCTCTCCCTGGTGCCCGGCACCTCGCGCTCCGGCTCGACCATCATCGGCGGCCTCCTGCTCGGCTGCTCGCGCACCGTCGCCTCCGAGTTCACCTTCTACCTGGCCATCCCCGTGATGTTCGGCGCGAGCGCGCTCAAGCTCGTCAAGTACTTCGCCGCGGGCAACGTCCCCACCGCGACGGAGGGCATGACCCTGCTGGTGGGCTGCGTCGTGGCCTTCCTCGTCTCGATCGCCGCGATCAGGTTCCTCATGGGCTTCGTGCGCAAGCACAGCTTCGAGCCCTTCGGCTGGTACCGCATCGTGCTCGGCGCCCTCGTCATCGCCTACTTCGCCCTGGTGGCGTAGGGGCGCGGGCGCCTCGCGCCCGAGGGCCCGACAGACCGCGGCGCCCCGTTTGCCCGCATTTGCTTGCGGCGCTAATATGGGTTGGTTCGAGCGACCTCGTGAGCTGCGTCTTTGGGCTCCGCGTATGCAAGGGATGGTGGAACATGCCAGGAGGGGGAGAGGGTCTCGGGACCATCGCGGGAAGGCACCTCACGCTGCCCTCCGGCATCGACCTCGTCGGCAGGCACGACGAGCGCCCCCGGCTGCGCCACGCGGTCGCCTTCGCCGCCGTCGTGCTCGCCGCCGTCGTCTGGGCGGTCGTCTGCCTCGCCTCGGGGCGCGTCGCCGACGGCGTCTTCTTCCTGGTCGTCGCCGCGGCCCTGCTCGTCGTGACCGTGGCCACCGCCTCGGTCCTCGTGGGCTACCTGCTGCGCCTGCACCGGACGCCCCAGCTCACGCCCGCGGAGCGCCACGCGCTCAAGGCCGACCCCGAGGGCGCCCTCGCCCAGCAGGCCAGGCGCGTCCGCCGCCTCGGCGCGCCCCTCGGCCGTCCCGCCGCCGACCAGCCCCTCGCCGAGCGCTCCCACCGCGGCGACCCGGAGTCCCTCTCCGTGATCGAGATCAACCGCGCCGCGGAGGCCCGCCAGACGGAGGAGTGGCTCGACGCGATCGTCGCCCCGCGCGAGGTCACGCTCACGACGGAGGACGGCTGCGAGCTGGCCGCCCACGTCTTCGAGTGCGCCCTCGACAGCTCCCGGTGGGCGGTGCTCGTCCACGGCTACGGCGGCGGCTGGACCGACGCGATGCTCTACGCGCGCCACTACGCCGCACTCGGCTTCAACCTCCTCGTGCCGGACCTGCGCGCCCACGGCGCGAGCGGCGGCAGGAGGCCCGGCCTCGGCTGGCTCGACCGCACCGACCTCGTGGAGTGGTGCCGCTGGATCGCGCGCAACGAGGACGAGGGCGCCCGGATCATGCTGCACGGCCAGGGCGCGGGCGGCACGGCCGCCTGCATCGCCGCGGGCGAGAAGACCCTGCCGTCCGGCGTCGTCGCCTGCGTGTGCGACTCGGCCTACTCCGACGCCTGGAACGGCATCGCGCGGCTGCTGCGGGCCAAGGGCGCCCCGGTCCACCCGACCCTGGACGCGGTCCGCGCGGTCTACCTGCTCATGCCCGGCGGCTTCGACATCGCGCTGGCCTCCGCCGCCGACGCCGCCGAGCACGCGCAGGTGCCGCTGCTGCTCTTCCATGGGGAGCGCGACGCCGTCGTGCCGCCCTACATGGCCAAGAAGGTCTACGACGCGGCGAGCGGCGCCGCCGCGGGCGACAACAGGCGCCTGCGCATGTTCCGAGGCGCCGGGCACCTCGAGTCGGCGCTCGTCGACCCCGCGACCTACTACCACGAGCTGCGCGATTTCCTGAAGCCGCTCGTGTAGGCACGCCCGCGCGGCCTCGTGGTGGCCGTGTGCAGACCCCCTCGCCGGACATCCGCGCCCCGCGCGGCGGCTACACTCAGACTCTGTAACCCGGGCTGGCAGCTGGCTGCACGCGGCCGCCGCCGGCCCTTCGGCTCTCGAGGCAACGGGGGGATCATGACGCAGGACGCACGGACGGCGGGCCAGGCAGGCGCGAGCGTGGACATAGACGGGCTCAACCCCGCGCAGCGCGAGGCCGTCCTCTGCACGAGGGGGCCGCTGCTGGTGCTCGCCGGCGCGGGCTCGGGCAAGACGCGCGTCCTTACCTACCGCATCGCCCACATGATCCAGGACGAGGGCGTCCGTCCCTGGCAGGTCCTCGCGATCACCTTCACCAACAAGGCCGCCGCGGAGATGCGCGAGAGGCTCGGCGCGCTCGTCCCCAACACGCGCGGCATGTGGATCTGCACCTTCCATGCCATGTGCGTGCGCATGCTGCGGGAGGACGCGGACCGCATCGGCTACAAGCCCAACTTCACGATCTACGACGACGACGACTCCAAGCGCCTGGTCCGCCAGATCATGCAGGACCTCGACATAGACCAGAAGAAGTTCCCGATAAACGCCGTCCGCTCGAGGATCTCGGCGGCCAAGAACGCGCTCGTCTACCCGGACGAGATGGAGGGCTCGGCGGAGGCCCCGCTCGACACCGCCTCCGCCCGCGTCTACCACGAGCTCTCGCGCCGGCTCGAGCGCGCCAACGCCATGGACTTCGACGACCTTCTCGTCAAGGCCTTCGAGCTGCTCTCCAAGTGCCCGGACGTGCTGGAGTCCTACCAGGACAGGTTCCTGCAGATCAGCGTGGACGAGTACCAGGACACCAACGGCGTGCAGTACGCGATTACCAACCTGCTCGCGCGCAAGTACCAGAACCTCATGGTGGTGGGCGACGACGACCAGTCGATCTACTCGTGGCGCGGCGCGGACATCAAGAACATCCTCTCCTTCCAGAAGGACTACCCCCAGGCGCACGTGGTCAAGCTCGAGGAGAACTACCGCTCGTACGGCCACATCCTGAACGCCGCCAACGCCGTGGTGGCGCACAACTCGCGCCGCACCCCCAAGCGCCTGTACACCTCGCGCGGGGAGGGCGACAAGGTCCGCGTCTTCCAGGCGTCCGACGAGCGCGACGAGGGCCGCTGGATCGGCGCGGAGATCGAGAAGCTGCACGACCGCGGCAGGAGCTACGACGACATCGCGGTCTTCTACCGCACCAACGCGCAGTCGCGCATCCTCGAGGACATGTTCCTGCGCGCCGGCGTGCCCTACAAGCTCGTGGGCGGCACGCGCTTCTACGACCGTGCGGAGATCCGCGACGTGATGGCCTACCTCAAGCTCGTCGTCAACCCCGACGACGACGTCTCGGCGCAGCGCGTGATCAACACGCCGAGGCGCGGCGTGGGCACGACGAGCGTCAACAAGATCGCCGCGTACGCGGCGAGCCACAACCTCTCGTTCTTCTCGGCCGCGGAGGCCTGCACCATGGAGGCCGGCCTGCTCAGCGCCAAGGTCAGGGGCGCCGTGGCGCAGTGGACCAACGTGATCGAGCGGGCGCGGCACGTGGACGGCGAGCTGGCCGACGTGGTGCGCACCATCGTCGAGGAGGCGGGGCTCGTCCGCGCGCTCGAGGCGGAGCACACCGACGAGGCGGACGGCCGCATCGAGAACATCCAGGAGTTCTACGGCGTGGCGGCCGACTTCGACGAGACCCACGACGACGTGCAGGAGACGCTCGAGAGCCTGCGCCAGCTGCGTGAGGCCGGCGCGCTCGAGGCCGCGCCCGGCGCCGCGGGCGCCGCGGGTGCGGGTGCCGCCGCGGCTGGCACGGGCCTCTCCGCCGGCTGGCCCGCGGCTGGTGCGGACCCCTCCGCCGCAGGCGCCGACCCCGCCGCCGGCGCCGACCCCGCCGCCGGCCTGAGGCCGCCCGTCGCCGCCGAGAAGCTCCCCGCCTTCATGGAGTGGCTGGCCCTGCGCTCGGACCTCGACACGATGGGCGACGAGAGCCACGCGATCACGATGATGACCATCCACGCCGCCAAGGGCCTCGAGTTCCCCGTGGTGTTCGTCGCCGGCATGGAGGAGGGCATCTTCCCGCACGCCGCCGGCGAGGCGGAGCCCGGCCGCATCGAGGAGGAGCGCCGCCTGGCCTACGTGGCCATCACCCGCGCCGAGGAGCGCCTCTACCTCACGTACGCGGCCACGCGCCGCATGTACGGCTCGGTCCAGGCCTACCCGCGCAGCCGCTTCGTGAACGAGATCCCCGAGCAGGACGTCGAGGCCATCGGCGTGGGCTCCTCGGGCTTCTCGGGCGTGGGCTGGGAGAAGCGCGGCGACCGCAGGGGGACCTTCGGCTCCGGCAGGGGCTCGGAGGTCTACGGCGGCCACGTGTTCGGCTCGCGCACGCGCTCCACGGGCGGCGCACCCGCCTCGCAGCGCCAGCAGCCGCAGCCGCGGCGCGAGGCGCCCAAGCCGCAGGAGGCCCTGCGCGCTGGCGACCACGTCTCGCACAAGACCTTCGGGCCGGGCGTGGTGCTCTCCGTCTCCGGCGACGTGATCGAGGTGCAGTTCAGCCGCACGGGCAAGCGCAAGAAGCTGATGCGCGGGTTCGCGCCGATCGTGAAGGTCGAGGGGTAGGTGCTCATGCTGGGAGAGCTCTCCGAAGTCACCGTGCTGGGCATGAGCGGGACCGACCTCCTGGGCCGGGTGCTCTACCTCGCGGTGGTCGTCGCGATCGCGGCCGTGGTCGAGCGGATCGTGGCGCGCGTCACGCGCCGGCTGCTCGACGCCTCGAGCGTCCCCTCGGCCTCGATCTTCGTGAACATCCTGCGCGGGCTGGTGTGGGTGCTCGCGCTGGTCACGGTCATGAAGCCCGTCTTCGGGATCGACCCGACGAGCCTGGTCGCCGCTCTGGGCATCACCTCCGTGGTCATCTCCTTCGGCCTGCAGGACACGGTCTCCAACATCTTCTCGGGGCTGGGGCTCATGGTCGGGCACGTGGTCGCGCCGGGCGACTGCGTCGAGGTCTCGGGCTTCCGCGGCGTGGTGCGCGACGTCAACTGGCGCCACACCACGGTGGAGGACCGCTTCGGCAACGTGCAGATAATCCCCAACTCGGTGCTCAACAAGACCTCGTTCGAGCGCTTCAGCGACTCGCAGCGCGGGTCGTGCGGCCTCGCGTTCGACGTGGCGCCCGGCTGGGACCTCTCCGAGGTCGCGCGCGAGGCGGCGGCCGCCGCCAGGGAGGCGACGGCGCCGATGCTCAGGCCGGGCACGGAGCCCTCGGTGGGCTACGCCTCCATCGACGCCTGGGGCGCTCACGGCACGGTGTGGCTCAACGTCCGCGACGACGTGACCTTCTCGTCCGCGCTGGACGCGGCGGCCCGCGCGCTCGGCGGGCGCGAGTGGCTCGCCTGCGCGGTGCGCCCGCTGGACGAGACGCGCCACGACGCAGGCGCAGGCGCGCGCGACTGACGCGTGCAACGGCCGCATGCCAGGTTGCACGCCGCGGCTGCATGCCAGGTTGCGCGCCGCGGCCGCATGCCAGGTTGCACGCCGCGGCCGCAAGTGAACAGATAGAAGACACCAAGAGAAGAGGAACCATGGAGAAGATCGCGAGCTTCACCGTCAACCACCTGCTGCTCGAGCCGGGCGTGTACCTCTCTAGGAAGGACCGCGACCCCGAGAGCGGCTGCGTGGTCTCCACCTTCGACGTGCGCCTGACGGCCCCCAACCGCGAGCCGGTCATGGACACCGACGCGGTCCACGCGATCGAGCACCTCGGCGCGACCTTCCTGCGCAATGACCCCGAGCTCGCGCCGCGCACCATCTACTTCGGGCCGATGGGCTGCCGCACGGGCTTCTACCTGGTGCTCTTCGGCGACCTGACGAGCGCTGACGCGGTCGGGCCCGTCACGAGGATGTTCGAGTTCGTCCGCGACTTCGAGGGCGATATCCCCGGCGCCGCTCCGCGCGACTGCGGCAACTGGCACGACGCCAACCTTCCCATGGCGCAGTGGTGGGCGCACCGCTTCCTGGAGGGGACCCTCTATGGCATCGACGAGGCTCACCTCAACTATCCGGAGGCTTAGGGCGCGCTGCGAGCGGCTGGCACGGCGGCTTGCGCGCGCGGCGCGCTTGCGGCACGAGCGGGCCGGCGGCAGCGTGCGTGCTGGCCGCGGCGAGCGGGCCGGCAGCAGCGAACGGGCTGCCTGGTGCGAGTCTGCCGCGCGGCGGCGAGAAGGGACGTATGACATGAAGGTCGGAATCATCGGCGCGATGGAGGTCGAGGTCAAGCACCTCATCTCCGAGCTCGGCGCGACGGCGGGCGAGCCCGTGCGCGCTGCTGGGATGGAATTCTTCGAGGGTCGCCTCGGCGGCACGGACGTGGTCGTCGTGCGGTCCGGCGTGGGTAAGGTCGACGCGGCCGTGTGCGCCGAGGTCCTCGTCGGCCGCTTCGGCGTGACGCACGTGATCAACACGGGCGTGGCGGGCAGCCTCAACAACGAGCTCGACATCTGCGACGTGCTCGTATCCACCGACGCCGTGCACCACGACGTGGACGCGACGAACTTCGGGTACGCTCCCGGCGAGGTGCCGGGGCTGGGGACGGTCGCCTTCCCGGCCGACCCCGTGCTGCGCCGCGCCGCCGTCGAGGCCGCTCGTGCCGCTGCGCCCGAGGCCAGTGTGGTCGAGGGGCGCGTGGCGTCGGGCGACCAGTTCGTGCGCGACGACGCGGTGAAGACGCGGATCCGCGCGACCTTCTCGGCAGACTGCTGCGAGATGGAGGGCGCCAGCATCGCCCAGGCATGCTGGCTCAACGGCGTGCCGTTCGTGATCGTGCGCACCATCTCGGACAAGGCCGACGGTTCGGACGCGATGGACTACCCGACCTTCGAGCGGCGCGCGGCCGACCTGTGCGCGCGCATCGTGGACCACATGCTCGCCTCGCTCGCTGCGGGGGAGTAGGGCGGCGCAGGGCCGTGGCCCGGCGCGGCGCGGGTGCGGCCCGGCGCGGTGCAGGTCTGGGCCGCGGTCCGGCGCGGGGCTGTGGCCCGGCGCAGGGCTGCGGCTGCACCTTTCCGAGGCGCCTTGTGCAGTACTGGGAGATATGTACGGGTCTGGTGCCCCGCAGGCGTCCCGGGGAAGGCGCGCGGACGCCCCCGTAATCGCCGAACTCCCTGAAGACACGTATATTCCCAGGTAGAAGGCGCAAGGCGTGGTCGGCGCGGAACCGACACGGCGCCGACCTCACGGTCGAGACGTCCATAACTCTCGATACTGCACATCCGGAGAGCATGAATTGCATCCGAGGCCCTTCGCGCTACCGTCGCGCGCCCGCCGCGCCGTGGCGCGGCGGTTCGGGCCGTTGGCCAGCGCTTTCCGTTTGCCCGCGGACCGTTGGGAACCGCTTGGGACCCCCTGGCTCCTGGGCGAAGTGGGCCGTGCCTTGTCGTGCCTGTCTGCGGGCCCCGCCACTGCTGTCTGCGGGCCCCGCCACTGCAACTTTTTCGCGCGCCTTCTGCATTTCCGCAAGTTAGGGACGGGTCTGGCTCCCCGCGGACGCCCCTTGGCGCCTGCCGGGGGCGCTGGGCGCCACGAGCTCTTGCGTTTCCCCAGGTAGGACGTGTGTGTCGAACACGGCGTCCTTCCGACCGACCACCACCCGGCCGACCACCCGTCCATAACCTGCTGAACTGCAGAATCAGAGAAGAAAAGTTGCGCCGCGCCACTCCGGGTCGTTGCCGTGCACGCCTGCGCATGGCCCGATGGCTCGCCAAGGCCTCCTGGTTCCGCTCGGAATCCCAGTGCAAAGGGGGAATCCGTTCGTGGTGGCCTTCGTGGTGGCCTTCGTACGGGCCCACGGAGGGGTGCGGTCGATTACGGACCGTGCTTCGTGCAGGATACTCGAGCGACCCGTGCAGTATCGAGAGTTATGGACGGGTCCCGATCTCCGTGGGCTTGCCCGGGGTGGTCGCGGGTACGCTCGAGGCCAGCCGCGGGGGACGGCCAAGTTCCCGTACTCGTCGTTTGTCCAGGAAAGGCATACGTGGCGCCGTTGGCGCGAGGGCGCCCGGGCACCGTCTTCGGGGGCAGGTCATCCACAACTCGGAAAACTGCACGCCTGGGGAGCGGGAGTTGCGCCGCCACCCCGCCGCGTCCGTTGCATCGCCACCCCGCCGCGTCCGCCATGCCTTCACCGGGGGTCCCGTACCGTCGCCCGGGGGTGCGAAGGGCTCGCAAAAGGGGAGAGGCCCCTTGGCGGGGCCTCTCGAAATGCGGATATGCGGGCATCCTGGACTCTTCAGCGCCGGACGGCACCGCCCGACCGCGCCGGGACGTAGGTCCCTAGGCGTAGTTGAGCGCGGTCTCGAGCGAGACCTCCATCATGTCGGTGAAGCTCTTCTCGCGCTCGTCCGCCGAGAGGGCCTCGCCGGTGAAGAAGGTGTCGGAGACGGAGAGGATGGAGACGGCCTTCTTGTGGCTGGTCTGCGCCTCGATGTAGAGGCCCGCGGTCTCCATCTCGACGCAGAGAAGGCCGAGCTCCTTGTAGCGCACCGGCGCGTCCTCCCGCGGATTGTAGAAGACGTCGGAGGAGACGACCTGGCCGACGTGGTAGCCGACGCCGAGGCGCTCGCAGCTCCTGACCGCGTCGATCAGCATGTCCCAGCTCGCGGTGGGCGCGAGCTTGACGGGGGAGTCGTAGAGGCTCGCGATGTTGGAGTTGGTCGCGGCGCTCTGGGCGATCACGATCTCGCCGGTGTGGATGTCCTCGGGCAGCGAGCCGGTGGTGCCCACGCGGATGATCGCGTCGACGCCGACCTGGGTGTAGAGCTCGTGGGCGTACAGGCACATGCTGGGGATGCCCATGCCGGAGCCCATGACGGAGATGCGCTTGCCCTTGTAGGTCCCCGTGTAGCCGAGCATGTTGCGGACGTCGTTGAAGAGCACGGGGTCCTCGAGGTACCTCTCGGCGATGAACTTGGCGCGCAGGGGGTCGCCGGGCATGAGGACGACCCTGGCGACGTCCTCCTTGTTGCAGCGGATGCAGGCGGATGCGGTCTCGAACATGGTTGCTTCCTTTCTCGCATGAACTTCTCGTGCGGGGCGCCGCCGGAGTGCGCGGGTGGTGCGGGGCGCCGCCGGGGTGCGCGGGTGGTGCAGGGCGCCGCCGGGGTGCGCGGACGCCGCCGGAGGTGGCGCCAGGGCCGTCGGCGCCCGTCCCGGCGCTACTCCTCGAAGAGGGCGGCGAGGCTCTCGGTGTAGGGCGGGCGGCAGATGCCCCTCTCCGTGACGATGGCGCTCACGAGCTCGTGGTCGGTCACGTCGAAGGAGGGGTTGTAGCACTTGACCTCGGGCAGCGCCTTGGGCTCGGCGTACCACATGGTCTTGATCTCGTCGGGGTCGCGCAGCTCGATCGTGATGTCGTCGCCCGTGGCGCAGGCGCGGTCGATCGTGGAGGTGGGGCCGAGGACGTAGAAGGGGATGCCGTAGTGCCTGGCGAGGATGGCGACGCCGGAGGTGCCGATCTTGTTCGCGACGTCGCCGTTCATCGCGACGCGGTCGCAGCCCACCATGCAGGCCTGCACCCAGCCGTTGCGCATGACGATGGAGGCCATGTCGTCGCAGATGAGCGTCACGTCGACGCCGGCGCGCGCGAGCTCGTAGCTCGTGAGGCGCGCGCCCTGAAGCAGCGGCCTGGTCTCGTCGGCGAAGACGTGGACCTCCTTGCCGTGGTCGTGCGCGTAGAACAGCGGGCCCTGGCCGGTGCCGTAGCCCAGGCAGGCGAGGGGGCCGGCGTTGCAGTGGGTGAGCACGCCGTCGCCGTCGTGCAGCAGGCCCGCGCCAAGCTCGCTGATGGCTGCGCTCATGCGCACGTCCTCCTCGTGGATGGCGCGGCACTCGTGCCCGAGGGCGGCGAGGACGTCGGGCACGGGCTCGTCGGCGTGCGCCTCGGCGCAGGCCTCCATGCGGTCGAGCGCCCAGGAGAGGTTCACGGCCGTGGGTCGCGAGCTGTTGAGGTACTCCTTGTGCGCGCGCAGCGGCTCGCGAACGTCAGCCCAGCTCGTGGCGCCCTCGCTGTCCTGACGTGCGCACACGTAGTAGCAGTAGCCGGCGCACACGCCGATGGCCGGTGCGCCGCGCACCTTGAGGCGGAGGATCGCGTCGTACATCTGCTCGGGCGTCTCCAGGCGGACGTGCTCGAGTGCGTTGGGGAGCTTCGTCTGGTCGATGATGACCACGGCTCCCTCGTCCTCCGCCAGCTCGACCGCGTCGACGCCCACGACGCCCCTGCTCCCCTCTTGCTCCACGCTCTTCTCCTCTCTCGCCGGGAGCTCCCGGCGCGCTTGCTGGTACCTGCCGACACGCCGGCACGGCGCTGGCCGCCGAGTCGCACGGCGCTGGCCGCCGAGTCGCACGGCGCTGGCCGCCGAGTCGCACGGCGCTGGCCGCCGCCCAGCCTACCCCTTCCGGCCCGCGCGCTCGCGGTAGAACGCGCGCAGCCCCTCGAGGTGGGCGACCTGCCCGTCCGTGAGCTCCACGCCGCCGCCGAGGTCGTGGACGGCCTTGTAGATCTTCGCCGAGTGCTCGATCGTCTCCATGAGGTCGAAGGCGGCCCAGACGTCCGTGCCCCAGGCCAGCGCCCCGTGGTTGGCGAGCAGGAGCCCGTTGTAGTCCGCCAGGTAGGGCCGGATGCTTCGCGGCACCTCGTCGGTGGAGAGCATGGCGAACGGCGCGACCGGGATCTTGCCGAAGTTGAGCACGAGTTCGGGGAGGTAGGCCTCGTCGAGGTCCTTCCGCAGAATCGCGAAGGCCGTCGCGAAGACGGGGTGGGCGTGCACCACGGCGTGCACATCCGGGCGGGCGCGAAAGACCTCGAGGTGCATCTTTATCTCCGACGAGGGGAAGCGCCCGGACTCGTCGTCTGGCAGCGGCCTCCCCGAGAGGTCGCAGCGCACGAGCATCCGCGGCTCCATGCGCCCCTTGCTCACGCCGGAGGGGGTGATGAGAACCTCGTCCTCCCCGCACCTCACGCTGATGTTGCCGTCGTTGGAGGCCACGTAGCCGCGCTCGTAGAGGAGCCTCCCCACGGCGCAGACGTCCTCCCGGGCCTGCGCGACGTCGGGCCACGCGCCCTCGCGCGACGCGCCCCCGGCCCCGGCTCCCGCGCCCTCGCGCGTCCCGGCCCCGGCGGCCCCGGCTCCGGCGGCCCCGGACCCGGCGGCCCCGGACCCGGCCTGTGCGCTTGCGGTCATGCTGCCTCCTCGCTCTCGTGCCCCGCCGCGCGCCCGAACCGTCATTTTTGGTCGATTTGTGGGCGGGGGTAGTTATGGGACAGGAGAGAGTCTACTATCTTGACGACGGCCCGGGCGGCACGCTGCGCCATCCGGACCCTCGGCCGGCCGCCTCCGCTCGCGGCCGTGGCAGAGGCGCGGCGCCCGAGGAGGGCGGGCGCGCCCCGAGCGTGACGCCCCGCATCCACGGGTGCCTCGCGCCAGACAGGCGGGTGCCGTGCACCCCAAAACAGAGAAGGGCAATCGATGAAGGATCGACCACACAGTCGATAGCCCCGTGGCGCCTCCTTCCGGAGCCGTCAGGGGCTCGGAACACGACGGCGCGCGCCCGTCGTCCGGCATGCGCCGGGCCCTCGCGCGCCCGTGCGGAAGGAAGCACACATGATCTACCTCTCTCAGATCCTGGGCAAGCCCGTCATCGACGTCGACGGCGAGCGCCTGGGGACCATCGACGACCTCGGCATCGCGACGGGCGAGGTCTTCCCGCGCGTGACCTCGCTGGCGTTCCGCGACCGCGGCCACGACCCTCTGATGATCTCGTGGGGCAAGTACGTCGGCAGCTACGACGAGAGCGAGGTGCGGCTGCGCGTCAAGGCGGTCGACATCCGCTTCTCGTACCTGCAGCCGGACGAGGTCCTTCTCGCCCGCGACATCCTGAACAAGCAGATCGTCGACACCCACGGCATGCGCGTCGTGCGCGTGAACGACCTCAAGCTCTCCGACACGAGCTCCACCCAGCTGCGCCTCCTCGGCGCCGAGGTGGGCGTCCGCGGCATCCTGCGCTCGCTCTCGCCCGGCCTCGAGCGGGTGGTGCTGGGCATGGGCCGCGCGCTCGGCCACCCCATCCCGGAGCGCATCATCGCCTGGTCCTACATGGACCTCGTCGAGCGCGACCTCTCCAACGTGAAGCTCTCGGTCTCGCACAAGACCCTGGACGAGCTGCACCCCGCCGACATCGCCGACATCATCGAGCAGCTGGACCCGCGCCTGCGCGGCCAGGTCTTCGCCCAGCTCGATGACGAGCAGCGCGCCGGCGCCATCGCCGAGCTCGAGGGCGACGACGCGGCCGAGCTCGTGGGCAGCATGAGCGAGCAGGACGCGAGCCGCATGCTGCAGGAGATGGACCCGGACGACGCGGCCGAGCTCGTGGGCGAGCTCGACTACGAGCGGGCCGAGAAGCTCCTCAAGCTCATGGGTGTCAAGGAGGAGAAGGCCATCCGCCAGCTCCTCGGCTACCCGGACGACACGGCGGGCCGCATCATGACCCAGGAGGTCGTGCTGCTGCCGGAGGACGCCTCCGTGAGCGACGCGATCGAGAAGATGCGCGGGCTCGACGAGGACTTCGAGGCCGTGCGCTACGTCTACACCGCCGACGACGAGGACCACCTCTCCGGCGTCATCTCGCTCGACCGGCTCATCGTGGCCGACCCCGAGACCAGGCTCGCCGACCTCGCGACCCACGAGCTCGTCACCGCGAACCCGGACGAGGACCAGGAGGACGTGGCCAACGACATCGCCAAGTACAACCTGCTCGCGATGCCCGTCGTGGACGAGAACGGCCGCCTGCTCGGCGTCGTCACCGTCGACGACGCCCTCGACGTCATGGAGGACGAGCACGAGGAGGACCTGCAGATCGCGGGTGCCGGCCGCTCGAGCGAGGGCACCGAGGAGCTGCCCCTGCGCGACCTGCGCTGGGTGCTCAGGCGCGAGCTGTGGTTCTTCTTCTGGATGGTCGGCGTCGCCGTGCTCTGGGCGGTGCTGGAGGGGACCCGCGGGGGCACCTTCGCGCTCGTGGACGCCCTGCTCATGGCCGCCGCGCTCCCGGTCGCGCTCATCGTGGCCGACGACTCGGTGGACTACATCACCAACTTCTACCTCGAGCATGATCCCAACTCCGAGAACACCCCGTCCTACCTGGGCTTCGGCATCAAGAGCGCGGGCATCGGCCTGGTGCTCTCCATCCTGATCCTCGCCTTCGCGGCGGCCGTGGTCTCCGTGGTCTCCTCGGGCCAGGCCCTGGGGGAGATCTCGAGCTCTATCATGTCCGGCTTCGTCGCCTCCGCGGTCTCCGTGCTCCTCTCCTTCCTGCTCTCCGTCGTCTACCTGCGCGTCCTGCGCCGGCGCGACGAGCGCAACAAGGAGACCTCCGGCATCGCGCTCGCGTGCGCGGCGATGTCGGTCGCCCTCGTCCTCTTCGTCCTCGTGGCGTGCCTCGCGCCCGCGCTGGTGTAGCCATGCGGCGCTCCAGCGGGAGGTCGAAGGTCCTCTCCATCCTCGCGGTGATGGGGCCGGGCCTCCTGACCTCGCTCGCGGGCAACGACGCCGGCGGGATCGCGACCTACTCCAACGCCGGCGCCACCTACGGCTACGGCCAGCTCTGGACCGTGCCGCTCATGTGCCTCCTGCTCGTCGTGGTGCAGGAGACCTCCGCGCGCATGGGCTGCGCCACGGGCAAGGGCTTCGCCTCGCTCATCCGCGAGTGCTTCGGCATCCGCGTCTCCGCACTCGCCATGCTCGCCCTCATCGTCTCCAACTTCGCGGTCACCCTCTCCGAGTTCGCCGGCATCGCCTCCGGGCTCGGCATCTTCGGCGTGCCGGTGGTCTACTCGGTGCCGGTCGCGGCGCTGCTCACCTGGATCCTCGTCATGAGCGGCTCCTACCGCCGGGTGGAGAAGATCCTGCTCGCCATCAGCTGCATCTTCGTTACCTACATCATCGCCTGCGTGCTCGCGAAGCCCGACTGGGGCAGCGCCCTCGCGGCGACGGTGGTGCCGCAGATGTCGTTCGACCCCGGCTACGTCTCGCTGCTCGTCGCCAACGTCGGCACCACCATCTCGCCCTACATGATCTTCATGGTCGCGAGCAACGTGGTGGAGAAGAAGCTCGATGCCGACGACATCCCCGGCCAGCGCGCCGACAACGTCTCGGGCGCCGTCGTGGCCGAGGTCATCACCTGGTTCATCATGCTCGCGACGGGCACCGTGCTCTACCCGGCCGGCATCGTCGTGAACGACGCGGTCGACGCGGCGCGCGCCCTCGAGCCGCTCGCCGGCGCCTACGCGGGCGCCATGTTCGCCGTCGGCCTGGTGGGCGCCTCGTTCCTGGCGGCCTGCGTGCTGCCCGGCATCACCGCGAGCGCGGTCTGCGAGGCCTTTGGCTGGGAGCGCGGCAACGACTGCACCTGGCAGGAGGCGCCCGTCTACAAGGGGCTGATCACCGGCATCACGCTGGTCTCGGCGGCGATCATCCTGATTCCGGGGGTGGACCTGTTCGGCATCATGATGGCGGCGCAGGTAATCAACGGCATCCTGCTGCCGGTCCTTCTCGTCTGCCTGGTGCTCATCGCGAGCGACCGCCACATCATGGGCAGCCACGCCAACGGCCACGTCTGGAACGTTCTGACCTGGTTCACCGTCGTGGCGGTCATCGTCCTCACGGTCGTGATGTTCGCCTTCCAGCTCATGGGGCTCTAGCGGGCCCGCGGTGGTTGGCACCGGTCCGCGGCGGCCCGGGCTGGCCGGCGCCGGCCGCGCACGAGAAGAGGGGGGGCGCCCCCCCGCCGGGGGGGGGGGGGGGGGGGCAGAAAAGACGCCC
>JAZHSQ010000018.1:0-43470 GCA_036454645.1 Olsenella sp. | reverse complement strand
GCTCGCGCGCGAGCCGTCGTCGCTCGCCCGCTCGACCACGTGGAACCGGTCCCCCTTGAGCCGCGGAGGCACGACCGCGACGCGCATGCCCTCGTGCAGGAGAGGGGGAAGCCCGTGGACGGACGCCGCCACGAACTCCCCCCTCTTGCCATGGGCCTTCTCTATGTGGGCTATGAGCTTGTAGTCGCTAGACAAGATTACCTAACCCAACACCTCGACCTCGACCGAGGTCCCCACGCGCTGCCCGAGGGCGCGGGCGAGGGTCCTTATCGCCTTGATCGTGCGACCACGGCGGCCGATGATCCTCCCCGCGTCCTCCTCGGCGCAGCTCACCTCGATGAGGGAGCCCTCCTCGCCGTCCGTGACGTCGAGGGAGACGGCATCCTCATCGTCGACAAGGCCGCATACGATGTACTCAACGAGGTCAGCTACCTTGTCCGAGGGCATCTCCCCAGAGGCGTCTTCGAGAGCCTCCTCGTCGACCATGTCCTGTGCAGCCACGGTTTACTCTTCGGAGCTGGCGGCCTTGGCAGCCTGCTTCATGGAGACCTTCTGCTTCTTCTCGGGAGCAGGGGCGCCGGTGCGCACGATGTCGATCAGGTGGGCGACGGTGTTGGAGGGCTGGGCGCCCTTGGCGATCCACTCGTCGATCTTCTCGAGGTCGAGCTCGATGGTCTTGGGGTTGGTCAGCGGGTTGTAGCGGCCGACCTGCTCGATGTAGCGGCCGTCACGAGGCATGCGGCCGTCGGCGACGACGACGCGGTAGTAGGGGCGCTTCTTGGCACCATGGCGTGCCATACGAATCTTGACTGCCAATGAAAACTCCTTCAGACGAGCGGTGCTGGGGTGTGTGGTGTAGGCCGCACCGCTAAGCCATACAAGCAGTCGTATATGATACGACATGGCTTTGCGTCTGCAAAGTGCAGTTTGTGTGAATTGGCGGTCAATCGGATGTTAATTACGGGCACAAACAGAGGGGCATTCAGAAAGCTTTGAGTATCAGGGCGTAATATCCTCCTCAAGCTGAGCCATGCAAAGACCGTATGCAGCGCGCAGCACAGCGACCGTATGCAGCGCGCAGTACAGCTACCGAAGGGGACCACATGAACATTCTCGTTGTCGAAGACGAGCGCAACCTAGCTGACGCCATCTGCCACATCCTCGAGGACGCCTCGTTCAACGCCGAGGCCGCCTACGACGGCAAGGCCGGACTCGCGAGCGCTCAGAGCGGTCTCTACGACGCGATCATACTCGACGTCATGCTTCCCGGGATGAACGGCTTCGACCTCGTGCACGAGCTCCGCCGCACGGGCAACGCCATCCCCGTCCTCATGCTGACGGCTCGCACCGCCACGACCGACAAGGTCGAGGGGCTCGACGCGGGCGCCGACGACTACATGACCAAGCCCTTCGAGGCGCCCGAGCTCCTCGCCCGCCTGCGCGCGCTCACCAGGCGCAAGGGGGACGTCATCCTCGACGTCGCGACCTTCGGCGACCTCAAGCTCGACCTCAACACGCACGACCTCTCCTGCGAGACCAGGAGCGTGCACCTCTCCGGCAAGGAGTTCGAGGTCATGCGGATGCTCATGAGCTCCAGCTCGCGCGTCGTCTCCAAGCAGGACCTGCTGACCCGCGCCTGGGGCATGGACGGCGAGGCGTCCGAGAATTCCGTCGAGGCCTACATCTCGTTCCTCCGCAAGAAGATCAACCACCTACACTCTAAGGTGCTCATCACGACGCTGAGGATGCTTGGGTACCGCCTGGAGGTGCTGGACCAGTAGGTGCGCCGCGTCCGCTAGGAGTGGCACATGCTGAAGAGGCTCAGGCGCAAGCTCGTCGCCATCATCTTGGTCATGGTGGGGTCCGTCCTCGTGCTGACGTTCTCCACCTCCCTCCTGTCGCTGTACCACACGCAGCTGGGGATCATCTCCGAGGCGCTCGAGCTCAGCCTGAGCGGCAACGTCCGCAGCATATCCGAGTACCCCGGGGGCAACGCGGAGGGCCGCTCCCCAAAGATGCTCGCCATCTCCGTCGACATCGACCAGAGCGGCGTGGTCCTCGAGTCCAACAGCAGCTCCGTCCTCATCGACAAGGGGGTCTTCAAGGAGATCCTCGAGACGGCGATCACCTCCGACTCCACGGAGGGCTACGACTCGCCGACCCACGTCGCCTGGCGCAAGGCGCGCCTCTCCGACGGCGCCTGGCGGGTCGCCATGGTCGACACCTACGCGACCAACTACTCGCTGCGCGCCCAGCTCCTCCAGGACGTGGCGATCGTGCTCATGGGGCTCGCCGCGCTCGCCGTCATCTCCTGGTGGCTCTCCGGCTGGATCCTGCAGCCGGTCGAGGACGCCTGGGAGCAGCAGCACCGCTTCATCGCCGACGCCTCCCACGAGCTCAAGACACCGCTCTCCGTGATCATCGCCAACACCGAGATCCTCCTCAAGGACGAGGCGCTCCCCGAGGGAACCCGTCGCTGGATCGAGAGCACCGCCGACGAGTCCTCCCACATGAAGGGCCTCGTCGAGGAGCTGCTCGAGCTTGCGCGCGCGGACGAGGACCAGCTCGGCTCGGGGGGCATCTCTCGCAAGGAGGACGTGGACCTCTCCGAGATGGTCGAGAGCGCCTCCCTCGAGTTCGACGCGGTGGCCTTCGAGCGCGGGTCCTCCATCGAGGAGACCATCGAGGGCGGCATCCACGTCACCGGAGACGGCGAGTGGCTCTCCCACCTGGTGAGGATCCTGCTCGACAACGCCTGCAAGTACGCCTACGCGGGCACGAGGGTGACGGTGTCCCTCAGGCGCCAGGGGCGGTGCTGCGTCCTCTCGGTCACGAACTTCGGCGACGTGATAGACCCCGAGGACCTGCGGCACATCTTCGACCGCTTCTACCGGACGGACCAGGCGCGCTCGAGGGACTCCAAGACGGGCGGCTTCGGGCTCGGCCTCGCCATCGCCAAGTCCATCGCCGTCTCCACCGGAGGCGACATCAGCGCCACGAGCTGCGCGGAGGAGGGCACGACCTTCTCGGTGACCCTCCCCCTGAGGCCGGCCTCCCAGGTACGCGGGCAGGAGTAGCCATGGACGGAGAGGGACCTGGCATCCCGTGGGAGGGGCCCGCGGTCGGCCTGCTCGACCTCGACGCCTTCTTCGCCTCCGTGGAGCGCCTCGACCACCCCGAGCTCGCGGGGCGCCCCCTCATCGTCGGGGGCTCGGCGGGCCACAGGGGCGTCGTCTCCTGCGCCTCCTACGAGGCCCGGGCGTTCGGCGTGCACTCGGCCATGCCCTCCTCGCAGGCGATGCGCCTGTGCCCCGACGCCGTCTGGACGACCGGGCACTTCGACCGGTACCGCGCGGTGAGCGACGAGGTCATGGGCCTCATCCGCGACCGGACGCCCCGCGTCGAGCAGGTCTCGATCGACGAGGCCTTCTTCGACGTGACGCCGGGCCGCGCCGGGCGCGACCCCATCCTCGTCTGCAGGGAGCTGCAGGAGGAGGTGAGCGCCCTCGGCGTGACCTGCTCCATCGGCCTCGGGACGAGCAAGACCATCGCCAAGGTCGCCTCGGAGCGCGACAAGCCCCGCGGGCTCACGGTCGTGATGCCCGGCATGGAGGCCTCGTTCCTCGCCCCCCTGCCCGTGCGCGCCATGAGCGGGATCGGCGCCGCGACCGAGGCCAGGCTCGCGCACGCCGGGATAAGGACCCTGGGGGAGCTCGGGCGCGCCGACCCCGAGGAGCTCGAGGCCCTGCTCGGCATCGTGGGCCCACGGCTTCGCGAGCGGGCACTGGGTCGGGAGCGCAGCGTCGTGAGGCTGGCAAGCGAGCGCGAGGAGCCGAAGTCCGTCTCCAACGAGCGGACCTTCTCGCACGACCTCACCGAGGAGGCGGACGTGCTCGCGGCCATATCGCACGTGAGCTCCCTCGTGGGCGCGCGCCTGAGGCGGAAGGGGCTCCGCGGCCGCTGCGTGACCCTGAAGCTCAAGTTCGACGCCACGACGACCCATACGGCGCAGCGCCAGCTCGAGGACGCGACCGACAACGAGGCCGTATTCGGGCGGGCTGCCCGGGAGCTGCTGCGGGTCGCCTGGAGCCCGGGCACCCCGGTCAGGCTCGTGGGCGTCGGCGTGTCCGACTTCTCTGAGAGGCCCCTGCAGCTCAGGCTGTTCGACGAGGCCGGCGGCGGGGGCGCGGAGGGGACGCCGCCCTCCCCCGGGCCCGGCGAGGCTCCCGTAGGGAGCTCACCCTCTTCGAGGGACCGGCGGGCGCGCGGGCGCACCGCGAGGAGCCTCGGGCGGCCCGACCGCGACGAGCGGATGCGCGACCTGAGCGTCACCGCGGACCGCCTGCGGGAGCGCTTCGGGAAGAACGCCGTATCGTTCGGGCGCGACCTCAGGATGAGGGACGAGTCCTCCGACACGGCGCCCATGAACAAGGACGACGACTAGAGCGAGGGGCCTGCGGATTCCTGCCGCGGACCCCTCGGCCTTGCTACGCCTCCTTTGCCGGCCCCTCCTGGCCGGAGCCCTCCGGCGCCGGCGCCGGGTCCGCGCCCTGCGCGCCCTCGAGGTCGAGCGGCACGCGCGGGGCCTCTCCCCATAGGCGCTCGAGGCGGTAGTAGTCGCGCACCTTGGGGTCGAAGACGTGGACCACGAGGGAGCCGTAGTCCAGGAGGACCCACCGCGCGCCGTTCTGCCCCTCCCTCGCGAGGGGCTTCACCTGCGCGTTCTTCCAGACGCGCTCCTCGATGCCGTCCACGACGGCGTCCATCAGGTGCGCGTTTCCCGCGCTCGCGATCAGGAAGTAGTCGCAGACGTCGGACAGCTCCGTGAGGTCGAGCAGGACGATGTCCTGCGCCTTCTTCTCGTCCGCGGCGATGGCCGCGACCTTCGCGAGCTCCAGGGGGGTTATGCTCATGTACTCCTGCCTTCTCTTCACTTGCCCGCGCGGCCCGCAGCCGCGCCCCGCGCCCGGCGCGCGGCGATGGCGTTGTATATGTCAATGGTACCCGGGTAGAGGTAGCGCGAGCCCTCGATCACGTAGACGATCCCGCCGGCGAAGGCGTCCCAGAAGACGTCGTCGAGCGGGGCCGCGCCCACGAGCGAGCGCGTGCGCTCGATCCCCGCGCTCCCGCGCCTGAGCGGCTCTATCCCGTCGGCGACGAAGACGACCTCGTCGAGGGGGGACATGTCCTCCGCCGCCGTCGTGTGGCGGGCGATGGCCTGGAAGACGGGGGCATCGAGCATGGGGTAGCGGGCGGGGAGCTCCCGCGCGGCGAGGATGCCGTGGAGGAGCGGCTCGACGAGCTCGAGGTCGACGCCGAGGTCGACGCCCTCCTCCCGCGCCCGCCCCAGCAGCTCGTCCGGCGCGAGCGCCTTGTCCCAGTCGTGGAGCAGGCCCGCCACCCTGGCGTCGAAGGGGTCGACGCCGTAGACGAGCGCGAGGTGGCACGCGGTGTCCGCGACCGAGAGCGAGTGCGCGAGCCGATGGGGCCTCTCGGCCAGCCGCGCCCCGAGGTCGCGCTCGATCGCCTCCATGAGGGCGCGCTGCTCCTCCGTGAAGCTCGCCTCGCCCTCGACCGGACGCCAGGCCCCCCGGTCGTGCGGGGCCCCTCCGTCATGAGCCTTTCCCAAGGTCCCTCCCTAGTACTCGTTCGCGCGCGAGACGCGCGTCGAGCCGTAGCGGGTCGTGCGCGCCCCGTACAGCTTGTGCTTGTGGATGTAGCCCGTCACGGGGTCCGGCGTGAGGTAGCGAAGGCTCTGGTTGTCCGCCACGCGCTGCCTCAGGTAGCTCGACGAGATGGCGAGGGCCGGCACCTCGAGGTAGATCACGTCGAGGTCGTAGCCCGAGGAGGCGATGCTCTCACGCGCCCGCTCGAGGTCGTAGCCCGGCCTCGTGGCGCCCACGAGCGTCGCCAGGCCGCCGATGCGCTCCGCGTGCCTCCAGGTCACGATCTCCTGGATGGCGTCGGCCCCGGTGATGAAGTAGAGCTCGACGTTGGAGGAGTAAATCTCGCGCAGCAGCGAGAGCGTCTCCACGGTGTAGGTGATCCCCCTGCGGTCGATCTCGAACCGGCTCGCGAGGAAGTGCGGGTTGTCCGAGGTCGCGAGCAGGGTCATGGCGTAGCGGTCCTCGCCGGACGAGACGCCCTTGTCCTGCTTGAAGGCGGGGCTTCCCGCCGGCATGAAGACGACGACGTCCAGGTTGAGGTCGTCGAAGGCCTGCTCGGCGGCCACGAGATGGCCGTTGTGGATGGGGTCGAAGGTGCCGCCCATGATCCCGAGCCGGTAGGTCCTGCCCGGGTCCTGGCCCAGCAGGGGCAGGTCGCTCCTCTCGACGACGCCCTCCGCCAGCCGCTCGACCTCGAGGGGGTCCAGCCCCATGCTCGCCTCGTCTCCGCCCATCGTCCCCTCCGCGTGCCCTCGGCGTGGCCGCCCACGCCACCTGCCCCTAGAAGACCAGGAGCTCGTCCCTGTGTATCGCCGGCTGGGTCGCCTTTTCCGGCATGAACCGCCCGATCACGTCGAGCTGGAGCCCGCGCACGCGCACCATGTCCTCGGACGAGTAGCGAACGACGCCGCGCGCCACGAGGAAGCCCGACGCGTCCACCACGTCGACGACGTCGCCCTCCTCGTAGGTGCCCTTCGTCCTGGTGACGCCCACCGGGAGCAGCGACGCCCCCCTCTCAACGATAGCCCTCTTCGCGCCCTCGTCCACCGTGAGGCGACCGTGCGTCACCTCGGCCAGGCCGATCCAAAGCTTGCGGCCGCTCTCGTGCGAGGAGCCCTCGTCGGCCTCGAAGCGCGTGCCGACCATCTCGCCGCCCGCCGCGCGCACGAGCACGTTCTCGGAGCGTCCCTCGCAGATGATCGTGGGGATGCCCGCGGCGATCATCGCGCGGGCGGCGCGGAGCTTCGAGCGCATGCCCCCCGTGCCGACCGAGCTGCCCGCACCTCCGGCCATGGCGAGCACCTCGTCGTTGACGCTGGTGACGCGCCTCACGAGCCGGGCCGTGGGGTCCGTCTGGGGGTTGGCCGTGAAGAGCCCCGCCACGTCGGAGAGGATCACGTACAGGCTCGCGCCGAGGAGCGCCGAGACGATCGCGCCGAGCATGTCGTTGTCGCTGAAGGTGAACTCGGAGACGCTCACCGTGTCGTTCTCGTTCACGACCGGCACCGCCCCCAGCTCGAGCAGCCGGAAGAAGGTGTTCCTCGCGTTGAGGTAGCCCTCGCGGTCGGTCACGTCGCGCCTCGTGAGCAGCACCTGCCCGCAGGCCACGCCACGCGAGGCGAGCTCCTTGGCGTAGGCCTCCGTGAGCGCCGCCTGGCCCGCGGCCGCGCAGGCCTGCAGGCTCGGGATGTCCTTCGGCTTGGCCGAGAAGCCCAGGCGCTCCCTGCCGGCGGCGGCGGCGCCCGACGAAACGAGCACCACGGGCCGGCCGGCGTGCCTCAGCTGCGCGATCTGGTCGATCAGGCGTGCGATGAAGGCCTCGTCCGGCCTGCCCGAGGCGTCGACGAGGGTCGAGGAGCCGACCTTGACCACCACGAGCCCGTCCATCTCCTGCGGCAGGTACATCCCCTACGCCTCCTCGTCGAACTCGCTGACGACCTCGTCGTCGGCGTCCCTGAGCTCCGCGTACTCGTCGGCTCCATGGTTTGTCTCGAACGTGAACGCGAACCCGAGGATGCGCACCTCGTCGCCGTCCCTGCAGCCCTCCTTGAGGAGCTTGTCCTCCAGGTGGATGCGCTCGAAGCGGTGCTCGAGGTAGGCGAGCGCCTCGGGGTTCTCCCAGTCCGTCTGGATGACCATGCGCTCGATGGCGCCTCCGGAGACGCGCCAGATCCCGCGCGACTCCTGCCTGACCGCTATGGTGCGGTCCCTGCGCTGGCGCTTGCGCTCCCAGGCAGCGTTGAAGGCGTCGGGCGCCTCGGTCGCACGGATCTGGCCCCTGAGCTCGGAGACCATGGTGGCGCAGCGCTCCACGAGGTCGTCGAGTCCCTCGCCGGTGACCGCGGAGACGCAGAAGAGCTCTCGGCCGTCGGCCTCCGCCGCCTCCCTGAGGCGCGCAACGGCCTCCTCGCAGCCGGGCATGTCGCACTTGTTGGCGACGACGAGCTGCGGGCGCTCCGCGAGGTCCGCCGCATAGGCGGCCAGCTCGGCGTTGATGGCGTGGTAGTCCGCCACCGGGTCGCGCTGCTCGAATCCGCCGGTCACGTCCACGACGTGCATGATGAGGGCCGTGCGCTCGATGTGGCGCAGGAACTGGTGCCCCAGGCCCCTCCCCTCGCTCGCGCCCTCGATGAGGCCGGGGACGTCCGCCGCCACGAAGGAGCGCGACCCGTCGCGCGTCCTCACGACGCCGAGGTTGGGGACGAGCGTCGTGAAGGGGTAGTCCGCGATCTTGGGGCGGGCGGCGGAGATGCGCGCGATGATCGAGCTCTTCCCCACGCTCGGCATGCCCACGAGGGCGGCGTCCGCCATGAGCTTCATCTCGAGCTCGATCCAGTGCTCCTGGGCCGGCTCGCCCTTCTCGGCGAACGCCGGCGCGCGCCTCACCGAGGTCACGAAGTGGATGTTGCCGCGCCCGCCGATGCCGCCGGGAGCCACGACGACGCGCTCGCCGGGCTGGGTGAGGTCGGCTACCTGGTAGACGGGCTCCTGGGTCCTGGGGTCGAGCTCGTGGATGACGGTGCCGAGAGGCACCTTGAGGACGAGGTCCTCCCCGTCCTTCCCGTGGCGCCTGGCCCCCTGGCCGTGCGTGCCTCGCTCGGCCCTGAAGTGGTGCTTGTAGCGATAGTCGATGAGGGAGGAGAGCTGCGGGTCGGCCTCCACGATGACGTCGCCGCCGTTCCCGCCGTCGCCGCCGTCCGGGCCGCCCTTGGGAACGAAGGCCTCGCGCCTGAAGGACATGCAGCCGGCGCCGCCATCGCCGCCCTTGACGTTGATCTTGGAGAGATCGGTAAAGCTCGCCACGAGGTGGTCCTTTCTCTAGTGGACTCCACCGCGGGCCGCTCCCGTAACCTCCCGGGAGCTGCCCCGACTTCACATAATAAAAGGGCCCCGCCGCAATGACGAGGCCCCTTCGCTATTGTTGCGTCACCTAGGCGGTGCGAACGTGCACGTAGTGCTTAGCGCCCTTCACGAACTCCACCGTACCGTCGGCGAGCGCGAAGAGGGTGTCGTCCTTGCCACGGCCGACGTTCTCGCCCGGCGTGATGTGCGTGCCACGCTGGCGGACGATAATCTGGCCGGTCTTCACGGCCTGGCCACCATAGATCTTGGTGCCGAGGCGCTGGGAGTTGGAGTCGCGACCGTTGCGCGAGGAGCCAAGGCCCTTCTTGTGTGCCATGTCATTACCTCTTATCTAGTCTTAGAGAGCGGGACGTTAGGCCTCGGTCGAGGCGGCCTCGGGGGCCTCCTCGATGGGAAGCTCGGCAATCTGAAGCCTGGTGAGGTTCTGGCGATGGCCGCGCGTACGGCTGTAGCGCTTGCGCTTCTTGAACTTGAAGATGACCTGCTTCTCACCCTTGTGCTGGTCGACGACCTCAGCGGTGACCTTCTTGTCGGCGAGTGCGGCGGCATCCACGACGGTGCTCTTGCCGTCGTTGAGCATCAGGACGTCAAGGCTCACCTTGTCGCCAGGCTGCGCGTCGAGCTTCTCGACGTCGATGACGTCGCCCTTGGCAACCTTGTACTGCTTGCCACCAGTAGTAACGATAGCGTACATTTGGTAACTCCTCATTGCTGGTCTGAGTGCAACAGCTAACAATTATACGTGCGTATAGCGAGTAGTCAACAAAATTCCCCGTGGCCGTGGTGTAGGAGACCGTAGCTAGGCACACGGGGCACGTTTCTACTGTTCGGTATGCGCAGAAACAGAATAGCCCTGCTCGTTTTCGCAGGCGGCCATATCGAGCGGCTCCACAAGACGCCCATCTTCCTCCGCGTGCCACTGGCCGAGCCGGCAGACGCGGGCGTAGTCGAGCCGCGCGCCCGAGAGCGGCCGCTCCCCCATCGCCTTGTCGAAGAGGACTGCGGGTCTCAGGGAGCACTCGTTGGTCGAGCGCGTCACGAGGTCCGCGTGAAGGCCCCCCGCGACCCGCTCCACAGCGAGCGAGACGAGGGTCTCGGTGAGGTCGACCCGCTTGGTCTTCTCGCCCCGCTGGTACTCCAGGGTGCCGCGCCCCCTCATGAGGTGCACGGCCTCCTCGAGCGCGCCTGCGTCGAGGCCCTCCCCCATGAGGTCGCACGACCAGCGGGAGACCGTGGCCCACGCCTCGAGGGCGGCCACCTTGCGCGGCAGGTACGCCGCGCCCAGGGGCGCGAGGCCGGCCGGCGTGGCGGCGCGGAGCGCCTCGAGCGCGCGGGCGGGGTCCACCCTCCTCGTGAGCATGAGGTCGAAGTACTCCGCCTGAGAGGAGGCCCCCACGGGCAGCGCCTGCGAGAACTGGATCCTCATGCGGCGCGCGAAGCCGTTGCCCACCGAGAAGGGGAGCCCGGAGCGCCTCACGCTGCGCATGATCGTGTTCATCACCTCGAGGTGCCCCAGGAAGGCGAGCCTGCCGTCCTTGCGGTAGCGCACGCGCAGCCTCCAGAGCACGAGCCCGTCGTCCGTCACGAGCGATCACCCGCCAGGTCGTTGCGGACCGCCAGGGTCGGGCAGACGCCGCAGCCCACGCAGCTTTCCCTGGTGCAGTCCTCGGTCGTCACGCCGCGCGCCGCCCTGCGCCACTCGCGCTCGAGGAAGCCCCTCGAGACACCGGGCGAGGTGTGCTCCCAGGGCAGCCTGAGCGCATGGTCGAAGGACTCCGAGGCGGTCTCGGCGAGGTCCACGCCGACGTTGCGCGCAGCCTCGCACCACCGCTCGTAGGAGAACTGGTCGGACCAGGCGTCGAAGCGGCAGCCCAGCCGCCACGCCTCCATCACGAGGTCGAAGCCGCGCCGCCCCATCTTGGAGAGGGCGGCCTCCACCTGGGAGGTTCGCGCGTCGTGGTAGGAGATCCTCACGGCGCGGTCCGGCGTCGAGTGGAGGAGGAGCTGCTGTCGCCTCACGACCTCGTCGAGGGGCAGCTGGCCGAACCACTGGAACGGCGTGTGCGCCTTGGGCACGAAGACCGCGACGGAGATGCTGACGGAGACGCCCGAGCGCCTCCCGAGCACCTCTCTGCCTATCTGGCAGACGCGCTCGGCGCACTCCGAGATCTTGACGACGTCCTCGTCCGTCTCGGTGGGAAGGCCCATCATGAAGTAGAGCTTCATTCGGCGCCAGCCCGCGGAGAAGGCGTTGCGCGCCGCCTGCTCGATGTCCTGCTCGGTCACGTTCTTGTTGATCACGTCGCGCAGGCGCTGCGAGCCGGCCTCGGGCGCGAAGGTGAGGCCCGCCTTGCGCGAGGCGCCCACGGCGGCCGCCATCTCCACGCCGAAGGAGTCCATGCGCTGCGAGGGAATCGAGACCTTGACGCCCCTGTCCGCGAGGTCGGCATCGAGCGCCTGCAGCATCTCGCGGCACTGGGAGTGGTCGGTCGTCGAGAGCGAGGAGAGCGAGCACTCGTCGAAGCCCGTCGCCTCGAGGCCCCTCTCGCAGGCCTCCACGACCTGCTCCGCCGGGCGCTCGCGAACGGGACGGTAGGTCATGCCAGCCTGGCAGAAGCGACACCCCCGCGCGCAGCCCCTCAGCACCTCCACGGCGAGCCGGTCCTGGACGATCCCCATGTAGGGGACGATCCTCTGGTAGCCGGGGTCGGTCGCCGACAGGTCCTGCAGGCAGCGCTTGAGGACGCGCGCGGGCGCCCCCGTGCCCTCCTTGGGGCGGGCGTAGCCCCAGCGCGTGGAGGTCTCGTCGACGACCACCTCGTAGAGCGAGGGGACGTAGACGCCCTGGACGCGCGCGAGGTCGAGAAGGACCTGCCACCTCGACGCGCCCCGCTCGCGGCCGCGTCGCACGCAGTCGACCACCTCCACGATGGCCTCCTCGCCGTCGCCCAGGAGGATCGCGTCGAAGGCGGGCGCCACGGGCTCGCAGTTCCAGACCGAGGGGCCCCCGCCGATGACGAAGGGGTCGTCCTCGTCGCGCTCCTCCGCCCTCACGGGAATCCCAGCGAGGTCGAGCGCCTCGACGACGTTGGTGCAGGCCATCTCGTGCGCGAGCGTGAAGCCCACGACGTCGAAGCTCGCCAGCGGCGCCGAGCTCTCGAGGGCGACCAGCGGCACGCCCTCCCGGCGCATGAGGTCCGCCATGTCAACCCAGGGCAGGTAGGCGCGCTCGCACGAGACGCCCTCCTGCCGGTTCAGCACGTCGTAGAGGATCGCGACGGCGAGGTTCGGCTGCCCCACCTCGTACACGTCGGGGTAGACCATGCAGACGTGGAACGGCCCGTCCTGCTCCTCCATGGCGCCCCACTCGTGGTCGAGGTAGCGCGCCGGCTTGTCGACGCGCGTGAGCAGCGGCTCGATACGGTGGAAGAGGTCCTCCCTCGCCACCCTCATTTCTCGCCCCGGGAGTAGGTTACGTAGCCGGCGGCGTCCTCCGGGCGACCGGGGAGCGCCGCCGCGGGAGCCGCGCCGTCCGTGCCCCTGGCCCTCGCGCGCGCCCCTGAGGCGGCCTCCGCCGCCCTGAGCGCGACCTCGCGCGCGCCCGCTGCGGCCGACTCGACGAGGGCTCCCACGCCGCCCTCCGCGAGCTGCGAGGCCACGTAGCCCGTGAGCGCGGTGCCGCCGTAGGCGACCGCGGCCCTCACGAGGAAGGCGAGCGGCCCCACGCCCCTGCAGGCGACGCGGGCGACCCCGCGGTAGGCGAAGGCGGCGCCCACGACGCCCGCGAGCTCGGCAGCCGTGAGCGCGTCTGGCGACGAGCCCATGGCAGCCGCTATGTCGAGCACGAGCTTCGCCTGGTTGGAGGCCATGATCGGGAGGTCGGCGCCGCGCACGAGGTCCACCGCGCCCACGGCCGCGTTCTCGAAGGCGCAGCGGTTGGTGAGGCGGGCCACCTCGGCGTCGCGGCAGAAGGGGAAGTTCGCGGCGGCGCAGATCGGGTCGGGCGCGCTGTCGAGCACCCAGTCCGCGAGCTTCTCGAGGAGGGCAGGCGCGTCGGAGGCGGCCACGAGCGACGCGTAGGGCGCGAGGGCCTCCGGCAGCTCGACCCCCGGGGCGTCGAGCGAGGACTCGGCCACGACGCAGACGGGGATGCCGGAGGAGGCATAGGCGCGCACGGCCTCGTCCTCCCCCGCCTCGGCGGGCCCCACGCAGACGAGCGCCAGGTCCGCCTGGGCGAGCTCCGTCCCCGCGGCGAGCCGCGCCACGCGGACCTGGGCCCCCTCCTGCTCGGGGAGGAGGCTGTCGCGCACCGCGGCCACGAGCCAGGCGGGGGCGTCGTCGGCCACCAGCACGGAGACGCCGAGCGCGCCGGAGACGCTGCCCCGCGCCTTGAGGGCGCTGCCGAAGAGCTCGGCCACGCGCCCGAAGGAGACGTTTCTTGCCATCGCACACCTCGCAGTGGAAGACGGTGATTCGAGGTCACTACTCTAACGCAACGTCCGTCGCCGGCGCCAGCCGGCGCTGGCCCTAGCCCGCCTTCGTGCGGTAGCGCCACACGGACTGGATGAGGCCCATGGAGGCGAGCTGCGAGATCATCGAAGACGAGCCAAAGCTCACGAACGGCAGCGGGATGCCCGTGATCGGCATGATGCCGATGCACATCCCGATGTTCTGCAGGATCTGGAAGCCCCACATCGCCACGACCCCCACGAGCACCAGCCTCCCGAAGGTGTTCTCGAGGCGCATCGCGAGGCTGATGGTGGAGAAGAGCATGCAGGCGAAGAGGAGCAGCAGGACGAGGGCGCCCACGAAGCCGAACTCCTCGGAGAGCAGTGCGAACACGAAGTCCGTGTGCGCCTCGGGCAAAAATCCGCTCCCCGCCTGGCTCGCGTTGCCGATGCCCTTGCCGAGCAGGCCCCCCGACCCGACGGCGATCTTCGCCTGCTGCAGGTTGTACCCGTCGCCCGTCGGGTCGACCGACGGGTCCATGAAGACCACGAGGCGGTTTATCTGGTACTGCTTCAGGACGTGAGGAAGCCCGTCGCTCATCGACGTCACGACGACCAGGGCCGCCCCCACCACGATCAGGGCTATGGTCACGAGCACCCAGCTCCTCTTCGCGCCGCCGCAGATGATGATCGTGGCCCCCGTGACGAGCACGATAAGGCCCGTGCCGAGGTCGGGCTGGGTGAGGATCAGCAGGAACGGGACGAGGAGCGCCCCGCAGAGCTTGAGGTAGTCCGCCAGCGTGTCGATCTTGCCGTTGTACTCGGAGGTGAGGGCGGCCATGAGCAGGATGGTCACCGGCTTCGATATCTCCGAGGGCTGGAACCTGAGGCCGATGACGGGTATGGAGACCCAGCCGGTCATGCCGAGCGCGCTGTAGCCGAGGCCCGGTATGGAGGGCATCAGCATGAGAACCACGTCGAGCACGAAGAGCGCCTTCGTCATGCCCGCGAGCTGCCGGTAGTCGTAGCGCCACACGAGGGCGGCGACCACGAGGCCGATCGCGATGCCGGCCATGTGCCGCGGGAAGGAGGCGTCGCTGATGGTGAGCGAGGCGGACCAGATGACGACGGCGCCGAACGCCACGACGAGCAGGTTGGGGACGAGCTCGGCGAGGTAGAAGCCACCGAGCCAACCGCGACGCTGGAGCCTGGTGCTCTGCATGCCGAGCCTGGTGAGCGCGGACTCGAGCGCCGACCCGATCGATCCGAGCGCCGAGCCGAGGCCCCTCACGGCCGAGTTATCTGCCACTCCTGCCTCCTAGTCGCCCGAGGTGATCCCCGCCATGACCTGCAGCTCGTCGTCGGGGGTGTTGTAGATGGCGCCGAGGACGTCCCTGACCACGTACATCGCGGAGTAGCCGCCCCAGGTAGCGTTCTCGAGGGCGCTCGCGATGACGTACTTGGGGTCGTCCGCGGGCGCGTACACCACGAACCAGCCCGTCGGCTGGTGGCCGCTCCTCTCGGCCGTGCCCGACTTGCCCGCAACGGAGACGGGCAGCCCCGAGAAGTGCTTGGTCTGGTACTCGGACTCCTCCGTGATCACGCCGACGAGTCCGTCCTCGACGAGCTTGCGGTAGGCGTCGTCCTCCTCGCAGGTCCTGAGCACGCTGGGCTTGTACTCGATCACCGAGCCCGTGCCGGTCGAGGACTTCACGCACTTGAGTACGTGCGGGGTCCAGACGTCGCCCTCGTTGGCGATCGAGGCGTACGCGCACGCCATCTGCAGCGGCGTCACGAGCAGGTCGCCCTGGCCGATGGAGAGGTTGACGTAGTCGCCGCCCTTCCACTGGCGGTCGTCCTCCGAGTAGGAGCTGTAGTAGTCGTACTTCCAGGCGGCGTCGGGCACGCGTCCCGCGCTCTCCCCCGGCAGGTCGATGCCCTCGACGGAGCCGAGCCCGTACGCGCGGAACTTCTCCTGCATGCCGTCGTTGTTGGACGAGGCGAGGTAGTAGCCCTTGCCGATCTCGTAGAAGACGACGTCGCAGGAGTAGGTGATGCCGGTCTGGAGGGTCATCGTGCCGTGCCCGGTCTTCTGCCAGCACCACTTGCCCGCAGACTGCCCCAGGCCCGTCCACCAGCCCGCGCAGTAGTAGGTCGAGGAGGGCGTGGCGATCCCGTCGTCGAGCGCCGCGAAGGTGGTCAGCGGCTTGATGGTCGACGCGGAGGGGTAGGTGCCCGAGATGGCGCGGTTGACCAGCGGGTAGTCGTTCTCCTCCGACCCGAGGCTCTCCCAGTCGTCGTTGGAGATGCCGCCAACGAAGATGTTGGGCGAGAAGTTCGGACGGCTCGCCATCGCGAGCACCTCGCCGTTGGTCGCGTCGAGCACCACGACCGAGCCGGACTTGCACTCCGCGCTCACCGAGCCCCGGAGCGCCTTGATCACCGAGTCGAGCGCGGCCTCCGCGGCCTTCTGGAGGTTCGCGTCGAGCGTGAGGACGACGTCCGAGCCGCTGCGCGGCGCGACCGTGGATGAGTAGTCGAGGACGTTGCCGTTGGCGTCGACGTAGACCACCTGCTCGCCCCTGACGCCCTGCAGGACGCTCTCGTATTGGTACTCCACGCCCGCCTGGCCCACGGTGTCGCCGGTCTGGTACTTGATGGCGCCCTCGTCCTCGTTCTCCTGCGAGGCCTTGAGCTGCTCGGTCGTGACCGTGCCGGTGTAGCCCACCACGTGGGAGGCGAGGCTGCCGAGCGGGTAGTAGCGCACCGTCCGCTCCTCGATGGTCACGCCGTCGAAGAGGTCGGGGTGCTCCCCGATGTAGGCGACGACGCGGCGGGAGACGTCGCGCGCGACCGTCCTCGAGGCCTGCGCGCCCTGGGTCTGGTCCTCGATGTTGCGCTTGACCGCCATGTAGGGCATGCCGATGAGGTTGCCGAGGAGCTGGAGCTCCACGTCGTCGTTCGCGACGTCCGGGTCCGCGACGACGGTCAGGCTGGGCCGGTTGGAGACGATCTCGACGCCGTTGCGGTCGAGGATGCGCCCGCGCGGGGCGGAGAGCGAGATCGTCCTCGTGCGGTTCGACTCCGCCTGGCTCGTGTACTCGTCGCCCGAGAGGAGCTGCATCGACCAGAGCCTGCCGATGAGGACGACGAACACGCCGGCGATGACGCCTCCCAGGCCCACGAGGCGCCCCTTGATGCTCGAGGCGCCGGAGCCGTCCGTGCCGCCGGACGCCTTTGGCGCGGCGCCGCCGATGTCGAAGGTGAAGCGGGCGTCGCCCTTGCTGTGGAAGACGAAGGCGAGCACGCCCGCCACGACGAGGGCGGCGACAAGCACTATGAGGAGGACCCGGAGCGCCATCACGCTACCACCCTAGAGCCCCTTCACGCTGTAGTGGGACCCGCGGCGGGGCCGCGCGCTCACGCCGCCGGCGGCGTCCTTGGTGAAGTGGTGGTTGAAGAACAGGTAGGCGACGAAGGTCAGGGCGTAGGAGGGAAGCGTCCGCATCAACAGGGCGTCGAAGAGCGACTCGGCCTGGCCCATCCCCAGCATCGCCAGGTGGTAGAGGAAGATGACCGCGAAGGAGGAGATCGCGAAGCTCGAGAGGCACGCCGCCGAGCCGTCCGAGAAGCGGTTGCGCTCCTCGAGCCCGAGCACGTAGGAGGTGACCGTCAGGAGCAGCGCCATCAGGCCCACCGGGCCCGTCGTGGAGAGGTCGAACACGAGCCCCGCGAAGAAGCTGTAGACGACCCCCCTGCGTCCGCCGACGAGCAGCGAGATGCAGAACGCGAAGATGACCGCGAAGTTGAGGCGGCCGGAGCCGAGCGAGAGGTTGGGTGCGAGGGCGAGCTGCAGCACGAAGCAGAGCGCGGCCAGCGCTATGTTGCCGTACCTGCTCCTGTTCGCGTCCTTATTCTGCATGTCCCCTCCCTATCTATCCCTGGTTCGAGGAGCCGGACGAGGTGGCGGACCCCATCTGCGCCTGCGTGCCGTCCGTCGTGGTGGAGCCGTTTGACGACGACGACGCGGACGAGCCCGCGCCACCCGACGACGCCGAGCCGCCGGAGGATGCGCCCTGCGAGGCCGAGCCCGAGGACTCCTGCGTCGAGCCCGACTCCTGCGCGTCCGCCTCGGCGATGTCGCTCTCGGTGGCCTGCTGGTCGCTCGAGAGCGAGGTGACCACGAGGACCTCCTCGAGGTTCTCGGGGCTCGCGAAGAGCTTCACCTCGATCGTGTAGTAGAGGGCGCCGGCAGCCTTGGATACGCTCGTCACCTCGCCGACCGGGAGCCCCTTGGGAAAGACGCCGCCCAGCCCGCTCGTCACGACGGTGTCGCCCACGTTGACCGTCTGGTCGAGCCTGATGAGCGAAAGCCTGACGGTCCCGTCCGGCGAGCCCTCGATCATGCCCTGGGCGCGGCTGGACTGCACCATCGCGGAGATGGAGGAGTTCTCGTCGCTCAGGAGCCGCACGGTCGAGGAGGTCGGCGAGCACTCCGAGATCTGGCCTACGGCGCCGTTGGCGTCGACGACGCACATCCCGACCGCCAGCCCGGCGGACGAGCCCTTGTCGATCGTGATGGTGTCGCTCCAGGAGTCCGCCGACGAGCCGATGACGGAGGCCGCGACCGAGGTGAGGTTGTAGCTGCTCTGGACGTTCAGGAGCTGCTCGAGCCTGCTCGCCGTCTGCTGCGCCTCCTCGAGCTCGGCGTTCTTCGACTTTAGGCTCGCGTTCTCCGCCTTGAGGTCCGAGAGCGTCTGCTCGTCGGCCGTGAGGTTGCGGAAGACGTTCGACATTCCGTTGAACGGCATGCTCGCGAGCGCGCCCACGTAGCGCACGGGCGTCGTCACGACCCCGAAGACGGACCTCGCGCCGGTGAAGAAGCCCGACCCCGCCTCCTGGCTGCTCAGCGTGAACATGAAGAGCGAGACCACGACGAGCAGGACGGTCGCGAGGCCGGCCCCGCTGTTCGTCTCGGTCCTCCTGAAGCCGCTGGTGCTACGAGGCTTCGAACCCCCCATCCTAGGCATAGACCACCCTCTGCCCTACAGGCCCGCGCTCTGTACGAAGCCGCCCGAGAGCGCGTTGGCCTCCAGGACCTTAGCGCAGCCGTTGACGACGTTCTCGAGAGCCGTGGGGCTCACGTTCACGGGCACGCCGGTCTCGTCCCTCAGCCTCTGGTCGAGCCCGCGGAGGAGCCCGCCGCCGCCGGTAAGGAGGATGCCGTAGTACATGAGGTCGCTCGCGAGGTCGGGCGGGGTCGCGTCGAGCGCGTCGCGCACCGTCTTCGTGACCTCGTCGAGGGGCTTGTCGAGGGCGCGGCGGATCTCCTCGCTCTCGATGCGGACCGTCTTGGGCATGCCGCTCATGACGTCGCGGCCGTTCACCTCGACGTCGAGCTCCTCGGCGAGGGGCGCGGCGGAGCCGACCTTGATCTTGATGTCCTCGGCCGTGCGCTCGCCGATGGCGAGGTTGTACACGTCGCGGACGTGCTCGAGGATCGTCTGGTCGAACTCGTCGCCCGCCGTGCGAAGGGACTTGGAGACGACGATGCCGCCCATGGCGATGACGGCGACCTCGGTCGTGCCGCCGCCGATGTCGACGACCATGGAGCCGGTCGGGTCCTCGATCGGCAGGTCCGCCCCGATGGCGGCGGCCATCGGCTCCTCGATGAGGTAGGCCTGGCGCGCGCCGGCCTGGATGGTCGCCTCGAAGACCGCGCGCTTCTCGACCGACGTGACGCCCGAGGGCACGCAGATGACGACGCGGGGCCTCGGCGACCAGGGGTAGCGGTGGGGGCGCGCCTTCTCGATGAAGTAGCGCATCATGACCTCGGTCACGTCGAAGTCGGCGATGACGCCGTCCTTGAGCGGGCGCTCGGCGATGATCGAGCCGGGGGTCCTGCCGATCATGCGCTTCGCGTCCGCGCCGACCGCCAGCACGCGGTCCTCGTTCTTGTCGATGGCGACGACAGACGGCTCGTTGAGGACGATGCCCTGTCCCCTGGCGGAGACGAGCGTGTTTGCCGTGCCGAGGTCGATGGCGAGGTCTCCCCCGTACTCGCTGAACACTGTGTCGAAAAACGCCATTGCTCCCTATCCTTACCGTGGGCCCTGCCCCGCGACAGTGCTGCTACGACTAGTTGGACGAGACCGTCCCCGTGGTGGTGGAGCTGCCGTCCTGGGAGGCGAAGGTGGGCGTGACGCTCTCGACCTTCCAGCTGGCGCCGTCGCGGCTGAGCTCGACGGTGTAGGACTGCGAGCCGCCCTGGGAGAGCCCCGCGGTGACCATCACGGTCGAGGTCTCCATGGAGCGGTCGACGCCGTTGACCGTGATCGTCGCGTTCATGGGCAGAATCGCCTCGATCTGGCTCGCGTCGGCGTCCGAGACGTCGCTGTCGATGTAGGAGCCGACGTCGCCGCGCTCCGACTTGGCGGCGAAGATCTCCTGGACGACGGCCTCCTGCGTGGGCCAGCCGTAGCCGCGCCAGTACGCGAGGCCGCAGATTCCGACCACGACGACCAGGATGATGAGCAGCACGACGAGCACCTTGCGACCGCGGTGGCGCTTCTTGCGCTCGCTCTTGCGGCGCTTGCGGTCGTCCTCCATGAGCTGCTCCTCCGTGACGGAGAAGAACCCGGTGTCCTCGGGTGAGGGCATGAGGTTGCCCGTCGTCTCGCCCGTCGGGTCGAGCGGGTCGTACGAGACGGGCCCGTAGCCCGCGGCCGCGAGGAAGTTGTCCGTGTCGGAGGGCCTGTTGGCGCCCTTCGCGGCGACCGCGTTGCGCGCCGCGTCGAAGGATGCCTGCGCCTCGGGGGCGAGCACGTAGGTCCCGTCCGCGGTGGCGTGCGTGAAGGCGTCCACCGCCTCGCTCATGCGGTTGGCGGCCACGTAGGCGAGCGCAAGCTCGCAGTAGATCGCGTTCTGGTTCTGGACCAGCGTCGAGAAGTCAAGCGCGGTGCGGTAGGACTCGATGGCGTCCGTCGGGCGCCCGAGCTCCATGAAGCAGTCGCCGAGCTTGCGCAGGGCCTCGCAGGGGTCGGGGTTGTTCTCGTCTATGGCGGCGTTGCGGTACGCGATGCCGGCGCTGCGGACGTCGCCGAGCGCCGCGTAGGCCGCGCCGAGGGCGAGGTAGGCCTTGTAGGGGGTCTTGTAGCTAGCGTCCTGGGTCGCGGCGGACAGGCAGTTGACCGCCTCGTCGAGCCGGCCGGCGGCGATGAGGGCGCGCCCGCGGTTGGTGCTGAGCGCCCCCTTCCTGCCATAGGAGTCGTCCGCGAGGGCGTCGGCGTAGGCGGCCGCCGCGTCCTCGAAGCGATGCAGCTTCATCAGGGCGTTGCCGCGGAGGTGGCCCGCGCGGCCGGAGATCTCCCCCGCCGACTTGGCCTGGGCGAGCTGCATGGCAGCCAGGCTCCAGTTGCCCTTCTGGTAGGCGGCGACCCCCGCCTCAAACATCTGCTGATTCAACCTGTCCTCCTATGTGAGCCGACGCCTAGGCCTGTCGGTGCTCGATCCTGATCGACCTGATGAGGTCTCCGGCCCGAAGCTGGCCGATGACCTCCTTGCCCGCGACCGTCTGGCCGAACACGGTGTAGCCGGAGTCGAGGGAGTGCTGGGGGCCCAGGCAGAGGTAGAACTGCGAGCCCGCAGAGTCGGGGTTCTGGGAGCGGGCCATCGCGAGGGCACCGTCGTCGTGGCGGTTCCTCGGGTTGGTCGTGAACTCCTGGCGGATGCGGTAGCCGGGGCCGCCCGTGCCGGGGTAGCCGTCGGGGCCCCTACGCCCGGCGATGACGTCCTCGGGGGACATGTCGCGCGTGTTGGGGTCGCCGCCCTGGATGACGAAGCCGGGCACGTAGCGGTGGAACTTGAGCCCGTCGTAGAAGCCGGAGAGCGCAAGCTCGCAGAAGTTCGCCACGTGAATCGGGGCGCCCTCCCCGTCGAGCGCGACCTCCACCACACCCCTGGACGTGTCTATGACCGCAACCTCGTCGCCCTTGACCTCGTACTCCGGCGTGTAGAGGGGCTCTCCGAACAGACCCATGCCAATCCTTTCGCATCAAGTGCGCGCACCTTGCGCTGTGCGCCATTTTATCAGCCCGCCCAACGGTTCACACATTGAGCAGACGCGGCTACCAACTATACACGGCGGCCGGGCCTACTGCTGCTGCTCGGGCTTGGCGGCCTCGTACCCCTCGTCGAACAGCGACTTCCAGGTCTCGGAGCCGCTGCCGCTGGAGTTCGAGCCGAGGTAGCCCTCGACCTCCTTGGCAGCGTCCGTGGGCGCCTGGGCTGCCGTCACGGCCCCCCAGGCGCTCGCGATCGCGTCCGCCCGGTTCCTGAGGTAGCTGCCCAGCTGGCTCAGGGTCCCGTACTCCTCCGCATAGGGCGAGTCGCTCATGTCGTACCCGGAGAACTCCGATATCTTGTTCGAGAGCTCGATCGAGATGGCCTGGGCGTCGGCCGCGCCCTGCACCGCGGACCCGTCACCCCCCGCGACGAGGTCCTTCAGGGTCGACTCGTTGCTGTCGAGCCTCTGGGAGAGCGACCCCAGGCTCTCGTAGAATCCCTTGAGCTCGTCGTAGTACGGGTCGTCTGAGTCGCTTGCGGACGCGTCCGCGTCCTGCCTGCTCTTGTCCTGCCCCGTGAGGGTCTCGACCACCCCGGGGAAGCCCGCCCAGGAGGTGTCCCTGTCGACCATGGAGTGCGTTATGCGCGAGTTGGGGTCCCAGGGCCTCGTCACGAGCAGGAACCCGCCGCCGACGACGACGAGCGCCGCCACCGCGGCGACGACGGCCACCCTCAGGTGCGGCATGTGCTCGAGCCGAGAGGCGGCGCTGTAGCCGTCGGTCGGCTGGTCAGGGATCACGCTCTCGGGGGAGACCGCCTGGGGGGCCTCGTCATGCTCCTTGGAGCTCCGCGCGAGCGCGAGCACCACGTCCTCGTCCGCGAGGGGGAACCCGCAGTACGGGCACGCCGTCTCGCCGGGCGGTACCTGGGCCCCGCAGTTCTTGCAGAAGATGTCGCGCTTCTCCTCCGCGCGACGGCTGACGGTGATGCTCGCGTGGCAGGCCGGGCACACCTTCGCGCCCTGCGGCAGCTGGGTGCCGCAGACTGGACATTTCAAGGGTTTCCTCCGTGGTACGAATGAGGTTCGTTGCTGGCTCGGTTTTCTCCGGCGGCCCGCTGCGACGCGGGCCGCCGTGAATGGGGTTGAAATCGTACGCCTTTGCGGCGCGGCGCGGGCCTACGCGAGGAGATTGTCGAGAACGAACGGTAATATTCCACCCGCGGCGAGGAAGCGGCCCTCCATGGGCGTGTCCACGCGCACGACGCAGTCGAACTCCGTCGCCGAGCCGTCGTCGCGCACGGCCCGCACGTGAGCCTCGCGCCTCGCGGGCAGGCCCGCCGAGAGGTCCACCTCCTCGATCGAGTAGGCCTCCGTCCCGTCGAGCCCGAGTGATTCGGCGCCCTGGCCATCCTCGAACTGCAAGGGCAGCACGCCCATCTGGACGAGGTTCGAGCGGTGGATCCTCTCGAAGCTCTCCGCGATGACGGCGCGCACGCCGAGCAGCGCCGGGCCCTTGCCGGCCCAGTCGCGGCTCGAGCCGGACCCGTAGAGCTTGCCCGCCACGACGACAAGTGGCACGCCCTTCTCGCGGTAGTCCTTGGCGGCGTCGAATATGGAGGTAACCTCCCCCGTCGTGAGGTCGCGGGTCCAGCCGCCGACCCTGCCCTGCGCGAGCCTGTTCTCGAACTTCACGTTGGCGAAGGTGCCCCTCATCATGACCTCGTGGTTGCCCCTCCGGCTCCCGTAGGTGTTGAAGTCCTCCGGGCGCGTCCCGTGCTCGATGAGGTAGCGCGCCGCGGGCGAGTCCTTGGCGATCGAGCCCGCCGGCGAGATGTGGTCCGTGGTCACGAAGTCGCCCGCGAGGACCAGGGCTCGCGCTCCTGAGATGGAGATGCGCTCCTGCCTCCTGGCGAGGTCGAAGTAGGGGGCCTTGCGGACGTACGTGGAGCTCGGGTCCCAGGGGAAGGTCTCGGAGCCCACCGCGTCGATCCTCCTCCAGGCCTCGGAGCCCTCGAGGAGGCCCTCGGCGCCGTCACGGTAGAGGCCGGGCTCGAGGACGCCCTCGAGCGCCGCGGAGATCTCCGCGTCGGTCGGCATGAGCTCGCTCAGCATGACGGGCGCGCCTTCCGCGCCGTAGCCCACCGGATCGTGCGCGAGGTCGACGTCAATGGTACCCGCCAGCGAGTACGCCACGACGAGCGCCGGCTGGCAGAGGAAGTTCTGCGAGACGTCGGGCGAGATGCGCCCGTCGAAGTTGCGGTTGCCGGAGAGCACGCTCGTGAGCTCCACCCTGTCCGCGACCTCCTTGAGCGCGGGCGCGATCTCGCCGGAGTTGCCGATGCACGACATGCAGCCGAAGCCGCAGGTGTAGAAGCCGAGGCGGAAGAGCGGCTCGGCGAGGTGGGCGCGCTCGAGCAGCAGCTCGGTCGCGTGGCTTCCGGGGGCGAGGATCTTCTTGACCCAGGGCTTGGGGGCGAGGCCGCGCTCCACGGCCTTCTTGGCGAGGATGCCGGCGGCAACCATCATGGCGGGGTCCGTCGCCGTCGTGCAGCTCGTTATCGCCGCGATCGCGAGGGCACCGTGCCCCAGCTCGTAGGTTCTTCCCCCCAGCTCGACCGAGAAGGTCTCCGAGAAGTCGCGGTCGCGGGCCTCCGCCGCGCTCCGGAGGCGCTCCTTGAGGCCGGCGGGAGTAACGCGGTTGTGCGGCCTGGACGGGCCCGCGAGGCTCCACTCGACGCCCGAGAGGTCCAGCTCCACGACGCGCGAGTACACCCTCCCCTCCGCCTGGCCCCAGACGCCCTGGCGCCTGAGGTAGGCCTCCGCGAACGCGACCTCGCCCTCGTCGCGGCCGGTGAGTCGCAGGAACGAGGTGGTGCTCTCGTCCACGGGGAAGAGGGTGGCGGTCGCACCGTACTCGGGCGTCATGTTCGAGACGCAGGCTCGCTGCGTGGGCGTGAGGCTAGAGACCCCCGGTCCGAACACCTCGACGAGGCACCCGACGACGCCCTCCTGGCGCATGCGCTGCGCGACCGTGAGCGCGAGGTCCATGCCGGAGACCCCGTCGCTCAGCCTGCCGGTGAGCCTGAGCCCCACGACGGGAGGGACGAGCATCGTGATGGGCTGGCCGAGGGCGGCTGCCTCGGCCTCGATGCCGCCGACGCCCCACCCGAGGACGCCGAGGCCGTTGGCGGTCGGAGTGTGGGAGTCCGTCCCGACGAGGGTGTCGAAGCAGGCGACCTCGCCACCCTCCGCCATGGCGTCGAGCGTCACGACCTTGGAGAAGCGCTCGATGTTGAGCTGGTGGCAGATGCCTCCCCCCGGCGGGACGATCTCCACGTTCTGGAAGGACCTCGAGGCCCACTTGAGGAAGGCGAAGCGCTCCCGGTTGCGCCTCGCCTCGAGCTCCTCGTTCCTCTCGCGCGCGTCCGACTCGCCGGCGCAGTCTGCGATGACCGAGTGGTCGACGACCAGGGTGCACGGGACGTGTGGGTTGACGAGCGAGGGGTCCCCTCCGCGCTCGGCCATGGCGTCACGCATGGCCGCGAAGTCCACGAACACGGGTACGCCGGTGAAGTCCTGGAAGAGCACGCGCGCGGGCATGAACTCGATCTCCTCGCCCTGCTCGCCCGCCGTGCCGGCGCTCACGACCCTCCAGGCGGCCTCCACCGCATCCTCGTCCGTGGAGGCGCGGCGCACCACGTTCTCGAGGAGGACCACGAGGGCGCGGGGGAGCCTGTCCGCGCCCGGAATCTGCGAGACGTCGTACATCGAGCGCCCGATGGCTCCCTCGTCAAGCTCTACGGGCTTGCGGGCGGCCCTGACGGCGGCCTCAAAGGTCTTGTCATACGTCATGAGAAATCCTCCAGCTTCTGGACGATGCGCATCAGCACGCCGTCCTCGCCCTCCCCCATGTTGTCGTACAGGATATTGAACATGACGAGCGAGCCCGCCCCCATAGCGGCCAGATATAACCCCATGGTAACCGTCGGCCGCGCGATCATGAACAGGTCCGGAAGGAGCGCGCAGCCGCCGAAGAAGATGACGACGATGACGGCGAGCAGCGTGCGGTAGGCGTTCATGGGCTGCGAGATCCTCACGATGAGCACGAGGCCGACGAGGCCGACGAGGGCCATGCAGAGCGTCGAGGTCTCCGCGAAGTCGAACAGCCCGAGCCACCTCAGGAGCAGCGTCACCGCGATCACGAACACGATGGTCGCTGACGCCGGCAGGGAGCGCCTGAGGACGTTGTGCAGGAACGACCCCCTGATCCGCTCGTGGTTTGGCTCCAGGGCGAGCGCGAAGGAGGGGAAGCCGATCACCGCGGCGGAGACCAGGGTCATCTGTATCGGGATGAAGGGATAGGGCGCCAGGAAGAGGCAGACGAAGGCGAGGAGCGCCGAGAAGACCGTCTTCACGAGGAAGAGCGAGGCCGAGCGCTGCAGGTTGTTGATGGAGCGCCTCCCCTCGGCGACGACCTGCGGGAGGTGGGAGAAGTCGTCGTCCACCAGCACGATCTCGGCGATGTTGCGGCTCGCCGCCGAGCCCGAGGCCATCGCTATCGAGCAGTCCGCCCTCCTGAGGGCGAGGACGTCGTTGACGCCGTCCCCGGTCATCGCCACCGTGTGCCCCTGCTCCTGGAGCGCCGACACGAGCGAGCGCTTCTGCTGCGGCGTGACGCGCCCGAAGACGTTGCAGGTCCTCGCCGACCGCCTGATGTCCTCCATCGTGCGGAGCTCGCTCGCGTCCTCAGACCTGTCCGCCCCCTCGATGCCGGCGCGCGCGGCGATGGCGGAGACCGTCGCGGGGTCGTCGCCCGAGATGACCTTGAGGCTCACGCCCTGGCGCTTGAAGTACTCGATGGTGCTCGAGGCCGTGGGGCGCATCTCGTCGCGCAGGCAGACGAACCCGAGGACCTCGGGCGCTCCGAGGATCTGGTCGCGCTCGCCGAAGCCCGCGACCTCGCAGACGCAGATGACGCGCTCGTTGGGGTCCAGCTCGTGGAGTGGGGCCTCGTAGTCCCCGTAGGCGCCGCCGAGGACGAACTGGGCCGCGCCCATCGCGTAGGAGCGGCCCCGCTCGGTCACGCAGCCCGAGTACTTCCGCTCGGAGCTGAAGGGCACGGCGCGCACCGACGCGTCCGCCTCGACCCCCTTGCCGCTGAGGTAGGAGTCGATCGCCGAGCCCGTCTGGTTGGCGTCCGCGCGGTTCGCCGCGCACACAGCCGCGGCGGCGGCCTCGAGCGGCCCCAGCCCGGCCCCCTTGCTCGGCCGCAGGTCAGGTCCGAGCTCGCGCGCCACCTCCATGCGGCCGCTCGTGATGGTGCCCGTCTTGTCGAGGCAGAGCACGTCCACCCTCGCGAGCGTCTCCACGCAGTAGCTCTGCTGCACGAGCACCTTGTGGTGAGCGAGCCGGGTCGTGGCTATCGCGAACACGGAGGACGTGAGCAGCACGAGGCCCTGCGGGACCATGCCCAGCACGGCCGCGACCGTCGAGAGGATCGCCCCGTTGATGTCGACCTGCCCCTGGAGGTACGTGCGCAGGAAGAGGGCCGCGCCGAGCGGGACGAGCGCGTAGGTCGCCAGCCTGATGACGAGCCTGAGCGAGCTCAGGATCTCCGACCCGACCTCCTTCGCGGCGCACGCCTCGGCGTTGATCTTGGCGGCGAACCCGTCCATGCCGACCTCCGACACGCGTGCGCGCACGACGCCGGTCGCCACGAAGCTCCCCGAGAGGAGACGGTCCCCCGGGCGCTTCTGCACGAGGCGGCTCTCGCCCGTGAGGAGTCCCTCGTCCACCTCCGGTGACCCCTCTACGACGACGGAGTCTGCGGGTATCTGGTCGCCGTGCCTCAGGATGATGAGGTCGTCGAGGACGAGCTCGCCGACGCCGACCTCCGACTCGCGCGCGTCCCTCACGACGCGCACCTTGTCCGCGGTGAGGATGGAGAGCTTGTCGACCATCCGCTTGGCGCGCAGCTCCTGGGAGACGCCGATCGCGAAGTTGGCGACCACCACCGGCACGAAGGTGAGGTTCTCGTACGACCCGGTCAGGAAGACGAGCGCCGCGAGGGCAACGGTTACCCCGTTGAACAGGGTGAACAGGTGCTTCGAGACAATCTGCCCCACCGACGCCGTCTTGACGTCGGTGTTCGCGTTGACCTCTCCCGCGGCGCGCCTGCGCTCCACCTCCTCGGAGGTGAGCCCGCGGGTGCCGAGGGAAGCCCCGCCCTCGCCCGTCGTCGGCCCGTCTGTCAAAACGCCCACCCCCTGCCAAGCCCTGCCTTCGTCGCCAATGAAGACAGGTACACATTGTAGGCAAGAGGTTCGACCGCTGGTTACTGCAGAGGCTCCATTTATTACATGTCTCGTCCCGAGGGACCCGGCGAATCGTATCGTCCCAAGCCCAAGCCCCATCGGCGGGTGGCGCGAGGGACGCCTCCACCCCGCTCCAATGGGACCGCGTTTGTGACATACGTTGGAAAAGAAGCTGGAGTAGAAAAGAAATGGTGATCCCGGTGGGGCTCGAACCCACGACCTTTCGCTCCGGAGGCGAACGCTCTAATCCGCTGAGCTACGGGACCACATTGCAAGGGCGGCACAGCCGCCGGCTCCGAGAGGAGAGTATATCGCTCTTCTCACGGATTTGTAGTATGACATACCAACTATCCATCGACCCGGCGGCGCATGCCGTCCGCCGAGGGAGGCATCTCAGGAACATGATCGCAGTCATAAAGCAGAGCGCGACGCAGGAGCAGCTCGACGGCCTCGTCGGATGGATCGAGGGCCGCGGGTTCAAGACCAACGTATCTGAGGGCGACAACGAGACCATCGTCGGCATCATCGGCGACACGACCCAGATCGACCCCTTCCTCCTCGAGTCCATGGACATCGTCGAGCGCGTGCAGCGCGTCTCCGAGCCCTTCAAGAAGGCGAACCGGAAGTTCCACCCCGAGGACACGGTCGTCGACTGCGGACACGGAGTCTCCATCGGCGGCGGCAGGTTCCAGGTCATCGCCGGCCCGTGCTCCGTCGAGGGCGAGAACCTCTTCCGCATCGCGCGCTCCGTTAAGGAGGCCGGTGCCACCATGCTGCGCGGCGGCGCCTACAAGCCCAGGACCAGCCCGTACTCCTACCAGGGCATGGGTCCGCACGGCCTCGACCTTCTCATGGAGGCGGGCGGCGAGCTCGACATGCCCGTCGTAACCGAGGTCATGGACCCGCGCGACGTCGGCCTGTTCGTCGACAAGGGCGTCGACGTCATGCAGATCGGGGCCCGCAACTCCCAGAACTTCGCGCTCCTCAGGGAGGTCGGGAAGACCCGGGTGCCGGTCCTGCTCAAGCGCGGCTTCGCGATGACCATCGACGAGCTGCTCATGGCCGCGGAGTACGTGATGAGCGAGGGCAACCCCAACGTCATCCTCTGCGAGCGCGGGATCCGCACCTTCGAGACGCGCACGAGGAACACGTTCGACGTCAACGCCATCCCCGTCCTGCACCACCTCTCCCACCTGCCCGTCGTCGGGGACCCGAGCCATGCGACCGGCTACACCCGCTACGTGCGCCCCATCGCCTACGCCGCCTGCGCCGCCGGGGCCGACGGCCTCGAGATCGAGGTCCACGACCGGCCGAGCGAGGCGTGGTCCGACGGCGCCCAGGCCCTGACGCCCGACCAGTTCGCGGACGCTATGAGACGCCTCGCCCTCATCCGCGAGGCCACCTGCGCGGAGACGGAGTAGCCATGGGAGAGGAGAGGAGCGCCACCGGCCTCGCGTCGGCCCCCACCATCCCGGAGCACCCCGCCTTCGTTGCCGGACGCGTTGGCATCGTGGGCCTCGGCCTCATGGGCGGCTCCTTCGCGCGACCCCTCCACCAGGGCGGCCGCGAGGTCTACGCCTGGAACCGCACGCGCCAGACGCTCGAGCTGGCCATGATCGACACCGTGGACGGCGAGCTCACGGACGAGGCGATACCCACCTGCGAGCTTGTCATCCTGTGCGGCTACCCCGCGGTGAGCATCGAGTGGCTCGAGGAGATGGCGGGCCTCATCTCCCCCGGGGCCATCGTCATCGATACTGTCGGCGTGAAGCGCGTCATCTGCGAGCGCTGCTTCGCCATCGCCGAGGGGCGTCCCTGGTACTTCGTGGGCTGCCACCCCATGGCCGGCACCCAGTACTCGGGCTACGCGCACTCGCGCGCGAACATGTTCCACAACGCCCCCATGGTGATGGTGCCGCCCCCAGGCCTCGACGACCTGACCCGCCTCGACCTGCTCGACCGCATAGAGCGCCTGCTCGCGCCCGTGGACTTCGGCCAGTACACCGTGACGACGGCGGAGCTCCACGACGAGGTGATCGCCTTCACCTCCCAGCTCGCGCACGTGGTGTCCAACGCCTACGTCAAGAGCCCCTCCGCCAAGGTCCACAAGGGCTTCTCCGCCGGCTCCTACCGCGATCTCACGCGCGTCGCGCGGCTCAACGCCCCCATGTGGACGGAGCTCTTCCTCGACGACGCGGACAACCTCTCGCGCGAGATCGGCATCCTGATAGACAACCTGCAGCAGTACAAGGACGCGATCGACGCGCACGACGCGGACGCCCTGGAGGCGCTCCTGCGCGAGGGCGACCGTCGCAAGAGGGAGGTCGAGGGACGATGAGGTCACAAGAGGGCATGGTCGTGCCCGTGAGGACGCCGTCGCGGGCATACGAGGTGCACGTCGGGCGCGGCCTGCTGGACGAGGTGGGGCCGCTCGTGCGCGACGCCGCGGGCGGCGAGGTGGCTGCCGTCGTCACCGACTCCAACGTGGGCCCGCTCTACGCCGAGAGGGTCCTCTCCTCCCTCTCGGAGGCAGGCTACAGGACCGCGCTCGTGACCTTCCCCGCGGGCGAGCAGAGCAAGCGCCTCCCCACCCTCGGGGAGATGCTCGAGGCCCTCGCCGAGGAAGGGCTCGGTCGCGACGACGTGGTCGTCGCCCTCGGCGGCGGCGTCTGCGGCGACATGGCGGGCCTTGCGGCCGCCCTCTACCAGCGCGGTTGCAAGGTGGCGCAGGTGCCCACCTCCCTGCTCGCGATGGTCGACTCCTCGGTCGGCGGCAAGACGGCCGTGGACCTCGAGGCCGGCAAGAACCTCGCCGGCGCCTTCCTGCAGCCGACGGTGGTCATCGCCGACGTGGACTGCCTCGACACCCTCTCGCCCGAGCTTCTGCGCGACTCCTGCGGCGAAGTCATCAAGCACGGCGTCATCGCGGACGAGGCGCTCTTCGACGAGATCGGCCGTCGCCCGCTCTCCTCGGCCGGCTATCCCAAGGACGAGCTCGTCCGCGTCGTCGCGCGCAACGTCGAGATCAAGCGAGACGTCGTCGTCGCCGACGAGCGCGAGCGCGGCCTCAGGCAGACGCTCAACTTCGGCCACACGATAGGCCACGCCATCGAGGCCGCGAGCGACTTCCGGCTCGGGCACGGCACCTGCGTCGCCGCGGGCATGTGCTGCATGGCGAGGGCCGCGGCATCGAGGGGATGGTGCGCCCAGCAGACCGCGCGCAGGATCGAGCAGGTGGTCGCGGCGCACGGGCTCCCCCTCGACACCGACCTCGACCACGACCTGCTCATGCACTTCGCCACCCACGACAAGAAGCGGCACGGCGACTCAGTGAACGTCGTCGTCCCCAGGCGCATCGGCTCGGTCGAAATCCGCAAGGCCTCCCTCGGGGAGCTTCGCGAGCTCGTCGACCTCGGCTGCGGCACCTGCGCACTCTAGTTGGAGGACCATGGACATCGTCTGCCACCCCGCGCCCCTCTCCGGGGCGCTCCCCGCGATATCGTCAAAGTCGATGGCGCATCGGCTGCTCATCCTCGCCGCCCTCTCCTCGCGCACGACCGACGTCCACTGCTCGACGGCCTCGATGGACATCGAGGCGACCGCGGGCTGCCTGCGCGCGCTCGGCGCACGCGTGACACGGACGCAGGTCGGCTACCGCGTCGTCCCCGTTCCCGACGGGGCGCGCCGTGCCCCCGGCCGCGCGCTCGTCGACTGCGGCGAGTCCGGCTCGACCCTGCGCTTCATCGTTCCCGTCGCCTGCGCCCTGGGCGAGCCCGCCGAGGTCGTGGGTCACGGCAGGCTCGCCGACCGTCCCCTCGAGCCGCTCCTCTCCGAGCTGCGCGCCCACGGGGCGAAGGTGTCCGAGCAGGGACGCTTCCCCCTGGAGGTCTCAGGCCCCCTCGCGCCGGGCCGCTTCCTCCTGCCGGGCGACGTCTCCTCGCAGTTCGTGAGCGGCCTCCTGCTCGCGGCGCCGCTGCTGGGAGGGCCCGTCGAGGTGGCCGTCACGGAGCCGGTCGAGTCGCTCCCCTACGTCGACCTCACCAAGAGCGCCCTCGCCGCCTTCGGCGTGGACGTCTCGAGGCGCCACGAGGAGGAGGGCGGCCGCGGCCTCACGGTATTCTCCCTCGCGCCCACGGGCGACCGCCCCGCCTCGCCGGGCCTCTGCGAGGTCGAGGGCGACTGGTCGAACGCGGCGTTCTGGCTGGCAGCCGGCGCCCTCTCCGAAGGCGGGGTCGCGGTCACGGGCCTCGACCTCTCGAGCGCCCAGGGGGACCGCTCGATCCTCGCCGCGCTCTCCTGCTTCGGCGCGCGCGTGGCGCGGAAGGGAGGCGCGGCGCGCGCGACCAGGGACAGGCCGCGCGCCACCACGCTCGACGTCTCGGACTTCCCCGACCTCGTTCCCCCTCTCGCGGCCGTGGCGGCGCTCTCGCCCGGCACGACGCGCCTCACGCACGCCGGCAGGCTCCGCCTCAAGGAGTCCGACCGCCTCGAGACGGTGTCGGCGGCGCTCGTCGCCCTCGGCGCGGACGTCCGTCCCGAGGGCGACGACCTCGTGGTCGTAGGCCGCGAGGCGCTCCTCGGCGGCGAGGTGGACTCCGCCAACGACCACCGAATCGCCATGATGGCCGCCGTCGCGGCCACGCGCGCCACCGGCGACGTCACCATCCACGGGGCGGAGTGCGTCTCCAAGTCCTACCCCGCGTTCTTCGAGGACTACGAGCTGCTCGGCGGCTCCGTCACCAGGAAGGGGGACGATCATGCCCTCTAGCTTCGGCACCACGCTCAGGGTCACCGTCTTCGGCCAGTCCCACTCGGAGGGGATTGGCTGCGTCGTCGAGGGCCTCCCCGCGGGCTTCCGCGTCGACCTCGACGCCCTCGCGGCCTTCATGGCGCGCCGCGCGCCCGGCCAGGGGCCCTGGTCGACCCCGCGCAAGGAGCCCGACGCCGTACGCGTGCTCTCGGGGCTCAACGTGTCCGGGGAGACCTGCGGCGCTCCCCTCGCCATCGCCATCATGAACACCAACACGCGCTCCGGCGACTACGACAACGTCCTCTCGGTGCCGCGCCCCGGCCACGCCGACTTCACCGCGTGGGCCAAGTGGCACGGCAGCCAGGACGTCCCCGGCGGCGGGCACTTCTCCGGCAGGCTCACGGCGCCCCTGTGCGCGGCCGGCGGCATCGCGCTCCAGGTGCTCGCCTCCAGGGGCGTGCGCGTCCGCTCGCACCTCGCGCAGGTAGGGCCCGTGCTGGACGAGCGCTTCTCGGCCCTGGACAACTCGCCGGAGTCGGCGCGCGCGCTCGCTGGCCAGATGGACCGCGTCGCGGCGGCGTCACCGCTGCCGACCATCGACCCCGAGGCGGGCCGCGCGATGCTCGCGGAGATCGAGGCGGCCCGGCGCGACCTCGACTCCGTCGGCGGCCTCGTCGAGTGCGCCTGCTGCGGCCTGCCCGCCGGCGTGGGGTCCCCCATGTTCGACGGCATCGAGAACACGATCGCGCGGGCGGCCTTCGGCATCCCCGCCGTCAAGGGCATCGAGTTCGGGGCGGGCTTCGGCGTCGCCTCGATGCGCGGCCACGAGAACAACGACCCCTACGTCGTGCGCGACGGCCGCTGCGTCCCGGCGACGAACAACGCCGGCGGCGCCCTGGGGGGGATAAGCACCGGCGCCCCCATCGTCTTCAGGATCGCCATGAAGCCGACCTCGAGCATCGCCCGCGGGCAGGACTCGGTCGACCTCACCACGATGGAGCCCGCGAGGCTCAGGGTCCACGGCAGGCACGACCCGTGCGTGGCCGTGCGCGCCGTGCCCGTGAGCGAGGCCGTGTGCGCCCTCGCCGTCCTCGACTCCTGGCTGAGCTGGCCCGCCGAGGGCGAGCCCCTCTCCCTCTCCTAGCCCCGGCCCCGCGCCCGCGCCGGCCCCAACCCGACAGAAAGGCACCCCATGAGCGACCTCCCCGAGATACGAAGCCGCATAGACGCCATAGACGAGCAGATCCTGGACCTCTTCAAGGAGCGCATGTCCTGCGCGGCCGAGGTCGCCGAGTACAAGCGCGGCACCGGCAAGCCCGTCTACGACGCCGCCCGCGAGCGCGACAACATCCAGCGGGCGTCCGAGCGCGCGGGCGACGGGCTCGCCCACTACGCGGCCGTCCTCGAGTCCCTGCTCATGGAGGCCTCCCGCGACGCGCAGTACCGCAGGCTCGGGAAGAGCAGCGCCGCGGCCACGACCGTCGCCGCGGCGCTCGCCTCCCAGCCCCCCTACTTCCCCGAGCACGCCTTCGTCGCCTGCCAGGGCGTCGAGGGCGCCTACCAGCAGCTCGCCGTCGACCGGCTCTTCAAGCGCGCGAACATCGCCTACTTCGAGACCTTCGACGCGGTCTTCTCCGCCGTCGAGCGCGGCGTCGTGAAGTTCGGCGCCCTGCCGATAGAGAACTCGACCGCGGGCTCCGTGAACCACGTCTTCGACCTCATGATGCAGCACGACTTCCACATCGTGAGGACCTGCCGCCTCAAGATCGACCACAACCTCCTCGCCAAGCACGGCTGCCGCAAGGAGGACGTGCACATCATCTACAGCCACCAGCAGGCGATAAGCCAGTGCGCGGACTACATCTCGACCTTCCCCGACGTGCGCGTCCACGTGACGGAGAACACGGCGATGGCGGCGCGCATGGTGGCGGAGTCCGACCGCGACGACGTGGCCGCCCTCGCCTCGGCCGCCTGCGCGGACCTCTACGACCTCGACGTGCTCGAGCGCAACGTCCAGGACCTGCAGAACAACTACACGCGCTTCGCCTGCATCAGCCGGGACCTCACCATCTACCCCGGCGCGGACCGCTCGACGCTCATGGTCGAGACGAAGCACGAGCCCGGCGCCCTCTACAAGGTCCTGGCGCGCTTCTACGCGCTCGACATCAACCTCGTGAAGCTCGAGAGCCGCCCCATCCCCGAGCGGGAGTTCGACTTCATGTTCTACTTCGACGTGGACTGCCCCGCCGCCGCGCCCGAGTTCCAGACCCTCATGAACTCGCTCTCCGACGTGTGCGAGGAGTTCCGCTACCTCGGCAGCTACACGGAGGTGCTCTAGCCATGGCGGGGGTCCGCGCCATGGGCGCCCCGTCCGGCGAGGGGGACGGCCGGGGGCGCGCCGGCGACGACGAGCTCGTCTTCGGCCTCCTCGGCCGCACGCTCGCCCACAGCTGGTCGCCCCAGATCCACGCAGCCCTGGGCAGCGTCCCCTACGTCCTCGTCGAGCGGGAGCCAGATGAGGTGGAGGAGCTCGTCAGGCACGGCTCCTGGAGGGGACTCAACGTCACCATCCCCTACAAGCGGCGCGCCTTCGAGCTCGCCGACGTCCGCACGCCGGCGGCGAGGCGCCTCGGCGTCGCCAACACCCTCGTCAGGATGCCCGACGGCCGCATCCTGGCCGACAACACCGACCTCACCGGCTTCGCCTGGATGCTCGAGCGCTTCTGCGCGCGCGAGCTCTCGGCGCCGAGCGCACGCGCGGCCCTCGGCGGGCGCGAGGCGCTCGTCCTCGGGTCGGGCGGGGCCTCGCACGCGGTGGTCGCCGCGCTCGAGGACGCCGGCGCACGCGTCTCCGTCATCTCCCGCTCTGGCGAGGACACCTACGAGACGCTCGTGGAGCGCCACCCCGGCGCCGCGCTCGTCTGCAACGCCACGCCGGTGGGGATGTACCCCAGCTGCCCCGCCTCGCCCGTCCCGGAGAGCGACCTCGCTCGCCTTCGCGACCTCGGGGGCGTGCTCGACGTGGTGTACAACCCCACGCGCACCGGCATCTGCCTCGCCGCGGAGCGCCTCGGCGTCCCGTCGGAGAGCGGCCTCGCGATGCTCGTCTCCCAGGCCTGCCACTCGAGCGCGCGCTTCTGCGGCCGCGAGGTCGACGACGCGCTCGCGGCCGAGGTGGAGCGTGGCCTGCGCGCCCAGACGCTCAACGTGGCCCTCATCGGCATGCCCGGGTCGGGCAAGACGACCTGCGGCAAGAGGCTGGCGCGCCTCCTCGGCCGCCCCTTCGTCGACCTGGACGACGCCTTCGGGATCGACCACGGCATCTCCCCCGCCGCATGCATCACCGAGCGCGGCGAGGCGGCCTTCCGCGAGCTCGAGACCCAGACGCTCGCGCGCTACGCCTCCCGCTCGGGCCTCGTCCTCGCCTGCGGGGGCGGCGTCGTGACGAGGGAGGCAAACTACGCGCTCCTGCGCCAGAACAGCACGATCGTGACGCTCGACCGTCCCCTCGACCAGCTCTCGAGCAGCGGCAGGCCGCTCTCGGCGAGCAAGGGCGTGGAGCGGCTCGCACGCGAGCGCATGGGGCTCTACCGCGGCTGGGCCAACCTCGTGCTGCGCTGCACGGGCTCCGCCGCGGGCGACGCCGAGGCTATCAGGGCCACGCTCGGCCTCTAGGGGCGTGCCATACCACAATTCGACAGGCGGCGGGCCCCTCGACCGTCCGCCGATGGGAGCGGCGGCTCCCAGACGCGACGGGGTGCGCTCGTATAATCGTATTCGTTGGAAACGTCCTAGTATAGCCGGCATTACGGGTGGGTTGCGTGGACAAGGACAAGATCGCAGAGCGGGTAATCGACGCCGTGGGCGGCGCCGGCAACATCAAGGCGAACGGCGTGTGCATGACCAGGCTGCGCCTCACGATGCGGGACCCCTCGCGGGTCGACGACGCGTCGCTGCTCGCCATACCCGGCGTCCTCGGCGTTCGCCATCGCGGCAGGGCCGGCGTCGAGGTGGTCTTCGGGCCGCGGATCGTGGAGGACGTCTGGGACGCCTTCGTCGGAAGGACGCGCATCCCGCCGAAGGACGGCAGGACCTTCTTCGCGGGCGAGGGCGCTCGCCCGGCGCAGCAGCCGGCCACCCGCAGGGTCCCGGAGGCCGTCGCGGCCGCACCCGAGGCCGGAGGTGCCGCGGGCGAGGCCGTGGACGTCGCGGGCAAGGCGCGCGGCGGAGCGGCCATAGGCGACGTGGGGGCCTCCCCCGCGAACGGGAGGACGGCAAAGGTGGGCAACCGGGAGGACATCGCGGCGCTCGTCCAGCTTCTCGACGACTCGCAGGACGAGCCCGACGAGGCCGCCCAGGCGCCGAGGAAGGCGAGCGTCCTGGTCGTCAACGGCCCCAACATCAACATGCTCGGCGTCCGGGAGCCCTCCATCTACGGGACGCGCGACTACCACTACCTCGAGCGCCTCTGCCAGAGGGCGGCACGCGAGGCGGGCTTCGCGACCTGCGAGGTCTACCAGTCCAACCACGAGGGCGACATCGTCGACAAGGTCCAGGAGGCCCTGGGGACCTACGACGGCATCGTGATCAACCCCGCCGCATACACCCACACCTCGGTCGCGATACTCGACGCCCTGAAGGCCGTCGCGCTCCCCGCGGTCGAGGTCCACATCTCCCAGGTCGACCAGCGCGAGAGCTTCAGGCGCATCTCGTTCGTCCGTCTCGCCTGCTTCGAGACGGTGGCCGGCCTCGGGCTCAATGGCTACGTCAAGGCCATCCGCGACCTCGCGGAGCACATCGGGCTCTCCTAGGGCCTGTTCCCCTAGAGCCTGCGGCAGCGCCAGACGCTGCCCTCCGTCACCAGGACGTCGACCGGCACGTCGTGGGCGTCGTGCGGGAGCGGGTTGCTGCTCACCTGCATCGACCGGACGAGCCCGATCTTCTCGCCCGGGTAGAGGGAGAGGAACTCGTCGTAGTAGCCGGCGCCGTAGCCCACGCGATATCCCTCCCCGTCGAACACGAGGCCGGGGACGAGGCAGACCGACCCCACCAGGTCTGCCGTGGAGAGCGGCTGCTCCCCCGCCGGTGGGACGCGCATGCCCCGCGAGGCGATTGCCACGCCGTCGACGGACGTCACCTCGAAGAAGACGAGCTTGAAGGTGCGGGGCACGAGGTAGGGCAGGGCGACGCGCTTGCCCTGGGCGAGCGCGCGCTCCACGACGGGCCTGGTGTCTATCTCCTCGTGGAAGGGCACGTAGGCCAGGACGAGGGGCGCCTCGCGGTACTCGCGCACCATGCCCAGCATGCGCACGACCGAGCGGTCCACGGTCTGGGCCAGGGCCTCGGGGAAGTTGCGGCACAGCTCGAGGTAGCTCGAGCGCAGGGCCGACTTGCTCGCGTTCTCCCCATAGGAGCTTGCCATGGGTCCCCCTTCCGACGCACACTACGATACCGTATCGGGATTGCCAATTGGGAAATGATTCGCATTGAGACCATTTTGAGGTTTGTTGCCCCGGGCGGCGCGGACGGGGCGCCGGGCGCGCCGGGGCCGAGGGGAGGCGGCAGCCCTGGACGCGACGAGACCACAGTACTCCTACGCGCTCGACCTCGACGGGATCCGCGTCGAGGTGACGCGCAAGAGCGTCAGGAACGTCAACCTCAGGGTCGTCGAGGGCGGGCGCGTCCGCATGAGCGTGCCCCTCAGGACCTCCCGCGCCGCGGCGGAGGCCTGCGCCCGGGAGCACCTCGCATGGATGCGGGAGCGGGGCGCCGAGGTGCTCGCGCGGGAGGCGCGCCTCGCCACGGACGTCGTTGAGGGCGACCTCGTCCCCGTGTGGGGGCTCCCCCGCACGGTGCGCCTCCGAGCGGGCGACGCTGCGCCCTCGTGCTCCCTCGAGGGGTCGGACCTCGTGGTCTCGGGGTCCGCATGGCTCCTCTCCGGGGCGGAGGGGGCTGCCGAGGCGCGCCGCGGCCTCGTGGCGGGCCTCCTCGCCTCCGAGCTCGCGCGCAGGCTGCCCGAGGTCCTGCCGGCGTGCGAGCGAGAGGTGGGCAGGTCCGCGAGCGCGGTCCTCCCCAGGTGGATGCGGACCCGCTGGGGGTCCTGCACCCCGCGCACCGGCCGCATCCGCCTGAACGTCGCGCTCGCCGAGCGGAGCCCCTCCTGCCTCGTGACGGTGGCGACCCACGAGCTCTGCCACCTCGTCGTGCCGAGCCACGGCCCCGCGTTCTACTCCCTCATGGACGCCCACTGCCCCGGCTGGCGCGCGGCGCAGGCGGAGCTCGACGCCAACCCGCCGCAGATGTTCGTCTCCGGTGCGAAGTCCGCCCCGGGAGGGGCCGGCTAGGCTTACCATAGAAGGCCGTATGCGGGCGCGCCGACCGCGGCGCCAGGAGGATGGGAGCCATCATGCCCAACGAGGGAAGCTACGAGGCGGCCCTTCGCCGCTCAGACCAGATCCAGCAGGACATCTCCGCCGGGAGGACCGAGCCCTACGTCATGCTCACGGGCGACCGCCCGACGGGCCGGCTGCACCTCGGCCACTACTTCGGCACGATCAAGGAGCGCGTGAGGCTGCAGGACGCCGGCGTGAGGACGAACGTCATCATCGCCGACTACCAGGTCATCACCGACCGCGACACGACCGAGCACATCCGCGACAACGTCTACAACATGGTCATGGACTACCTCGCCTGCGGGATCGACCCGGAGAGGACCATGATCTTCACGCACTCGGCGGTCCCGGCGGAGAACCAGCTCATGCTCCCCTTCCTCTCCCTCGTGTCCGAGGCGGAGCTGCAGCGCAACCCCACGGTCAAGGCCGAGATGGAGGCCTCCGGCCACTCGCTCACGGGCCTGCTCCTCACCTACCCGGTCCACCAGGCCTGCGACATCCTGTTCTGCAAGGGCAACATCGTCCCGGTCGGCCGAGACCAGCTGCCCCACATCGAGGTGACCGCCAAGATCGCCCGCCGCTTCAACGAGCGCTACGGGAGGGTCTTCCCCGAGGTCGCAGGCCTCCTCACCTCGACGCCGCTCATCCCCGGCCTCGACGGTCGCAAGATGAGCAAGTCCTACGGCAACGCCATCTCGATCTCCATGACGGCCAAGGAGACTGCCCGGCTCATCAAGAAGTCCAGGACCGACTCCGACCGCCACATCACCTTCGACCCCGAGGGGCGCCCCGGCGTCTCGGCGCTGCTCACCACCGCGGGCATCTGCACGGGCCGCGACCCGCGAGAGATCGCGGAGGAGATCGGCGACGGCGGCTCGGGCCAGCTCAAGAAGTACGTCACCCAGGCGGTGAACGACTACTTCGCGCCCATCCGCGAGCGCAGGCACCTCTACGAGGGCGACCTCGACTACGTGAGGGACGTGCTGCACGACGGCAACCGCCGCGCAAACGAGATTGCCGAGGCCACCCTGCAGGAGGTCCGCGAGGCCATGGGGATGGTCTACTAGCCCGGAGCGCGACCGAGGCTCACAGCGCGACCGAGCCGGACTCCACGGCGTCGACGAACTGCCTGGCGCCGCGGGCCGACCGGCCGCCGCGCCTGAGCGCGAACCTCTCGGCCGCGGCCTCGAGCGCCGCGGGGTTGGCCTTGAGCCCGCGCTGGGCGGCGAGGCTCCTCACGATGTCGAGGTAGGTCCTCTTGTCGGGCCTGTAGAAGCTCACGTGGATGCCGAAGCGCTCGCTCAGCGAGATGATCTCCTGCATGGTGTCGTTGCGGTGCACCTCGTCGCCCTCGCGGTCCGAGAAGCTCTCCTTCACCAGGTGACGCCGGTTGCTCGTGGCGTACACCACGACGTTGCCCGACTTCGCCGAGACCGAGCCCTCCAGGATCGCCTTGAGGGCCGCGTAGTTGTCGTCGTTGGCCGAGAAGGACAGGTCGTCGATGAAGAGGATGAACTTGAGCGGGTTGGCCGTGAGGGCGTCCAGGAGCTCGGGGATCTGGTGGAGCTGGTCCTTCCTCACCTGCAGGATGCGCAGGCCCTCGCCGGCGAGCTCGTTGGCCACGGCCTTGACCGTGGAGGACTTGCCGGTGCCCGCGTCGCCCGTGAGCAGCATGTTCGCCGCGGGGCGCCCCGCGAGGAGCGCGCGGGTGTTGTCCAGGATCAGGCGCTTCTCGCGCTCGTAGTCCACCAGCTCCGAGAGGCGCACGGGGTCGGGGTGCCTGACCGGCTCGATCGTGCCGTCGTCGCCGAGGAGGAACATGCGGTAGCGGGCGTAGATCCCGAAGCCGTAGCGGCCCATGTCGTCGACCCTCCGGCGGTAGGTCGCTGCGAGCTCGACGTGCCCTCCCCCCTCGAAGGCCGGCAGGAACCGCTCCCCCGGAAGCCCCGGGCGAAGGTCGTCTACCGTGAGGTCCGAGACGCGCTGGAAGGTCTCGAGCTCCTCCTCGACGGCGCGCTCCATGGAGGCGGGGACCTCCGCCCCCGCGGCCCTCAGGCGCGTGTAGGGGTTCTCGTCGTCGCAGACTGCCTCGCACACGTAGCCCGAGAGGCCCCCGGAGGCGCCGGTGCCGATGAGCGCCGCGACGAAGGCGGCGTACGTGGCGACGCCCGGCTCCCTGAGGAGCTCCGCGAGCGCCGAGACGACGGGGTCCCCGAGCAGGTCGCGGAAGACCACGAGGGCGTCCAGGCGCAGCGACAGCTCGCGCATGGCCTCGCCCCTGCTGAACTCTGACATGTCCCCCTCCTTCCCGGGCCGCCCCGGGCCCGAGGGACGAGGGGGGGCCCTGCACCCCGCTCGTCCGAAAGTCAGTCTCTCACCCTAGTTCAGGACCGCGCCCTTGGCGCCGCTCGAGACGAGCTGCGCGTAGCGCCTGAGGTAGCCCGTGAGCTCCTTCTTCCTCGGCACGAACTCCCTCATGCGGCGCTCGTACTCCTCCTCGGGGATCTTGAGCTCGATCCTGCAGTTGGGGATGTCGATGGAGATGGGGTCGCCCTCCCTCACGATGCCGATCGGGCCGCCCGAGGCGGCCTCGGGGGACACGTGGCCGACGCAGGCGCCGCGGGTCGCGCCCGAGAAGCGCCCGTCCGTGATGAGCGCCACGGAGGTGCCGAGGCCGCGCCCCATGATCGCCGAGGTCGGGGTCAGCATCTCGCGCATGCCGGGGCCGCCCTTGGGACCCTCGTAGCGGATGACGACGACGTCGCCGGGGTTGATCCTTCCGGCGTCGATCGCCGCCTGCGCCTCCTCCTCGCTCTCGAAGACGCGCGCGGGGCCCTCGTGCACGAGCATCTCGGGCGCCACGGCGGAGCGCTTCACGACCGAGCCCTCCGGAGCGAGGTTGCCGCGCAGGACGGCGATGCCGCCCGTCGGCGAGAAGGGGTCGTCCGGGGTGCGGATGACCTCGGGGTCGTTGTTGTGGGCCGACGCGATGTTCTCGCCCACGGTCCTGCCCGTCACGGTCATGCAGTCGCGGTCGATGAGGCCGACCTTGTCCAGCTCCGCCATGACCGCAGGGATGCCGCCCGCCTCGTCGAGGTCCTCCATGTAGGTGGGGCCGGCGGGCGCCAGGTGGCAGAGGTTGGGGGTGCGCTCGCTCATCTCGTTGGCGTCGGAGAGGTCGATCTCTATGCCGCACTCGTGCGCGATGGCGGGCAGGTGCAGCATCGTGTTGGTCGAGCAGCCGAGCGCCATGTCCACGGTGAGGGCGTTCCTGAAGGCCTCGCGGGTCATGATGTCGCGCGCCGTGATGTGGCGCCTGAGCATCTCCATGACGGCCATGCCGGCGTGCTTGGCGAGCTGCAGGCGCCTGGAGTAGACGGCGGGGATGGTGCCGTTGCCGGGCAGCCCCATGCCGATGACCTCGGTCAGGCAGTTCATGGAGTTGGCCGTGTACATGCCCGAGCAGGACCCGCAGCTCGGGCAGGCCTTGCACTCGAACTCGTGGAGCTTCTCCTCCCCGATCCTGCCGGCCCCGTAGGCGCCCATGGCCTCGAACATCGACGAGAGGCTCGTCTTGTGGCCGTCTATGCGCCCCGCGAGCATGGGGCCGCCGGAGACGAAGGTGCACGGCAGGTCGAGGCGGGCGGCGGCCATGAGCAGGCCGGGCACGTTCTTGTCGCAGTTGGGGATCATGACGAGCGCGTCGAAGCCGTGGGCGCGAGCCATGCACTCAGTGGAGTCGGCGATGAGGTCGCGCGTGACGAGCGAGTACTTCATCCCCACGTGGCCCATGGCGATGCCGTCGCAGACGGCGATGGCCGGGAACACCACGGGCATGCCGCCGGCCTCTGCGACGCCCATCTTCACGGCCTCCGTGATCTTGTCGATGTTCATGTGGCCAGGGACGACCTCGTTGAAGGAGCTCACGATGCCGACGAGCGGACGGCTGACCTCCTCCTCGGTCCAGCCGAGGGCGTTGTACAGGGAACGGTGGGCGGCGTTTGCCGCGCCGAACTTGATGGTGTCGCTCGCGACGCCATCGTGCCCGAAGTCCTTGTCCATTGGATCTCCCTTCTGGTGGCGCCCCGGGGGCGCCGTGGTCGTTGCGATCAGTTGGCAAGCGAGAAGCCCGCGCCCTGCAGGTGCTCCCTGATCTCCTCGATCTGCTGGGAGTCGCGGGTCTCCATGCCGACGCGCAGGATGCAGCTCGAGATCGGCAGGTCGGGGTCGCTCAGGTCGTAGTCGACCGAGACGACGTTGGCGCCGAGCTCCGCGATGATGTGGCTGACCTGCTCGAGCTGGCCGGGCTTGTCCGTCAGCCTGAGCGAGAGCGTCACCTTGCGACCGCTCATGGCGAGGCCCCGGTTGATGACCCTGGAGAGGATGTTGACGTCGATGTTGCCGCCGGAGACCACGCAGACGACGCGCTTTCCCGCGAGCGGCAGGTGGCCGAACATGCAGGCGGCGACCGG
>JAZHSQ010000017.1:0-43946 GCA_036454645.1 Olsenella sp. | reverse complement strand
CTTCAGACGCAAGCCGTCAGGCATAAAGACGAACCTCCCATTTCTTGTGTCCAAGAAATGGGAGGCAGTTCATTCGGAGGCGGGCCCCTTCTCCTTCGGGGCTCTTCGCTGCCTCGCCGACGACACGGCCGGCCGCCTGGGCCGCACGCCGGTCCAGGGGCCAGCCCAGGCGCCGGGCGCTAGTCCTCGTCGAGGATCTCGGCGTCGTAGTCCTCCTCGCCGCCGATGTCCACGGGCTCGTCCTCTGCCGGCGCGGACTTCTCGCCCGCCGCGAGCAGGTCGAGCGAGGCCTGGTTCTCGTCGAACGAGGAGGCCTTGGCGGCCTTCTTCTTGTGGGCCACCATCCTCGCCATGGCGCTCACGTGGTCGCCGTCGATGAGGTTCATGATCTTGACGCCCTGGGTGGCGCGGCCGAGGCGCGAGACGTCCGTGGCCTTGACGCGGATCATCACGCCCTCCTCGGACACGATCATGAGCTCGTGCTGCGGCCCCACGACGCGGCAGGCCACGAGCTTGCCCTTCTTGTCCGTCATCGCGATGGTGAAGACGCCCTGGCCGCCGCGCTTGTGCTCGGGGTACTCAGAGACGGGCGTGCGCTTGCCGTAGCCGTTCTCGGTCAGCACCACGAGGTCGCCGTTGCCGTTGGTGATCTCCATGCCCAGCATCTTGGCGTCGCCCTTGAGGGTGATGCCGCGCACGCCGGTGGTGTCCCTGCCCATCGGGCGCACGTCGTTCTCGTCGAACATGATCGCCTTGCCGTCGGTGGAGCAGAGGATGACCTTCTCGCGCTCCTTGACGCGGCGCACGTTCACGAGCTCGTCGTCGCCCCTGAGCTTGATGGCGATGAGGCCGTCGCGCCTGGTGACGTCGTAGGCGCTCATGGCGGTCTTCTTCACCATGCCCTCGCGGGTGGCGAACATGAGGTAGGCGTCCTGCGGGAAGTCGCGGGTGCACAGCACGGCCGTGGGGTGCTCGCCCTCGGAGAGGTTGAGGAGGTTCACCAGGGCGGAGCCGCGCGCGGTGCGCGAGCCGAGCGGCAGCTCGTGGACCTTCATGCGGAAGACCTTGCCCTTGTTGGTGAAGAAGAGCACGTAGTCGTGGGTGCTGGCGACGAAGAGGTCCTCCACGAAGTCGTTGTCCTTGAGGGAGAGCCCCCTCATGCCCTTGCCGCCACGGTGCTGCTGGCGGTAGTTGGCCACGGCCAGGCGCTTCACGTACCCGGAGTGCGTGAAGGTGACGACCATGTCCTCCTCGGCGATGAGGTCCTCGACGTCGAGGTCCTCGGCGCGCTCCGCGTTGATCTTGGTGCGGCGGGCGTCGGAGAACCTGTCGGAGATTGCGCGCATCTCGTCCTTGATGACCTCGAGGAGCTTCTCCGGGTGGGCGAGAAGGTCCTTGAAGTACGCGACCTGCTCGTGCAGCTCCTTGATCTGGGCGACGAGCTCGTCGCGGGCGAGGCCCGTCAGGCGGCGCAGGCGCATCTGCAGGATGGCCTCGCCCTGGACGTCGTCCAGGTCGAAGCGCTCGTGCATGCGGCGCTTGGCCTCGGCGTCGTCGCGCGAGGAGCGGATGATGTGGACGATCTCGTCGATGTTGTCGACGGCGACGAGCAGGCCCTCCAGGATGTGGACGCGCTTCTCGGCCTTGTCCAGGTCGTACCTGGTGCGGCGGGTGACGACGTCGACCTGGTGGTCGATGTAGCAGCGCAGCATGTCGCGCAGGGAGAGCGTGCGGGGCACGCCGTCGACGAGCGCGATGTCGATCACGCCGAAGCTGGTCTGCAGCTGCGTGCGCTTGTACAGGTTGTTGAGGACCACCTGCGGCACCGCGCCGGTCTTGAGGTCGATGACAATGCGCATGCCCTTGCGGTTGGACTCGTCGCGCATGTCCGAGATGCCGTCGATCTTCTTCTCGTTGACCTGCTGCGCGATCTTCTCCTGCAGGAGGCCCTTGTTGACCTGGTAGGGGATCTCGGTCACGACGAGGCGCTGGCGGCCGTTCTTGCGCTGCTCCACGTGCACCTTGGAGCGCACCGTGATGGAGCCGCGGCCGGTCTCGTAGGCCTCGCGGATGCCGTCGGTGCCCATGATGATGCCGCCGGTCGGGAAGTCCGGGCCGGGCATGACCCGCATCAGCTCGTCGAGCGTGACGTCGGGGTTGTCGATCATGAGGCAGACCGCGTCCGTGACCTCCTTGAGGTTGTGGGGCGGGATGTTGGTCGCCATGCCGACGGCGATGCCGTTGGAGCCGTTGACCAGCAGGTTGGGGAAGCGCGACGGCAGGACGGCGGGCTCGGAGAGCGACTCGTCGTAGTTGGGCTGCAGGTCGACGGTCTCCTTGTTGAGGTCGGCGAGCATCTCCATGGCGGCGCGCGTCAGCCTGGACTCGGTGTAGCGCATGGCCGCAGGGGGGTCGCCGTCGATGGAGCCGAAGTTGCCATGGCCGTCGATGAGGGGCAGGCGCATGGAGAAGTCCTGCGCCATGCGGGCCATGGCGTCGTAGATCGAGGAGTCGCCGTGCGGGTGGTACTTGCCCATGACCTCGCCGACCGTCCAGGCCGACTTCTTGTGGGGCTTGTTGGGGGTGATGCCCGCCTCGTTCATGGCGTAGAGGATGCGCCGGTGGACGGGCTTCAGGCCGTCGCGCACGTCCGGGAGGGCGCGGGCGACGATGACCGACATCGAGTACTCGAGGAAGGAGGTCTTCATCTCGCTCGCCATGTCGGTCGGCTTGAGGGCGCCGCCGTGGATGTCCTCGAGGGAGAGGCGCGTGCCGGCCTCGTCGGAGATGGTGTGCGAGAGGTTCGCGGCGGAGAGGTTGGGCGTCACGCCCTCGTCCTCGTCGTCCTCCTCGAGGTCCTCGTCGTCGAGGTCGTCTCCCTCGAGGTCGTCCTCGTCGTCCAGGTCGTCCTCGAGGTCGGAGTCGTCCGCAGAGCCGTCCAGGTCGTCGAGGTCGTCGTAGCCGCCCGTGCCGCCTGGCCCGAGGTCGTCCTCGAAGTCGTCGTTGTGTCCGTTGTTGTCTGCCACTGCAAAAACCTTTCTTCAGCGCCTGTGCGCCGGGGCCGGGCGGGCGTCCGCACCGGGGGCCGGCGCGGCGCGCGGCCTAGATGTCGAGGAAGCGCACGTCCTTGGCGTGGGTCTGGATGAAGTCCTTGCGCTTCTCGACCGTGGTGCCCATGAGGTCGCTCACCGCGCGCTCCGCCGCCATGGCATCGTCGATGTTGACCTTGAGCATGATGCGGTTCTTGGGGTCCATGGTCGTGGACCAGAGCTGCTCGGGGTCCATCTCGCCCAGACCCTTGTAGCGCTGGACGGTGTAGCGGCTGGAGTCGGGGAACTTGCGCGCCTCGACGGCGAGCTCCTCGTCGGAGTACAGGTACATCCCACGCTTCTTGCCCTTGGGCTTGAGCTGGTAGAGGGGCGGCTGCGCCACGTAGATGTAGCCCGCCTCGATCATCGGCCGCATGTAGCGGTAGAAGAAGGTGAGCAGCAAGATCCTGATGTGGGCGCCGTCGACGTCGGCGTCCGTCATGATCACGATCTTGTGGTAGCGCGCCTTGCTGATGTCGAACTCCTGGTCGACGCCGGTGCCGATGGCCGTGATGAGGCTCTGGATGGTCTCGGAGGAGAGCGCGCGGTGCTCCTGGACGCGCTCCACGTTCAAGATCTTGCCCCTCAGCGGCAGGACGGCCTGGATGGAGCGGTCGCGCGCCATCTTGGCCGAGCCGCCTGCCGAGTCGCCCTCGACGATGAAGAGCTCGGTCATCTCGGCGTCGCGCACGGAGCAGTCCGCGAGCTTGCCGGGGAGGCTCGCGCTCTCGAGCAGGCCCTTGCGGCGCGTGGCCTGGCGGGCCTTCTGGGCGGCCATGCGGCCGCGCGCGGCGGCGGAGGCCTTCTTGAAGATCTCCTTCGCCTGGTTGGGGTGCTCCTCGAGGTACTCGGCGAGCTGCTGGCTCACGATCTTGTTGGTGAGCGAACGGATGTAGGAGTTGCCGAGCTTGGCCTTGGTCTGGCCCTCGAACTGCGGGTCGGGGAGCTTGACCGTGATGACCGCCGTGAGGCCCTCGCGCACGTCGTCGCCCGTGAGGTTGGGGTCCTTGTCCTTCAGGAGCTTCTTGGTGCGCGCGTAGTCGTTCAGGGTCTTGGTCAGCGCGGTGCGGAAGCCCTCGAGGTGCATGCCGCCCTCGTCGGTGTAGATGTCGTTCGCGAAGGTCAGCACCTGCTCGCTGTAGCCGGTGTTCCACTGCATGGCCACCTCGACCTCGCCCCTGCGGGAGACGGGCGTGTCGGGCGTGGTGCGGTCCTCGATGTAGATGGGCTTCGAGAGGCCGGGGAGGATGGTCTTCTCGGCGTTGAGGAACTTGACGAAGTCCACGATGCCGCCCTGGTAGCAGAACTCGTCCACGCGGGGCGTGAGCTCGCGCTCGTCGGTCAGGACGATCTTGAGGCCCTTGTTGAGGAAGGCGGTCTCCTGCAGGCGGTCGTGCAGGGTGTCGTAGTTGTAGACCGTCGTGTCGAAGATCTCGTCGTCCGGCCAGAAGGTGACCGTGGTGCCGGTCGACTTGCTCGTGCCGACCTTCTGCATCTTCTTGGTCGTCTTGCCGCGCGAGAACTCCATCTCGAAGATGCCGCCGTCGCGCTTGACGGTCACGACGAGGCGCTTGGAGAGCGCGTTGACGACGGAGACGCCCACGCCGTGCAGGCCGCCGGAGACCTTGTAGGCGGCGTTGTCGAACTTGCCGCCGGCGTGCAGGACGGTGAGGACGACCTCGAGCGTCGGGATCTTCTTCTGGGGGTGGGGCGCGACGGGGATGCCGCGGCCGTTGTCCTCGACGGTGACGGAGTTGTCGGGGTGGACGGTCACCTTGATCTTGGTGCAGAAGCCCGCCAGCGCCTCGTCGACGGAGTTGTCGACGATCTCCCACACGAGGTGGTGCAGGCCGGTCGTCGAGGTGGAGCCGATGTACATGCCCGGGCGCTTGCGGACGGGGTCGAGGCCCTCGAGGACCTTGATGCTGCTCGCGCCGTAGTCGTCTTTCTTCTGTGCCACAGGATTCCTCTCTCATAGCGACGCCGCGCGGCGTGTGCGCGGCCCTCCCATTCTAGTGCACCGCGGCGCACGAGCCTAGGCCCGATGCGTTCAGGGGAGATCTCTGGGCACAAATTACATCTCAGAGCCTTGCAGAGGCGTTTTCAGACGCTATCCGTTTTCTTGCGCCTCCTTTGCCTTCTGACGCATGAACGAGAATCTCACGGCACGAGAGACGCTTTCCTTGAGGGGCTCCGGGACCTCGGACACAAGGTCTTGTACCCGGGCCTCCTCGGCGGGCGTGAGCTCGGGGAGGGGCTTGGGCGCCGCGGGCTCCTCCCGCCTCTCCCTGGCGGAGACGAACCTGCTCTTGGAGAGGCGGAACTCCACCCCAGAGACCGCGTAGCCGAAGTTCGCGAGGCGGGCGAGGTAGATCTCGCGGCGGGCGGTGAAGTCCGTGAGCCGCGAGCTCGAGTCCACGTAGACGCCGAGCACGGGGTCGGCGCCCGGCGTGCGGCCCCGGCGCAGGTAGACGCCGGTCGTGTGCTTGCGCTCCACCGTGCCGTTGCAGCCGTACCAGGCCGCCGCGGCGCGCTGGGCGTCGCTCAGGTGCCCGCCGAACTCGCCGCCGAGGTAGCGTCTCAGGACGTCGCCGGCGCTCGACGTGGCGTCGCGGGCGCGCTCGGCGCGCTGGGCCCGCACGACCTCGGCCGAGGGGGCGAGGTTCCACTCCCCCTCCCGCGGGCGCCTAGGCGCCATAGCGGACCACCTCCGCTCCCTCGAGCAGGGCCTCGGGGAAGTAGCCCAGGTTCGTCGTGGTGACCACCGTCTGGATCCCACCCTGCACGAACCTGGTGACGGCGTCGCGGCGGCTGGCGTCGAGCTCGCTCATCACGTCGTCGAGCAGCAGCAGGGGCTTCTCGCCCAGGACCTCCTCGGCTATGGCGACCTCGGCCATCTTCCAGGCGAGGACGATGGAGCGCTGCTGGCCCTGGCTGCCGAACGAGCGGGCGTCGCGGCCGTCGAGGGTGAAGGTGATGTCGTCGCGCTGGGGCCCGACGCTCGTCTGCTGGCGCCGCAGGTCGTGGGGGCGTGCCTCGGCGAGCCGGGCCGAGAAGAGCTCGCGCACCGCGTCCCTGTCGGGCGAGGCGGGGTCGCCGGGCAGCTCGCCCAGGCTGCACACGTAGGCGCAGTCGAGCTGGTCCGCGCCGCTGACCTGGGCGTATATCTCCCTGAGGTGGCCCCTCACGCGATGGAAGAGCTTGAGGCGGGCGACGAGCAGGGCCGCGCCGCCCGTGGCGACCGAGGCGTCCCAGGCGTCCAGGAGCGCGAGGTCGGGCGCGTCCCCCTTGAGGAGGCGGTTGCGCTGCTCGACCGCGTGGGCGTAGGCCTGGGCGAGCTTGCGGAAGCCACCGTTGGCCTCGGCGCCGAAGGCGTCGAGCTCGTCGCGCCGCCAGCGGGCGCCGCGCTTCACGAAGGAGAGGTCGTCCGGGCAGAAGAGCACGCTCATGAGCGTGGCGGAGAGGTCGGCCGGGCGGCACTTCTTGCCGTTCCGGAAGAAGGTCCTCCTCCTCTCGCCGACCTCGCACGCGACGTCTATGACGCGGCCGTCGCCCTCGAGGCGCGCAGAGATCCTGGCCCCGGGCGCGCCGTCCATGATGAGGTCGGCGGCCCTGGGGTGGCGGAACGACGCGCCTGAGGTGAGCATCTGCAGCGCCTCGACGGAGTTGGTCTTCCCCGTCGCGTTGGGGCCCACGAGGACGGTCAGGCCGTCCCCGAGGGCGAGGTCGCGCTCGGGGAAGTTCCTGAAGGAGCGCATCTCCAGGCTCCGCACCTTGAGGCCCAAGCTACATCCTCACGGGCATGAGCAGGTAGAGGTAGTTGATGCTCGCATACGACTTGAAGATGGCCGGCTGCATGGCGCTCATCAGCTCGAGCGAGATGTCCTTCTCGCCCGTCGCGGCGTTCACGCAGTCGAAGACGTAGTGGTAGTTGAGGGCGATGGACATGCTCTGGCCCTCGACGTCGGCGGGGACCGTCTCGGTAGACTCGCCCTGGTCGGGGGAGCTCGCGGAGAGCTTCACGATGCCGCCGTCCGCGTCCACGTCGAAGCGGACCGAGGGGTTGGCGAGGGCGATGACGGAGACGCGCTTGAGGGCGGCCGCGAGGCTGGCGACGTCCACCTTGACCGAGGTCGTGCAGCCCTTGGGGAGGAGCTGCTTGTAGTTGGGGAAGTTGCCCTCGATCCTGCGGGCGACGTAGGTGGTGTTGCCGAAGGAGAAGACCACCTGGCTGCCAGTGGTGCCGACGAGGAGGCGCTCGGTCATCGAGGGGATGGAGAGGGCGTCGTGGAAGACCGCGCCGGGCACGATCGCCGTGAAGGCGGCGTCGGTGGAGGAGGTCTCGGTGTTGGAGTCACAGACGGCGAGGCGGTAGGAGTCGGTCGCGACGAGGCGGATCACGTTGTTCTCGACGGTGAGCAGCACGCCGGAGAGGATCGGGCGGGAGGTGTCCCTGCTCGTGACCTTGTAGACCTTGTCGACCATCTTGGTCAGCAGGTCGCTCGGAAGCTCCACGGAGTTCTCGAGCTCGAAGGTCGGGAACTCGGGAAAGTCCTGGGGAGCGAGGGTGTTGAGGCGGAAGTGGGACTTCTCGCAGGCGATGGTGCAGGTGCGGCCGTCGGCTTCGAAGCTCACCGCGGCGTCGGGCAGCGTCTTGACGATGTTGGCGAGGATCTTGCCGGAGACGACCGTCTCGCCCGGCTCCTCCACGTCGGCGGCGATGCTGTGGCGGATGGAGATGTTGAGGTTGGTGGACTGGAACTCGAGCGTGCCCTCCTCTGCCTTGACGTAGATGCCCGAGAGAATGGGCAGGGTGGAGTTTGAGCCCATGCCCTTCGAGACGACCCCGATAGCCCGCTCGAGGGCGGACTGGCTGACTATGAACCTCAATGCTCTCGTCCTCCTATTATTTGTTCTTCTTTAATAGATAAAGAGATAGCGATAGTAATAGGTGCTGTAGAAAAGTCGAAAACTCAACGTCTGCCCGGGTGGACGGCCATATTATGACGCCCGTGCATTCGTCCTACGCTCAACGCTTTCACCTTCTCGACGGATGTCGAAAACCTCCTTCTACACGGTCTGGCACCTTTTCCGCGCCCTTCGAAAGGGTTTCTTCCAGGTTTTCGACATCCATAGACACCCCCGTTTCCCCAGACGCCTACTCCGTGATGTTCTCCCTGATGCGGGCGATGCGGTCCGCGAGCAGCCGGTCGCTCTTGGAGAGCTCGTCTATCACGCCGATGCTGTGCTTGATCGTGGCGTGCGTCCGGTTGCCGAAGCGCTTGCCGATGTCCGCGAGGGTGTTGTCGGTCAGCTCGCGCGTGAGCCAGATGGCGACGTGGCGCGGCTCCATGAGCTCCTTGTTGCGCTTGCCGCCGACGAGGTCGGCGTGCGAGATGTCGTAGTCCTTCTCGACCGCCTTCTGAATCTGCTCGACCGTCACGACCTTCTGGCCCGAGGGCCACTTCTGGCTGGCGAGGCGCGTGACGTCCTCGCGGGTGAGCGAGCCGCCCTGGGACTGGTGCTGGTAGGCGAGCATCAGGCAGGACTGCACGAAGCCTTCGATTACGCGGATGTTGGTGCCCGCCCGCTCCGCCATGAGCTTGCGAACGTCCTGGGGGATGTCCGCGTCGAGCCCGGGGACGCCCTCGCGGCGCGAGTCCTCGCGCATCCTCTCGTAGAAGGTGTCGATGAGCTCGAGCTTGAGCTCGTAGTCCGGGACCTGGATGCCGATGGTGAATCCCGAGTCGAGGCGGCTCGTCACGCGCTCGTCGAAGCGCGAGGTGCCGCCGACGCCCAGCTCGGAGGGGGTGCGGTCGGCGGCCATCACGATCTGCTTGCCGTGCCCCACCAGGTAGTTGAAGGTGTCGAAGAAGAAGCCGATCGTGCCGCCGGCCGTCGACATCCCCTGGATGTCGTCGATGATGAGGACGTCGATGTTGTGGTAGTTCTCCGCCAGCGCCTCCGCGGCGCCCGCGCGGGCGTTCTTCATGGCCTTGGAGTAGTCGTCGATGAAGTCGGTCGCGACGCGGTAGACGCACACGCGCGACGGGTCGTTGACGGCGATGTAGTTCTGGATGGAGCGCAGCAGGTGCGTCTTGCCGAGCCCGCTCTTGCCGTAGATGAAGAGCGGGTTGTAGTTCATGTTCTGGCCGTTGGCGACCTGCTTGGCGGCGTCGAGCGCGAACTTGTTCTGCGGCCCCTCGACGAAGCGGTCAAAGGTGAGCTTGGAGTCCGCCTCGGTGATCTGCTCGACGAGCGGGTTGGCGCTCGCCTCGGAAGGCCGCGCGGACGCGGCTGCGACGCCGGCGGGCGAGGAGGACGTGGGGCTCGCGGCGCCGGACGGGGCGGAGGCGGCTGCACCGGGCGCGCCCGTGGTGCCGGCCTGGGTCGCTGCGGCCTGGCGCGGCGAGCCCTCCGCCTGCGCGGAGCGGTCCCGCGCGGCGGGGTCGTGCCTCGTCGCGCTGTTCCAGCTTTCGACCTCTGCGCGCGAGAGCTCGGAGTGGGTGGCCAGCGGCTTGTGTTCGCGCTCCTGGCCGATCTCCACGGCGAGGGAGAGCTTCATGAACGCGACCTGCTCGACGCAGGCCTCGACCTCCGGGGCGCACTTGGCGACCGTCCGCTGGACGAAGCGCGAGGAGGTGGAGATGTGGAGCGCCTCGTCGTCCAGGCCGGTCGCGGAGCAGCTCTGCAGCATCGCGAGGGTCGCGGGCGGCAGGTTCTTCTCCGCCAGGAGGTCGAGCACGTCCTCCCACAGAGCCTCTGCGTCCGATTCGTTCGTTGGGTCCATGCGCGCCTCTGACCTCCGGTGCCCCTCTGGTCACGTTCCTCTTGTTGAAAACCCCGCCATGAGGCAAGGGAATCAACAGTATATGATGAAAACTTCCGGTCGCGACCGGCGGAGACGTCGAAATGCGGGAAGTCGACATCGCCGCGCAGGGCAGCACGACGTGCGGGGGCGTGCCCGCGGCGTATGGGGGCGTGCCCGTGGTGTGCAAGAGCGTGCCTGCGGCTCGTGGGGGGCTCCTCGCGGCGTGCGGGGCTCCCGCCGCGCGCCTAGGCGAGGGGATGGCTTTCGACGAAGGCCCGGCCCATCCCGGTGAGGCGCCTCTTCTGGCCGTCCTTCTTGACCAGGCCGTCCTCCTCGAGCTGCTTGAGCTCGCGCGTCCAGGTGGGCTGCGACTCGCCGTAGGCGCGCTGCAGGTCGCTCGGACCCACGGAGCCGTTGCTGGCGAGGTATGCGAGCGCCGCGCGCCCGCGCGCGGTGAGCATGACCCACGAGAAGGGGTCCTGGCCCTGAGGGGCTGCCCCGCCCTGCTCCGGCGACGGCTGAGGCTGCTGATAGGGGGCCTGTGCCTGGAAGGGTTCCTGCGCCGCCGCCTGCTGGGGGTATCCCGATGGGGGATAGGAGCCCCGCTGGTAGCCGGGCTGCTGGTATCCCGCCTGCGGATAGCTTGCCTGCGGATAGGCTTCCTGCTGGTAGCCGCCTTGCGGGTAGCCCGCCTGCGGGTACGCCTGCTGCCCCCAGGGCTGCTGGGGGCCGCCCTGCTGGGCCCATCCCTGCTGCTGCGGGTAGCCGCCCTGGCCCCCCGCTCCGCTGCCCGCCGGCGCCAGGCCGTAGGGGTAGGGCCCCGTGGCGGGCTGGGAGGGGTATCCCGGGGCCTGCTGGTACGGGCTGGGCGAGAAGCCCGCGTCGCCCATCGGTGGCTCGGGCGCCAGGCCCGGCTGGGCGGGCGCCTGTCGCGTGCCCGCGCCCCCGCGCCCGCCGCGCGGCTTGGTGGAGATGGTGACGACGGTGCCCTGGGAGATGTTGTCCTCGACGGTGAGCGAGCCGCCCTTGTCCTCCATGTACTGCTGGACGTAGGGGAGGCCGGAGCCGACGCCGCGGATGTAGCGCTTCATCTCCTCGGTGGCGGAGCTGGTGCCGTACTCGAGCGCGCGCTCCTTCTCCTTGATGCCGGGGCCCTGGTCGGAGAACCTGATCGTGTTGCCCGAGTCGAGGATGGAGATCGTCGGCTCGATGAAGTAGGCGTGGATGAAGTTCTCGACGATCTCACGGATGACGGTGAAGGGGATGGTGCCGCCCTGCTCGTGGGAGAGGCTCGTGACCTGCTTCGTTATTTCCTCGAGGTAGGAGCGGACGTCCTTGGGGTCGACTATGACGACGCGGGGGGCCGCCGCGGCGTCGTCGTAGACCGCGATGCGGGCGGGGAAGTCCACCTCGCTCGCGCTTGGTGAGCGCCTGGCCGGGCGTGGAGCCGGGACGGGCCCGGCTGCGGGCGCGCTCGACGTCGCCCGTGGCACCGGGGTGGCGGCGGCCGTGACCTGCGGGGGCGCGGCCTGCGCAGCCGTTGCGCCTCCCGCAGCCGGAGAGACACCAGCGTCACCCGCCCGCGCGCCGGCGACCTGGGACGGCGGCGTGGCAGGATCGCCGGCGCCCTCGGGGTCGTTGTCGACGAACGGGTAGAACGGCCTGGCCATCGCTGCCTCCTCCGCATGCCGGACACTTATCGACAAGCGTTCAACGAATGAAGAAAACCTTTCACGTGAAAATTTCAGAGGAAGAAAGTTTTCAACAAAGGGTGAAAGATTGTCGATAAGTGCGATGAATCGAACGTGTAGGGCTGAAAGATTCTACCACCTGACGAGAAATTACCTCGTTGGACGGCGAATCTATTCAACTTGGGGGCAAACATTTCTTTCATGGGCGCATTGGTGAAAGAAAGTCTTCACCAGAGTGCCTCATGCCGCACCAGGCAGATAGTATCAGCAGCTCAGAGGCCATGAAATTTCGCATGACAAGAACCTGCGCAGCCCTTTCGACGCCCTTGTCCCGCCGCGGGCCTGGCCCGAAGTCACGGCGGGCCCGGCCTGATGCCGTAGTGCACGGCATCCCCCGCCCTTGCCACGGGCTGCAGTCCTCCTCGATGGCTGCGTCCGTTGCCCGTGGACTCCGCGAGCGGTCCTCCGTCGATCTTGGCGCATACTTTGTGATTCGCCGGTGGCCTTTGCGCTGACGGGCACCTTTCGCGTACTATGAGTAGAGTTTGCAGAATTGCCCAGTCGAAATTGACATCCGCCTCAGGTGGCCCATACAATCTGAAGGCTCATAACTGGACATTGGTACTATCCCAGGAGGATTCGAGATGAAGCGTACGTATCAGCCCAACAAGAGGAAGCGCGCTAAGACTCACGGCTTCCGTGCTCGCATGGCAACCAAGGGCGGCCGCCTGGTCCTTGCCCGTCGTCGCGCCAAGGGCCGCAAGAAGCTCACCGTTTAGGAACCAAATGGAGACCATCAAATCCAAGAAGGAATTTGAGAAGGTCTTCTCTGGTGGTAGGCGCTATAACCATCGGCTTGTACGCATAACAGTTCTCAGGGTGAGCGAAGGCGGCTTGAACAAAGTCGCCTTCGTTGCACCTAAGAGGCTTGGGAATGCGGTTTTCAGGAACAGGTGCAAGAGGGTTCTGCGTGCGGCGGCATACGAGTGCGGCCTTCCGTCAGAGGGTGCGGACATAATAATGTTCGCAACCAAAGCGACGCATGACGCCTCGTCCGTCGAGGCCGCCCAAGCGCTCTCGCAGCTCCTCCGCAAGGCGGGCGTGAGACGCGATGGCGAATGACGGCAGGAGCCGCGTCGCGAGGGCCTTCCTGTTCCTGATACGTGGGTACCAGCGCTATATTTCACCTATCCTCCCGGATTCGTGCATCTACTCGCCGACCTGCTCCCAGTACGCGATAGAGGCGATTTCGAAGTACGGAGCGGCGAAGGGCTCGTGGCTCGCCTTCAGGAGAATCCTGAGGTGCAACCCCTTTCACCGCGGTGGATATGATCCCGTTCCCTAGAGAAAGATAGGCTCGGACACCATGTGGGATTGGTTTATTAACTTCCTGAGCGGCATCCTCGCCGGCCTGCAGAGCTTCTGCGGAGACTGGGGTCTCGCCATCGTCATCCTGACGGTGATCATCCGAATCCTCATCATGCCGCTCATGACGAGGTCGACCGCGTCCTCCGCAAAGATGCAGGCGCTGCAGCCGAAGCTCATGGAAATCCAGCAGCGCTATGCCGACGACCCCCAGAGGCAGTCTGAGGAGCTGCAGAAGTTCTACGCCGAGAACAAGTTCAACCCGCTCGGCGGATGCCTGCCCCTCATTCTCCAGATGCCGGTCTTCTTTGCGCTCTTCAGCGTCACCCGCGACCACATCCCGGCCGACGCGACGCTCCTCGGCTTCATCGAGCTCGGTCACTCCCCGGCTAGCGTCGTTGCAGCCAGCGGCTGGGTGGCGGCGGCGCCCTACCTCGCCCTCGTGATTCTAGACGGCGTCCTCACCTTCATCCCCATGGTGCTCCAGGCGCGCCAGAACTCCGACTCCGAGCAGGCCAGGCAGTCCCTGATCATGGGCGGCGTGATGTCGATCTTCATCCTCTGGTTTGCGTGGAGCATCAACTCCGGCGTCCTGATCTACTATGTGACCTCCGCCGTCTGGCAGGTCGTCCAGCAGCAGATCGTGACCAAGCGCGTCACCGAGAAGGTAAAGGCCGAGACCGAGGCGAAGCTTGCGGCCGACGCGGTCAAGGTCGACGTAGTCCGCAAGGAGCGCAAGGCGCGTCCCCGCAAGAAGAAGTAAAAGGCGGCAGAGGCTACAAGGTGGGGCATGGCGCGATCGTTGCGTCATGCCCCTTGAATTTGAATCCTGGAGGTAACACATGGAGGACGAGGACATCACCTCCGCGGCGAACGAAGAGGCACGGGAGGCCACGGCTGTCACGACAGACGACCCCTTTGCCGAGATTCGTGAGCACTATGCGGCGACCAAGAAGCTGACCGAGGAGGAGACCGATAAGATCGCTGACGTCGCGGTCGGGTACCTGAGGGACATCCTCGGGTTCTTCGGCGAGGACAAGTCGTCCATCGACGAGTACGACGGCGACGAAGGCGAGCTCATCCTCGACATCAACGGCGGGAACCTCGCGGTCCTCATCGGCCGCCATGGGCGCACGCTCGATGCGCTGCAGATGGTCCTCTCCTCGCTGATGAGCAGCAACCTCAAGTTCCACTACCCCGTCGTCGTGGACATCGAGGGCTACAAGAGTCGCCGGAAGGAGAAGGTCCGCACGATTGCGCTCTCTGCGGCCGCCCGTGCGAAGCGGCAGGGGAGCGCGGTCTCACTGGCGCCGATGAATGCCTATGAGCGCAGGCTCGTGCATATTGCGCTCGTGGATGACGACGAGGTCGCGACGCACTCCGAGGGTGAGGACCCTGACCGTCACGTGGTGATCACCCCGGTTAAGTAGCCCCTCCCCAGGCCGTACCGAAGGCGGTTTCACGTCGGGAGGCGATCGGGCCGGCATGAGGCTCGTCACTGGACGCAACTGAGCCCCCGGAGCACCCTGCGCTTTCGCAGGTGCTCCGGGGGCTCCTTTTGTGCGGGGGGTTGCGTCTACGTTTTGCGATGCCTGCCTACGGGTGCGCTTGTGCCGCGCGGATCCATACGCAGCTCTTCTTCGTGCCCGTAGTGCGTGCTACGTGGTTTCCTTTGGGCTCCCCTGGCGGTCACGTCCCTAGCGGTTCCGACATATTGGTATCCTCAGGTGGCACTTGGCCAAGCTAGACGTCCGACGGGGACGGGGAGTCCTATGAACTTGCAAGAGGAAATCGAGACGCTCGTGGTTACCGCGAGCGGATATGGCATCGCCGTGACCCGCGAACAGGCGGAGAGACTCGTAGGGCACCTGCGCCTCGTTGAGGAGAAGAACAAGGTCGTCAACCTGACGCGAATAGTGGACGAGCGTGAGGCGCCCTTCCTGCACATCCTCGACTCCCTTCTCCTTGTGTCCCGGCTCGAGGAGGCTCCCAAAGGTCGTTTCTTGGACATCGGTACCGGAGCCGGCTATCCCGGCATACCCCTCGCCGTCGTCACGGGCAGGCATGGGGTGCTCGTGGACTCCGTCGGCAAGAAGGTGAACGCGGTGCAGGGCTTCATCGACGCCCTCGGACTCTCCGAGCTTGCCGAGGCACGCCACGATCGCGTCGAGGAGCTTGCGAAGAGGCAGAGGGGGACCTATGCAGCCGTGGTGGCCCGCGCCGTTGCCCAGGTGAACGTACTCGTAGAGTACGCCGCCCCCTTCCTCGGCAGGGACGGACTGCTGATCGTCGCGAAGGCGCGGCCTGAAGAGGACGAGATGCTCGCCGGCAACAGAGCGGCGGCGATATGCGGACTGCGGCCGGTCGCCCTTGACGAGTACGAGCTTCCGGATGGGCTTGGCCACAGGGAGGTCCTCACGTACAAGCGAGTCGACAGTCCAAAGGTGAAGCTGCCTCGTAAGGTCGGAATGGCAAGCCACCAGCCCCTTGGAGCATAAGGAGTTTGGCCCTGCGTCCGCCTGTGGTTGGAATATCACCCTAGCCGGGTGACCCGTCTCTCAGCAGTGGGCGTCGAGAGCGCTCGGCATCCGTGTCGATAGGAGCTGTAGGATTCGCCTCGACCGCGCCCTTTGGGAGAAGCGCACATCTCGCGAGTCCCATTGTGCAGTCATGTTTCACGTGAAACATGGTCGAGACGGTTGTCGTCACCGAGGCATGCGCCTCAAGGATCCGCGCAACTGCGCTACCCGGCGCCCTCTCGAGAACCTGGCCACTTCTCAAGACGTGCCGGGCGAGACGAATGCGTAGAGTGAGGCACGTTGAGGCCTGCAGATGGGATCTCGCTGGCGGCGGATCTTGCTGGCGATGGAACCCGGTGGTGGCGGACTTCGGTGGTGGTAGGTGCCCATGTTGTGCGCGCAGAGTTTGCGGACACCTTGCTGAAGAGGCTGCCCGAAAGTCCTTCTCGTTACCTGGCCGTTGCTGGAGTTGCATCGGAGACTCATCTATCGTCGTCTGCGGCCGCCGCAAGCCTTTGCGTGGTTGCGTGTTTCACGTGAAACATTGCCTGTGCATCACGGGTAACCCCACTCCTTTCATGTCCCGATACCTGGCGATACTTGCATGTGCCAAGCAAGAAACTGCAGCTACGGCGCTAGAAAGTGACAAGCATTTCGTCCTGGAAATGGTGCTCTACGAGCGTGTAAAGTAGAACATCCGATAGCCATGATGGGTCGCGACCATGGGAGGAAGACGTGGGATACACAGAGACCAAGAGGGCGCTACCGCAACGAGACTCCCAGGTAATCGCCATCATCAACCAGAAGGGTGGGGTCGGTAAGTCCACGACTGCGGTAAACCTCTCCGCGGCGTTGGGCGAGTCAAAGAAGAAGGTCCTTGTCATCGACTTCGATCCGCAGGGCAACGCGACTAGTGGCTTTGGGATCGAGAAGGAGAGCCTTCATGGCGACGTCTATGATGCGCTCTCCGGGCGTTGTGGCTTGCAGGAAGTGATTCTCGACACCATCGAGCCCACCGTCTTCATTGCTCCGTCTACGATTTCCCTCGCCGGAGCGGAGATCGAGCTCGTGACGACCGAGGACAGAGAGACGGTCCTCAAGCGCCTCATTGAACCGGTGCGTGACGAGTTTGACTACATCTTCATTGACTGTCCTCCGTCGTTGGGCGTTCTTACCCTCGACGCTCTCGTGGCTGCTGACTCGCTGCTCATTCCAATCCAGTGTGAGTTCTACGCCCTCGAGGGTCTGACCAAGCTTCTCGAGTCAATGAAGATGGTGAAGGCACGTCTGAACCCAGGCCTTGAAATCTTCGGTGTCCTGATGACCATGTATGACGCGCGGACGACCCTCTCCAAGCAGGTGGTGGATGAGGTGCAAAACTACTTTGGAAAGAAGGTCTTCAAGACCGTCATCCCGCGCAACGTGAAGCTTTCAGAGGCCCCGAGTCATGGGCTTCCGATCAACCACTACTCCCGCATGAGTCGTGGTGCCCTGGCCTATGGGAAGCTTGCGAAAGAGGTGGTGCGACGTGGCTAAGCATAGCGGGCTTGGCAGGGGTCTCGAGTCTCTGCTGGGGGAGACTGCCGGAGAGGTGAGTGAGACCGAGCCGAGCCAGGCCGAGATACCCCTCGACGAGATTCAGGTAAACCCGAACCAGCCGCGGAAACACTTCGACGAAGAGTCGCTCGACGAACTTTCGGACTCCATACGTCAGAACGGGCTCATTCAACCCATTCTCGTGCGTCGGCGTGGAGACCATTATGAAATCGTGGCAGGGGAACGTCGCTACCAGGCATCGAAGCGGGCGGGGCTCGTGACCGTGCCCGTCGTCGTGAAGGATGTCAGCAACGAGGACATGCTCAAGATTGCCTTAATCGAAAACCTTCAGCGCGAGGACCTCAATCCCATCGAGACGGCCATGGGGTACCGTAGGCTCATCCAAGAGAACGGCCTAAGACAACAGGATCTTGCGGAACTCCTATCGCGCTCGCGTTCCTCCATCACGAACTCCCTACGACTGCTCGAGCTGCCGGAGGTGGTCCAGGAGCTGCTACGAGACGGCAAGCTTACCCCCGGCCATGCTCGTGCCATCCTCTCGGTAGACGGGGAGGATAATCGCGTAAAGCTGGCAGAGAAGGTCGTGCGCGAGGGACTTTCGGTCCGTCAGACAGAAAAGCTCGCTTCGTGGATTTCTGTCCAAACCGACGCAGCCCAGAAGGAGGTAGGGCACAAGGGAGCCAGGCCCGCCGCATTCGGCGCTGCCGAGCGAAAGCTGCACGATGCCCTAAAGTTGCCTGTCGCCGTGCGGCAAGTTCGTGGTAAGAACAAGCTTGAGATTCAGTTCGAGGACGAGGGTCAGCTTTCGGCGCTCATCTCACTTCTCACCTCCGAGGAAGCATCCTCTGAGGCCGATGAGTTCGAGTAGCAAAACGGCTTAGACTGACGATGGAGTACGACGGAGGTTGCGATGATGAGCGTCAAGGATTTTGGTAGAACTCTAGTCGTGTCGGCGGTCATGGCAGGCGCGGGGTATCTGGCGTATACGTATGCCGTCCCTGCCGAGAAGAAAGCCGAGCTCGAATCGAGAGTCGGCGAGATCCGCTCGCACCTCCATGAGTTCATGGAGGTTGTCAGGCCGTACGTCGACCAGGTGGCACATCCTGCACCGGCAGACCATAGCAACAAGGAGGCCACCATCAGACAGTGGGAGTCGCTGGGGTACTAACGCTGTCAACGACGCACATGATGCGAATGCATGATGCGAATGTCTTAAGCGCGGTCAGCATATTGAGGCTGGCCGTGCTTTTTCATCGGGCCAGCCTAGCGACCCTGTGGCGACCCTGGTAACCGTCCCAACTAAAACGTCCTAACCAAAACGTACTAACCAAACCCCTAACCAAATCGTCCGAACCATCCATGTTTCACGTGAAACATCGCGGGGCCAACCTCTGGTCGACCCCGCGATGCTGTTCAAAGCACTTGTATTCGCCTGTCATCAGGCGTGTCTTTGGGCATGGCGGCTTGGGTGCCATCGAGCGCCCCACCTCGGGCAATCCGTGGTGGGGGGAACGTCATCGGGGACACAAAGCGCGCCTGCCGCCGCCTTCCTACGAACGTAGTACCTTCTGGCTGAGCTGCCCGCAGGCGGCGTCGATGTCGGCACCTCGAGAGTTGCGGACGGTGGCCTCGACACCGACGTTGGCGAGGCGACGTACGAACTCATCGGCCCGTTCATCGGTGGAGGGCTGGAACTTGGAGTGGGGGATGGCATTGAGCTTGATGATGTTTACATGAGCGAGGGTGCCGCGGCAGAAGTCGCAGAGGTACTGGAGCTCCTCGTCGCTGTCGTTGATGCCCTTGATGAGTGCGTACTCATACGTAGGCCTGCGGCCGGTCTTGTCGACATACTCACCCATGGCGTCATACAGATGCATCAACGAGTACTTCTTGACGCCAGGCATGAGGTAGTCGCGCGTCTTCTGCACCGCGGAGTGCAGGGATACGGCCAGGGTGAACTGCTCGGGCTCCTTTGCGAAGCGGAGGATCATCGGGATGACGCCGCATGTCGACACGGTGAGATGACGGGCGCCGATTCCCGCCCCGTCAGGGGAGTTGAGTCGGCGAAGCGCTTCGAGGGTGTTGTCGTAGTTCAAGAAGGGCTCGCCCTGTCCCATGAGTACTACAGACGTCACACGCGTGTTGAAGTCGTCGCGGACGTGCATGACCTGCTCGTAGATCTCCCCCGCGGTGAGGGAGCGCGTGAGGCCTGCGGCGCCGGTGGCGCAGAAGGCGCATCCCATGGCGCAGCCTGCCTGGGTCGACGCGCAGACCGCGAGGCGATTCTTAGTGGGCATGCCGACGCACTCGACTGCGGTCGAGTCCGGGAAGCGGAGGAGGTACTTCTTGCTGCCGTCCACGGAAGTCTGGGCGGCGACCTCCTCCACGCCGCCGAGGGTGACGACGCCGGCGAGCTTCTGTCTCAGGGCCTTGGGGAGGTTGGTCATGTCGTCGAAGGAGCCCGCGTTCTTCTCCCAGACCCACTCCTCGATCTGCTTCACGCGGAACTTGGGCTGACCGAGCTCTGCGACGAGTTCGACTATCTCGCCATGGCTCATGGAGTGAAGGTCGCGCTTGCGGCGCGTGCTAGGCTGGGACGGCTTGGTGTCGTCTACTGTCGTCATGTTATTTTGCCCTTGTCTATTTGTGTACTTGAACGAGGAGTACCCTGTTTTCGCAGGTAATCATGTAAACGAGTCTAGCGCACGCGAGTTGCGCTCAAGGAGTCATGACATGGCAAGCACGGACGTTACACGATATAAGGTGGCTGTCCTCGCGGGCGGATGGTCTGACGAGCGAGAGATCTCCCTCGAGACTGGCCGCGCGGTCGAGGCTGCGCTGCATGAGGCCGGCTTCGAGTCCGTCGAGCTTCTCGACGTCGCCTCGGAGAGCTTCCTTGCGGACTTCTCTAACGGTGGGTTCGACGTCGCCTTCATCGCCATGCATGGCCGCTACGGCGAGGACGGCTGCATCCAGGGCCTCTGCGAGATAATGCATATGCCGTACACCTTCTCGGGCGTGCTGGCCTCCGCGCTGGCGACTGAGAAGGACGCCGCGAAGGTCATGTATCGCAGCGCGGGCATCCCCACCCCCGAGGGCGTCGACATCGAGGCGGACGACGAGCTGACCGAGGAGCTTCTCGACGAGATCGTCGAGACCTACGGCCTGCCGCTCTTCGTGAAGCCTGCCAGCAACGGCTCGAGCTTCGGGATTACCAAGGTCACCGAGCGCGCGCAGCTCGACGGTGCCATCGAGAAGGCCCGTAAGGAGGGCGACAACGTGCTCGTCGAGACGTGCGTCGTCGGCACGGAGATCACCGTCCCCGTCATCGGCAACGACGACCCTCGCGCGCTCCCGATTGTCGAGATCGTCACCGGCGCCGACTTCTATGACCTCAAGGTGAAGTACGAGCCCTCGTCGCTGCATCACGTCATCCCCGCCCGGCTCGAGTCCGGCGTCTACGCGAAGGCTCAGAAGTATGCCGTCAAGGCCCACGAGGCGCTCGGCTGCCGTGGATGCTCGAGGAGCGACTTCATCGTGACCGAGGACGGCACGCCGGTCATCCTCGAGACCAACACCATCCCCGGCATGACGCCGGCGAGCCTCCTTCCCGACTCCGCCCGCCATGGCGGAATCGAGTTCCCTGACCTCTGCAAGCAGTTCATCGAGCTTGCGCTCGAGGGGAAGGCCGGAGCCGAGTCTTCCACCGAGGCGGCCGAGGACTAGGACTGGCGGCCATGCACGCTTAATACGCTTGCGCAGCGCGATAAGACGTTCGTCATACGTCAACTTACAACGGAGACATATGCCTCAAAACGATAGGCGCGAGGAGAGGGGGAGCCGGGGCGTGACGCTCGGCTCCCTCCTTCTTCCCACAACGCCAAGCTCAGTCAGGAAAGTCTACGAGAGCCTCGAGGAGCGCGCGAAGACGTACGACTTCGGCCTCCTGGAAGAGGATGTCGTCGTTCTGGATACCGAGACGACGGGCCTCTCCTTCAAGGACTGCGAGCTGATAGAGATCGCCGCAGCACGCCTCTACGGCCGCGAGGTCGTCGAGAGGTATCACACCTTCGTGAAGCCAGAGGGCCGTATCCCGCCTCAGATCCAGGCACTCACGAACATCAGCGAGGCTGATGTGGTGGATGCGCCCAGCGCCGAGGAGGCCGTCACGGGCCTTGCGGAGTTCGTCGGAGGTGTGCCCGTCCTCGCCCACAACGCCACCTTCGACCGCACCTTCATCGAGAAGGTGCCCGGGGGCAGGGAGGTGACGGACAACTGGATCGACACGCTTGCGCTGTCGAGGATCGCGCTTCCGTGCCTGAAGTCGCACAGGCTCTCCGACATGGCGCAGGCCTTCCACTGCGACTCGGTCACGCACCGCGCGATGGATGACATCGACGCTCTCTGCGGCATGTGGCGCATCATCCTCTGCGGCCTTGCCGCGCTCCCGGCCGGCCTCCTTGGGAGGCTTGCGGACCTCCATACCGAGATTGACTGGGCCTACCGACCGATCTTCTCGCATCTCGCGCTTGAGACCGAGGGCGCGTCCTTCTCCCTCAAGGAGACGCGCGCCCGCCTTGCGACGGCGGTCCAGGAGAGTCGCAAGAGTGACGCCGCGGAGAGGCTTGACCCCTATGACGTTCCCTCCCGTGGTGAGGTCGACGCCGCGTTCGGGAGCGATGGCGTGGTTTCGCGTATGTACCGCGACTTCGAGTCGAGGCCGGAACAGATTGCTATGGCGCAGGAGGTGCGCGAAGCCCTGGAGACCTCGACCCACAGGGCCATCGAGGCGGGCACCGGCGTCGGCAAGTCGATGGCCTACCTGCTTCCGGCGATCGAGTTCGCGCAGAGGAACGACGTGACCGTCGGCGTCGCGACGAAGACCAACGCCCTGACGGATCAGCTGGTAGCCCACGAGCTGCCAGCACTCGACGCCGCCCTGCCCGATGGGGTCAGCTTCACGGCGCTCAAGGGCTATGACCACTACCCCTGCCTCATGAGGCTCGAGCGTGCGGCTTCTGGCGACCTGCCGTTCTCGCAAGTCGACATGGGGTACCGCTCGGAGAACGCGGTAGGCTCCGACATGCTGACGGCCATCGCGGTCACGTACGCCTACTCCTCGCAGGCCCTCGAGGGAGACCTCGACGCGCTCGGCATCCGCTGGCGCTTCGTGCCGCGCAGCATGCTGACCATCGGCCCTTCGGACTGCACCCACAACAGGTGCCCCTTCTACCCGAAGGAGTGCTTCATCCACGGTGCGCGGCGCCGCGCGGCCTCCTCTGACGTCGTGGTGACCAACCACTCGCTGCTCCTTCGCAACGTCGCGGCGGACAACGCCATCCTCCCGCCCGTGCGCCACTGGATTATCGACGAGGCGCACGGCTTCGAGTCCGAGGCCCGCCGCCAGTGGGCGGAGGAGCTGTCGGCGGAGAAGACGCGAGAGGTCTTCGAGCGGCTCGGCGGCAGCAAGACGGGAACGCTCCACTCGCTTCTGGTCACAGTGGCCGGCAAGGATGGCTCAACCCTTTCGGCTGGGCTTCTCACCAAGGCCGCCGCCTCGGCGGCGCGCGCCTCGACCTCCACGGCGAGCCTGTACGAGGCGATTCACGGACTGGTGCCAATCGCGGACCATTCGGGCGGGTACGAGAACGTCACGCTCTGGATAGACGACAAGGTCAGGCGGACCGAGGAGTGGCAGGACGTCGTGAGCGCCTCCACCGCCGCGCTCGAGCGGCTCTCCGAGACGAGCAAGTGTCTCGACGAGGCCCGAGAAGCGCTTGCGGACGTAGACCCCCAGCTTGCTGACAACCTCGGCGAGGAGTCGCGCGGCATCTCGGAGATGGTGGCCGCGATAAGGGACATCATCGTCGAGCCCCAGGACAACATGGTCTACTCGGCGGAGCTCTACCGCCAGAGGAAGAGAATGGCGCAGGAGAAGCTTGTCGCCGAGAAGCTCGACATCGGCGCGGACCTGGCCACGCTCTGGCTGCCCGAGATGGAGAGCGTCATCTTCACGTCAGCGACGATGGCCGTGGGGAAGAGCTTCAATCACTTCAACCATGCGGTGGGCTTCGACCGCCTTGAGCCAGAGAAGTACAAGGACCTGCAGCTGGACAGCAGTTACGACTTCGACAACCACATGTCGGTGGTCCTTGCACAAGACCTTCCCGCACCGCAGGACAGGTCGTACCTTCCGGCACTGACGGACCTGCTCTTCGACGTGCACAAGGCGATGGGCGGCTCGGTGCTCACGCTCTTCACCAACAGGCGCGAAATGGAGCGCGTGTATGCAGACCTCAAGCCGCGGCTTGAGGCGGTCGGCCTCGAGGTGGTGTGCCAAGAGCGAGGATCTTCTCCGCGGCACCTCCGCGAGAGGTTCCTGGCGGAGAAGAGCCTCTCGCTCATGGCGCTCAAGTCGTTCTGGGAGGGGTTCGACGCCGCTGGTGACACCCTTCGCTGCGTCGTGATCCCCAAGCTGCCGTTCGCGAGTCCGCAGGACCCCCTCGTGAAGGAACGCGAGCTGAGGGAGGATCGCGCTTGGTGGAGGTACTCTCTGCCCGACGCTGTCCTCTCGGTCAAGCAGGCTGCCGGCAGGCTCATCAGGACCGCGGGTGACACGGGCGTCCTCGTGCTCGCCGACTCACGCCTGGTCACGAAGAGGTACGGCCGCAACTTCCTCAACTCGCTGCCCTCCCACAACGTCCAGCGCCTCGAGACCCAGAACGTCGGCAAATACATCAAGATTTGGCGTAATACACACGAGTAGGAACGTTAACAGCGACGGGATGCGGACGTAATACTGAGTTGTGGCCATATTCGAAAGTATGACAAGGCCCCTTGCTACGGGTGGCGAGCTTCGAGGAAGACAACTGCTTTATAATACAAAATATGATGTGAGAATGAATGTAGTATAGTGTATTTACGCAGTTGAAGCCCTGAAAATCCCGCGTGCAGCAGATTATGCTACGCGCGGTATTTACGTATTACGCCAGAATACACAGGGGACTACAGTGGTGGGATTACGAGAGCATGAGACGCGAGATGTATTCTCGTACCTCTTGAGAGAGCTCCGGGTCATCCGTCGAGACCGTTCCACGGCACGCTGCTATGTGACGCGCGAGCCAGGGGCGGCCCTTGCCGTAATACCTGATTCTTGCATCTAGGACGGAGCCTACTGGGGCGGCGTTGTGATCGGAGCTCACCCCTTGGTAGGCCGCTCGCAGCCGTCCGACGTCGACCGGAGTGAGGCCTGGCCAGCTGAAGAGCGAGAGGTACCTCGCGTCCGAGAAGTGCAGTACGACTTCACGTGTCACGGGAGCCGACGGAGCCTCGTTTCGTGAAGGCGCCTTGCCATGTGGCAGGGCTTCGCTACGTGTCGGGGCTTCGCGACGTGAAGGAACCTTCCCTGGTGATGAGCCCTCGCTTCGGGTGACTTCCTTCGCGTCGTGTCGAGGGCTCGCTTGTGAGGGCTTGACGCTGCCGCCAACCTTGCCGCACTCGCGTCCGACAGCTTTCCCGGCAAGCTTGCCGTCATCTTCAGCGAGACGGCTGCCCCCCTCGACCAACGTAACGTCTGACATCCTGTCGATTCGGAACGTCCTCCCCTGCAGGAGCGCCAGGTCGGTGGCATCCAGGTACCAGGAGCCTTCGGCCCTGCGTAGGTCCAGAGGTTGGACCGTCCTGCGGCGAGACTGTGCGTCACAGGTGCCCCTGTACAGGAAGGTGAGGCGCCTGCCCTCCGCAAGTGCTCGGGAGCAGGAGGAGACGATGGACTCGTCCAGGTCCGAAGCGGCAAGGGAAAGCGACCGGCGCACCTCCTCCGGACTGATGGTGGGAGAGGCGTAGGAGCTCTCGACCTTAAGACGCAGCGGGTCGTCGGCCTTCGTACCTAGAGCATCGAACGCGGCGTGAAGGGCGACGGTCTCGTCGTCGGTGAGCCTGAGGGGCCGTCCGCGCGTCGTCCCCGCAAAGCTTGCGAGCGTGAGCCGTGGCACGTCCCCATCCGCATAGACGGAGAGGTAGTTGCCGTCCTCGCCACCGGCGGTCGAGACGAGGTCGAGGAGCTTCTCGGCCTCGTCGAGGGGGACCCCCATCCTGGAGGAGATCGCCTCCGCGGAGATGGAGTCGCCCTCGTCGCTCAGGGCGCCGAGCAGCGCAACAAGGCTGCGAGCCTCCTCGATGCCGGACCTCCTGCCACGCGAGCCGCCCAGCGAACTCCTTTCAGTGTTGCGTACGCGCGACGAGCCAGCCGTTGGCGCAGTCGCAGAATCGGAGCGCGGACTCGTGTGCGGACGCGACTCCTGCGCGGCAGCCGCGTCTTGAAGGGCCTTACGCCACTCGCGTACGAGCTGGGCTGGTTCGATGGGGCGTATGTCTTCCGCGACGGCCCATGACGCCGCCACGGACGTGTCGCACACAGTAATACTCCAGATGACATCCGTATTCTCCGCGTAGCCATCCTCGCGAACGGAAGACGTCACACGCGAATGCGCTGAGGCTGCGTTCGTATTACAAGCGAGAGTCGTGACCGCTTGTGCACGCGCCTCGCATGTGTCCGTATTATCAGCCGACGACTCCGGCGTGCCCTCCGCGTCCGTGCGGGGCACCTCCACGAAGTCGCCTCGGCCCCCAGCTTCGGACCTGAGCTCATGCGCATCCTCTCTCGTGGGACGGAGAACCGGGCGCGGTAGCTCTCGCAGCCTATCTGGAAGGGGAGCTTGATGTAGTCGCGCACCTCGAAGTCCTCGGGTATGCGGTGGGAGAGCCTGGGGAGCTCGACCGCCTTCGCTATCCTCCCGATGTTGTAGGTGTGCGCGGGGCCGGGCTCTTGCCCGTCCTCGAGCCGTGCGGCGACCATGTAGGGGACGTCCCTCAAGGAGAAGAGCCCGTAGATGCCGACCGTTCGCTCGACCTTAGTGCCGTCCGCCTTCTCGTATACGATTTCGAGGGCGTGCCGGGCCGACAGGCACTGCTCCACCAGCCCCTGCTTCTTCGAGCGACGTCGCGGGCGACGGGGGGTCCGAGCGGCGGTCACCTCCGAGAAGGACCTGTCGATCTTCGAGAGGGCCATGCGGAGGTCTGAGGCATACGGGAAGCTCGGGTCCGAGGCGAACGGGAGCAGAGCCACGTCGACGGTAAGCGCCTCGGTGGGGGTGAGCGCGCTCGGTTGTGCGAGCGATGCCCTGTCGAGCGACCATGCAATCCCCTCGGGCAAGAGCTTCCTTTCGACGACGAGGCCGCAGCGCGCAAGGCGGCCCCGGTCCCTCTGGAAGGACTTCCTCCTCACCTCGTCGTCGCGCCCCGGATAGAAGTTCTCGTAGAAGTATGACGTCGGGAGCGGACGCTTGGCGTTGACGAGCGCGATTGCGATCGCAAGAATACGCTGGGCCTCGAGGTCCGTCTCGTTTACCTCGCCCTTGGTGTCAGAGTCATGCACGTTAGTGTCCCGCAATGCGAGAAACCTATGTGTACCCGCGATAATACTGTTAATCCAAACGCAGTACCCTTGGCTGTAGACGGTATTACGTCCGATACTACATATGTAACCGCTCGGTAGTGCAAGTGCATGCGCGCGGTAGCGCAAGTGCGTGACGGCCCGCGGGCGGCCCGGCAGAGCGGCGCGGCGCACGGGCGCGCGGAGAGGCGCAGCAAGTGAGCGCCGGGTGCCGAGACGACCGCAAGGATACCCGAAAGAATACAGCTGTTCGGGCGTCGGATCGAAGGGCGCCCCGCGCCGCACTGGCGCGAAGGTGCTGCCTGCAGCCGTCGGGGCCGCCCCCGCCGGGCCTCATCAGGGCAGACGGCACATGCTAGACGTATACTCAAGAAACGAATGCGAAGAATCGCTGCACCATGCACCAAAGAGTTACCCACGATTTCCAGTGAAGGAAAACCAATATGGCCAAGACGCGCGATTACATGGACTATCTCGATGACGAGATTGGTATCGCCCCCGCAAGCAGCCAAGAGGAGTTCCAGGCCGCGGAGACCATCGTCGAGGTGATGAAGGACCATGGCCTCGAGCCCTCGATCCAGGAGTTCGACACCCATCCCGTCGGCAGGATGATGCCGCAGGTCGTGTCCCTCGTCCTCTTCCTCGCGCTCCTGACGTGCGGCGTTGCCAACGGCGCCCCCAAGGTCATCGCCTTCCTGCTCGCCCTGGTCTGCGCCGTCCTTCTCGCCATGAGGCACTTCGGGCGCAACGTGTTCGAGAACTTCGGCCTCGCGAGGAGGAGCCAGACCGTCGTCGCGGTGCCCCGCGCGACGGGCGACAAGGTCGTCAAGGGCGCACGTCCGATCGTCATCCTCGCGCACTACGACACCCCTCGTCAGAACGTCCTGTACTCGAGCTCGCTCGCGCGCTACCAGTCGTTCCTCAAGCGCGCCGCCTTCCCGAGCACCTGCATCGCCGCCTTCGGCTCGCTCGTCCAGGTGCTCGGCTTCATCCCGTCCGCGGCGCGCCTGGTCATCTGGGTCGTCGCGCTCGTGGCCTCCCTCCCGATCGTCGTCGTGGCGGTCGCCGCCATCGTCGAGGGCTTCGGCTCCTACACCACCGGCTCGAACGACAACAAGTCGTCCGTCGCCGCGCTCATGGCGGTCCTCGCGAAGGTCCGCCCCGGCGAGGACCGCGTCGACGCGACCATCGAGGGCAAGCCGTACGTGCGCCGCGCGTCCGAGCCCGCCCCCAAGCCCCAGCCGGTCTACGAGGAGGTTCGCGGCGTCCGCCACGGCAGGGAGGTCCTCGAGTCGCTCGGCATGCTCCCGCCCGACTGTGAGATCGTGTACGAGGCGCCCAGGCAGATCAACGCCAGCGGAGGCGAGGAGGCGCCGGCCGAGGCGCGGGAACAGGTGCAGTACCAGCCCGAGCAGTACGAGTCGGAGGTGGGGTCCTCCGAGGGCGAGCAGGGCGTCGAGCGGCAGCCCCAGGCTGCAGAAGTCACCGCTGACACCTACGCGGCCTACGACGAGGCCGGCTACGCCGAGGGCGACCAGGCGGTCTACGACCAGGCCTATGACGACACCTATGACCAGGCGTATGGACCGTCCGACGAGCGGGCCTACGCAGGCGAGGGCTACGACGAGGCTCCTGCGCCCGAGGGCGCCGAGGCCCTCGGCCCCGGCGATGGCCAGGAGGCCCAGCTCCTCGCTGACCAGTGGTCCGAAGAGGCGCCGGCCGAAGCCTCCACCCAGCCGGAGGGCGCCGAGACGGACGCGTACGGCCAGCTCTACGCAGAGCCGGAGGAGGACGCGTCGGCGCCCGAGGCGTCGGGAAGGCCCTCGGGCAAGAGGGGCGGCGCGGGCAGGAAGCTCGTATCGCGCATCAAGGGCCTCTTCCACCGCGGTGGCGGCGACCCGATTGCGATTCGCCGTGGCAAGGACCTCACCGAGGGAGAGTCCGTCGACTACAGCGAGTTCGAGACGAAGTACGAGGGCGACGACCTCGAGGGCTTCGACGAGCTGCACCGTCCCGCGGGCGCCTCGTTCGCGGTCGAGAGGGGCGCCGCATCCGGCGAGCCGCTCCTTCCGATAACGCCGGATGACATGCCGCAGAGCGCCACGGCGGAGGATGGGGCGTCCCCCGACGGCGCGGAAGGCGCCCCGACGGCCGAGGCCGCCGAAGAGCCGCTGCCAGACCTGGACGAGCCCGCCGCCACGGAGGTCGACGAGGACTCGGGCGAGCCCGCGGCTGAGGCCGAGCCAGCGGCTGAGGCTGAGCCCGCAGAGGTCGAGGAGGGCGTCGAGGTCGTCTCCGTCGCCCCCGAGCCGCAGGACTCCATCCCCGAGCCCATCCGCGTGGACGACTCCGGCGAGCCCGCCGGACGCGCGTCCTTCTCGCCCGTCGCCGACCGTGACGAGCAGACGATAACGACGCAGGCCTCCACCGCCGCCGAGCAGGTCTCCGCGAGCAGGGCCGCTCGCAGGCAGCCGCGCCCCGAGTCCGTGCGCGTCGCGCAGGACGAGGCCCCCGAGGTCGAGGCGGAGGTCGTGCCGGAGGAGGAGCAGGACCTCTTTGTCGCCGAGTCGGCCGAAACCGAGGGGGAGCCGCAGGAGACCGTTGTGGCGGCCGCCGAGCTCGACTGGGACCAGCCTGCCGTCGAGGACCTCGACGCCTCCGCCGAGGAGACCGAGGAGGTCGTCGACCTCTCCGAGGAGGTCGAGAGGGTCGCGCCCGGCGACACCGCCGCCTTCAAGATGCCGGTCGACGCTGAGGGCGCCTACGACGAGGAAGCCTCGGGCTACGACTCGTACGACGGGGCCGAGCCCGACGAGCCCTACGACGACGAGAACTACGACACGGGGGAGTACGACGAGGCCCAGGACTACTCCGACGCCCAGTACGAGCAGGTGGAAGCGGAGGGCGCGGCCGAGAAGGGCGGCTTCTCCGCGCGCGTCCGCGGGGCGTTCTCGCGCCTGCGCCAGCGCCTCACGCGCGGCGGCGCCACCGCGGACGCCCGCGCCTCCGATTCCGCCGCGGCCGACTCCTACGCGGGCGACTACGACGACTACGAGGGGGCGTCCGACGAGGCTGGCTACGCCGATGCCGGCTACGATGACTACGGCTCCGAGTACGACGCAGACTACGCGGACGCGGACTACGACGACGAGTCCCTGGAGGACGGCTATGCCGACCTCCCGGAGGAGTCGGATGCCTCCCAGGAGGAGCCCGCAGCCGACGCCGAGGCTCCCGAGGCAGCGAATCCCGAGTCTGCGGACTCCGAGCCCACCGCGGCCGACGCCGAGGCAGCGGATCCCGAGGGCGCCAGCGCCGACGCCGCAGAGCCCGCGCCGGCGGACGGCGCCCGTGCCGGCCGCGAGGAGCTCGACGGTCGCGTGAGCTACCTCGAGCTCGGCGAGGAGGAGGAGGGCGACGACATCCTCCCCAAGGACACGACCGGCCTCGACACCCTCTCCGACATCGACCTCGACGAGGACGAGGAGACGGTCCCGCCGCGGCCCAGGCCGCGCCCGATCGACGACCCGAGCTGGGGCAAGTCCACCTACGAGCCGCCCTCGACGACTCCCAACATCGCTCGTCGCGCCGCCCTCTTCGACCTGCCCGACGTCTCGTCCCGCACGACCGACCCGCTGTCCGGCTCCAAGGACTACGAGGACGAGGAGGACTACGAGGACGTCGCCGGCACCGCAGCGGAGGAGCCCTCCTCCGACCTCGGCGACACCGCGGAGTACGACTCCACCACCGACGAGCCTACCTCCCCGCTGCGCGGATGGAAGGGCGGCGCGGCCCTCAGGTCCGACCTGCGCGAGAAGGACGCTGCGCCCGCCGGCGGAAGCGAAGACGTCGCCGTTGCCCCGGAGGAGCTCGACGAGCCCACCCCCGACGCGGTGCCCGCCGTCGGCGACGCCGCACCCGAGGCCACCGCTTCCGGCGACGAGGACGGCGAGCTCCAGGACGCCATCCTCGGCCTTGGCGACGACTACCTCGTCGCCCACGACATCTGGTTCGTCTGCGTCGGCGGCTCCGAGATGGACCACGCGGGCGCCCGTTCCTTCATAGCCAACTTCCGTCGCGACCTGCGTGGCGCCTTCCTCGTCAACCTCGACAGCGTCGGCGCCGGCCAGCTCGTCACGCTGACCAACGAGGGCTACGACGAGGGCCGCCGCGCGGACCGCAGGAGCTCGCGCCTCCTCACCCAGACGGCATCCGACCTACAGATTCCCATGGAGAAGATCGACTACGGCTGGGAGGAGACCGACGCCACCTGCGCGATGCGCGCCCGCGTGCGCGCCCTCACCATCATGGGCATGGACGAGAACGGCCTGCCCGCGCTCTCCCACACGGAGAACGACGTGCCGATGAACGTCGACCCCAAGCAGGTCGCCTCGGTGGCCCGCCTCATCTGCGAGTTCATCCGCAGGTCCTAGGGGCTGCGGCGGGCCGCCGCACCAGGCCCGCCGCACCCGGTCCTTCTCCGCCGGCGGCGCCTTGCGCGCGGGTTTGCGAATGTCGGGCCAGCCGCGGGATTGTGTGGTAGAATGCCTACTACATGCGGGCATCGCCAAGTGGTAAGGCAACGGCTTCCCAAGCCGTCATCCGCGGGTTCGAATCCCGTTGCCCGCTCCAGAGCAACACCAGGCCCCCCTCGGGGGCCTTTTTCTATTGGGGACTTGGCCGGGGCCGCGCACGCCCCCGGGTCGCTCCTCCGGCTCGCCGCCTGCGGCCGGCCGCGCGCAATCGGCCGCGTGCGGCCTGCCGCCCGCGGCCACCCGCGACGCTCCCCGGCCACCCACGGACGAAAGGAACCGTCATGACCGCAATCCAGCGAGAAGATCCGCCCGTCGGCGAGGGCGAGGGCCTCCAGCTGCAGCTCGACCGCTATGCCAGGCTCATCGTGAGGAGGGGCGTCGCACTGCAGCCCGGCCAGGAGCTCGTGCTGACCGCCCCCGTCGAGCGCGCGGACTTCGCCCGCAAGGTCGTCCGCGCGGCCTACGAGGCGGGTGCGGGCCACGTGACCGTGCTGTGGGCGGACGACGAGGTCACGCGCCTGACCTACCAGAACGTCGATGTCGAGTACTTCCGCCACACCCCCTCTTGGAAGCGCGAGCAGCTCGACTCGCTCGCCGAAGCGGGCGCAGCGTTCCTCTTCCTCGAGGGCCAGGACCCCTCCGCGCTCGCGGGCGTGGACCCGGCGAAGCCCGCGGCCGCCTCGCGCGCCCGCAACAGCGAGTGCAAGGCGTTCCGCTCCGGCCTCGACTTCGGCCGCAACACCTGGTGCATCGCCGGCGTGCCCATCGCCGCCTGGGCCAAGACGGTCTTCCCCGACCTCGCCACCGACGAGGCGGTCCTCAGGCTCTGGAGGGAGATCCTGTGCGTTGCGCGCGCCTCGGGCAGCGACCCGGAGGCCGAGTGGGACGCCCACAACGCGGCCTTCGAGAGGAACAAGTCCCTGCTCAACGGCTACGCCTTCGACAGCCTGCACTATCGCGCCTCGAACGGGACCGACCTCACCGTCGGCCTCAACCGCGGTGGCGTCTGGGAGGGCGGCGCGGCCACGACGGTCGGCGGCATCAGCTACTTCCCCAACATCCCGACCGAGGAGGTCTTCACCACGCCGGACCGCACGCGCGCGGACGGCATCGTCTTCTCCGCCATGCCGCTGGTGCACGCCGGCCAGATCGTGCGCGACTTCTGGCTGCGCTTCGAGGGCGGGCGCGTGGTGGAGTACGGCGCCAAGGGCGGCTACGAGGTGCTCAAGCAGATCGTCGACACGGACGAGAACGCCTGCCGCCTCGGCGAGTGCGCGCTTATCGCCAAGGAGACGCCTATCCGCCAGAGCGGCATCCTGTTCTACGACACGCTCTACGGCGAGAACGCGAGCTGCCACCTCGCCCTGGGCATGGGCTTCCCCGAGTGCCTCGCCGGCGGGCTCGAGATGACGAAGGAGCAGCTGGTCGAGCACGGCGTGAACCAGAGCCACACGCACGTCGACTTCATGATCGGCACCGACGACCTCAGCGTGACGGGCGTGACGCCCGCGGGCGAGGAGGTCCCGGTGTTCGTCGACGGCACCTGGGCCTGGGCGGAGTAGGACCTGCGCCCGCGGACCCGCGTCCGGGTCCGTGCCAGCCGGCCGCCAGGTGGCTGCCGGTGCAGCGTGCGTGATAGAATCACAGGGTGCGCGCCCTTAGCTCAGTTGGCAGAGCAGGGGACTTTTAATCCCAAGGTCGTGGGTTCGAGGCCCACAGGGCGCACCAGAGAGAAACCGCAGGTCAGGTGGCGTTTCTGCCTCCTGGCCTGCTCGCTTTTGGCGGCCTCCTTGCAACCAGGCTTGCAACCACCTTGCAACCAGGCCGCGCGACGGTCATGTGCTTCACGACGTGCTTCGGATGTGCTTCACGGATTGCCGCAGCCCGCCAAGCCACCGGACCCGCGGCCGCACGTCCTTCTCGCGCGAATGTATCCTGCGTGTTTCGGCTGGCGGCGAATAGACGGATTCCCGGTCGCGTGATGGCGATTCGGCCTATTATGCAGGGCACGGAAAGGCACGGAGCCAGAGGGCAGACGTGCAAGCTGCAGCCGTGTGCAAGAGCACACGCCACTCGCTTTTGAGGAGGCCACGCCATGAAGCGTATGTTCGCGAACATGCACCACGCCAACGCGAACGAGGTCTCCCTGCGACGCCGCGCCATCCGCATCCCCGAGCGACGATAGCCCACCTACGAGGCACGTCGTTCCGCCCGCGCCCACGGAGGCGCGCATGGCAAGAACCAACTCCCTTAGAAAAGGACCCAACGGCAGCAAGAGGCCCCAGAGGGGACCCTCTCCAAGCCGATAGGCCAGCCGCCCGCGGCCCGGGCCGGCAGCACATCAACCCTGCAAGAAGCCAACCATAAGGAGAGCATCATGGCTGAGAAGGAAAAGGTAGTCCTCGCGTACTCCGGCGGTCTCGACACCTCCGTCATCGTCAGGTGGCTGCAGACCGAGAAGAACCTCGACGTGATCGCCATCTGCGGCAACGTCGGCCAGGACGAGAAGGACCTCGAGTGGGTCAAGGAGAAGGCCCTCAAGATGGGCGCCATCCACTCCGAGGCCCTCGACATGCGCGAGAAGTACTGCAACACCATCGTGAAGTGCGCCATCCAGGCCAACGGCGAGTACGAGGGCGTCTACCCGCTCCTCTCCGCCCTCTCGCGCCCGGTCATCTCCAAGCACCTCGTGGACATCGCCCACCAGTACGGCGCCACCACGATCGCCCACGGCTGCACGGGCAAGGGCAACGACCAGGTGCGCTTCGAGACCTGCATCCACGCGCTCGACCCCAGTCTCAAGATCATCGCCCCGGTGCGCGAGTGGGACCTCACCACGCGCGAGTCCGAGATGGACTGGGCCTCGCAGCATGACGTGTCCATCCCCGTCACCAAGAAGAAGCCCTACTCGATCGACGACAACCTGTGGGGCCGCGCCATCGAGTGCGGCGTCCTCGAGGACTCCTGGAACCAGCCGCCCGCGGACATCTGGACGATGACCGTCGACCCGACCGAGGCCCCCGACACCCCCGAGTTCGTCGAGATCTCCTTCGAGCAGGGCGTGCCCTCCGCCATCAACGGCGAGAAGATGGACCTCCTCCCGCTCGTGATCGAGGCCAACAAGATCGCCGGCCGCAACGGCTACGGCCGCATCGACATGATCGAGGACCGCGTCGTGGGCATCAAGAGCCGCGAGTGCTACGAGTGCCCCGGCTCCATGCTGCTGATCGAGGCCCACAAGGCCCTCGAGTCAATCACCCTCGACCGCGAGACCCTCAAGCTCAAGCAGCACATGGACCAGGAGTGGGCCAGCCAGGTCTACTACGGCTACTGGTTCAGCCAGGTGCGCAACGCCATCGACGCGTTCAACGCCTACACGCAGAAGTTCGTCTCGGGCACCGTCCGCTTCAAGCTCTACAAGGGCAGCCTGCTCATGGACGGCATCAAGAGCGACTACAGCCTCTACGACGAGAGCCTCGCGACCTACGGCGAGGGCGACACCTTCGACCGCACGGCCTCCAAGGGCTTCATCGACCTGCACTCGCTGATGACGAGCACCTGGTCCAAGGCCCAGGGCCCCGCCAGCGGCAACCAGCCGGCGTAGGCGGGGGCGCGCATGGCACTCTGGGGCGGTAGGTTCGAGAAGGGCGTCGACCAGTTCACGCAGGAGTTCGGCGCCTCCCTCGAGGTCGACAAGAACATGGCGCAGCAGGACATCGCGGGCTCGCGTGCCCACGCCCGCATGCTCGCGCGGCAGGGGATCATCTCCGAGGGCGACCAGCAGGCGATCGACCGCGGCCTCGCGGCGATCTCCCAGGAGGTCGCCAGCGGCACCTTCCCCTGGGACGTGAACGACGAGGACGTCCACATGGCCGTTGAGTCCCGCCTCACGGCGGAGATCGGCCAGCCGGGCGCCCGCCTGCACACGGGCCGCAGCAGGAACGACCAGGTGGCGACCGACATCCGCCTCCTGGCCAAGGACCTGTGCGAGAGGCTCATGCGCGGCAACGTCGAGCTGCGCCGCACCTTCGTCGACTGCGCGGAGCGCTACCTCGGCGTCGTGCTGCCGGGCTACACCCACCTGCAGCACGCCCAGCCGGTGCTCCTCTCGCACCACCTCCTCGCGTACTACTGGATGTTCCAGCGCGACTTCGTCCGCCTTGCCGCCGCGCTCAAGGCGGCCGACGCCAACCCGCTCGGCGCGGCGGCCCTCGCCGGCACGACCTACCCCCTCGACCGCGCCTACACCACCGAGCTCCTGGACTTCGACCATGCGATCCCCAACTCGCTCGACGCGGTGAGCGACCGCGACTACCTGCTCGACCTCGAGTACGCCTGCAGCGTGAGCATGATGCACCTCTCGCGCCTGTGCGAGGAGATCGTGCTCTGGAGCAGCACGGAGTTCGGCTTCATCACGCTCTCCGACTCCTACTCCACGGGCTCGAGCATCATGCCGCAGAAGAAGAACCCCGACTTCGCCGAGCTCACGCGCGGCAAGACGGGCCGCGTCTACGGCGACCTCATGGCGCTGCTCACCACCATGAAGAGCCTGCCGCTCGCCTACAACAAGGACCTGCAGGAGTGCAAGGAGGGCCCGCTCGACGCGGCCCGCACCCTGTCCGACTGCATGGAGATCGCCTCCGGCATGCTGGAGACCATGACCGTGTACGAGGACGTGATGCTCGTCCAGGCGCGCAAGGGCTTCACCGCCGCCACCGACGTGGCGGACTACCTGGCCAAGAAGGGCATGCCCTTCCGCGAGGCGCACGCCGTCGTGGGTCAGCTGGTGCTGTACTGCGAGAAGCACGGCAAGAGCCTCGAGGACCTGACGCCGGAGGAGTTCAAGGCCGCGAGCGACCTCTTCGAGGAGGACGTCGCGCAGGACCTCGACCCGGCAGGCATTGCCAACGCGCGCAACACCTACGGCGGCACTGGCTCCGAGGCGGTGCGCACGCAGCTCGCCGAGGCGCGCCAGTCGCTTGCGGCCGACGAGGCCACCCTGCCCGCGGGGGAGTAGCGAAAGCGCTCCCGCAGGGAGAAGGACCCGCCGCCCCAGGCGGCGACAGGAACGAACGAGCAGGAGGGCGCCTCCCGGCCAGCCAGGAGGCGCCCTCCGTGCGTCGCGCGTCCCTGCGAGGCATCCGCTAGTTCCCGAAGAGGCGGTGCACCCTCCCGCGCATGCGGTTGGCGCGCTCGCCCGTGGCGCCGGGGTCCCTGCGGTAGACGCGCCCGTCGAACACGAGCACGTCCCCCTCGCGCGTCGTGGTGGGCAGCTGCTTGCGCGGCACGTTGCGCATCAGCCCGAGCCCGACCTCGACGACGGCGAAGCTACCCTCGAAGCGATCGACTATGACGCGTTCCATCTCTCGTCCCTCCTGCTCGTCCGCCTGCTGGAGACCTCCGCCCCTCCGGGCGGCGCGGCGTCGAGAAGGACCTGGGACCAGCCGGACCCGGCCTCGTGCCTGCCTGTTCCGGGGCGCGACCCCCGACCCTGCCTGAACCCCATCTCTCTGCCCCCGCCGCCTGCCTGGGCGCCTGCAGCGTCGCCTGCTCGCGCCGCCGCGGAGCTCGCCACTACCTTGAGAGTATATCCAGCCTCCCCGAATCTGCATGTGGGATCGAGGGCTGGCGCCTCGACCAGGCTCGCGCGGTAGAATCGGAGGCGTCGCAAACGTCGGTGCGAAAGGAACGCGGATGATCGACCGCTACACCCGTCCCGAGATCGGGAACATCTTCACGCTCGAGAACAAGTACGCCATCTGGCAGGAGATCGAGGTCCTCGCCTGCGAGGCCCAGGCCGAGCTGGGCAAGATCGGCATCACCAAGCAGGAGGCCGCCTGGATCCGCGAGCACGCCTCCTTCAAGAAGGAGGAGGTCGACGCCATCGAGGCCGTCACCAACCACGACGTCATCGCCTTCCTCACCAACATGGGCTCCTACATCGACGCGGACGTACCAGAGGGCGAGCCCAAGCCGAGCAGGTGGGTCCACTTCGGCATGACCTCCACCGACCTCGGCGACACCGCCCTGTGCTACCAGCTCAAGCAGGCGACCGAGATCATCCTCGCGGACTGCAGGCAGCTGGGGGAGATCTGCAAGCGCCGCGCCCTCGAGGAGCGCGACACCCTCTGCGTCGGCCGCACCCACGGCATCCACGCCGAGCCGATGACCTTCGGCATGAAGTTCGGCTCCTGGGCCTGGGAGCTCAAGCGCGACTACGACCGCCTCTCCGACGCCCTCGACAACATCAGCTACGGCGCGATCTCCGGCGCCGTGGGCACCTACTCCTCGATCGACCCCTTCGTGGAGAAGTACGTCTGCGAGCACCTCGGCCTCAAGAGCGACCCGCTCTCCACGCAGGTCATCAGCCGCGACCACCACGCCTACCTCGCCAGCGTCCTCGCCTGCACGGCGGCCACCTGCGAGCGCATCGCGACCGAGGTCAGGAGCCTCCAGAAGACCGACACCCTCGAGGCGGAGGAGCCGTTCCGCAAGGGTCAGAAGGGCTCCTCGGCCATGCCCCACAAGCGCAACCCCATCACCATGGAGAAGGTCTGCGGCCTCGCGCGCATCGTGAAGGCCAACGCCCAGGTCGCCTACGACAACGTGGCCCTGTGGCACGAGCGCGACATCTCCCACAGCTCCACCGAGCGCATCTCCCTGCCCGACAGCTTCATCGGCCTGGACCACATGTTCCAGTGCCTCATCCGCGTCGTCGACGGCCTGATCCTGTACCCCGAGCAGATGCTCAACAACCTCAACAAGACCCGCGGCATGCTCTTCAGCTCCAAGGTCCTGCTCGCCCTGGTGGAGACCGGCATCACCCGCGAGGACGCCTACAAGGTCGTCCAGGGCAACGCCATGGCGACGTGGGCCGACATCCAGCAGTGCCGCCAGGGGCCGACCTTCCGCGAGCGCCTCGAGGCCGACCCTGCCTGCACCCTCTCGAGCGAGGAGCTCGACCGCATCTTCGACCCGCGCTCCTTCCTCACCCGCGTGGATGTGGTCTTCGACCGCCTCGAGAAGCTCGAGTTCTAGCAGAGGGAGCCTCTTCGGATGTCCATGCTCTCCCACGGGCGCGGCGAGCGTCCTGCCAGGCACAGCATGACGCGGCGGGGCCTCTTCAGGGGCCTCGCCGCCACGGGGGCCGTCGCCGCGTGCGTCGGCGTCCTCTCCGGCTGCACCCATGGCTCCGATGAGACGACCCCGGAGCCGACCGTCGTCTCGTCCGACTCCGCCACCTCCGTGCTCGGCTCCTACCAGGAGGCCGACCTCTCCCTGGCCGAGGGCTCCACGTGGAGCCTGCCCCTGGGCAGCGTCCTGCACGAGGCCGAGGGCACCTGGATCCCGGTGGTGCTCGCCGGCTCGTCCGCCGCGCCCATGGTCAAGGGCTGCGCCTTCTCGCTGGACGCCGGCAGCCTCGTGGAGGTGGTCCCCAAGACCCTGAGCTCGAGCCCGACCGCCGTCATCTACGACGTGCGCTGCTCCGACAAGGTCTACGCCTGGGTGGAGTACGACTACCTCACCGCGGACTGGTCGCTCTACTGCTCGGGCTTCTCCTCCGGCGCGCTCAGCGGCGACACCTCCACGCTCTGGCAGGGCAGCGCGGACTATGACCCGCCCAAGTTCGCCTGCACGGACGACGAGGTCATCTGGCAGGTCATGCCCTCGACCTCGGGCTCCAAGACGGGCGAGAGCTCCTACTGCTACCTCTGGAAGCTCGGGCAGAGCGACGCCAAGGCCGTCGTGGAGTCGCCCGGGCGCTTCGCGTGCGCGCCGGCCGTCTCCGACGGCACGGTGACGCTCGCGCCGCGCGTCCGCCAGAACGAGGGCGTCTACTACGGCGTCACCGCCTACAGCCTCTCCGACGACCTCTCCACGGTGGTCGACCAGCTCGTCATGCCCAAGAGCGTGAAGCCGTTCTACGCGGTGCGCATAGGCGACAAGTTCGTGCTCTCCGTGGAGGCCAGCTACGGCACCGACGACCTGCTGAGCTCCATGGGCACCTACATCGGCACGGGCCAGGACGCCTCCAACTTCGTCAAGCTCTCCCGAGCGCCCTCCGCCAACGTCGCGGGCAAGGACGGCACCTACGTCATCAAGAGCCGCGCCTCCTACTTCGTGGTGGACACCTCCGCCTCGACCTACAGCGTCCTGTCCGCCGCCAACCGCTGCATAGACTACGGCGAGTTCCCCGCGCGGGTGGGCAGGACCGACAAGTTCGTGACCTTCGCGACGGTCAAGGACGAGGAGACGGGCTACCCCTCCTCGGTCACGGTCCGCACCTACTCGCTGTAGGCGCCGCCGCGCCAGGTCCTTCTCGCCCGCCCGCCCCGCGCATCCTGCCACCGCCGCCCGAGGGCCTGCCGCCCACGGGCGGCTTCTGGTGCATCGGGCCTCGGCGCATGGGGTACACTATAGCTGGATATATGGGTTTTGTGCGAAATGCCGCCGACTGTTCCGTCGGCCCAAAGGTTGTGGAGGGCGCTATGGCTTCTGAGGAGAAGAGAATTCTTTTGGTCGAGGACGAGAAGACCATACGCGATGCCGTCGCAGCCTACCTCGAGAGGGAGAACTATTCGGTCCGCGGCGTGGGCGACGGCCAGAGTGCGGTCGAGGAGTTCGAGAAGCACTCGTTCGACCTCATCATCCTCGACCTGATGCTCCCCAAGCTCTCCGGCGAGCGCGTCTGCCGCGCCATCCGCGAGACCTCCAACGTGCCCATCATCATGCTGACCGCCAAGGGCGAGGTCGAGGACCGCATCATCGGCCTCGAGCTCGGCGCCGACGACTACCTGATCAAGCCCTTCTCGCCCCGCGAGCTCGTCGCGCGCGTCCGCGCCCTGCTGCGCCGCGCCCATACGGAGAGCGAGCCGCAGCTCGAGGTGCTCGACTTCGGCGACCTCGTGATCGACATCTCGGGCCACAAGGTCATGATCGACGGCCGCGAGGTCGACCTCACGGCCTCCGAGTTCAAGCTCCTGACCACCCTCGCGCGCTTCCCGGGCCGCGTGTACACCCGCATGGAGCTCGTGGAGAAGGTCCTCGGCTACGACTTCGAGGGCTACGAGCGCACGATCGACAGCCACGTCAAGAACCTGCGCGCCAAGCTCGGCGACGACCCGCGCAACCCGCGCTGGCTCTACACCGTCCACGGCGTGGGCTATCGCTTCGAGGCGAGCGACCCCGATAAGGCCAAGCAGAAGCCGAAGGCGAAGTAGGCCGTGCACCACCGGAAAGGCGACGCCTCCTCGTCGGGCGAGGCCCCCGCGGGCGCGAGCACCTCGTCCTACAACACGATCAAGCCTAACCCCAAGCCCACCTACAGCTACGCCACGAGGCTGACGCTCTCCTTCGCGGGGACGGCGCTCATGACCGTCGTGGTGCTCATGCTGGTGCTCGCTTGCGTGTGGGCCGGGCAGTTCCAGAGGTACGCCCGCGAGAACATGCAGCGCACCGCCGACAGCATGTCCTCGGTCCTGGCCCAGCAGTACGAGGGCGACGGCGGCTGGTCCGCCGACGCCATGGAATCGGTCCGCCACACGGCCCAGTCCCTGAACGGCGTAGGCGTGCAGCTGCTCGACGTCGACGGCAGGGTGCTCTTCGACGACACGAACCTCCCGCAGACCGACTCCGGCAAGCGCACTACGACCGCGGCCCCGAGCGACGAGTCCTTGGTCTCCTCCGACGTCACCACCTCGGCGGGCCAGAAGGTCGGGACGCTGCGCTTCTTTGCGATAGGCTCCGACGCCTTCTTCACCAAGAGCGACTCCGCCTTCCGCGCCAACTCCTTCGGTGCGATCTTCTCCGCCGGCTGCGTCGCCCTGGTGCTCGCCTGCCTGATCGGCTACTTCGTCTCGCGTGCCCTGACCCGCCCGATCAAGCGGATCACCACGACGGCGAGCCAGATTCGCAACGGCAACCTCTCCGCGAGGACCGGCCTCGCGGGCAAGGACGAGATCGGCCAGCTTGCCGAGACCTTCGACGACATGGCGACCACCCTGGAGCGCGACATCAAGCTCGAGCACCGCCTCACGAGCGACGTGGCCCACGAGCTGCGCACGCCGCTGATGGCCATGCAGGCGACGGTCGAGGCCATGCAGGACGGCGTCCTGCCGACCGACGACGAGCACCTCGCCACCGTCGCCATCGAGGTCCGCCGCCTCTCCCGCCTGGTCGACGCGATGCTGCGCCTCTCCCGCATGGAGAACGGCAAGACGCCGTGCAAGAAGGAGAGCACCGACGTCGTCGGCATGGTCAACGGCCTCGTGACCTACCAGGCCCAGCTCTTCTCGGACAACGGCCTCGACCTCATCTTCGAGAACAACACGGGCTCCAAGGAGTTCTGCGCGGAGCTCGACCCCGACCTCATCCGCGAGGCCGTGGTGAACCTCATGAGCAACGCGATGCGCTACACGCCCGAGGGCGGCACCGTGACGGTCTCTGTCGGCAGGACCAGGAGCGACGTGCTCATCTCGGTCAAGGACACCGGCATAGGCATCGCCAAGGAGGACATCCCGCGGGTCTTCAGCCGCTTCTGGCGCTCCGACGCCAGCCGCGAGCGCGTCGCGGGCGGCCTCGGCGTGGGCCTCTCGCTCACCAAGGAGATCATCGACCGGCACAACGGCACCATCAAGGTGGACTCCGAGGAGGGCGTGGGCACCACCTTCACCCTGGTGCTGCCGATCGGCCGCCGCGAGCTGCGCGAACGCCTCGAGGCAAGCCAGCACCAGTAGCGGCGCCCGCGGCCCCGCGTCCTTCTTGCCCGCGGCGGCCCCCACGCGTCGACGCCCGCGCCCGCCTTTCGGCCACGGCCCGCGCCCTTGCGCCCCTCCCGCCCGGAGGGGGCGCAACTGCATGGAATCCCTGTTGGTCGCGGCTTTGCGCCGCCTTTGCGGGCGCATCCACTACAATCTATGGCGTATGTGTCCTAGGAAGGGGTAGCTATGTCAAAAATCGAGGCACGTCCCGATTCTCACGGCAAGGTCCGTGACATCTACGACTGCGGAGACAGCCTGCTCATGGTCGCAAGCGACCGCCTGAGCGCTTTCGACTTCATCCTGCCCGACGAGATTCCCTACAAGGGCGAGATCCTGACGCGCATCTCCGCGTTCTGGTTCGAGAAGTTCAAGGACCTCATCCCCAACCACGTCATCTCGACCGACGTGAGGGACTACCCCGCCGAGTTCCAGAAGTACGCCGACTACCTGGCCGGCCGCTCCATGCTCGTGAAGAAGGCGCAGACCATCCCCATCGAGGCGATCGTACGCGGCTACCTCACCGGCTCCGGCAAGAAGACCTTCGACCAGGACGGCACCGTCTGCGGCATCAAGCTGCCGGCCGGCCTGGTGGAGGCCTCCAAGCTCCCCGAGCCGATTTTCACGCCCTCGACCAAGGCCGCGCTGGGCGACCACGACGAGAACATCTCCTTCGAGCGCTGCGCCGAGCTGGTGGGCGCCGACACCGCCGCCAAGCTCCGCGACGCCTCCCTCGGCATCTACAAGGCCGCCTCGGAGTACGCCTCCACGCGCGGCATCATCATCGCCGACACCAAGTTCGAGTTCGGCTTCATCGACGGACGCTTCTCCATCATCGACGAGTGCCTGACGCCCGACTCGAGCCGCTTCTGGCCCTCCGAGGGCTACTCCGAGGGGCACGTCCAGCCGAGCTACGACAAGCAGTACGTCCGTGACTGGCTCAAGGCCAACTGGGACATGCAGGGCGAGCCGCCCCACCTGCCCCAGGAGGTCATCGAGGGCACCTCGAGGCGCTACCAGGAGGCCTACCAGATCATCACGGGCGAGGAATTCAAGCCGGCGAAGGAAGATTAATGTCACTGCGCGACACCATCCAGGGAGCACGCGAGGAGGCGGGTGCCAACGGCGTCCTCTCCCGCAAGGACAAGGAAGACAAGCCCGCGGAGGACGACTCCAAGGACGAGGGCGAGAGGGGCGGCTTCAGCAAGAGGTCCGTCTCGCGCGCCAAGCCCGCCCGTGAGGCGGCCGCCGGCGTGCGCGTGGTCGACGCCTCCGGCAGGACCAAGAGCAACAAGGCCTCGGGCGAGCCCAAGACCAAGGAGGAGAAGAAGGCCGAGAGGCGCCGCGAGCAGGAGCTCAACGACAAGCGCTTCACGGTCTCCGACGCCATCCTCAACCAGAACCCCGACTACGTGAGGTACCGCCGCACCTGGTGGATCCTCCTCGGGACGGGCTTCGCCGCGCTGATCCTCACCTTCGTGACCAACATCGCCGACCCCGTCGCCGCCGCGGACGTGAGGACCAACCTCGGCCTCGCCTCGCTCATCCTCATCGTCTTCTCCTACGTGGCGATCATCGCCGGCTTCATCTACGACTTCCGCAAGATCCGCCCGCTGCGCAAGCAGGCGGACGCCGCCGCGGCCGGCATGAGCCTGAAGAAGCTCAACGGCACGGTGGACGAGATCCGCAGGGAGAAGATGGCCGAGGAGGCCGCGCGCAACGCAAAGAAGGCCGCCAGGCGCTCCAAGTCCGCCGACGCCAAGGGCGAGGACGGCGCCGCGAGCGAGAAGGCCGAGAAGGACGCCGAGTCCGACAAGGCCAAGAAGTAAGTTGGGCAATCTCTGTCGCGCCGCCAAATCCGGCGCGACAGATGCTACAATATGAGCTTGCCCGCCTCCGTAGCTCAGGGGATAGAGCACTGGTTTCCTAAACCAGGTGTCCGTGGTTCGAATCCGCGCGGGGGCACCAGAGAACGCAGCAGGCCGGACGCATGACGCGCCCGGCCTGCTTTCTTATGGCGCGTCCGGGCGGGGCGCCCGGTGCTGCGACGACCCATGCGGCTAAGACCTTTGCGGCCCGACCTTGCCTGGGTCAGGCGGCCGACCCCTGCCGACCTGGTCAAGGAGAGGGGCGCGGGACCCCAATGTACCGCGCCCCACGACGGTCCTGCA
>JAZHSQ010000016.1:0-44307 GCA_036454645.1 Olsenella sp. | reverse complement strand
CGTGCAGAGCATGTCCCGGAAGGGCAGCTGCATTGACAACGGCGCGACGGAGCAGGTGTTCGGGCACCCGAAGGACGAGTTCTTCCGGAACCGGGTGTGGCCGAGCTTCGATGCGTTCAAGAGGGATCTCGACGCCTACGTCATCCACTGGAACACGAGAGGGCGGCAAGTTAAACTGAAGGGACTGACCCCGGAGGAGTTCCGGAATCAGTCCCTGAGCGTGGCTTAGTCTCTATTTGGCCGTCCAAGTTTTGGGACGCAGTTCACCCTGGGCCCGGTCCCGCCCCGGGCCCGGTCCCGCCTGCGACCGGGTCGGGCCACGTCAGAGCAGCTCTGGCGGAGCAGGAGTGCAGTATCGGGACTTATGGACGCCTCCGCTCCGTAGCCGGTGGGGCGCGTTCGGGCCGGGTTGGTCCAGGCGCCGGCCTCCGGACGCGTTTTGCCTGTTGGCGGCGGCTACGTCTCTCTCGGCGGGTTTCCTGTGCGAGCCGCGTCCGCCGGTGCCTCCTCGAATCCGTCCATAACTCCGATAAATGCAGCGAGCGCCGCGCAGGGTTGCAGCGGTGGCCCGGCGGCGCGCGGAACCGTGGCGGGCCCGGCTGCGCACGCCAGAATCGCCAGGCGGAGAAGGCCGCGATCGCAAGGTGGCGGCCTCCGGAGGGACCCTCGACGTCGTGGGTCGACTTGGCGTACGGCGGCCCCCGGCGATTCGGTATAGTCGAGGCCGCGTGCCCGCCGTGCGCCCGCCGAGCGCCCGCAGCGCCCACGCAGCGCCCACGCAGCCGTGCGCCCGCCGAGCGCCCGCAGCGCCCACGCGCCCGCCACGCCGCCGCGCCCGCGCGCCGCGTCCACCCAGCCAGCGAGGGAGGCGACCATGGAGACCCGCAACCTGCGCTACTTCCTCGCCGTCGCGCGCTGCGGCTCCGTCACCGCGGCCGCGCGCGACCAGCACATCTCGCAGCCGGCGCTCAGCCGCGCCCTGCGCCACCTCGAGGAGGAGCTCGGCACGCCGCTGTTCGACCGCGGCGCGGGCTCGCTCGAGCCCAACCGCGTCGGCCGCGAGCTCCTACCGCTTGCCGAGGAGGTCGTCGCCGCCGAGAGGCGCCTGCGCCAGGCCGCGCTCGACGCCACGCGCCGCGACCGCGTCCTGCGCGTGGGCACCGTCGCGCCTGCGCCCCTCTGGTACCTCACCTCGCTGATAGTCTCGCGCATGCCTGGTGCGCTCGTGAGCTCGGAGATGGCCGACGACGAGGCCGACGTCGAGCGCGCCCTGCTCGACGACCTCATCGACCTGGCGGTCTGCGCGCGGGAGGCGCCGGGCATGCGCAGCGCGACGCTCATGCGCGAGAGCCTCTACCTCTCGGCGCCCGCAGACCATCCGCTGGCGCGCCGCGAGAGCGTGAGCTTCTCCGAGCTGGACGGCGAGACCTTCCTGCTCGGCGAGGGCATCGGGTTCTGGCGCGACGTCCACCGCCGCATGACGCCGCACGCGCGCCTGATCGTCCAGGAGGACTGGGAGGTCTGGCGGCAGCTCATGCGCACCACCCGCACCCTGGGTTTCGCCTCCGACGCGCCGGTGCTCATGCGCCCGGACGTGGCGGGGGAGGCCGCGCCCGCCGTCCCGCGCGTCTCGGTCCCCATCAGCGACCCCGAGGCGCACGTGACCTTCCGCCTCTGCGCGCGCGAGGACGCCGCGTCCGCGCCCGGCCTGGTGAGCGACGTGTTCGGGCTGGTCGGGGGCCTGGGCGCGGTGAACCTGGGTGCGGAGGGCCAGGGCGCCTCCGGCAGATAGCGCCTGGGCGAGAAGGACCGGCCATCCACTATGATGGCCTGGGCGCGGTGACGGGCCCGGACGGACGGGGCCCACCACCGGGCCCGAACGGACGGGACTGCCGCCCGCCCGGACGGACGGGGCCCAGGGCCCGCCCGGTAGCCCACGAGGACGGGAGGTTCCCCATGTGGATGCTCGCTGCGGTCGGCTCGGCGCTCTTCGCCGGCATCACGTCGATCCTCGCGAAGTGCGGCATCAGGCACACCGACTCCGACGTCGCCACCGCCGTGCGCACCATCGTGGTCCTGGCGTTCGCCTGGCTCATGGCCGCGCTCGTCGGCTCGGTGGGGCAGCTCGGCCAGATAGGCGCGCACTCCATGCTCTTCCTCGCGCTCTCCGGCCTCGCGACCGGCGCGAGCTGGATCTGCTACTTCAAGGCGCTCTCCATGGGCGACGTCAACAAGGTCGTGCCCATCGACAAGTGCTCCGCGGTGCTCACGGTCCTTCTCGCCATCGTGCTGTTCGGCGAGACGGACGCGCTCTGGGTCAAGCTCCTGGGCTCGGCGGGGATCCTCGCGGGAACCTTCCTCATGATCGAGCGGCGCGAGCAGGACCACGAGGTCCAGGGCCGCGCGTGGATGTGGTACGCCGTCGGGTCGGCCGTGTTCGCGGCGCTCACGTCGATCCTGGCGAAGGTCGGCATCGAGGGCGTCGAGTCCAACCTCGCCACGGCCGTGCGCACCTGCTTCGTGCTGGTCATGGCCTGGGCCGTGGTCGCGATGCGCGGCAAGCTCGCCGAGGTGCGGCACGTCGACGGCCGCGAGCTGGCGTTCATCTGCCTGTCGGGCATCGCGACCGGGGCGTCGTGGCTGTGCTACTACTACGCGATTCAGAACGGCGTGGTCTCCATCGTCGTGCCGATCGACAAGCTCTCGATCCTGGTGTCGATGGCCTTCTCGGCCGCGGTCTTCCACGAGCGCTACACCGCGCGCTCGCTCACGGGCCTGGCGCTGATCGTGGCGTCGACCCTGGCGATGGCGATCGTCCGCTAGCTGCGCCGGGCGCCGGGGCTGCGCCGGGCGCGGGCGCGCCGGGCGTCCGTGCCCCCGCGGCCTCTGCATAGAATTACAGTTTGCTTGAAATTAATCAAAACTGCGAATAAAATAGGCAAACTGCGATAAATGGCGGAGGAGGGGGCCGTGACCATGGAGACCAGGGAGCTGAGCTCGAGGGACGTGAACGTGTTACACCAGGACATGGAGCACCTCTACAGGCGCGCGTCCAAGGGCTACGGGCTGCCGGAGAGCGCGTACTGGGTGCTGTTCGACATAGCGCTGTCCGGCGGGAGGATGCCGGTCAGGCTGATCGACGTGGACCGCGACATCCCGCGCCAGACGGTGAGCCTCGCGATAAAGACGCTCAGGTCGTGCGGCCTGGTGAGCATGGAGTTCGAGCTGGGCAGCAGCAAGAACAAGGTCGCGGTCCTCACCGAGCGCGGCCGTGGCTACTGCGCCGGGGTCGCCGGCCCCGGCGAGAGCGTGGAGGAGCGCGCGTTCGGGCGCCTCTCCGCCGAGGAGCGCGCCGAGCTCGTGCGCCTGATGCGGACCTACCGCGACTACGTCGCCGAGGAGCTCGAGCGGTTCGAGGAGGAACGCCCCCTGGAGGGGGAGCGAGAAGAGCGGGAGGCCGAGTGAGCCATTCGATACTGGATTCCGTCGCGGGCGAGAAGGGGGACCGCACCGAGGGGAGGCGCCTCTTGGGGCGGCTGCTCAGGCCGTACCGCCGGCGCATCGTCCTGGCGCTCGCCCTTCTCGTCTGCGACACGGTCGGGATGCTCTACATCCCGACGGAGCTCTCGGCGCTGATCAACAGCGCGATCTCCGCCGCCGGCGGCGGCGCGCTCATGGAGCACGGCGTGCGGATGCTCGTGGCGGCCCTCGTGGGGTCGGGCGGCTGCGTCGCCTCGTACTGGGTCGTCTCCAACCTCGCCGCGGACGTGGCGCGCGACCTGCGCGTGGCCCTCTACAGCCACAGCCTCGAGCTCTCCGCCTCCGAGTTCGGCCGCTTCGGCACCGCGTCGATGATCACCCGCACCCTCTCCGACGTCAACGTGGTGCAGCAGACGATCGTGATGACCTTCACCATGGCGGCTCCCGTGCCGGTGGTGTGCGTGGTCGCGATCCTCCTGGCCTTCTCGGTCGACCCCGTCATGGGCAGGATGCTGCTCGTGATGACCGCGGTCATGCTGGCCGTCAGCGTCGTGGCGGTCGTGCGCTCGGCGCCGACCTTCGTGAAGCTGCAGGGCTTCGTCGACCGCATGAACGTGCGTCTGCGCGAGTCCGTCACGGGCACGCGCGTGGTGCGCGCCTTCGGCCGAGAGGACTTCGAGCGCGGCCAGCTCGACGAGACCTTCCAGAGCTACGCCGACAGCGCCATCCGCGTGAACCTCGTCTTCGCGACCGCCGACTCGGTGACGTTCTTCATCATGAACGTGGTCGAGGCCCTCGTCATGTGGCTCGGCGCCGACCGCGTCGGGGCCCACGCGATCCAGATCGGGTCGATAAGCGCGCTGATCGAGTACTCGATGACCATCCTGTTCTTCATGATGATGGCCCAGTTCGCCGTCGTGCAGATGCCGCGCGCCGCCGCCTGCCTGGCACGCGCCGCCGCGGTGCTGACGCTCGAGCCGAGCATCGCCGACCCCGCGGCCGACGCCGCGCCCGCCGTGGGCGACGCGGCCCAGGCGCCCGCCGCGCCCGCCGCCACCGGCGCGCCCGGCGAGGAGGTCGCGCGCCTCGACCACGTCTGCCTCCGCTTCGAGGACGCCGACGAGGACACCCTGCGCGACGTGAGCTTCTCCATGCGCCGCGGCGAGACCTGCGCGATCATCGGCAACACCGGGTCGGGCAAGTCGACCGTGGCCAAGATGCTGCTGCGCTTCCATGACGTCACGTCGGGCTCGGTCAGCCTGCTCGGCACCGACGTGCGCGCGATGACCCGCGGCGAGCTGCGCTCGCACATCGCCTACGTGCCGCAGCGCGCGTGGCTCTTCTCGGGCACGGTCGCCGAGAACCTGCGCCACGGCAAGCCGGACGCCACGGACGAGGAGCTCTGGCACGCGCTCGACGTGGCTCAGGCCTCCTTCGTGCGCGACCTGCCCGACGGCCTGGGCGCGCACGTCGCCCAGGGCGGGTCGAACTTCTCCGGCGGCCAGCGCCAGCGCCTGGCCATCGCCCGCGCGCTCGTGCGCAGGGCGGACCTGTACGTCTTCGACGACTCGTTCTCCGCGCTGGACTTCCGCACGGACGCGGCGCTCAGGCACGCGATCTCGCGCGAGCTCGCGGGGTCGGCGATCCTGCTCGTCGCGCAGCGCGTGAGCACGATCCGCGACGCGGCCCGCATCGTGGTGCTCGACGAGGGCCGCGTGGTGGGCGCGGGCACGCACGACGAGCTCGTGCGGACGTGCGACGCCTACCGGCAGATCGTGGAGTCCCAGGAGCGTGGGGGAGGTGCGAGCCATGAGTAGCGAGAAGGACGAGAGGCTCGAGGCCCGGTCCGCGGCCGCCGCCGCGGCCGCCGCCGGCGCGGAGGCGAGGCCCGGCGCAGCGGAAGGGCCCGCCCGCCCCGGGGCGGACGAGGACATGGTCCCGACGGCGCCCGCCGCCACGGCGCGCCGCCTGTGGCGGACCGCGGGGCGCCAGCGCTGGCGCATCGTGGTCGCGACGGCCTGCGCGGTCCTGTACGTGGTCTTCTCGCTCGCCGCCGCGACGTTCAGCGCCGTGGTCATCGACTTCGTGTGGGGTGAGGTCCAGCGCGCGTTCGCGGCGGGCGGCCTCTACGTGGTCGACTACGCTCACGGCGGCAGGCTGATCCTCGAGTACTTCGGCCTGTGGTCTCTGGCCTGGGCCTTCTACACCGTGCAGTCCTTCGTGATGGCGAGCTTCGCGGAGCGGCTCAACCTGGAGCTGCGCCGCAGGATCGCCGACAAGCTGGCGCGCCTGCCGCTCTCCTACTTCGACCGCCACCAGCCGGGCGACACGATCAGCTACGCGACCAACGACATGGACAAGATCTCCGAGGTCATGCAGCGCGGCCTGCTCCAGCTGATCATCGCCGCCTGCATGCTCGTGGGTTCGCTCGTCTGCATGGCGCGCCGCAGCGTGGTGCTGACGCTCATGTTCTGTGGCTTCGCGGCCGCGTCCGCCCTGGCGACCTGGGCGTTCGGCGCGCAGACCATCAAGGCGGTCGGACGGCGGCAGGACCTTCTCGGCGAGCTGACCAGCGAGGTCGAGGAGTCCTACAGCGGCCGCACCGAGGTCCAGGCCTTCGGGCTCGAGGGCCAGAGCCTGGCCGCGGTCTCCGACCGGGCCGAGCGCCTCGCCCGCGCCGGCGCCCGCGCCGACTTCGTGACCAACGCGATCGGCCCGTGCATCCGCTTCGTGATGAGGCTCTGCATGGTCACCATCGGCGTGACGGCCGGCGGCATGCTGCTCGCCGGGCAGATGACGGTCGGCGCCTTCCAGGCGTTCTTCCAGTACGTGATGCAGGGGTCGGAGCCGCTGACGCAGTTCTCGATCTCCTACAACATGCTGCAGGGCGCTCTGGCCGCGGCGGAGCGCGTCTTCGCGTTCCTCGACGAGCCCGAGGTGGAGCCCGACCCGGCCCACCCCGCCCAGCTCGCGCGTCCGGTGCGCGGCCGCGTCTGCTTCGAGCACGTCCGCTTTGGCTACGACGCCGGCCACCCGCTCATGCACGACGTCTCGTTCGTGGCGGAGCCGGGCGAGAAGGTCGCGATCGTCGGCGAGACGGGCGCGGGCAAGACGACCCTGGTCAACCTGCTCATGCGCTTCTACGAGATCGACGGCGGCCGCATCACGCTGGACGGCGTGGACACCCGCCGGCTCACCCGCGCCGACCTCAGGCGCGAGTTCGGCATGGTGCTGCAGGACGCCTGGCTCTTCGAGGGCACGATCGCCGAGAACATCGCCTACGGCTGCCCGGGCGCCACGCGCGAGGAGGTCGAGGCGGCGGCCCGCGCGGCGCACGTGGACTTCTTCGTGCGCACGCTGCCGCACGGCTACGACACGGTGCTGGAGAACGACGCCGACGGCGTGAGCCAGGGCCAGCGCCAGCTGCTCACCATCGCGCGCGCCATGCTCGCCGACCCCGCGATCTTGATCCTGGACGAGGCGACCTCGAGCGTCGACACCCGCACCGAGCAGGCGATCGTCCGCGCGATGGAGGCGATCATGGAGAACCGCACGAGCTTCGTGATAGCCCATCGGCTCTCCACCATCGTCGACGCGGACCTCATCCTGGTGATGGACCACGGCAACATCATCGAGAAGGGCACGCACGAGGAGCTGCTCGCGGCGGGCGGGACGTACGCCGCGCTGTACCAGAGCCAGTTCGCGTAGCGCCGCGGCCGGGGCCGGGGCGGCCGGGTCCCGGCCCGGCGTGGCCCCGGCCCAGGGCCCGGCCCCCGACCCGGCCCCCGACCCTCATGCTATCCTTACCGTGTCGCCCCGGCGCGTCCGGCGCGGCGCGGCCCGAGGGGGGGGAGAAGCATGCACGAGGGCAGACTCACGCTATTGACCTCGCTCTTCGAGGTCTACAACGCCAACGAGCTCGACTCCACCTCGCACCAGCTCGCCGAGTACTTCATCAAGAACTACGACCACCTCTCCGACCTCGGCATCTACGACGTGATGGACGCCTGCTACTGCTCCCGCTCCGCCGTGCGGCGCTTCTGCCAGTCCATTGGCTTCGACAACTTCTCCGAGGTCAGGGACATGGCGTTCGAGTGGGGCGTCTTCCGCCACTACTTCCTCTCCGCCGACAGGCAGCTCGGCCCCGGCTTCGACCTGCGCGGCGAGCTCGACCGGCTCTTCGGGTCGATCGACCGGCGCACGGCGGCCGGCGACCTCGACGCCCTCGTCCGCGGCATTCACGACGCGCGCAGCACCACGCTCTTCTCGGCCGACCCGTCGGCGAACGAGCTCAAGGAGTTCCAGCGCGCGATGACGGTGGAGCACTGCGTCATCCGGCTGGTGACGGAGTCGGTGCCGGCGGCCCAGGCTATAAGGACCCTGGGCGAGAAGGACCTGCTCGTCGCGGTCTCGACCTCGGGCGCCTTCGTCGAGCGGCAGCGCGGGCAGCTCGAGGCCACGAGCGCCCTGCGCGTGCTCGTGACGGCCAACCCGGGCGCCGAGGTGTGCTCGGTCTTCGACCAGGTCGTCGCCATCGGCGACGAGCTCGGACGCAACAACCCGCTGCACCGCATGTACTCGACCTACGGCATCGCGTACCTGTTCGACCAGGTCTTCTCGCGCTACGTCCAGGCGTACGACCCCGAGCTCGGGGCTGGCGCGAGCACCGCCGCGGGCGGCGCGGCCGACTCCGGCGCAGGCACCGCCACGGGCGGCGCGGCCTAGGCCTGGCGCAGGACCTTCTCGAGCGGGCGGCCCTTGGCGAGCTCGTCGACGAGCTTGTCCAGCACGCGGACCCGCCGCATCGTGGGGTCCTCGACCTCGGCGACGCTGACGCCGCAGACCTTGCCCCTGACCTCGCTGGCGGCGGGGTTGTAGGCGGGCGCCTCGTCGAGCCAGCGCGAGAAGGGGACCTGCGCCAGTCGCTCCTTGGCGAGCGAGTCGGCGGGGTAGCCGGTGAGCCACGTCACCGTGCGCAGGAGCTCGTCGCGCGTGCGGCCCTTGCGCTCGACCTTAGCGAGAAGGGCGTCGAGGTAGAGGCTCGCAGGGCCGTACACCTGCGCGCACTCGAACTCGACGGCGACGACGTCGCCCGGCTGCTTGCCGATGCGGGCGCGGATGTCCTTGCGGATCCCTATCACGTAGCTGCGCGTGCCGTCATCGTGCTTGGAGGAGACCACGCTGCCGTCGTAGGGGACGCCGTCGAAGCGTGCGTGCACCTTGATGCGTCCGGCGCCGAACACGCGGGGCACGTCGAGGGGCACGGTCACGAAGGCGCCGTCGACGTCGTCGACCCGCTCGATGGGGGCTTCGAAGCTGTAGGTGCGCATGGTCCTCCTGTCGCAGGGGTGTCGCGGGAATCTTGCGGCCGACTCGCGGCGAGCTTGCGCCCGGCTTGCGCCCGGCTTGCGCCCGGCTTGCGGCTTCCCGGCGTCCCGTCTCGCCGCCGGCTTGGGCCAGTATACGACCCCGTGCTCCGCCCGCGGACGGCACGGAGCGCGCCGCCGTCACGTCCGCGGCCACAGGGTCGCCCGTCCTTGTCGAACACTCGCCTATCGGACACTCGAACCGGTTCTGTCGTAGATTACGTTCTTCTGATTCGCACACATGAATATTGGTACATATCCCATGTGCGCTTGAGTCCCCGATCGAGCCCCGCGGGGCTCCCGGCTAGGAGGAGACCATGGACTGGAAAGACAAGTCGCGAAACGTTGCGAAGCACGTGTACAGGGGCGGCATCGTCGCGTCGATCCTGATGGTGGTGCTGGGCGTGCTGATCACGATCAACCCGCAGGCGTCGCTCGTCACCCTCGTCTGGCTGATGATCGCGGGGTTCCTCATCGGCGGCGTCTACCGCATCGTCACCTACGGCCAGATGCCCTACTGGCTGCGCCCTGGCTACTCGCTGGCGACGGGCATCATGGACGTCGTCTGCGGCATCCTGCTCGCGCTGGCCGCGATGAACTCGCCGGCCTACACCTACGACGTCTTCGTCGTGATGATCGGCCTGATGCTCGCCTTCGAGCTGCTGTTCGCCGGCGTCAACCAGCTGTCGTCCGCCGGCGTCGTGCGTCGCATGGGCGGCAGCTCCGGCTGGGCGGTCGCCGGCGGCGTCCTCGACCTCATCGCCGGCATCCTGCTGCTGATGACCCCGGGCATGGGCACCCTCGCGCTCATGTACATCCTCGCGTTCTCGCTGATCGTCAGCGGCATCAGCGTCTTCTCGACATCGCTCGACGTCAAGAACCGCGCCAAGGCCCTCGGCGACTACATCGACGACATGGACGAGCCGTTCGACCCGGACAACGACCCGTTCTTCAGCTGGAAGCGCCACTGACGCCCAGGCGCGCCCGCGCTGGCAGCATCCTAGCGCCGTCCTGGCGTCCGCGCTGGCGGCGGCCTAGCGCCGTCCTGGCACGTCCGTGCCGGTGGCGCCCGCGCCCGCAGGCGACACCTGCCCGACCACGGCCCCGCGCCGCGGCGTTCCGGCCCGCAGCCGGCACGCTCGCCCGCGGGGTCCTCGCTTTTCTCCGCCGCTTACGCCAGAATGCTTAGGGCTAGTTTGGTGCGAGGTAGTTGCGAGGGACGGCAGTGTTTCGAAACGAGCGGCACGAGAAGATCCTTGAGCTCGTAGAGCGTGACGGAAGGGTGCAGACCGCCGAGCTTGCGGAGTCGTTCGGGGTGAGCGAGGACTCGATCCGCAAGGACCTGCAGCTGCTCGACGCCAAGCACCTCGTGCGGCGCGTGTACGGCGGCGCGATCAGGCTCTCCGACGGCCCCTCGCACGTGGTGCTCTCGCGCGTCGACGACCACCGCGCGCAGAAGCAGGAGATCGCTCGCAAGGCGCTCGGCCTCGTCGAGAACGACATGACGGTGTTCCTCGACATCTCCACCACCAACCTCTTCCTGGCGGACCTCATCGCGGCGAGCGACCTGCGCTGCATCGTGGTCTCCAACATGGTCGACATCGTGAAGCGGGCCGCCGCGGGGCGCAACGTCGAGGTCCAGTGCCCAGGTGGTCGCATGAACCTCGAGCTCAGCGGCCTCGTCGGCGCGTCGTGCGCCCGCGTGCTCTCCCGCCTCAGGCCCGACCTGGCGTTTATGGGGACCCTCGAGGTCTCGGTCGAGACCGACTCCGTCTCGACCTTCGACAGCGAGGACGGGCAGGTCAAGCAGACCGTGCTCGAGCGCGCGGAGCGCAGCTACGTCGTCGCCGACTCGAACAAGTTCGGCGCGCGCGGCAGCTATGCCTACGCGCGCCTCTCGGACTTCACGGGCCTCATATCGGACGGCGAGAAGCCCGCGTACCTCGAGCGGGTGCGCAGGCTCGGAATCGACGTGCTCTGACGCCAGGCTTGCACGGGGCTGACGCCGACCTCGCACGAACCTGGCGGCGCGCCGTCTACGCGAAGGTGCGCCGGCCGAAGGCCTCCTCCCAGGCGGCGGTGAACTCGTCGACCGCGATCTTCGTCCCGGGGTGGTCGAGCATCGCGCGCACGACGTCGGGGGAGACCGTGACGGCGCCGACGCCGGCGAGCATCAGCTCGTGCACCTGGTTGCCGTTCTTGAAGGACGCGGCGCAGATCTTGCTCGAAAGCTGGTTGAGTTCGAGCATCGTCTGCAGCTCGCGGACCCATTGCACGCCGTCGCCGTAGTTGCACATGCGGTTGACGTAGGGCGCGAGGTAGTCGGCGCCGTTCATCGCGGCGAAGAACGCCTGGTCGGGCGAGTAGATCGCGGTCGCCAGCACGCCGAGGCCCTCGCGCTTGGCCTGCTTGATCGCGCGCATGCCGTCGCGGGTGACGGGGATCTTCACGTACATGTTCTCGCGCAGCGAGCAGATCCTGCGCGCGTCGGCGAGGATCCCCTCGTAGTCGGTCGCGACCGCCTGCATGAAGAGCTTCTGCTCGGGGGCGAGGACCGCGTCCATCTCGGAGAAGACCTGCTCGGGGGTCTTGCCGCTCCTGGTGATGATGGTGGGGTTGGTGGTGACGCCCGAGATGGTCATGACCTCGGAGAGCTCCCTGACCGCCTCTGCGTCCGCCGTGTCGAGAATGAACTCCATGTCCGTATCCTCTCTATCCGCTTGCCGCCGTCCGGCGGCTGACCGACACTCCTCTTGCAACATCTTCGCACGTCACTCCCCGTGGACGGTGGCGGAGACGCCGGCCTCCTCAAGGGCGCGCACGACGCCTCGCACCGAGCTCGCGTCGAGCTGCGCCACGCCACCCAGCGCGTAGGGCCTGTCGAGCGAGGCGTACTTGCCCTCGCCTAGCTGGTGGAACGGCAGCACGTCCGCCCGCTTGATCCCCAGCTCGCGGATCCTCGCGACGTTGTCTGCTACGCAGCCGGCGTCGTCGGTGAAGCCGGGGATGACCGGCATCCGCGCGACCACGTCCGCGCCCAGGGAGAGGACGCGGCGCAGGTTGGCGTCGCGCAGGTCGGGGTCGATGCCCGTGGTGGCGAGGCTTCGCGCGCGGTCGGCGACCTTGAAGTCGACGAGCAGGAGGTCGCACGCTCGCACGAGCGCCTCCGGGTCCTCCAGCGGAACGGCGAGCGTCGTCTCCACGGCGCAGTGCAGCCCCGCCTCGTGGCACCGGCTGAGGAAGTCGAGCGAGAAGGCCTGGTTGGGCCCCGCGAGGCACTCTCCCCCGGAGAGGGTCACGCCCCCGCCGCTCTCCTCGTAGAAGACGCGGTCGCGCAGGACCAGGTCGAGAAGGGCGTCCGCGTCGGCAGGCCTGCCGAGCAGCTCCTTGGCGCCGGTCGGGCACTCGTCTGGCGTTCGCGGGCATGAGGCCGCGCCCCGCGCGCACGCGGGCATGGAGCAGTGGATGCAGGTCGCGCCGTGCCAGGCGACCTCCGGCGAGAACGAGAGGTTCTCGGGGTTGCAGCACCAGGGGCACCGGAAGGGGCACCCCTTGAGGAAGACGACGGTGCGGATCCCGCCCCCGTCGTGGACCGAGAAGCGCTGGACGTTGGTGTAGAGCGCGCGGCCGGCTGGCGCCGCGCCGGCAGCGGCCTCGCCGCACGCTGCGCCGGCCGTGCCCTCGGGCGCGCGGTCCTTCTCGCCCGCCCTAGAGCACATGCTCGGTCCTGTTGATGATGTCGTCCTGGATGCCGCGCGCGAGCTCGACGAACATGGCCGAGTATCCGGCGACGCGCACGATGAGGTCCTGGTGGCGCTCCGGGTGCTCCTGCGCGTCGAGCAGCGTTGCCCGGTCGACCACGTTGAACTGCACGTGCTGCACGCCGAGCCGCGAGAAGGCGCGCAGGTAGGCGCAGAGCTTGCGCACGCCCGCCTCGCCCGCCAGCGTGGAGGGCGAGAACTTCACGTTGAGCAGCGACCCGTTGGAGTCCAGCACGTTGTCGAGCTTGCTCACGCTCCTGAGGCTCGCGGTGGGGCCGCTCTTGTCCCTGCCGACCATGGGGGAGAGCCCGCCGTCGGCGAGCTGCTCGCCCGCGAAGCGGCCCTCGGGCGTGGCGCCGACGGCCCTGCCGAGCGGGATGTGGGCGCTCACCGTATAGGACCCCGGCTGGAAGCGGCCGCCGCGGGGGTTCTCGTGCCTCGCGACCTCCTCGCCGAAGAACCGCAGGAACCTGGCGGAGAGCTCGTCGACCTCGTCCACGTCGTTGCCGTACTTGGGGTAGCGCCTGAGGAAGCGCTGGCGCCACGCCTCGTCGCCGGCCCCCTGCCAGTCCCGGCGCAGCATGGCGAGAAGGTCCTGGTAGGAGATGGCGCCCTCCTCGAAGACGGCGCGCCGCATGACCTCGAGGGAGTCGGCCAGGTTCGCCGTGCCCACCCCCTGCACGCCGGAGGGGTTGTAGCGCGCCCCGCCGCAGGTGATGTCGAGGCCGTGCTCGAAGGAGTCGTGCACGAGGCAGGAGAGCAGGGGCGTCGGTGCCATCGCGCGGTGCGCCAGGTCGCAGGCGTTGCACCCCTCGACCATGAGCGCCACGTAGCGGCGTATGACCCCCTCGATCGCCGCCTCCAGCTCCTCGAAGCCCGCGAACCCCTCCGGGTGCTCGTCCAGGCAGATCTCGAAGCACTTGAGGATGTTGAACATCGAGATGTCGTGCAGGCCGTACATGCGCCCGGGGATCGAGAGCTCCACGCACCCCACGACCGCGTAGTCGCGCGCGTCCGCGAGGGAGACGCCGCGGTTGGTGAAGGCGGGCACGTTGACCTCGTCGTTGAAGCACTGGGGGATGCCGTCGCCCAGCCGGATCACCTCACTGGCCAGCTCGAGGAGGTCCTCGGGGCTTTGGCGGTGCACGCGCAGCGATAGGTTCGGCTGGGGCAGGCGCGTGTCGCGCTGGACGTCGAGCAGCAGGTAGGAGAGCTCGTTCGTGGCGTCGTCGCCGTTCTCGTCCACGCCGCCCACCACGAGGTTGTAGCCGGTCGGGAAGCCGCCGAAGAACTCGGCGCTCGCCGTGGAGCGCAGGAACACGACGGTGTTGCACTTGAGGTAGAAGCACTGGAGGAGCTCGCGCGCCTCGGCCTCGCCCATGCCGTCCGCGACGGAGGCGCGAAAGTACGGCAGCAGGTACTGGTCGGCGCGGCCCAGCGAGATGGAGCTCGCGTTGGACTCGTGCTGCAGCGCGAGGGAGACGAGCCAGGTGAGCTGCAGCGCGTCGTACAGGTCGCGCGCAGGCTCGGTCGAGACGCGTGCCAGGACGCCGGCGAGCCTCCCGAGCTCGGCGGCGCGCGCGGGGGAGGTCGCGGGGTCCGCGGCCTTCTCGCGCACCGCGTCCTCGTAGCGACGGACGTAGGCGACGAGGGCCTCGACGCAGACGACGGTTGCGCGCAGGAAGTCGTTTTGCGGCGCGGCCGCCGAGCGCGCGCGACACTCAGCGAGGATGTCGCCGAGCCCGCGGTGCAGTACCTCTGCGTAGTCTGGGATGATGTGCCCCTGGCCCTTGTCGGTCTGCGCGACGGCGAAGACCCTGTCGCGCTCGGCCTCGGCGACCTCGGCGGGCAGGTGCTCGCGGTACCAGTCGTTGAGCGAGCGCCCGCGCCAGAACGGGTAGAGGACGTCGCGGAAGTACGCCTTGTCCTCCTCGGAGACGTCGAAGGTGTCCTGCGGGCGGGTGGGGAAGCGGTCGAGCTCGTCCAGGATCCAGTACGGGCTCATCTCCGGCGAGATGACGCCGGCGCGCGGCGTCTCGGTGCGGTTGCCCACGAGCAGGTCGTAGTCGTCGACCACGATGCGGTGGTTCGCGAGCACGTGCGCGAGGCCGTGCGCGCGACGCAGGACGACGGGCTCGCCCTCGGTCTCGCGGTAGCTCTCCGTCAGGAGCCTGGCGCGCTCCAGGTCCACCCTGCGCCTATGGGAGAAGAGCCCGTCCTTGATGCGTTGCGTGCGCTCCGTGAGCATGTCTTGTCCCTCTCCGCTGGTTGGCCGCCGGCTGCGCGGCAGGTGGCGTCGGCGGCTCCGTCCTTCCCGCGTGCGCTCCCGTTCCTTCCCGAAGTGGCGACTGCGTGGTTCTTGTTGGTTCCCATTCTATATGGAGAATTCCCGATTAAGCTCTAAAACGGGAAAAAGGAGAAGCGATGGAGGGACGAGAAGGACCTCGCAGCAGCCCGGCGCCAGCGAGACGCGAGCCGTGCGGCAGCCCGGCGCCAGCTCGCTGCCAGCCGCCCGCGAGCCGCCCGCGAACTGTGTGCCCACGCCCAATGGTGACCTGAAAGTGCCTACTGGAAGCCTGCCGTCGAAGCGTCGATACTAGGGGCGTTGGCTCGGGGGCGCCGTCGCCCCCGCAAGAGAAGGGAACGCACATGGAGAAGGAACTTTTCGACTACGCAAGCGCCAAGGTCGACGAGATGCTCGCCGCGCCCTCCGCGTCCGCGGACACCAAGAAGGCGGCCCAGGCCTGGAAGGACGCCGTCGCCGCCGACGGCGCTGACGTAGAGGCCGCGACCGACGCCCTGCTCGACGCCATCAGCGCCCACCAGACCACCATCGACGACCTCATCGGCTTCGCGGGCTCCGAGGCCGGCAAGCAGGTCTTCGGCGAGGAGGGCGCCAAGCAGATGCTCGAGCACTCCGAGAAGCGCAAGGCCGCCGGCGCCAAGTTCTGCGACTGCGCCGCCTGCAAGCCCTGCCACGAGCTCCTGCACAAGTTCGGCCGCGAGGAGGCCGACGTCTACCTGTAGGCTCGCACCGGCCTTGCCCGGGCCTGCGCGCGTCGCGGGCCCGGGCTTGCAGGCGCTTCGGGCCTGGGCCTGCGCGCACCGCGGGCCCAGGCCTGCATCGCGTGGGTCAGGACCCCCCGTTCTTCTCGCCCCGCCGGATAGCCGCGAGAAACCTGCCAGCTTGGAACCAATGGTTACCTTTGGGAACCTACGGCACAACTAAGTGCCCCCTTACCGGACGTGGCAGACGCCGGTAAGGTCTATGCCAGAAGGCGGGCGGCCGCCCGGGGCGGATGCCCTCTGGCGGCGGACTGGCAGGAGGCTGGCATGGTTCTGTGGGACGACAAGGGCGACGGGGACGACAAGGACGACAAGGTCGCGCGGATCGCGGCCGCGCTCGAATCCGCCGACGCGGTCGTGGTCGGCGCCGGCGCGGGCCTCTCGACGGCGGCGGGCCTCACGTACGCGGGCGAGCGCTTCGAGCGCCACTTCGCGGACTTCCGCGAGCGCTACGGCTTCACCGACATGTACTCGGCGGGCTTCTACCCCTTCCCGACCGAGGAGGAGCGCTGGGCGTACTGGAGCCGCCACATCTGGTACAACCGCTACGTGCCGGCGCCGAAGGACACCTACCTGCGACTCCTCTCCCTGCTTCGTGGCAGGGACTACTTCGTGGTCACCACCAACGTCGACCACCAGTTCCAGCGCGCGGGCATCGACAAGCGGCGGCTGTTCTACACCCAGGGCGACTACGGCCTCTTCCAGTGCAGCGAGCCCTGCCACCAGGAGACCTACGACAACTACGAGGTCGTGAGGCGCATGATGGAGGAGCAGCGCGGCATGCGCGTCCCCAGCGACCTCGTCCCGCGCTGCCCGCGCTGCGGCCAGTCCATGACCGTGAACCTGCGCGCGGACGACACCTTCGTCGAGGACGCCGGCTGGCACGAGGCGAGCCGCCACTATGCCGAGTTCCTCGCCGCACACGAGCGCGGCAGGGTGCTCTACCTGGAGCTGGGCGTGGGATACAACACCCCGGGCATCATCAAGTACCCGTTCTGGCGCCGCGTTGCAGCAAACCCCGAGGCGACCTACGCGAGCGTCGCCCTCGGCGGCGCGTACGCGCCGCGCGAGCTCGCGGGCCAGAGCATACTCGTCGACGCGGACATCCACGAGGTCCTGCTCGGCCTCACGGGCGAGAAGGCCCCAGGCGAGAAGGACCCGGGCGAGAAGGACCCGATGGCGGGGAAGTAGCCGCAAGCTCGCAGCCGCATGGCGGCGAGCCTGCGGGACCCTTGCGGAAGGCTGACGGAGGACGCGCGCGGGCGGGGCGCGCGCTGGGAAGGGGGATGCCATGCAGCGGCAGACGACGCAGGAGGAGAGGCGTCTCTACCTGATCGACGCACTCGAGCGGGAGATGCCGGTCTACGCGGCCGGGCTCGCCCCGGCGTGCGGCGCGCCGGCCGACGGAGGCGTCCCGGCCGACGAGCGCGGGCAGCGCGACCTTCTCCGCGCGCTCATGAACGTGCGCCCGCCGGTCGAGCCCTCACCCGAGTTCCTGCGCGTGCAGGACGACTACCTGCGGGAGCGCGCCCGCGAGCGCGGGATCACTGACGCCCGCACGCTCGCGCCGGTCGCCTCCGACCCCAGGATCTGCCTCTGGCAGGGCGACATCACCACACTGGCCTGCGACGCGATCGTGAACGCCGCCAACTCGCAGATGCTCGGCTGCTGGGTGCCCGGCCACCGCTGCATCGACAATGCGATCCACTCCTTCGCCGGCGTCGAGCTGCGCCTGGAGTGCGCGCGGCTGATGGCGGGGCAGGGCCACGAGGAGCCGACCGGCCGGGCCAAGGTGACCTCGGGCTGGAACCTGCCGTGCCGGCGCGTCATACACACCGTGGGGCCCGTCGCCCAGGGGCGGCCGACGGCGCGGCATCGCATGGAGCTTGCGCGCTGCTACGAGAGCTGCCTCGACGCCGCGGCGGCGGAGGGGCTCCGCACGGTCGCGTTCTGCTGCATCAGCACGGGGATCTTCGGGTTCCCCGCGCGCGAGGCGGCGGGCATCGCGCACCGCACGGTCACGGGCTGGCTCGACGCGCATCGGCACGCCTCGGTGGGGCGCGTAGTCTTCAACGTGTTCAAGGACAGCGACCTGGCGATCTACCAGGAGCTCCTCGGCTGAGGGGCCCTTCTCGGCCTACTTGCCGCCCAGGTGCAGCAGGAAGCGGTTGGCCTCCTCCATCTTGGCGGAGATGGAGTCGTCCGACATCGAGTAGTCGTTGCTCTTCATCAGCCGCTCGAGGAGGACCTGGAAGTAGGAGATGGTGAGCGCGTTCACGAGCTCGACGTTCTCCTCTTTCACGAGGCCCCTCTTCACGAGGGGCTGGAGCATCGCGGCGTTCCTCTCCTCGAACTTGCCCCTGCTCAGCATCTCCAGCACCGTGTCGGAGATGTTGGCGAGCTGCTCGGGGTAGATGCTGTAGTAGAAGGAGACCGACTCGTCCAGCGGCGTGCTGTGCTCCTCGAAGAACAGGTGGTGGTAGACGTCGGGGCGCACGCTCGCGTGGCGCGAGAAGAGCGTCCACGAGTAGAGGTAGGCGTCGACCGGGTCAGCGACCTGGATGTTGGAGTTGGCGAGCATCCGGCAGTAGTCTTCCAGGTAGCCGATCGAGGCGAGCGTGATGAGCGTGTCCACGTCCTTGAAGTAGAGGTAGAGCGTCGCGCTGTTGTAGCCGGCGTTCGCGGCGACCTTGCGGATGGAGACGCCGCTGACGCCCTCCGCGTCGATGATCCCCCTGGTGGCGTCGAGGAACGTGGTGATGATCTCGTTGCGCTGCTCCTCGGTGTACTTGTTGCGTCCCATGTGCCTCCGCATCTCCAACGCCTGCTGAAACGCCCAGCAACTTCTCCATGATATCCATTTTTACGAGAATCACCAATTCTCGTGGACGATGATTTTATCAATGATGAGCTATGGGGGCATTATGCCACCGAGCTCCGGGCCGTTCGTCAGTCCCGCCGTGACAGGCATGGCTATGCGTCGTACTATATCGCACAAAGTCGAGCGGGCCTGTTGCCGGTGCGTGCGCGTGGTGCGTCGGCGTCTGGCGGCGTGCGCACTGCGCGCCGGTCGGGGAGGGGGAGCCATGGAAGGCGCAGAGAGGCCAGGCGATCTGTCCGAGGGCGCTCCAGCTCCGTCGGAGGGCGCCCCAGCGACGGCGCGAGAGTTCGCGCCCTCCCCGTACCGGGACCTCGACCCGGACCAGGTCGTCTCCGACCATCGCTCCAAGCTCAGGCACATACGAAACCGCGCCGTCGGCGGCATCGGCGCGATGCTCGCCATCACGGCCCTGGCGACCGCATGGGGCGGCGCCTCGGTCGCGCCCGTGGCGGTCGTGTCCTTCCTGCTCGCCAGCGGCGCGGCCCTCGCGAGCGAGCGCGGCGCCGTCTCCCGGCAGTGGTCGGCCCTGACGCAGGTCGCCACGTCCGACTGCGACCCCGCCAAGCTCCTGCGCGTCCTCGACGAGCTGAGCGAGAAGGACCGCGGCGCCACGGACGACCTCCTCGTGTGGCGCGGCACCTGCCTCGCGCTGACCGGCGACGCCGCCGGTGCGCTCGAGGTCGCGAGCCGGCTCGTCCCCGACGCGGTCCCCGCCACCGCCCCGGCCCCCTCCGCAGCACCAGCTCCCGCCACTGCCCCGTCTCCCGCAGGCCCCCGCCGCCGCGCCCGCGCCGCGGACGGCGCGCGCGAGCTCAACGCGGCGTCGATCCGCCTCACGGTCGCGGCCCGCGCCGGCGACCGCGAGGGCCTCTCGGCCGCGCAAGTCGCCGCCCGCGAGGTCGACGGGCTCCTGAAGCCGACCGACCCGCTCCGCGTGGCCGCCGCGGCGGTGGAGGCGGAGGCCGCCCTCGAGCTCGCGCTCGCGGACGGTGACGCCGCCGCCTGCGAGGCCCCGCTGCGCGAGCTCGCCTCCTGCGCTGGCACGAGGCTGCGCTACGTCTGCTACGTCTTCGACAGGGCCCGCGTGCGGGCCCGCGTGCGCGAGGCGGCGGGAGACGCCGCCGCGGCGTCCGCGGACTTCTCCTACGTCGTCGAGCAGGGTGGCACGCTCGCCCTCCGCGAGGAGGCGCGCGCCGCTCGCAGGCGGCTCGCCGCCGGCTAGCGCCTGCGGCCCACAACTTGTCGCACGTGCCCCGCGAGGCCCAGGCGGCCGCGCTAAGCTATACACGTGTAATGACAGCAATTCCAAAAATTTGCATTATTTCGGCATAATTTTGTGAAGTTTCCAATGTGCATAATCTAAAAAATATAAGTAGCTTTTTCTAACCGCTTGCCTAATATAACAGCTATTCCTACCCCGTACGTTCTATTTTCAAGGGCAAGGCGCAGCCGGCGCCGGGCGCACGCGCGCCAGGAGGCCGGCGGGCATGACGGGCGCCCGGGAGCGATCCCGGGGTCGCGTCGCGAGCGCCTTGGAGCTACGTCCGGCGGCGAGGGGGTTCGCCCGCCGGCGCGAGTGGGAGGGGGTCCGCACGCTGAGCATGCCTTGCACGCAGTGATCTGGTTCTGTTGGAGTGAGGTTAGGGGGAGTCGTGGACTACAAGCTCATCGCAAACTCATGGCCCATATGGCTAGCGGTCATACCGGTCGCTTTGGTCGAAATCTACCAGGCGTACATCTTCGCGAAGAAGACGAAGGCCGCCGGCCCGCTGGTCGGGCTGACCGCCGAGGAGGCCAACAAGGCCTTCAAGGTCGGCATGCGCTCCGCCATCGGCCCGTCCCTCGGCGTCTTCGCCGTCATGCTCGGCCTCATGGCCGTCATCGGCGCCCCGCTCGCCTGGCAGCGCCTCTCCATCATCGGCGCCGCCCCGACCGAGCTCGCCTCCGCGACCATGGCCGCCAAGGCCCAGGGCCTCGAGCTCTCGAGCCCTGACTACGGCGCGATCAACTTCGCCAACGCCTGCTGGGTCATGGCGCTCAACGGCAACGCTTGGCTGCTCACCTCGGGCCTCCTGGCCGACAAGCTGGACAAGATCTCCAAGAAGGTCATGGGCCACAACAAGAAGACCCTCGGCATCTTCACCGTCGCGGCAACCTGCGGCGCCTTCGGCTACATGTGCATCAACCAGGTGATCATCGGCCTCGCACCGGCCAAGAACGAGGTCCTCGCCTCCACGATTTGCAGCTTCGTGCTGATGGTCGTGCTGGAGCGCGTCGCCAAGAAGCACCCCAGGCTCGGCGAGTGGACCCTCGGCATCGCGATGGCCGCCGGCATGGCGATGGCCGTCTTCTTCAAGCACGTCGTGATGGGAGCGTGATAGACCATGGCAGACACGAGCGTAACCACCGCACCGGCCACCGACGCCGCGGCCGACGAGGCCTTCGCCGAGGCCTACACCAAGCCCATCATCCGCTACGGACGTGCGACCAACCTCATCGCGGTCCTTCTCTGCTTCATCCCCGCCGTCGTGGTGTGGCTCGTCTTCGGCTACCTGCCGCAGATCGGCGACATCCTGACCGGCTGGGGCCTCATCGCCTCGATCTACCTGGTCTTCGCCTTCATCGAGCCGATCTCGTACTACCCGATCGTCGGCCTCTCGGGCGTCTACATGGTCTGCCTGTCCGGTAACATCGGCAACGTGCGCATCCCGTGCGCCCTCATGACCCAGCAGGTCCTCAAGACCGAGCCCGGCACCCGCAAGGCGGAGCTCGTCTCCACGCTGGGCATCGCCGGCTCGATCATCACCAACCTCGCCCTCACCACCCTGGCCGCGCTCTCCGGCGCCTTCATCATGTCGATCCTGCCGCCGATCATCATCGAGGCGCTCTCCTACGTCTCGCCCGCCATCTTCGGCGCGATGTTCGGCATGCAGGCCGCCAAGAACCTCAAGTACGCCTGCTTCGCCGCCGTCCTCGGCTTCCTGGCGATGGGCGTATTCAACATCGCGACCTACGTGACGGTGCCGCTGATGGTCTTCGGCACGGTCGCGTTCGCCATGCTCGTCGACAACCGCAAGTCAAAGGAAGAGGGACCTAAGGAGGAGGCAGCGTAATGGAAGCGGAGAAGATTAGGGCGGCAGCCCAGGACGCGCTCGAGGACGTCATCGGGTGGCGCCGTCACCTGCACGAGCACCCCGAGGTGGGCTTCGACCTCAAGGACACGATCGCCTACGTGTGCTCGGTTCTGGACGAGCTGGGCGTCGAGCACGAGGCCAACGAGAAGGGCTCCTACGTCGTCGCCTACATCAACCGCGGCAAGCCCGGCAAGGTGATCGCCGCCCGCGCGGACATGGACGCCCTGCCGGTGCAGGAGGAGACGGGCCTCGAGTTCGCCTCCAAGGAGCCCGGCAAGATGCACGCCTGCGGCCACGACGTGCACACCGCCTGCCTGCTCGGCCTGGCGAAGGTGCTGAAGGGCATGGAGGGCGAGCTCAACGGCTCGGTCAAGCTGCTGTTCCAGCCCGCCGAGGAGCTCGGCACGGGCTCGCCGGTGCTCATCGCCGACGGCGTGCTCGACGACGTGGACGAGGTCGTCGGCATGCACAACGGCAACCTGGGCGACGGCGCCGAGCCGGGCGACCTGGTCTTCTCGACCGGCCCGATGATGGCGACGATGGACAAGTTCACGCTCACCATCAAGGGACAGGGCGCCCACGGCTCCACGCCGCAGGCCTCCATCGACCCGATCACCATCGCGTCGTACGTGATCTGCGGCCTGCAGGAGATCGTCTCCCGCGAGTGCGACCCGCGCGACGCCGCCGTCATCACCGTCGGCTCGATCCGCGGCGGCGACGCCTTCAACATCATCCCCGACACCTGCGAGCTGGCCGGCACCACCCGCGTCTTCACCAACGAGATGCGCGACTTCATCGAGCGCCGCATCGGCGAGGTCGCGGAGGGCGTCGCCAAGGCCTACCGCGCCGACGTGGTATACAAGTTCTTCCGCCAGCCGCCCCCACTGGTCAACGACAAGGGCGTGGCGGAGAAGCTCGTCGCCGTCTCGAAGGAGCTCTTCCCGGACAACACCCGCATGATGGGGAAGCTCTGCATGGCGGGGGAGGACTTCGCCTGGTACCTGCAGAAGAAGCCCGGCGCGTTCTTCTTCTTCTGCAACCCCAAGCCGATCGACGGCAAGTGCTGGCCGCATCACAACTCCCGCTTCGCGATCGACGAGACCCACCTCGACAGGCCCATGGCGGTCTTCGCGGGCTTCGTCGCGAGCGAGCTCTCCTAGGGGGTGCGAGATGGACGTGAAGGCAGAGGTCGCCTCCGTCATGGACGACGTCGTCGGCTGGCGCCGCCACCTGCACGAGAACCCCGAGGTCGGCTTCGACCTCAAGGGGACGCTCGCCTACGTGTCGGCGCAGCTCGACGCCATGGGCGTCCCGCACGAGGTCAACGACGCGCACTCCTACGTCATAGGCTGGATTCGCGGCGAGGCGGCCGCGGGCGACGCGGGCGGCGAGCCCACCGCGGTCCGCACCGTCGCCCTGCGCGCGGACATGGACGCCCTGCCGGTGCAGGAGGAGACGGGCCTCGAGTTCTCCTCCAAGGTGCCGGGCAGGATGCACGCCTGCGGCCACGACGCCCACACCGCCATGCTGCTTGGCGTGGCCAAGGTGCTCAACGCCCACAAGGGCGAGCTCAGGGGCACGGTCAAGCTCGTCTTCCAGCCCGCCGAGGAGCTCGGCACGGGCTCCAAGGTCCTGTGCGAGGACGGCGTGATGTCCGACGTGGACGAGATCGCCGGCCTGCACGTGGGCAACATCTCCGAGGAGGCGAAGCCGGGCGACCTGGTCTTCTCCCTCGGCCCCATGATGGCGACGATGGACAAGTTCACGCTCAAGGTCATCGGCCACGGGGCGCACGGCTCCACGCCGCAGGCCTCCGTCGACCCGATCACCATCGCGGCCTACGTCGTCAGCGGCCTGCAGGAGGTCATCTCGCGCGAGAAGGACCCGCGCAACCCCGCGGTCGTCTCCGTCGGAAGGATTCGCGGCGGGTCGGCCTTCAACATCATCCCCGACACGGTCGAGATGGAGGGCACGGCCCGCACGCTCACCAACGAGGACCGCGACTTCGTCGAGCGCCGCATCGGCGAGGTGGCGGAGGGCATAGCCAAGGCCTACCGCGCCGACATAGAGTACAAGTTCTTCCGCCAGCCGCCTCCCGTGGTGAACGACCGCGCCGTGGCGGAGAGGCTCGTGGCCGTCTCTCGCGAGCTCTACCCCGAAGACACGCTGATCATGACCAGGCCGGTCATGGGCGGCGAGGACTTCGCCTGGTACCTGCAGGAGAAGCCCGGCGCGTTCTTCCTGCTCTCCAACCCCCTGCCGGTTGAGGGCAGGTGCTGGCCGCAGCACAGCGCCCACTTCGCGCTCGACGAGGGCCAGTTCCACAAGGGCATCGAGGTCATGGTGGCCTTCGCGCTCAAGGAGCTCGGCGCGGCGTAGTCGCGTCCCCGGGCCCGGTCCGGCCCGCCGTGGCCGGCGCACGCCCCGCACCAACGAACCGCCTCGCATCTTTCGGGTGAGCACCTCGGCCCGGGAGGTGGGGGGCGGTTCGCCTTGCCTGTTCGGGGGGTCGGATCCCAGGCCAGGTCGGGGCTCCGGACTCGTCATGCGCGTCATCCCGGCGCATGGCCCACCCCGACGGAGTTCTCGCGGAGGGGATGTGCAAAATTTGGAGTTGTGGACGGGTCGGGGGCGCCTTGGGACCATCGGCGGTTCTGCCCACTGGAGGAACTTGCGTTTGCCCAGGATTGCGTCGAGCACCCGGTCCCTGCGGACCATGGTGCGCTGGCGTTGCGGCTCCCGACCCGTCCACAAGCTCCAGAATTGCACCGCTCGCCTCCAGAAGATGCGCCGGGGCCCGGCTCGCGCCTTGGCGCCTGGCCCGCGCCCCGAGGCCGCGGCGCAGCATGCGCCCTGAGGCCCCGGCTCGCGCCCTGGCGCCCGGCCCGTGCCCGGAAGCCCTGCCCGCGCCCCGAGGCCCGGCCTGCGCCGCGCCGGCGACCGCGCCCCGAGGCCGCGGCCAGCGTGCTGGCGCCTACTTCGTGAGGCCGTCCTGCCGCATCATGGTCTCGAGCGCGTCGAGGTCGCTCTCGATGTCCAGCGTCCGCGTGGCGCTCATGGAGTCGAGCAGCGTCTGGAAGGCGCCGTTGATCTGCTCGAGCGACGCGAGGATGCGCGCCGCCACGTCCTTCTCGCTCGAGGTGGGCGCGGGCTTGGCGGCGATCTCCGCGTACGCGCCGATGAGCTTGGCGGTCGTCGGCAGGTAGTAGGTCGAGAAGAGCCCGAGCTTGGAGATGGCGTCCGGGTGGCGCCTGGCCTCCGCCTCGATCTGGCGCGCGAGGCCCACGGTCCGCTCGACGTCGCGCCTGGCCTCGCCCCCGATGCGCTGGGCGACCTGCTCCACGTCCTCCATGCTCGCCTGGATCCGCGCGAGCGTCGCGCGCTGCTCCTCGGTGAGGTCGTCGGCGGGCCCGCGCGCCGCCTGCTCCTCGCGGCGGCGCTCCTCGTACTCCTCGTAGAGCTCGTCGGTCAGCAGGAAGGCGGTGCCGTCGTCGGAGAGGTGCCCCTGGGGCGTCCAGTCGCGGCGGATGAACTCCTCGAGGTAGGTGACCATCCGATCCTGCTTGATGCCGCGACGGGTCGCGAGCTCCTCCACGGTGATCGCGGGCTGCCGGAGCAGGACCGGGCGGCAGGCCGTGTAGGCGAGCGCGACGTCCTGCTCGAACTTGCCCTTGGGCCCCATCCTCACGAGGAAGAGGATGGACGCGGCGAGCATCAGCCCGCAGACGATGGCCAGGGCGACGCTGCCGATCGCGATGAAGCTGACGAGCACGAGCGCGAGGGGCACGGAGATGAAGAGGGCGAAGGCGTACACGAGGAGCCCGCGGAAGTTCGGGCCGGTCGTGACGGTGAGCGGCGCGAGGTAGCGCTCGTAGGACTGCTGGCCGAGCGTGTCGAGCCACTTGGAGAGCTCGCTGTTGGCGACGCTGACGCCCTTGCTGATCCCCTTGCCGATGGCCTTGCCAGCCTCGGTGATGCCGTCGAAGACGTCCTGCAGCACGGAGCCACCCTCGGGGGAGGCGCCCAGCGTGCGGTTGAGCTCGCTCATCATCTCGTCGATGGTCCGGTTGGCGGCGTCCATCGCGCTGGCGGCGAAGTCCGCGCGGCTACCCTGGCCGGTGCGACCTGCGGCGTCGGCGCTATCGGCGGCGTCGGCACGGCTGCCCTGGCCGGCGGCGCTGGCACGGCCGTCGGCGCCCGAGCCGCCTGGCACGTCCCTGCGCTGGTCCTTGTCCTTGTCTGCCATACGTCTCCCCTTCGCTAACCGGCGCGGCGGGCCGCCATGCGCACATGTTACGACATCGGTCGGGCGGCGCGCAGCGCCCTTGCGGCCTCCTCGCCGGCCGAGCGGGACTCCCGCTCGGCGTCCTCGAGGTGCCTAAGGGAGGAGGACAGCCCCTCCGGAGGTTCTGCCGGCAGGCCAGGGCACGCCGTGGCGCCCGGGCCTGCCGCGAAGCCCGGGCCTGCCGCAGCGCCCGGCTCCGTCGCACGCGCGGAGCTCGCCGCGAGCTTGCGCCAGATCGGCAGCGCGCCCTCCACGACCTCGCCGAGCGCGTCCACCATCGAGGCGTCGGCGTGCCGCACCAGCGTGAGGGCGGCCGTGGCCTGCTCCGCGAGCAGGCGGGACGCGGCCAGCTGCTCCGCACGCGACGACAGCTCGCGCGAGCGCCCGGGCGTGGTGTTCGCCCGCAGCCGCGCGGCCGCGGAGAGGTTGGCCAGGTCCCGCGACTGCCCCGCCAGGTCGCCGAGGAGCGCGTCCAGCACGCTCGCCTCCTTGAGGAGGGAGGCCTGCCGCAGCTTGAGCGCGACCTCGGCGCGGTCGACGAGCTCGGGCGTGAGCGTCGCAGGCATGCCGGCCCCGCCGGATGCGGCGGTCCCGCCAGCTGCGGTGGCCCCGCCAGCCCCGGCCCCGGCGCCGCCATCGTCACCGGCGCGCCTGGTGCCAGGTAGGTGCAGCTTCCGTGCCAGGCGGCCGAGAAGCCCGCTTGCGCCGTCGTGGCCGGCCTTGCCGCGACGGGCCCCGCTGCCGGCCACGCCGCTGCCGGCCACGCCGCTGCCGGCCACGCCGCGGTTGGCCCAGCCGCCCGCACTGCCGCGACCTCCCGGGCCGGGCCATGCGCCGGGACCCCAGGTCGCCTCGGCCAGGCTCGCCACCGCGGCGTCGGCGTCGTCTGCCGAGCCGTGCGTTGCAGACGCGCGCAGCACCTCGAGCGCGGCGTCGACGGTCCTGGCGACGTCGCGGCGGCGCCCCTCGCCGAACCCGGAGACGCCGAGCGTGGACGTGGTGTCGACGCCGTCGGCGAGCCGCGCGACGAGAGCCTGGTCGCAGGCGGCGCCTGCCGTCGCACCGGTCCCCGCGCCATTTGCCGTAGCCTCGGTCGTCCTCGTCGCGCCTCGTGTCTCGTGGTTGGTCTCGTGTGGCATGGCTTCCTTGCTCTCTTCTCCTTACATGAGTCTACCCGGTGACACATCGCGCGATTCTGGCGCCCGCCCCGCGCGGAGTGTCAGAATCTGAATGCCGGAACGTCGCCGCATGCGAGTGCCGGCACGTGTGAGCCTCGACCTCGGCGCGACTGCGCCGGGGCACGCCAGAAAGGTGGCAGAGTGATAGAGTGCCTGGTCGTCGGCCTCGGGGGATTCCTCGGTGCCGTGATGCGCTACCTCGTGGGGCTTATCCCGCTCGGCGCGCAGGGAGGCTTTCCCTCCAAGACCCTCGCGATCAACGTCGTCGGCGCGTTCGCGATCGGCGTCATCGTGGCCCTCGCCGCTCGCGGGGTCGTGAGCCCGCGCTGGGAGCTCTTCCTCAAGGTGGGGGTCTGCGGCGGCTTCACGACCTTCTCGACCTTCGCGCTCGAGTGCGACCAGCTGGTGGCCCGCGGCTCCGTGGGGCAGGCGGTCCTCTACGTCTGCCTGAGCCTCGCGCTCGGCCTGCTCGCGGCCTTCCTCGGCCAGCGCGTCGCAGCGTAGGGGCCGTCGGGCGCGGACGGGCTCGGCCGGGCTCGGCCGGACTCCGCAGGACCCGGCCGGGATTCCGCTGGGTTCCGCCGTGGCCCGTCGAGCCACGCCTTGCCCGTCACCCCAGCTACCAGGTATGACGGGCGCGTGGCTTGAGCGCGCCGGCCCGGGGCGCCGGCCGGCACCGGCCCGGACGCGGCTCGTGGGCAGCCGCGGCGCAGCCGCCGCGACGGGGATTTGCATCTTCGGCGGTTATGGACGGGTCGGGGTCGCCCGCGCTTTGCCTCCGGGCCGCTCCGCCAGGCCGGGTTCGCGTTTTCCCGGGATTGCGGTGCTCGCCTCGCCTTCGCGGGCGGCGCTGGGGCAGCGGCGTGGCTCGCGACCCGTACATAAGTACCAGAATTGCACCGACTGCCCCCAGGAACTGTGCCGAGGCCTACCGTGGCCAGCCCGCGCCCCGCTCCGCCCGACCCGCGACGCCTCCCGGGGCACCTCCGAACCTCGCGACTGCCGGCCCGAAGTTCCCCGGTGCCCGCGCGGCGCGCCGCGACCATCCGCGATGCCGGCCCTCGTCCCGGACGCATGCCCACCGGCCCGCCCGAGTGCAACTTTTTCAACGGAATTCTGCATTTGAGCAGGTTGTGGACGGGTCGGAGGGCGCGTAGCGACCGTGCGACGACGACCGTGCCCCGAGGTGCCCCCCCGCATCCGCGTTTGCCCAGGATTGGGCGGCTGGCCTCGTCGACGGTCGCCTCGAAGCGACGGCCGGTCGCCCCGTGGTCCGCTTCGACCCGTCCATAAGTTGCGGAAAAGCACGAACGCGCGAAAAAAGTTGTACCGGGCCCCGGCGCCCGTCCTCGGCCCACGCCGCCCCGGCGCCCGTCCCCGTCCCCGGCCCACGCCGTCCCCGGCCCACGCCGCCCCGGCCGCTCGCCCTCCTCGCCGCGCGTTCGCTTCTCGTCAGGCGCGCCTTGCTCTAGAGTGTCCCAGTGGCGCGGCTCCGCGGATCGGCCGGAAGGCCAGCCCCGCGCCACGCCCAGGACGGAGAGAGGAGCGCGCATGGCGGAGCCCGGAGGCACAGAGCCCGGCGTCACGAACCCCGGCGGCACGGAGACCGTCCGTGCCTACACCAGGCAGGCCCTCCCCATGTGGGAGGAGCTCAAGGAGAAGGGCCGCTACTTCGTGCGCGAGGAGTACGTGCGCGCCAAGAACGACACGATCTCCGACTACTACCTCGAGCTCTACCGCTGGTGCACGGCGGCGGCCAGGCGGCACGGCGTCAGGGTCCCCGAGGGGCTGACGCTGCCCATCTGGCTCTCGCTGAGCGAGGCCCAGCGCCTCGCGCCGTCGGCCGACACGGTCTCGCTCACGCTGGACGTCCCGCGCGACGAGCTCTGCGCCATCGACTACAACAAGTGGGGCTACCGCGTGAACGACTTCTACGTCCCCAAGGACGAGGCCGACGAGCGCGCACACAACCTGGAGCTCGAGAAGCGCGGCATCAGCAACGAGGCCATGCTCATCATGGGCGACCTGGGCAACTACTACCCGGACATGAAGCGCAAGGTCACGGCAAGCTGGGACAGGGTCTTCACGCCCAACGAGGACGTCGACCAGAACGTCGGCGTCTGCTGGGAGATCCTCCCCGAGTGGGTCGTGGATGCGAAGGTGGGATGCGAAGATGAGTGACAGCGAGCCCCAGGCCGCGGGCGAGAAGGACCTCGGCCCCAAGACCGGGTCCCAGGCCGCGTCGGCCGCCGCGGCCGGCCCCGACAGCATCGTGCTCTGGACCTGCCAGGCGCCGGTCGTGGTCGACACGATCCGCCGCGACGGCGTGACGCACGTGAAGCGTGAGTACGTCGAGCGCAAGTACGGTGACGCGGCGTGGTCGTTCGAGGTCGCCTACGGCTTCTTCCGCCAGGGCGCCGAGAGGCTCGTGCCAAGGCCCGCGGAGGCCGAGTCCGCCATCTGGGCGTACCGCCGCGAGGCCTACGCCTACCCCACGCCCGGCTCCTACTCGCTCATGCTCGAGGTGCCGCGCGACCAGTGCGTCCTGTTCGACCTGCGCGTCTGGAACAAGATCCTCCAGCTCCGCTACGTGGGGTCCTCCCGCAAGGAGGAGCGCGACTTCGAGCACGAGCTCGAGCGGCAGGGCGTCAAACAGCCCGGCGAGCTCTTCTCCACGCCGTTCTACCCCGTGCTCAAGCGCAAGGTGACGGACAGCTGGCAGCGGCTCTTCGCCTCCGCCGAGGGCTGCGACGACGACTACGTCCAGGCCGGCCTCTGGGAGATCCGCTCCGAGTGGGTCCGGCACTGCGTGAGGCTCGAGGAGGTCTAGCGCCGCCGCCCGCGCCGACGCGGGTTTCGGCGCCGGCTCGCCTGCGCGTGGGGCGCGTCGCGCCGCCGCGGGCCCGAGGCGCGGGCCGGCGGCGCGCTAGCGGGCGAGAAGGTCGCGCTCGTTCGCGGCGATCCTGACGCTGACCTCGCGCCAGGCGCGTACGTCCTCCTCGCTGATGCCGGCGAAGCGGGCGGCGTCGTAGTCTGCGAGCGCGGTCCTGATGGACTCCTCGACCGGCGTGGACTTCTCGCCCAGCACCACGTGGACCACGCGGCGCGACTCCTGCGAGGCGTCGGTCGCGGCGGTGGGGCTCACCGTGTGGGGCTCGCGCTCCACGATCGTGTCGACGAGGCCCTTGCGCGAGAGGCGCGTGAGCTGCGCGGAGAGCGAGACCGTGTTGGTGTCGAGGTACTCGGCGAGCTCGGCCTTGGTGCAGCCGTCGGTCATGGTGACGAAGGCGAGCGCGCGCACGTCTGCCAGCGAGAGCCCGAACTGCGTCGCCACCGTGTCGAGGTAGCGCTCGAGCAGCTTGTCCGCGAAGAAGGCGTCGGCCACGGCGCTGTTTGCCATGGACTGCCCCACGTGCACGGTCAGGCGCTCCTTGCCGAGCCGCTTGGTGCTCGGCAAGCCCGGGGTGGCGCCGCCGTCGCCGGCGAACTGCAGCATGAAGGCGTAGATCTCCGGCTTGCGCACGGTGTACTCGTCCTTGTCGTACACCTTCTTGTAGAAGTCCCGGTAGTACTGGATCACGTTGAGCTTCATCTGCACCGTGCTGGCGAAGGTGCCCTGCGAGACGAGCGAGCCCTCGGTCTTGACGTAGTAGTAGAGGGGCACGCCGAGCGGGTAGATGGAGCGGCAGCGCAGCACGTACTCCATGTTGAAGATGAAGTCCTCCGACCAGCTGATGTCCGGGTCCATCCGGAGGTGGTGCTCCTCCAGGATGGAGCGGCGGAAGAGCTTGTTCCACAGCACGCCGTAGTAGAAGTCGGCGGGGTTGCGCATCATGAGCTCGGCGTACTCCTCGCGCGAGACCGGCCGGTCGAAGTCGATGTCGCCCTTGGGCGCCACGCGGGTCCCCACGACGCGGTAGAAGTCGCAGATGACCATGTCGACGTCGTAGTCCTCCATCGCGTGGACGAGCAGGCGCGTGGCCTCCGGGGAGACCCAGTCGTCGGCGTCGAGGAACTGCACGTAGTCGCCGCGCGCCTCGTCGAGCGCGCGGTTGCGCGCGCGGGAGACGCCGCCGTTTTCCTGGTGGATCGCGCGCACGCGCGGGTCGTGGGCGGCGTAGTCGTCCAGGATCTTGCCGGAGGAGTCGCTGCTGCCGTCGTCGACGGCGATGAGCTCGAAGTCCGCGAAGTCCTGCGCGAGGATGCTGTCGACGCAGCGCCCCACGACCTTCTCCGCGTTGTAGACGGGCACGATGATCGAGACCTTTGGCATGGCGTGGCTCCCAGCAGGCTCGGGGCGCGCCGCGCCCCCGGTTCGCGTGCGCCACCCATTGTAGCCAAGCGGCCCCTGGCCCCGCCATGCGGCACGGCGGGGCGACGGGCGGGCGCGGGGGGCGGAGAAGCCCCTGCGCATGGGGTATCATCCATGCAACAGCCAGCGCCGGAGGGGGACTATGGACGTCGGGAGAGTGGGGGCGGGCCCTGAGGCGGGGGCGGGCCCTGCGTCGGGCGTCGCCTTCGCGAGCGACTTGGACGGCACGCTCTGCCCCCAGGGCTCGTGGAGCCGCTTCGAGGCGGCGGACGTGGCGGCCATCCGCGAGCTCCAGCGCGCCGGCGGCCTCTTCGGCGTCTGCACCGGCCGCTCCGCCGCGGGCGTGGCGCACGCGCTGGGGCGCGGCGCGGCCGGCGTCGAGCTCGATTTCCAGATCGTGGCGACCGGCGCGCTCGTGCTCGACGGCGCGGGGCGCGAGCTCTTCTCCTGCCGCGCGGACCCCGCGGCCGTGGGGCGCGTCGTCGAGCGCTACCTGGGGAGGCTCCCCCTCGTCGTGCAGGCCGGCGACTACATGTGCACCTTCGGCGAGCCCTCGTGCGGGCAGGTCCCGATCGGCTCCGTGGCCGACCTCGGCGGCCGCGTCTTCGGCGTCTCGCTCGCGGCGGGCTCGCCCGCGGGCGCCCGCGAGGTCGCTGCCTGGGTCAACGCCGAGCTGGGCGAGAAGCTCGTGGCCTTCGAGAACGTCCGGAACGTGGACGTGGTGGCCCGGGGCTGCTCCAAGGGCCGCGCCGTCGACGTGGTGAGGCGCCACCTCGGGGCCGGCCTGGTCGCGGCCATCGGCGACTCCTACAACGACCTGCCCATGCTCGAGGCGGCCGACGTCGCCTTCGCCTTCGCCGACTCGCCGCGCGAGGTGCGCGAGAGGGCGGACCACCTGGTGGGCTCCGTCGCCGAGGCCGTCGGCGCCCTCCTCGACGCGCGCCGCGCCTAGGCGGCGACGGCCTTGGTGGCGCGCCGGCGCGCCCGCGCGTCCTTGCGGTCCTTCCGGGCGCCCTTGGTCCAGACGTTGGGGTCGAGCATCACGAGGACGGGGAAGAGCTCGAGCCTGCCGGCGAGCATGTCGAACATGAGCACGAGCTTGGAGAGGTAGCTGTAGGCGGAGAAGTTGCTCATGGGGCCGACGACCTCGAGGCCGGGGCCGATGTTGTTGAGCGTGGCCGCCACGGCGGAGAAGTTCGACTCGAAGTTGAAGCCGTCGATGGAGACGACGAGCACGGAGAGGGCGAACACGAACACGTAGATGATCAGGAAGATGTAGACGGAGTCGACCTGCTCCTCGGAGACGGGCTCGCCGTCCATGCGGACCTTCATCACGTTGTGGGGGTGCACGTAGGAGCGGATGCCCCTCTTGGCGGCGCGCAGGAAGATGATGACGCGGGAGACCTTGAGACCGCCGCCGGTGCTGCCCGCGCAGGCGCCGATGCACATCAGGAGCAGCAGGATCTCCTTGGAGAGGGCGGGCCAGAGGTTGAAGTCGACCGTGGAGTAGCCGGTCGTCGTGATGATCGAGGCCACCTGGAAGAGCGCGGCGCGCACGCACTCGCCGACGCTGGCGTACATGCCGACCGTGTTGACGGAGATGAGCACGATGGCCGCCAGGATGATGCCCAGGTAGGCGCGGACCTCCTCCATGCGAAAGGCGTCGCGGGCGCGCCTGATGGTGACGAGGTAGTAGAAGGAGAAGTTCACGCCGAAGGCGATCATGAACACGGCGGTGACCACCTGCTGGAAGGGCGTGTAGGAGGCGCAGGAGTCGTTGAGGACGCTGAAGCCGCCCGTGCCGGCGCTGCCGAAGGTGATGCAGAGCGCGTCGAACCAGTACATGCCGGAGGCGAGCAGGATGACGATCTGGGCGACGGTCATCGCGAGGTAGATCCGGTAGAGGATCTTGGCCGTGTCGCGCACGTGCGGCACGAACTTGGAGACGTTGTAGCCGGGGCTCTCCGCCTTCATGAGGTTCATCTGCGAGCCGGAGCGCACCGGGAACATCATGAGGATGAACACGAGCACGCCCATGCCGCCGATCCAGTGCGAGAAGCTCCTCCAGAAGCGCGTCGCGTGCGAGAGCGCCTCGACGTCGGTGCAGATGGAGGCGCCGGTGGTCGTGAAGCCCGAGATGATCTCGAACATGGCGTCGACGTAGTTGGGGATCTCGCCGGTCATCACGAAGGGCAGCGCGCCGAACAGCGACAGCACGAGCCAGGCGAGGGAGACGGTGACCATGCCGTCCTTGGTGTAGATCTCGGTCTCGCGCGGGCGCCTCGCCGTCCCCGCGAAGCCGATCGTGAGGCAGATCAGCATGCAGAGGAGGTAGGCGAAGCCCGTCTGCTCGTGGTAGACGAGGGCCACCAGGCAGGGGAGGGCCATGATGGCCCCCTCCACCTTGAGCACCCAGGCGAGCACGTAGCGAATCATCGGGTAGTTCATCTGGGAGACACTCCTGCCATCAGGCGAGGATATCGTGGATATCCTGGAACCCTATGTTCGTGGTTATTACGATGACCGAGTCGCCGCTCTGGATCACGTCCGAGCCGCTCGGCACGATCAGGTTCCCGTTGCGGAAGATGCCGCCCACGAGGACGTCCTTCTTGAGGCGCATGTCCGCCAGCCTGACGCCGGTCACGACCGAGTCCTCCTTGATCTTGAACTCGAGCGCCTCGGCGCGGCCGTCGAGCATCTTGTACATGACCTCGACGTTGCTGCCCATGCCGTTGCGCGTCGCGCGCACGTAGCGCACGATCGACTCGGCGGTGATGGTGCGCGGGGAGACGATCGCGTCGAGGTCGAGGCTCTTCACGACGCCGTCGGTCTCCATGTGGCTGAGCTTGGTGACGACCTTGTACTTGACGATGTCCCTGGCGTACAGCGACAGGATGATGTTCTCCTCGTCGATGCCCGTGGCGGCGACCATGGAGTCCATCGTCTCGATGTGCTCCTCCTTGAGGAACTCCTGGTCGGAGCCGTCGCCGTGGATGACGGTGGCGTTGGGGAGCTGCTCGGCGAGCTCCTCGCAGCGCTTGTAGTCCTGCTCGATGATCTTGGAGCGGATGCCCACCTCGTCGAGGATCTGCGCGAGGTAGAAGCTGACCTTGCCGCCGCCGATGAGCAGGGTGTTGCGGACGCGGTCCTTCTGCATGCCCATGCGGCGGAAGAACTCGTCGGCCACGCCGGGCATCGCCATGATGGAGAGGATGTCGCCCTCGCGGGCCTCGAAGGAGCCGTCGGGGATGATTACCTCGTCGCCGCGCCTCGCCATGCAGACGAGGACGGTGGTCGAGAGCCTCTTGGAGAGGTCGCGCAGGGGCATCCCCACCAGGTCGCAGCCCTCGGGGACCCTGAAGCTGATGAGGCTCGTGCGGCGCTTGGCGAAGCTGTAGACCTCAGAGGCCTGCGGGAAGCGCAGCAGGTGCGAGATCTCGAGCGCCGCCTCGTACTCGGGGTTGATGGTCATGGAGACCCCGAGCTTCTCCTGGAGGAAGTTGCGCTCCGCGGAGTAGATGGGGTTCCTGACCCTGGCGACCGTGCGGCAGCCGCCCGCCTTCTTGGCGAGGACGCAGCACAGGAGGTTGACCTCGTCGCTCTGGGTGACGGCCACGAGCATGTCGGCATGCTTGATGCCCGCCTCGGAGAGCGTCTTGAAGCTCGTCGCGTTGCCCACGACGCCCATGACGTCGTAGATGGTGGAGATGTCGTCCACCCTCTCGGCGTTGGTGTCGACGACGGTGATGTCGTTGTCCTCGTTGACGAGCTGGGCGGCGATGGTCCTTCCGACCTTGCCGCAACCGACCACAATGACCTGCATGGAGACTCTTTCCTAGCCCGGATGATACGGGCGAATTATAGCAGTGGGAATCAGGTAAGGTTCAGACACCTGTCTAGTTTATAATGATGCATTCAATCGACGCAAAGGTGGCCCCTTGCGCGGGTGCGTCCGGGCGGGGCGACGAGAACCGGGAGTCTCACATGGCAGAGTTCATCTACCAGATGGAGCGGGTCCGCAAGGACTACGACAACAAGGTCATCCTCGACGACGTCACGATGGGCTTCTTCCCCGGCGCCAAGATCGGCGTCGTGGGCCCCAACGGCATGGGCAAGTCCACCCTGCTCAAGATCATGGCCGGCGTCGAGGACACCACCAACGGCGAGGCGCGCCTGAGCGAGGGCTACACCGTGGGCTACCTGCCCCAGGAGCCCCAGCTCGACCCCACCAAGACGGTCAAGGGCAACATCGAGGAGGCCTTCGGCGACGTGCTCGCCAAGGTCGCGCGCTTCAACGAGGTCAGCGAGCAGATGGCCGACCCGGACGCGGACTTCGACGCCCTCATGGCCGAGATGGGCGACCTCCAGACCCAGATCGACGCGGTGGGCGGCTGGGACCTCGACTCCCAGCTCTCCCAGGCGATGGACGCCCTGCAGTGCCCCGACCCCGACGAGGGCGTCGAGCACCTCTCCGGCGGCGAGCGCCGCCGCGTCGCCCTGTGCAAGGTCCTGCTCGAGGCGCCCGACCTGCTCCTGCTCGACGAGCCGACCAACCACCTCGACGCCGAGAGCGTGCTGTGGCTGGAGCAGTTCCTCAAGAACTACCAGGGCGCGGTTCTGGCCGTCACGCACGACCGCTACTTCCTGGACAACGTCGCCGAGTGGATCTGTGAGGTCGACCGCGGGACCCTCTACCCCTACAAGGGCAACTACTCCACCTACCTGGAGACCAAGGCCGCCCGCCTCGAGATGGAGAGCAAGCAGAACGCGCGGCGCGCCAAGAAGATGAAGAGCGAGCTCGAGTGGGTGCGCAGCTCCCAGAAGGCCCGCCAGGCCAAGAGCAAGGCGCGCCTGGCCGCCTACGAGCAGATGGAGGCCGAGGCCAAGAGCGGCCGCGAGGTCGACTTCACGGAGATCCACATCCCGCTGGGGCCGCGCCTGGGCGCCAAGGTGCTCGAGGCCGACCACCTGCACAAGGCCTTCGGCGACCACGTGCTCTTCGACGACCTCTCCTTCAGCCTGCCGCGCAACGGCATCGTGGGCGTCATCGGCCCCAACGGCGTCGGCAAGTCCACGCTGTTCAAGATGATCGTGGGCCAGGACGCCCCGACCTCCGGCACGCTGGAGCTGGGCGAGACGGTCAGGCTCTCCTACGTCGACCAGAACCGCGAGGGCATCGACGGCGACAAGACCGTCTGGGAGGTCGTGTCCGACGGCAACGACTTCATGCACGTCGGTGACCAGGAGATCCCGAGCAGGGCGTACGTCTCCGCCTTCGGCTTCAAGGGCACCGACCAGCAGAAGCGCGCCGGCGTGCTCTCCGGCGGCGAGCGCAACCGCCTCAACCTCGCGCTCACGCTCAAGCAGGGCGGGAACCTCCTCCTGCTCGACGAGCCGACCAACGACCTCGACACCGAGACGCTCGAGAGCCTGGAGGAGGCCCTCCTCGAGTTCCCGGGCTGCTCGGTGATCACGAGCCACGACCGCTGGTTCATGGACCGCATCTGCACGCACATCCTGGCGTGGGAGGGCACCGACGAGGACACCGGCGCCTGGCACTGGTTCGAGGGCAACTTCGCCGACTACCAGCGCGATCGCGAGAGGCGCCTGGGGCCTGACCTCTCCAAGCCGCACCGCCTGCACCGCAAGCTCACGCGGGACTAGCCGGGGGCGGGCCGCGTGACCGCGGAGGACTACGCTCGCTGGACCGCGCCGCTGAGGGCCCGCCCCCGGGTCCTGGCGGCGCTGTCTTGCGCCAACCGGGCGCTCACCCTCCTGGGATACGCCCTCTACCCGCTGCTGCTGGTCCTCGCCTGGCTCTGGGCGCGGCCGCTCCTCTGGCGCGCCCTCGTGGTGCCGCCCGTCGCCTTCGTGGCGTTCAGCCTGGCCAGGGCGCGCATAGACGCGCCGAGGCCCTACGAGGCGCTCGACATCGACCCCCTCCTCGCGAGGAGGGGGGGCGGGGTCTCCTTCCCCTCGCGCCACGCCTTCTCGCTCTCGCTGATCGGCATGTGCTGGCTGCCGCTCTGCGCGCCCGTCGGCTGGGCGACCGTCGCGGCCGCCGCGCTGCTCGGCGCGGTCCGCGTGCTCGGAGGCATCCACTGGCCGCGCGACGTGGCCTGGGGGCTGGCGCTCGGCGTCGCCTCCGGTCTACTCGTCTGCCTGTAGGCGCGAATCAGGCCGCGGGCTGGCCGTCCTGCTCGGCCCCCGCCGCCGCCTGGTAGGAGGCGAGCACCGGCGTGAGGTCGACGTCCATGTCGACGAGGGTGCGGATGCCGTCGACCGTGCCGCTCGAGCTGTACTGCCAGATGCCGAACGCGAGGTCCATGACGGGGCGCGTGTCGTAGCAGGCGTACCAGAAGCCGTATCCGGAGAACTCCTCGAGCCTGAGGTGGCCGAGGTCGGGCTTGTTGCCGTAGACCATCGCGCGGTAGCCGCCCTCCTCGACCCGCTCGCAGAAGGCGTGCGCGATCGCGTTCATCTCGTCGTCGGTGAGGCCCCTGGTGCGCGTGGCCTCGGCCGAGGTGGGCTCGAGGTCGAAGGCGACGGGGTAGTTGAGCTGGGCGCCGCGCAGCTGCGCCAGGACGAAGTCGGCCTCCTCCTGCGCCTCCTCCACGCTCACGGCCTGGCTGTAGAAGTAGGCGCCCACGTCGAGGCCGGCCGCGCGGGCCCCGGCGAGGTTGGCGGAGAAGTACGCGTCGGCCCCGATGGCGCCGTTCTCCGTGCCGCGGTAGCCGACTCGCACGATCGCGAAGCTCACGCCGTCGGCGGCGACGGCGTCCCAGTCGATGGCGCCCTGGTGCTCGGAGACGTCGATGCCCGTCCGGCCGGCGTCCTGGCCGTCGACGATGTAGTGGTAGCGGCCGTCCGTGCCCACCGAGAGGCGCCCCCACTCGTAGGGGTTCTCGTAGGTGAGGCCGGGGTCCTGGAGGGCGAGGCTCACCTGCGCGTCGGGGTCCATGGGCCTGCGGCGGGTCGTGAGGGAGCGGAAGAGGTCGTAGCCGCCCGCGATGAGGGCGGCGAGGGCGAGGACGCCGAGCCCGACGCCGAGGGCGCGCAGCGCGGGGTGGCTGCGCGAGACGCTGATGCGGAGCCGCTCGTGCGCGGGCCGCCCGCCGCGGCCGCGTGCGGTGCGCGTGCTGCGCGAGGACGCGGCGCGCGAGGTGCGAGAGGAGCCTGTGCGCGATGAGCCGCGCGTGGTGCGGGAGGAGCGTGCCGATCCGGAGCCGCGCGAGGAGCCGGATCGGCGCGAGGAGCTGGCGCGCGACCCGCCGCGGGGGGAGCCCCCTCCCGCGGCGCGCGAACCCTGGCTCCTCCCGCGATTGGCGCCCATGCGCTCCGAGGCCCTTCTCGCCCCGGCGCTACCTGACGCCGTAGCGCTCGTAGTAGGCGTCGATGGCGGCCTTGCAGGCGTCGTCGATCACCACGCGGCCGGCGACCTCGTGGTTGTGGAGGAGGCTCGTGACCTCGGACATGGTGACGATGGACGCCGTGGGGAAGCCGTACTTGTCGGAGATCTCGTCGATGGCGGCCTTCTCGCCGCCCTTGCCGACCTCCTGGCGGTTGAGGGAGACTATGAGGCCCACGACCTGGACGTCGGCCGCGGCCTTGAGCTTGGGGTAGGTCTCGTCGATGGACTTGCCGGAGGTGGTCACGTCCTCGACCATGACCACGCGGTCGCCGTCGGCGAGGGTCGCGCCGAGCAGGCTGCCCTTATCGGCGCCGTGGTCCTTGGCCTCCTTGCGGTCCGAGCAGTAGCGGACCTCCTTGCCGAAGAGCTCGTCGAAGGCGATCGCCGTGGCTACGGAGATGGGGATGCCCTTGTAGGCGGGCCCGAAGACGACGTCGAAGTCGAGGCCGAAGCTCGCCTCGATGGCCTTGGCGTAGTAGATGCCCAGCCTGTGCAGCTGCTGGCCGGTGACGTAGGCGCCCGCGTTCATGAAGAAGGGCGACCTGCGGCCGCTCTTGAGGGTGAAGTCGCCGAACTTGAGCACGTCGCTCTCGACCATGAACTCGACGAACTCGCGCTTGTAGTCTTCCATGGGGCCTTCCTTAGGTGTCGTGTGCCCGGCCGGCCGGGCCGGGCGGGCGTGGTCGGGCCGGCGGCGCCGGCCCGCCTGTCGTGGCTAGTCCATCGAGATCGCGTCCACGATGGTCTTGATCGCCTTGGTCGCCTCGGGCAGGGGGTAGAGCGGGAAGTCGTTGTTGAGGCCGCGGCCCTCCACCAGCTCGGCGTGGGCGCCGGTCGCGCGGACGCGCTCGAAGAAGAGGCGGGCGTCGGGGTAGAGGATCTCGCGCGTGCCGGTGAAGACGAGCACGTTGCGCAGGCCGTGGACGTTGCCGTTGACGGGGGAGAGGTGGTAGTCCTCGAGGTCCGTGTCCCCGGCCCAGAGCTTGGCCACGCGCCTCATGCCGAAGGCCGAGAGGAGCGGGTCGTTGGGCTGGTAGGCGTTGACCAGCGGGTTGTTGAGCGTCGCGTCGACCCACGGGGAGATCAAGATCAGGTGGGCCGGCTGCTCGCCGCCCTCCTGGGCGAGGTGCTCGGCGAACGCCGCCGCGAGCCCGCCGCCTGCCTCGTCGCCCATGAGGGTGACGTTGTGCGCGCCGAACTCCGTGACCGTGCGGTCGTAGAGGCCCTCGACGAGCTCGAAGGCCTCCTGCCAGTGGTGGTCGGGCGCGAGCGGGTAGAGCGGCACGATGACCTCGGCGCGCGAGAGGCGGGCGACCGAGTCGAGGAAGTGCCAGAGGTTGGAGTCCGGCTGGCTGAGCAGCGAGCCGCCGTGCAGGTAGATGACCGCGCGGTCGTTGAGGTCGCGCTTGTTGAGCAGGAAGGTCTGCATGCCGTTGAAGCTGCACTCCTCGACCGGGACGCGGAAGCCCATGATCTTGTAGTGGAAGTCGAGCGCGGCGGGCATGGAGTAGCGCTCGGCGTTGGCCCTGGCGCTCTCCAGGATGTAGTTGTCCCAGGTGACGGGCTCGTTCATGCGCTTGCGCGTGCCCTTGAGCCAGTAGTACATCTCTGACGCCGTGCCCATGTTGGAGCGGTGGAACACGCCGTGCGAGACGGCCGTGAAGCCCGCGAAGAGGCCGACGGGCACGCAGGCCGCGACGCCCGCCACCTTGAGGGCCCTGCGCAGGGGCGTCTTGCTCTTGGAAGCCATGTCTTCTCCTCGTCCTTCGATGAGGGACCCGAGCGCCCCGGGCTCCTCCGCGGCCGCCCGTTCCCTCGAGGCCATTCTCGTAAGCGTAGCAGGATGGGTCGGCCGGCGCCACGCCCGCGGCGGGCAGGAGCGGCCCGTCCGGGCCCCGGTCCGGGGCTACGCCCGCGGGGCGCCCGCGTCCCCCGCGTCCTTCTCGCCCGCCGCGAGCCTTCGCTGGGCGAGCATGACGTAGGTCTCCGCGTTCCGCCTGTTGGCGACGACCTCGTCCGGGCGCAGGGCGCGCACCACCCTGGCGGGGCTGCCGAGGGCGAGGTGGCCGTCCGGGACCTCGGTGCCCTGCGTCACGAGGGCGCCCGCGCCGACGATGCAGTCCCTTCCGATGCTCGCGCCGTCGAGCACGATGGCGCCCATGCCGACGAGGGAGTTGTCGCCCACGGCGCAGCCGTGCAGGATCGCGCCGTGCCCGACCGTGACGCCCTCGCCGAGCGTGACGGGGAAGCCCTCGTCCGCGTGGACGACGGCGTTGTCCTGCACGTTGGATCCGGCGCCGATCGTGACGGGGGCTTCGTCCGCCCTGATCACGGCGTTGTACCAGACGCTGCTGGAGTCCGCCAGGGTGACGTCGCCCACCACGTGGGCCCCCTCCGCGACGAAGACGCCGCTGCCCCGGCCCGCGCCGCCCCGGTCGCCCGCGGCCGCGCTGCCTTCCTGTGCCATGAGTGCCTCCTGTCTGGCGGGACGTCCGCCGAGCCCCGCCGATGTTGGTATGATTCTTGCATTATCCCGTCGAAAGGTGCGGACAAGACCGCGTTTCCGCACGTGGGCACGGCGGTGGGGGTGGCCGGCCCGCGTGCGTCACGTCCTGGGGAGGCAGCATGGCATACGGAGAGAACTACCTCGGCAAGGCGACGCCCAAGCTCGGATTCGGCATGATGCGCCTGCCGAAGCTCGAGGACGGCTCGATGGACCTGGCGCAGATCGAGCAGATGGTCGACAGGTTCCTCGCCGCCGGCTTCACCTACTTCGACACCGCCTACGTCTACGACGGCGGCGACTCCGAGCGCGTCACCGGCAAGGCGCTCGTCGAGCGCCACCCGCGCGACTCCTACACCATCGCCACCAAGGCCAACGCCTGGCACGGCAGCCCCACGGAGGAGGAGGTCAAGCGGCAGTTCGAGGTCTCGCGCGAGCGCCTGGGGGTCGACTACTTCGACTACTACCTGCTCCACGCGATCCAGGCCAACAACGAGCAGGTCTACGACGACTTCGGGCTGTGGGACTGGGCGCGCGGCCTCAAGGAGAAGGGCCTCGTCAGGAACTGGGGCTTCTCGTTCCACAGCTCGCCCGAGCACCTCGACAGGCTCCTGACCCAGCACCCGGACGTGGACTTCATCCAGCTGCAGGCCAACTACGCCGACTGGGACCAGGAGAACGTCTGGAGCCGTCGCAACATAGAGGTCGCCGAGGCCCACGGCGTGCCCTACACGGTTATGGAGCCGGTGAAGGGCGGCACGCTCGCCACGCCGCCGCGCAAGGTCCGCGAGATCTTCGACGCAGCCACCTCCCAGGTGGGCCCGGACGCGAGCTACGCCAGCTGGGCGGTGCGCTTCGCCGCGTCCCAGCCGGGCGTCATCACGGTCCTCTCGGGCATGAGCACGCTGGCGCAGGTCGAGGACAACGTGAGCTACATGGCGCCGGGCGCGTTCGTGCCGCTCGACGCGGACGAGCTCGCGTGCGTCCGCGAGGCGCACCACGCGCTCGACGAGAGCGAGCAGATTCGCTGCACCGCCTGCCACTACTGCTGCGACGGCTGCCCGCAGGGCATCCCCATCCCCGACTTCTTCTCGGCCATGAACTACAAGCTGGTGTTCGAGGACGAGGGGTCCGCGAGGACGTGGTACCGCCGCGCGGCGGACAAGGCCGGCGTCGAGGCCGCCGACTGCATCGGCTGCGGCCAGTGCGAGGGCGCCTGCCCCCAGGGCCTGCCGATCATCTCCTACCTCCAGCAGGTCTCCGAGGCGCTGCAGTAGGCAGGCACGGTGCCGGCGCTGGCACGAGGCCGGCGCTGGCACGGTGCTGACGCGCGGCCGGCGAGGCGCTGGCACGAGGCCGGCGCGCGACGGGCGAGAAGGACGCGGGGCTCGAGAGGGGCGGGGAAGGTGCGGGAAGGCTCCAGGGACGGCGGCGGCGCGGTCGCGGCGGGCGCGAGGAAGGGCGACGCGCTCGCGCGCGGCGTGGCCCTCGTACTCCTCGGCGCCACCTGCTGGGGCGTCAACGGCACCATCTCGCAGGCCCTCATGTCCGGCTACGGCGTCGACCCGATCTGGCTCACCTCGGTCAAGCAGCTCGGCAGCTTCTGGCTCTTCCTCCTCGCCGCGCGCGTCGCCACGCCCGGCCGCCTCACCGAGGCCGCGCACGACGGGCGCGCCCTCCTCCAGATCCTGGCCTGCTCGCTCACCACCATCGTCCTCCTGCAGGTCTCCTACATGCAGGCGATCCGGTGGACCAACTCCGGCACGGCGACGGTCCTGCAGTCGTTGAACCTCCTCATGGTGCTCGCCTACGTCTGCGTGCGCATGCGGCGCCTCCCGAAGCGCCGCGAGGTGGCGGGCATCGCCCTCGCCTTCGTGGGCGTCTACCTGCTCGCGACCGGCGGCAACCCCACGACGCTGGTGCTCCCCGTCGAGGGCCTCGCGTGGGGGCTGCTCACCGCGCTCGGGCAGTCGCTGCTCTCGATCGTGCCCGTGGGGCTGGTCAGGAGGTGGGGCAACCTCGTGGTGAACGGGCTCTCCTTCCTCTTCGCGGGCGTCATCCTGGCGGTCGTCTGCCGGCCGTGGGAGCTCGCGCCGTCGCTCGACGCGGCCGGATGCGCGCTCCTGGTGGCGTCCGTGCTCGTGGGGACCTTCGGCGCCTACGTCTTCTACATGCAGGGGCTCAAGGCGGTCGGCAGCCTCAAGGCCACGATGCTCGGCACCGCGGAGCCGGTCGTGGCAGCCCTGACCTCGGCACTTCTGCTCCACACGACCTTCTCGCCCACGGACCTCGCGGGCTTCGCGCTGATCATCGCGATGGTGTTCGTCACCGCGTGAGCGCGGCCGCGCCGGCGGGGCGCGTGTTGCGGTATCGTTAACGGGTTCTCACTCTCTGCAGCTACCCGACTAGGGGGGAATCCGTTGAACCGTACCAAGATCGCGTCGCTCTACGCCGGCAAGGAGGGCTTCGCCGACAAGGACGTCACCGTCGCGGGGTGGGTCCGCTCCATCCGCGACATGAAGAACTTCGGGTTCGTCGTGCTCAACGACGGGTCGTGCTTCAAGGACCTGCAGGTGGTCCTCAACCGCGAGCAGGTCGCCAACTACGACGAGGTCACCTCGCTGACCGTGGGCTCCGCGCTCGTCGTCGAGGGCACGCTCGCGCTCACGCCCGACCGCCCGCAGCCCTTCGAGCTGAAGGCGGCCACAGTCATGGTCGAGGGCGCCGCCCAGCCCGACTACCCCATGCAGAAGAAGCGCCAGACCCGCGAGTTCCTGCGCACCCAGCAGCACCTGCGCAGCCGCACCAACCTGTTCCGCGCCGTCTTCCGCGTGCGCAGCGTCGCGGCCTTCGCCATCCACACGTTCTTCCAGGAGCGCGGCTTCGTCTACGTGAACACCCCGATCATCACCGCCTCCGACGCCGAGGGC
>JAZHSQ010000015.1:0-45270 GCA_036454645.1 Olsenella sp. | reverse complement strand
GCCGTCCTCAGCCGGCCCCGCGCCCAACCGCAGAGACTGACCTTGACAGAGGACCGGCTCGCCCACACCATCGTCGACGCCGCACAGTTGCCTACCGACTGCATGCCACCATACCGGGTCCATGCGAGAGAGGCCCGTGAGATTGATACCTAGCGCTGGCGCGCTACCAAGCCGTTGGAGCCGATTGGCCGCATGAGCCAACGCGCACGTTGAAAGGTCGGGTGAGGGCTGATGGAGCCGGTGCTCTTCGCTATCGTCAGCATGAGCTTGCCCATCGTGGCAGCCCTGATGGAGCGCTTCGACGGCTCTGGCATGTCGGAGAGGCACCACAGCCACCACGACACCTACATGGTCTCCGGAGCGCTCTCGCGCTCGGTCGTGGCCTCCATGGCCTCCGCGGCGATCATGGGGATCGTCCTCAGCTGGCTGTGCAACGTGGGGGTGTTCGACGTCTCGGGCGGGGTGGTCCCGAGCTTCTTCCTGAGCTACCTCGTGGCGTCCTTCTGCATGTGGGCGATGATGCGCCGCTACCGCGTGGTCACCTACGACGACCGCATGGCCGTGACGCCCCTCGTGGGGCCTACGGCCAAGGTGCGCTATAGCGACATCACCTCGATCAGGAGGGTGTGCCCCCTCGGCAGCGCCGGCAGCACGAGCGTGTGCGTCTGGGCGCACGGCCGGCGCGCGGCGACGATCTGGTTCGCGGTGGACGTAGAGCAGATTCTCATGCGCATCGACCGCTTCGACGTGCTCGTGGGATAGGATGGGTGCCTGGGGCGCCAGGGCGCGCCCCTCCGTCAGCCCGCAGAAAGGCACCCCTTGTTCAAGCTGGTCCTGTCCGACATGGACAACACCCTCATCCCCATAGGGCGCTCGCACGTCTCGGCGCGCACGCTCGTCGCCATCCAGGCGCTGCGCGCGGCCGGCATCGAGTTCGGCCCGTGCACGGGCCGCGGCCCGGTCGAGCTGGAGCCGTTCTTCCTGCACGATGCCGGCTACTTCCAGACGGGCGTGCTCTACAACGGCCAGACGGTCTACGTGGACGGCGAGCTCGTGTCGGAGAGCCTCTGCGCGCCGGCCGACCTCCGCCGCCTCCAGGAGGCGGCGCTCGAGCACCCCGGCACCTGCCTGTTCTACTACCCGCTCGCGACCGACGAGGCCAACCCCGCCTACTGCGTGGGCGCCTCGGCCGAGGAGGCGGCCGCCTACGGCAGGCGCTACCGCTTCACGCCACACGTCGTGGACGCGGCGCCGGAGGTGCCCTACGTCTCCGTCACGGTGGCGACCACGGGCGGCGAGGGCGTCGTCGGCGCCGTCCGCGACGCCGTGCGCGAGCAGGGCCTCGCCCTGGAGCTGGTGGAGACCTTCTCCGGCTGGTGCGACGTGCTGCCGCGCGGCGTCAACAAGGCCTCGGGCATCAGGGTGCTGGCGCGCGAGCTCGGGGTCTCCCGGGACGAGGTCGTCTTCTTCGGCGACGCGGAGAACGACCTCGCGGCCATCGCGGAGGTCGAGAACTCCGTGGCGGTCGCCAACGCCATGCCGGCGGCCGCCCGCGCCGCGCGCTGGCACGTGGGGGCCTGCGCGGACGACGGCGTCGCGGTCGCGATGGTCGACATCGCGCTCGCGGCCCAGCGGGGCGAGAGGCCCGCGTTCATGCGGGGCGCCGGCCGCGAGGGCGGCCCCGCGACCGTGCGGGGCACCGGCCGCGAGGGCGGCCCCGCGACCGACACGCGCCGAGGAGGGCGGAACCGATGATCAAGCTCGCAGTGTCCGACCTGGACGACACGCTCATCGCGGTGGGGCGGCCCTGCGCCACGCGCCACGCGATCGAGGGCATCCACGCCATGCTCGACGCCGGGCTCCACTTCGGCCCGGCCTCCGGTCGCGTCCCGTGGGACCTGGGCTGGATGTTCGACGGAGACGAGCGCTGCTTCGCCACGGGCACGCTGATCAACGGCCAGCTCGTCTACATCGACGGCGAGCTCGTGCTGGAGAAGCCCCTCGACACCCAGGAGCTCGTGCGCATGGGGGAGCTGCTCAAGTCCATCCCCGGCACGGCCCTCATGGTCGACGACTACGGCGACCGCTTCGCCGTGGGCGTGACGGCCGACGAGGTCCGGCGCTTCCACGGGAGCTTCGACAGGATCGCCTCGGTGCGCACGCGCGTCCCCGACAAGAAGATCGTGAAGGCGAACGTGCACGTGGTGGGCAACCCCCGCCTGCGCGAGGACGTGCGCCGGATCCTCAGCTGCGAGTTCGACGCCTTCGACTTCGTCTTCCCCAACCCCAAGGCGCCCCTGGTGGACGTGCTGCCCAAGGGGTGGGGCAAGCACCTCGGCGTGGACTACCTGCGCCGCGAGCTGGGCCTCGCGCCGGAGGAGGTCGCAGCCTTCGGCGACGCCGAGAACGACCTCTCGGTCCTGCGCAGCCTCCCCAACTCCGTGACGGTCTCCAACGCCGTCCCCGAGGTCGCCGCCTGCGCGCGCTGGCACATCGGCGCGAGCGCCGACGACGCGGTGGCCGACGCGCTCTTCGACATCGCGCGGGCGGCCGAGACGGGCGGCATGCCGGCCTTCATGAGCCCGGGGAGCGAGAACCCCGCGGCGAGCTGGAGCCCCGTCGGGGCCGCCCCCGAGGGCGAGTAGCGCGCGCCTGGGGCACGGCGGGCGCGTCGGCACGGGCCCCGCGCCGGCGCGGGCGGGGCGGCAGGCCCCGCCCGAAGCGCAGGTCCTTCTCGATTCCGAGGATTTTCTCTTTACTTTCGGTGAAGGGCACCTTATCACCCCCTAACAGAGGTTGTTACTCCTGAGGGCCTTCCGGGAGGCATTACTCGGCTGGCGCCCGCCCGCGCGGGTGTCGTCTGGACGTGATGCACCGGGGAGCCTTTATGCTTATCAAGAAGAAGATCAACAACAACGTCGCCCTCGCCGAGGACAGCTCGGGCACCGAGCTCATCGTCTTCGGCAAGGGCGTCGGCTTCCCGCGCGCTCATCTACGAGAAGTAGGCGGGCTCGGCGGCGGGCGCGGCGGGCAACGTGCCCGCCGCGGCGCCGTGCGCGTTGCCGCAAAGCCCGCCGCTGTGCCGCGCTCGCCGCTGTGCCGTGCTCGCCGCTGTGCCGCGCTCGCCGCTGTGCCGTGCCCGCTGCGGCGGGCTTGTTGCGGCGCGAGGTTCTTCTCGATTACGCACGATAGGGCTTAAGGTTGCTGAAATGCCTGCAAATCCACAAACCTAAACCCAGTCGTGCGTAATGCCGCCCCGGACGGCGGCGCATGTTGGGGTGCGGCGCGTGCCGGGCGCCGAGGTCTGCCGGGCGCCGAGGTCTGCCGGTTGCCGCGCCCGCCGGCTGCCGAAGTCTGCCGGCTAGAGGCGCGTCAGCTTGAGAATCAGCTTCTGGCGGCGGATGAGCTGCAGGTCGCTCGGCCGGTCGAGCGGGATTCCGAGCAGGGTTGCGAGCTGCCGGGCGAGAAGGTCCATGCGCTGGGGGCTCGCCAGCTGCGGATACCGCACGCGGAGGACCCGGTAGCCGAGGCTCATGAGGGCGTTCTGCCGCTCGTTGTCGTCGGCCAGCTTCTCGGGGGAGTCCGCGGGATGGTAGTCGTCGCCGTCGTACTCGATCGCGACCTTCGCCTCCTCCCAGCAGAGGTCGGGCGTAATCTCGGACCTGCTCGAAAGCTCGCGCTGCCCTGGCAGGAGGCTAATCGGCCGGTTGAGGCCGGGGCGGGGGATGCCGTACCCGCCCATGTCGACGGGAAGCGTCAGGATGAGCGCCAGCGCGGTCTCCATGGGCGACCCAGAGCGGTCGTAGGCCAGGTCGAGCGAGCGCCGGGCGCGCGTGATGCCCGCCGACGCGGGCATGCGCCGCAGGAACCGCCGCATCTCCTCCCGGGACGCGAGCGGCTCCCTACCGAAGGCGGTCGTCGGGCTGCCGGGGTGCGGCGGCCGATAGGTCGAGGAGAACTCGCACGCGGCGACGATCGCGTCCACCTGCTGGGATATGCCGACCCAGGCGAGCAGGTCCTTCTCCGTGAAGTCCTGCTCCGGGAGGCCCAGCTCGGCGCGGATCCGCCTCTCCTCGCGCGACTCCCGCGCCGCGGCGCCCCTCGAGAGCTTGGTCGGCCGGCGGGCGCACGCGAGCTGCAGCACCACGAACCCGGGGCCGCTCACCAGCACGCTGTCGTTGGCCTTCCAGAGCGACCTCTCCAGGATCCCGTAGGACCAGACGTGCAGGTTCGCCTGGCCGCCCCGCGAGCGTGCCGCCGCGGTGGGCACGAGAAGGTCGAGGGGCCTGTCGAGCGGCTTGAGGAAGTCCAGGGCGCCGCTTGCCACGACCGCTCTCGCCTGGCCCTGCGTTGAGACGCAGGGCGCTGCGATCATGAGGAGGAACGGCCGCTCGGGCACCCTCTCGATTCCGCTGTCCGCAAGGGAGAAGAGCGCTCGGCGTGCGGTGTCGTGGCTCAGGTAGGCGACCCGGTGCGTTTCAGCGCCGGGGGCCGGCGCTGCGGGTGCGGCTGGCGCTGCGGGTGCGGCTGGAGCTGCGGGTGCGGCTGGAGTTGCGGGTGCGGCTGACGCTGCGGGCTCGTTCGACCTGCGCTTGCCCATAGGGCCTCCTTCGTCGGGGAGGATGGGGCGCGATGCGGGCGCATCGCTCCTTTCGAGCGGGCGCCCGATGCGGGATTACGCACGATTGTACTTAAGGTACCTGAAATGCCTGCAAATCCACAAACCTAAACCCTATCGTGCGTAATCCGGAATCCTGGAACGGCCGTACGGGCGAGGCGGCCGGAGGCGCGGCGGCAGAGTGGCCGGAGGCGCGGCAGCCGGCGCGGTCGGGAGCGCGACCAGCGGCGCTTCCGACCGCGCTACGAACGGTGGCGCGGGGCGTGCGCCTGATGGGCTTCGTGCTGCTGAGGGTGCCGGGCGTCCTGCGAACCGTGCGAGCCCTGACCTTGCTCGGGGTATCGGGCGTGCTTCGGCCGCGCGTGCTCCGCCGTGGGCTGCGGCGCGCGAGTGGCCCGGGAGGGACGCGCGTCGCGGACGGGGCCGCGACCCACCTGCGGGCGCTGGGAGCGCGTCGCACGCGCGGCCTGGCCCTGCTGCTGTCCCTGGGTACGCCCCTGGCCCTGCCGCGCACCCTGGCCCTGCGTCGGGCGCGGGCGGCTTGCGTGCTCGAGGGGCGTGCGGGACCCGCTGGGTCCATGCCCCTCGGTGGAGGGCCGCTGGGTCAGGGAGCCACCGCGCGATGCCGCCGAGGCCCGCCTGCGCTCCAGGGTGCGCCGGCGCTCGAGCTCGTCGGCCGAGGCGGCCTGCGCGCGCCCGAGGGCCCGTGCGGCCGCGCTGCCGGCCTGCGCGAGGCCCTTGCCCGCGGCGCGGGCGCCCTCGCCGACGAAGTGGCCGATGCGGACGATCTCCTCGGCCGCCGCCTGCTGCTCGTGATGGAGGCGCTGCTGGGAGGCCATGCGCCGGACCTCGATGGCGGGGATCATGGGGCGCACCTGGTCCGTCGCCTGCGCGCGCACGACCTGCGCGCGCCGCGTGGTGGCGTCCTGACGCACGCGCGGCGCCGTGTCTGCGGCTTCGGTGCGGATGCGGCGCCGGGTCGCGTCCGAGGGCGTGACGGGGCCGCCCGCCGCGGGCGCCGCAACGACGCGGGGCATGGCGACGGTCTTGTCGACCGCGACCGTGGCCTGCGCGGGGGCGCCCGGTGCGAACGGGGCCTGTGCGGGTGCGGCCTGCGTCGGGGCGCTTGGTATGGCCGGGGCCGCCTGCTGCGGCGATGCCGCGACCGGGGCGACCTCGCCAGCCGCGCTGGCCTCAGGCGTGGCGCCGCCGGCCGTGGGCGAGAAGGACGCGTAGCCGGACGCGGCATCGCCGGCCGTGGGCGAGAAGGACGCGGGGCCGGGCGTGGCGTCCGCGGACGTCGCGTCTTCGGTGACGCGTGGGTAGGCGAGGGTGTCCCCAGGCGAGACCTTGCCCACCCGGGAGCGGACGCGCCGTGCGGCGTCGTCGCCCGCCGAGCTGCCGTGCAGGAGCGCGTCGAGCGAGAGCGAGCCGCGGGTGAAGAAGCCGCCGCTGGCCGAGCGACCGGGGGCCCCGGCGCCGGCAGGGGGACGCCGCGAGCCCGGGTCCTTGTCGGCCGCGGCGTGCACCCCGGCCCCGGCGTGCGCGGCCCCGGCGTGCGCGTAAGCGCCGGGGAGGTCGAAGGGGAGCAGCGAGCGGACCTTCTCCGCCAGGGACGCCCGGGGCGTGGAGCCGTCGCGGATGCCGGCCACGGCGGAGCCGTGCGCCAGGACCATGAGCGCGAGCAGCGCCAGCGCCACGACGGCGTGCGCGAGGTCGCCCGCGAGGAGCATGAGGAGGGCGTAGCTCGCGGCGATCGCGATCGCGCCCACGCAGAGGTAGCCGGAGAGGACCACGGCCGCGAGCCCGACCAGGAGCGACGCGATCCCCCAGCCCGGGGAGGCCAGGACGATGGTCGCGCAGGTCGTCGCCACGCCCTTGCCGCCCCTGAAGCGGTGCCAGGCGGGGAAGTTGTGGCCGAGCGTGCAGCCCAGGCCCGCCCACGCAGCCGCGGCGGATCCGAGCTGCGGGAAGGCGAGCGAGCAGACGACGGTCGCCACGACGACCTTGCCGAGGTCGCCGGCGAGCGTCAGCGCGGCGGCGCGCAGTCCCAGCTCGTGGCCCATGTTGGCCATGCCGGGGTTGCCGACCCCCACGTCGAAGGCCGAGCGGCCGAGCTCGCGCCGGGCGACGATCTCGGCCGTGAGCAGGTTGCCGCACGCGTAGCCCACCAGCAGGCAGACGAGGACCTCCATCCGGACCTCCTTCCGGGCTACCAGAGCCCCTCGGTGCCGCTGCCCATGGGGTAGGCGACCATGCTCTCGGCCTCGATGTTGGTGGAGACGGAGAGCTGCTCGCCCGTGGGGAACCACCGCGTGGAGAAGACCTTCTCGCCCCCGTTGGCGAAGATCTCGATGGCGGAGCTGTCGACCAGGATGCGCAGGCTGTGCAGGGTGTTGTCGGAGAGCGCGCAGGCGCGCTTGGTGCGGCCGGCGCCGCTCGCCGCGTCCTCGGCGAAGCGCAGGTCGGCGCGGTAGTTGCCAAAGGAGAAGGACACGTCCTCGTCGAGGGTGACCGAGCCGGCGCGCGAGCGGATCCCCTCGATCACGATGTCGGCGCGGTGCGTGGGCAGGAGCGTGTCGTCCGCGGAGGTGGTGGGGGAGTCGTCGCGCAGGCGCACGGGCTCGCCCCGCAGCGACTCGAGCTCGGCGACCGGCCACTGGCAGATGTAGTCGTCGCCGGACTCCGAGGTGTGGAGGCTCAGCTCGCGCGGGACGCTGAGGCAGCCGTTCCAGTTCCCGGACCAGCCGGAGCCCGGCGTCGCGGGGACGGAGCCGTAGCCCGCGCCGGGGACGCCGAGCCAGGCCATGAGGATGGTGCGGCCGGACTCGTCCACGAAGGTCTGCGGCGTGTAGAAGTCGAAGCCGTGGTCCCACTCGGTGAAGGTCGACTCGTCGAAGTCGCAGGTGCGCGCCAGGGTGTCGCCGAGCCACACGTAGCCGGACTCGAAGTTGTTCGCGAAGCGCAGCCGGTCGTGCGAGAGGCCCTGCGGGCAGAAGGAGAGGAAGCTGCGGCCGCCCAGGCGGATGCGGTCGGGGGCCTCCCACATGTAGCCGAACGGCTCGTCGGAGCGGATCGTGCTCACGAGCTGCCAGGAGAGCTCGTCGGCCGACTCGTAGAGCAGCGCCAGGCCGCGCCCGTCGAGGTCGCGCGCGCCGAGCAGCATCCGCAGCCTGCCCTCGTCCTCCCACACCTTGGGGTCGCGCACGATGCGGGAGCACTCGGCGGGGTAGTCGGAGTTGCGCAGCACGCAGGTCTTGCTGGAGAAGGACGTGCCGTCCTCGGAGGTGACGAGCACCACGTTGGACTCGCGGCCGTCGGTGATGGCGTCGTGCAGGCCGGGCTCCTCGACGTTGCCGGTGTAGTAGACCCAGAGCCTGCCGTCGCGGACGATCGCGGAGCCGGTGAAGGCGCCGCTCGCGTCGTAGGCGCTGTCGGCGCGGACGGCCTCGCCCTCGTCGGTCCACGTGACGAGGTCCGGGCTCGTGACGTGGCCCCACGACTTGGGGAGCTTGGCGTCCGGCCACGCGCGGTTGAGCTGGTAGAAGACGTGGTACGTGCCCTTGAACTGGCAGAGCCCCGCCGGGTCGTTGAGGCGGCCCCTGCGGGGCGATATGTGGAAGCCGTTGCGCCAGTCGTTCTCGGTCATGACAGCCCTTTCTGAGGTGCCCCGCCCACCGGCGCTCGCCGGCCCTGGAGGCTTCGGTTGGCAATGTGTTATGTAACACCCGGTCCTCGCGTGCTCCTATGCTCCAGGAAGAATAGGCAGAAAAAACAGAGCGCCCGGACGGGGCGGTGCGCCCGCCGGCGCGGGCGTGTCGTGGAGTCCGCGGCCCCGCGGATGCGCCGCGGCCGGTTGGGGTAGGGTACAGCTGGGCGGCCGCGGGGCCGCCCGCCGACGCTTGGGCCATGCCTGGCGGCGGGGGCCCGGCCGTCCGCGGGCCGCATCGCACGCCCGACCGAGGGGGCACGTCTCCATGGAAACCGTCACTGACTTCGCGTCGCTGCTCGTCATGGTGACGCTCGCGCTCGTCTGCCCGATCCTGGCGGACCGCATCCCGCGCCACATCGTCCCCGAGACGGTCTTCCTGCTCATGCTGGGCGCCGCCTTCGGCCCCTACGGGCTCGGCCTGATCGAGACAAACGACGTGATCGGCTTCCTCTCCGAGCTCGGCTGCGGGTTCCTCTTCCTCATCGCCGGGCGCGAGATCGAGCCGAGCATGCTCTCCGGGCACGAGGGCAGGCGCGGGCTCGCTGCCTGGGGCGTCTCCTTCGCCGTGGCGGCCGCGATCAGCGGCATCCTGCCGCGGGTGGGCTACGGCACCACCACCGCCTGGGCCACGGCGATCATGCTCACGACGACGGCCATCGGCACCCTGATGCCCATCCTCGCCGAGCGCGGGCTCGTGGGCACGCCCGTCGGCGACAGCGTCGTCTCCTACGGCACCTGGGGAGAGACTGCCCCATCGTCGCCATCGCGATGCTGCTCTCCACCCGCGTCGCGTGGCAGAGCGCCGCGATCCTGCTGGGCCTCGTGCTGCTGTGCGTGCTGATCGCGTGGCGCGGCGCGGCGGCGCGCAGGAGGGGCTCGCGCGTCTACCGGCTGCTGGTGGAGAAGGCCAACAGCACCGCGCAGACCATGGTGCGGCTCACGATGTTCCTGCTGGTCCTTCTCGTGACCGTCTCTGCCGTGTTCGACGTGGACATCGTGCTCGGCGCCTTCGCCGCCGGCTTCGTCCTCCAGTACCTGGTGCCCAAGGACGACGAGGCCTTCGACCAGAAGCTCAACGGCATGGGCTACGGCTTCTTCATCCCCGTGTTCTTCATCTACTCCGGAACCAAGATCGACGTCACCGCGGTGGCGGGCAGGCCGCTGACGTTCGCGGTGTTCATCCTCGCGCTGCTGCTGGTGCGCTCCGTGCCCGTGTTCGTGCTGGCGGCCACCGACCGCGGCAACCCCCGGTGGCTCTCGGTGCGCGCGAGCGCCTCGGTCGCCGTCTACTGCGCGACGGCCCTCCCGCTCGTGGTCGCCGTCACGACGATCGCCGTCGGGGTGGGGGCCATGTCGCAGGGCATGGCCTCGGTGCTGGTGGCGGCCGGCGCCGTCACGGTGTTCCTGATGCCGCTCCTGGGCCAGCTGGCGATTTGCGCCGCCGGCGCCTCCGAGCTCGACGTGGCCACGCTCGCCGAGGCCCGCGGCCGCCACGCTGCGGCGTACGGCCACGCGCACGAGCGGCACGCCGCGCGCATCGCCCTGCGCATGCACATCGAGCGCATGATCGAGTCCGGCGAGTCGCCCGAGGCGGTGGCCCGCTACCTGGCGGAGGAGCTGCACTTCGAGGGCGACGAGCACCGCGTGCACGCGGTCGAGCGCCGCATCGAGCGCATGCAGGGCTCGCACAGGAGAGTCTACTGACGGGAGGCCTCGCATGCGGGCCCTGCTGGTCATGGCGGTGCTGCCCGCCGCGGTCCTTCTCGCCTACATATATCGGATAGACCCGCGCGAGAAGGAGCCGGCGTCGCTGCTCGGAAGGCTGCTCCTGGCGGGCATGGCGTCGACCGTGCCGGCGATGGTCGTGGAGGTCGCGCTCACGGCGACGCTGTTCGGCGACGCGGAGCCGCTGGGCCTGCGGGAGGTGCTGGTCGACAACTTCCTCGTGGTCGGCCTCACGGAGGAGCTCTGCAAGTTCGTCGCGCTCAAGGGCCGGAGCTGGCGGAACCCGGCGTTCGACCACGTCTTCGACGGCATCGTCTACGCCGTCTTCGCGGGGCTCGGCTTCGCCATCGCCGAGAACGTCCTCTACGTCCTCGAGTTCGGCCCGCAGACGGCGCTGGTGCGCGCCTTCACGGCCATCCCGGGCCACTGCATGTTCGCCGTCTTCATGGGCTTCTTCTACGGGCACGCGCGGCTGGCGAGGTCGCGCGGCCACGGCCTCTCGTGCGCCCTGCTCAGCCTCCTGGCGATCCTGGTCCCGGTGGCCCTGCACGGCGCCTACGACACGCTCGCCTCCGTCGAGACGGGCGAGGCCGCCTTGCTCTTCCTCGTGCTGCTGGTGCTCATGGTCGTCGTGGGGATGAGCCTGGCCAAGCACGTCGCGCGCCGGGGCGAGCGGATTTGACGGGCGAGAAGGACGCGGCGGCTGCAAGGGGTGCGGCGGACGCGCTGCGTGCGGCGGGCGAGAAGGTCGCGGAGGGTGCGGCGGCTGCAAGGGCCGCGACGGTCGCGGCCGGTGCGACGGGCCGGGAGCGCGAGGTCACGCTGCGCGTGCTCGAGGCCCTCGCGCGCCGGGGGCTGGCGGCGCGCGAGGGGACCGCCTCCGGGCGCGACCTCCTCGCCGCGGCGGCCGCGCCGGGCGCGGAGGCCCTGATGGCTGCCAACAGGACGCAGCGGGGCATCGTCGAGCGCGCCTGCGCGGTGCCCAGCCCCGGCGCCAACCAGTGCGCGGGGTGGGTCTGCCGGGTCTTCGAGACGGCGGGCCTCCGTCCCCGACGCTGCTACGCCAAGGCAATCTACCAGCAGTTCTGCACCTGCTCGGGCGAGGACCCCCTGCGGGTGGCGATGGTCGTCGCCTCGCCGTGCAACCCCTACGGGCGCGGCGGCTGGGACCTGGGCCACGTGGGCCTCTACGTGGGCGACCGCGTCGTGATGGACTGCGCGGGCGACAAGGTCAGGCGCGTTCCGCTCTCCGCCTGGCTGCTCGCCTACGGGGTCTCCGCCGAACCGCGTTGGGGCTGGCTAGGAGGGGTGCCCCTTGCGTGAGGGTCGCGGCCGGGGGCTTGCAGTCGGCCGCGACCCGCGGCCGACAATGACGCGGTGGCGGCGGCTTGCGTGCGGCGGCTTGCGCTTGGTGGCGGCTCGCGAGCCCGCGGTCCTTCTCGGCCGGCTAACGGGCGTCCCGCACGTACAGCCCGACGCGCACCTGCTCCCACGGGTCCGCCTCGGGGTCGACCTGCAGCACGCGCACCTCGAAGACGCCCTTGTGGCCGTAGTAGTCGAGGACGGAGAGCAGGGCGTTCTCGCTCTTGGGGACGTAGCCCAGCATCACCCCGTCGAACGAGAGCGCCATGGCGTTGGGGTCGTACGGGTTGTCCCGCTCGGCGGTGAGCTCGAGCTGCGTGCCCACCTTGAGCTCGTCAAAGACCAGGGCGCCGTCATGGTGCTGGAACCCGGCGACGAAGAACGTGCTGACGTGGCGTGATGGCTCGAACATGGTGCCGACCTCCCTGCTGCTACCCTCAAATTGCGCCCAGGGTACGATGGCGGGGGTCGCGTACGTGTCCCACGATCAGGACATCCCGACTTTGAGGCCTACTGCGGAAGGCATGCGGACCGCTGTGGCAGATGGGGCCGGGGCATGCCTTCGACTTGGGAAGAGGCGCCTCAAGCTTAGGAAGAATTGACGCTTACTTAGGAAGAATTGGCCCTTACTTAGGAACTTTACTTAGGAACTTGGGAACTTCCCCAGTTCCTAAGTTCCCAAGTTCCCAAGTTCCTAAGTTCCGGTGGCAAGAGGAGCTCCCCTCTGAGCTAGCGGCGGCGCGCCGTCGCCTCCCGCAGAAGCCGTGGGCGCCCCGGGGCGAGCGAGGGACGCTGGCCCAGCGAGGACGCGGACCTCCTGCCCTCGAAGATCGGCGAGTGCGTCTGGTGGCTGGCGGTGCTGGCGGAGCGCACGGGCCTGAGCTTCGACGAGTGCGTCGAGACCTTCGTCGAGGGGAGGCTCTCCTCCCTGAGCTAGCGGCCGGCTGCGCGCGGGACGGCCGAGCGCGGGGCCCGGCCGCTCGCCTGCGGCGGACCCCGCGCGAGCCCTTGCCGCTACCTGCGGCGGAGGTACGCGCCGCCGGCGCTGCGGTCGCTGGCGGCCCGGGCGCTGGCGGCCCGTGCTGCCGACATGCCCGCGTCGGCTACGTGGCCAGTGCCGCCGACGTGTCCGCGGCGGCTACGTGGCGCGCCCCCGGCCGCACGGGCACGCGCGTCTGCCGCCCGTCCTTCTCGGATTACGCACGATTGGGCTTAAGGTAGCTGAAATGCCTGCAAATCCACAAACCTAAACCCAGTCGTGCGTAGTTTGGTCAGGGCGACCCGGGCAAGGCGCCCCGAGCAGGGCGCCCCGGGCAGGGCGACCCGGGCAAGTCGCCCCGGGCAAGGCGCCGGACGGGGGGTCCAGGGCGACCCGGACAAGTTAACGATGGGCGACAGGTGGCGCCTGCGACCGCGGCGCGCCGCCGTGCCGGTGCCTAGAATGGGCCGTCGGGCGCGGGGCGGGGCCGTCGGGCGTGGGGCGGGGCCGTCGGGCGTGGGGCTGGGCCGCCGGGTGCCCGTGGCCCGCCCGCGCTGGGCGAGGTACGTGCGAGATGGGAGCGAGATGGACGCGATATTCGAGCGTGCGAGCGTGAGGCGCTTCACCGAGGAGGACGTGGACGACCGGGCGGTCGAGCGGTTGCTGCGCGCGGCAATGGCGGCCCCCTCGGCGGGCGACCAGCGGCCGTGGGAGTTCTACGTGGTGCGCGACGCCGGCCTGCGCGGGAGGCTCGCGGAGGCCTCGCCCTTCTCCAAGTCCGCCGCCGCGGCGCCGGTGGTCGTGGTGCCCTGCATGCGCGCGGAGGGGTTGCGGTTCCCCGAGTGCGTGGAGCAGGACATGAGCGCGGCGACGGAGAACCTGCTGCTGGAGGCGGTCGAGCAGGGCCTGGGTGCGGTGTGGATGGCCGTGGCCCCCCTCGCCGACCGGCAGCTCCGCGTGGTCCGTGCCCTCGACCTGCCGGAGGGGCTGCGCGCGTTCGCACTCGTGGCCGTGGGGCACCCTGCCGGCGAGGTGCGCCCGCGGGGAGCCGAGCGCTACGACGCGGCGCGCGTGCACGAGAGGTAGGCTGCGGCTCGAAGACCGTCGCGGCGCAGCGTGCGGCCTAGGCGCGCGGACGGCGTCGGCTCGCCTCGGAGTGCTCCTCGTAGTAGCGCTTCTTGTCATCGTACATGGCGCTGTCGATGGACGAGATGAACTCCTCGACCGACTGCCTGCCCGGCTCGAACGGGTGCTGCCCCATGGACGCGCTCAGCTGGTAGGGCCGCCCGCCTTCCTCGTCGAACCTGCGGAAGCTCTCGCGGATCTTGTCCATCGTGCGGTCGACCACGGCGTCATCGCGCGTGTTGAGGAGCACGACGAACTCGTCGCCGGCGTAGCGCGCCGTCATGCCGATCTCGCCCACCGCGCCCCTGACGAGGCGCGCGGCGTCGACGAGCGCCTGGTCCCCCACGTTGTGGACGAAGCGGTCGTTTATCGACTTGAAGCCGTTCAGGTCGATCATGATTCCCGTGACGCCCGAGTCGGCGCGCTCCGCCTCGCCCGAGCTGACGCGCTCGAGGTAGGCCCTGTTGTAGAGCCCCGTCAGCCGGTCGCGGTAGATGTCCTCGTTCTGCAGGCTGGTGATGGTGCCCGCGATCCCCACGCAGACGGTCGGCCAGAACAGCGGCGCCTCCGGGAACAGGAACTGGACGGAGCCGCCCACCACGACGGGGAACAACAGGGCGTTGCCGGGGAAGAAGCGCAGGCCGCCGCTCGTGCGGCGCACGTGGACGTAGAGCACGAGCGAGTAGAGGAAGTAGGCGTACGAGAGCCCGACCTCGAGCTTGGAGAGGGGCAGGCGGCCGTACACGTTGTCGGCGTCGACGGAGAACACGAGCGGCACGAAGAGGTTAGCGACGAGGAGCGCCAGGCACGCGAGGACTGGGATGGCGAGGAGGGTGCGTGCGCGGTGCGAGATGGAGCCGCGCGTGTGGAGGTGGACGAACGTCGCCCAGCTCGAGCAGGTGATGGTCTCCGCGACGTAGAGGCTCGTGTCCGAGCCCACCACGAGGGCGCGCGCGAGGGCGCCGGGCTGGCCGTCGAACGTGAACGACACCGAGTCCGAGAGGCAGCCGACCATGGCGCAGACGACGAGCGTGCGCAGGAGCCTGTCCTCGAGCGAGTGCCCCCTCAGCCGCCACACACTGCAGGCCAGCATCGTCACCATGAGCAGCTCGCCCAGGAAGTCGATGGCGTAGGCCGTTGATAAGTTGGCAGGCACGGTCAATCACTCGCTCGGGAATCCCGCGGAAAGCAATCAGGTGGGAAGACGATCAGTAATCATTAGTACTAGATGCCAGTATCCACCAGATTGCCGCGGTACAAGAAAACCTTACGCTTTCCTTAAAATCCGTATACGAGAAGGACGTCGGGCCGCCGCCGGCCCCGGTGTAGCCCGAGTGCCGTCACGCCGGCGCCGTGGCGCCGCCGGCCCCGGGCGCCGTGGCGGCGAAGGCCTCGGCGCGGCCCCAGGGCCTAGGCCCCTCTCGGGGCGCGGAGGCGGCTCACGTCCACGCCCTCGAGGGAGAGCAGCGCGAGCTTGGTCTCGATGCCGCCCGCGTAGCCGACCAGCGAGCCGTTGGCCCCGACGACGCGGTGGCACGGCAGGAGGATGCTGACGGGGTTGTGGCCCACGGCCCCGCCGATCGCGCGGGCGCTCCACAAGTCCCTCCCCAGCGCGCGGGCCACGCGGCTCCCGAGCTCGCCGTACGTGACCGTGGTTCCGTAGGGGACCTTCGCCAGCTCGCCCCACACGGCGAGGCGGAACGCGGTGCCCCGGGGGCTGCAGGGAGGCACGGGGCCAGGGTCGCGGCCCTCGAAGTAGGTGGCGAGCCAGCTGCGGAGGGCCTCGAAGACGGGCAGGTCGTCGGCGGGCTCGCGCTCCTCGCCGAGCGTGGACGCAAAGTGAGACTGGCCCTCGAACCACAGGCCCACGACGGCCTCGCCGTCGCCCGCGGCCAGGAGGGGCTTGAGCGGGGTCTCGATGCGCGTGACGTAGCTCATGTTCTTCTCACTTCCCTAGCAGGCCGTACTGCGCGTACCTGTCGAGCATCGCTTTGTAGAGCATGCGGTTGCCGAGGTACTGGCGGTACGTCGCCGTCCTCTCCCGGCCCGCTGCCTTGAGCCTGTCCATCTCGGACTTCTCGAACTCCGCCTGCTCCTGGATGTCTGCGAGCATCCTCTCGAACGCCGCCAGCCTGTCCATGTGCCTCACCCCTTCAGCATGCGATTGCCGTCGGCACGCGACGCCCCGCGGCGTGCGACACCCATTGGCGCGCGGACCGCGCCGACCGTCGGCTTCATGCTACAGGCTTGGCTGCAGCGATGTCATGGGGGGTGCCGCCGGGACCGGCGCCTGGGGGCAGGGTGCAGCTTTCCGGACGGCTTGCTGCATCTCCTAGACGTGTATGTGGGCCAGGGTATGCACGGGAGTATGTGGGCCAGGGTATGCAAGGGACGGGGGCGTCCGTGGAGTCCGGCCGGATGTCGCCCGCGGAGCTGCGGAATCCAGGGAGACGTGGCCCCGTCGCGCCCGGCACCCTCCGCGCTCTTATCGGCTCGCCACCCTCCGTCCTCGACCCGTGCGTGGCTGCAAAAACTGTAGTCTCTGGCGCAGGTAATTGCATCCGTGGCAGGCGGGTAAAGCTTCCCCACGCGCGAGACGGGCATGGTGCCTTCGGACGAGGCGGGCCAGCTGTCGCAGGGGGGCGATGGTACGGGCTCGGAACTTGGTATCGTACTCGTATCCGCCTGAGGTTTCCTGGAGGTACCGAGATGCTCGACATGCCCCTTGAAGAGGAGAGGCGCTTGCTTGCGGAGCTATGGAGGAGGACTTGCGCCCATCCGGACCCCGACGATAGCTGCGTGATCGACGGCGACGAACCCTGGGAATGCCCGAGATGTCACAAGGGGCAGATCAGAACCACGTGCTACGTCGAACGCCGCAACGGAGAGGGACGCTCCTGGCGTTATGACCATCGCTGCGACAGCTGTGGCAAGGCGCTGACCCTCAGCTCGCTCCAGGCTGAAGTCAAGCTAAGGGAGTCCGTTGCCGTGCTCAGGTCAATGGAGACTCCCTTCGGGACGTTTCATGCGCTGGTCGGCGAGACCGAGCTGCCGTTCGTGCACCGGGTCTCCAGCTGCGATCTCGGAGACGAGTTCGGGGAGGTCCTGCTTCACGAGATGGACGTCGATGTCTCGGGGTGCTCCGTCGGGGACGTCGTGAGCTGCCGCTTCGAGGAGGCTCACCTCGAGTTTATCGACAGCGACGAGCGAGTCGAGTTCAGGTGCGGAGTGAACGACGGTTTTGCGATGGAGGTCAGCGGCTACAATCCCGAGTTCGACATCTACAGGGGCACGAGCTATGCGCGGGAGCTCGAGAAGTTCTATCCGTACGACCTGCAGGTGCAAACGCTGGAAGGATTTGACTACATCATCGAGCGAGACCCGAAGGGCTATGACCCCACGGCCTACTACTGGTCCACGTTCATCTCCCTTGCGGCGGCGTGGCTGCCGAAACCGTACGAGTCGTTCACCTTTGATGACGAGTCCGGGGGAGATCTCGACAACCGGTTGTCTGCCTACTGGCCGTAGCCCGGGCCTAGCGCGTGTACTTTCCGTGCTGGAAGACGAGGTCCTCCTGGTCGGCGTAGGCGTTGCCGTAGGCCTTCACCAGGGCGATGATCCAGTCGACGAGCCACCAGACGCCGCAGGTGACCCAGCCGAACAGCAGCTTGAGGATTCCCAGGCCGATCTGGCCGCGCACGAAGCGGTCGACGCCGAGCGAGCCCAGGAGGAAGCACGTGACCCAGACGAACACGTGCTTGTTCAGGGTCTTCGCGTCAGAGGGCACGACCTCGGGGGACGGGGGCACGGGGCGCGCGGCATCGGGGGACGCGGCCTCCATGGGCGCCTGCTGTTCGCCAGCCCGCCCCTCCGAATCGGGCTCGGTCGCGCCGAGCGCCGCATGGATGTCGTCTGCCGCACTCGTCGGCCTAGCCCCCTCGTCCTCCGCCATGGGGTCTCCTCTCGCGCCGCGCGCCCGACCTCGTGTCGGCGCGCGGGCTCTTCTCGTCCGCATTGTCGCATGACGACCCCGGCGGGCAGCAGTTCGACCTCGTCATCTTCGACGAGGCCTCCCAGCTGCAGGCCTGCAAGGCCGTGGGCGCCCTTTCGCGCGCGGGGAACGCCCTGGCCGTGGGCGACTCGCGCCAGATGCCCCCGACGAGCTTCTTTCAGGGAAGGGGTCGGATCAGGACTGCGAGGACGTAGCGGTCCTCGAGTCGCAGGAGAGGTGCGAGAAGGACGTGAGGCTCGGCGCCTGGGTCCGCGGCGTCGCGCGCCGGCGGCCGCAAATGCGCCGACAGCCGCAAGCGTGCCGGCGAGCGAGAGCGTGCCCTCCGCGACGTACCAAGGTGCCGCCCCGCTGCACGCGGAGGCGCCCGCCAGCCCCGAGCTCGCGCGGGACTTCCGCGTCCCTTACCAATCCGTATACTCGGGTATACATGCCCCATGTTGGAGATAAGAAGGACAGATGAGTTCGCGAAGTGGCTGAAGGAGCTCAAGGACGCCAACGCCAACGCCAAGGCGCGCATCAACTTGCGCATCCGGCGTGTATCGCTCACGGGCAACCTAGGCGACTACAAGCCGGTTGGCGAGGGCGTGAGCGAGATCAGGATCGACTACGGCCCCGGCTACCGAGCCTACTTCGGTAGAAGGGGGAACGAGATAATCCTCCTGCTTGTCGGCGGTGACAAGTTCACCCAGCCGCAGGACGTCGTGAAAGCTAAGCAGCTTAACAAGGAATACGGGCAAGAAGAGGACGAGGAAGGTGAAGACGATGGCAGAGAAGAAAAAGGCAAGTAGGCAGGCCGCCCCCTACGACGCGGCCGAGTTCCTGGAGGCGGACGAGGACATCGCTGCCTACCTCAACGCGGCCCTGGGGGACGGCGACCCCAGCCTGGTGTCCGCAGCCCTCGGCGACATAGCCCGAGCACGTGGCATGACGCAGCTTGCGAAGGAGACCGGCATAACCCGCGACGGCCTGTACAAGGCCCTTTCCCCCACGGGCAACCCGTCTTTCGCCACGGTCCAGAAGGTGGTGAGGGCCCTCGGCTACAAGCTCGACGTGGAGCCCTTGTCCGCTTGATCCAGATGGTGAAGAAAAGGGTGAGAAGGGCCAGCCGATAAGCCCCCCGCGCCCCGCCCATGCGAAAACAGGCCAGCTGCCCAATTGGCTAGCTGGCCTGCATCAAGTTTGGTCGCGGGGGCTGGATTTGAACCAACGACCTCCGGGTTATGAGCCCGGCGAGCTACCAAACTGCTCCACCCCGCACTATGTGGTGCGCATCCGATGCGCTAATAAGAAATATAGGCCTCAGGGTTGCAGGTGTCAAGCAGGGCGCGCGTGCCACCGTTTCTCCACATTTGATGCCCGCATCCGACGGCGCGTGGGTCCTGCGGACGTGTCGCTTCCCAGGCGGCGGCGCCCATCTGGTCGTTCGGCGCCGCGCGCGCTGGTCGAGAACAGGGTGGACGCGCCGCGCGGGCGTGATAAGGTCATCTCTCGAAAACGCGTGACTGCCCGCGGCAGGCGCCCCCCGCGCCGGCCGGCGGAGCCAGAACCGACGATAGCTAAGGTCTGATAGGCATGACTACGACATACACCTGCCCCAACTGCGGCGAGAGCGTGCCCGCGTCCCAGGGCGAGACGGACCTCGTCTGCCCGAGGTGCGGCAGGAGGGTCCCCACGGAGGCGCCGCGAAGGGCCCGGCACTTCAAGACGGACGTCGCGGATTCCTCTGCTGCGGGCCCCTCGCCCGCGCCGGAGCAAGTCCCCGCGCCGGAGCCCGCGCCCCGGCCGGCACCCGCCCCCGCGGCTCAGCCGGCGTCCCAGCCGGCACCGCAGCCGGAGCCCGCCCCCGCATACGTCTCGCCGGACAAGGCCACGGCCCTGGAGCGCCAGAGGTGGTACGCGCGCCGGATCAGCCTGGGCGCCTACCTCCTCGTCTTCGGCTCTCTCCTCGGCGTCGTGGGCGCCCTCGTCGGCGTGCCGGTCTGCGTCCCCGTCGGAATCGCCGCCTCCGTGGCCGGCGTGGTGGCCCTCGTCGTGACCGGCGTCGTCGGGAGGTCCAGGTTCGGCTCGCCCAAGGGGAGGTAGGGGGACGTCCCCAGCGCCGGGTGGCGCCGCGATGTGGTCTACCATAGCGTGGACAGGAGACATCCGGAACGGACATCTGAAGCGCGGGCGCCTGGCACCAGCCTGGTGCGAGCCTCGCGCGGAAGCGAGGTAACCATGAGCTATGACGGCATGCCCACCCCCGGCAGGAACGACCCGTGCTGGTGCGGCAGCGGCAGGAAGTACAAGAAGTGCCACAGCGCCTTCGACGAACGCCTCGAGAAGCTCTGGAGCGACGGCGAGGAGGTCCTGCCGCGCAGCCTCTACAAGAGCGCGGAGGACGTCGCGGGCATCAAGGCGTCCGCCGAGGTCAACACGGGCATCCTCGACTACGTTGGGGAGCACGTCACCGCGGGCGTCTCCACCATGGACATCGACGGCTGGGTCAACGAGTACCTGGCCGCCCACGACGCCGTCTCCGCGGACCTCAACTTCGAGGGCTACCCCTACAGCGTCTGCACCTCGATCAACGACGTCATCTGCCACGGCTTCCCCAACGAGAAGGACGTGCTGAAGGACGGCGACATCATCAACGTCGACATGTCCACCATCAAGGGCGGGTACTTCTCGGACTCCAGCCGCATGTACTGCATCGGCGACGTCGACCCCGAGTGGCGCCGCCTCGTGGAGACCTGCCACGAGTCCGTGAAGGCCGGCCTGGCCGCGATCAGGCCGTGGGGGCACCTCGGCGACGTGGGCGCGGCCGTCTACAAGGTCGCGACCGACGCGGGCTTCTCGGTGGTGGAGGAGTACGGCGGGCACGGCATCGGCAAGGAGTTCCACGAGGAGCCGTTCGTGAGCTTCGTCTCCGAGGAGGGCACGGGCCCCATCCTCGTCCCCGGCCTGTGCTTCACCATCGAGCCCATGGTCAACATGGGCGAGCCCGGCATCTCGCTGGACAAGTCCAACGGCTGGATCGTGAGGACCACGGACGGCCTGCCCTCCGCGCAGTGGGAGGTCCAGGTCGTCGTGACCGAGGACGGCTACGAGCTCCTGAGCTGGTAGGCGGGGGAGGGGCCACGGCGGGGCGGTGCCCGGCGCCGTCCCGCCCGGCGCCGGCGTCCTAGGAGGGGGTGCGCGATGAGAGAGCTGCGGCGCGCCGCCAGGCGCGCGCCTGCCGACGGGCTGCACGACGGCTCCGCGCCCTCCGGCCCCGCCGGCGCGGTCGACTTCGGCCTGCGCGTGGCAGCCAAGTGCACGACCGACAAGGTCGGCGCATTCGCGGCGCAGATCGCGTTCTTCATCATCATGTCGGTGTTCCCCTTCGCCATCCTCTTCCTGCAGCTCATCCGCTTCATGCCCGTGAGCCAGGAGGACATCCTCTTCGCGGTGGACACGGTCTTCCCCACCTACCTGCTCTCCTCCGTCCACTCGATCCTGCAGGAGGTCTTCACCACCTCCTACGGCCTCGTGCCCCTCACGGTGGTGGCGATGCTCTGGGCGGCGTCCAAGGTCATGCACGCCATGGCGGCCGGGCTCGACGCCATCTGCACCAAGGCGAGGCCGCGCAACTGGTTCGTGGTGCGCGGCTGGTCGCTCCTGTGCACCTTCGTGCTGGCCTTCGTCCTCGCGCTCGCGGTGATGAGCACCGTCGTCTGGCGCACGATCCGCGCCTTCCTCATCAGGTGCCGGCCGGGCGGCCTGCCGCTCTCCACCTACTCCGACATCATCGGCGCAATCTACTCGGTGCTCGTGATGACCCTGGTCTTCTCCGTGCTCTACAAGGCGCTGCCGCGCAGGAGGCTGCGCTACCTCGAGCAGCTGCCGGGCGCCCTCTTCGCGGCCGTCGGCATCTACTTCTTCTCGCTCTTCCTCGCCGTCTACGTGCGGAGCTTCAACGGCTTCTCCGCCTACGGGAGCCTCACGATCCTGACCCTCGCGATGTTCTGGCTGTACTTCAGCTGCTACATCATGATGATCGGCGCCGTGGTGAACGAGGTCCTGCGCGAGCTGCGCGCGGGCGGCGCCACGGGCTACGAGGCGACGCCGGCCGACGCGCTGGGCCCCTCCGAGCCCCCGTCCGCCGTCGCGGCCGGGCCGTCGTCCTCCGTCGAGGCCGCCGGCTCCTCCGACGCCTCCGGCTCATAGATCGAGCACGGGATGAAGACCGCGCGCGAGAGCCCGTCCTTCTCGTCGCGGGGGTAGGAGTCGAGCCCCGCGAGAAGGTCCTGCCCTTCCCGCGCGTTGAGCGCCATGGAGCACATGCACTCCGCGGCCGCGTCGGGGTCCTGCGAGACGGTCCCCGCCATGAGGCCCTGCGAGATGAGCTGGCGCCCCGTGGCGCTCGCGTCCACGCCGAAGACGGGGATGGTGGTCGAGCCGGGGGTGCCGAGGTTGTAGCCCTCCTCCTGCAGCGCCTTGATGGCGCCGGCCGCCATGCTGTCGTTGTTGGCGATCACGAGCTCGATCATGTCGCCGTGCCCCGCCTCGATGCGGAGGAGGTCCTCGCGCATGTAGTCGTGCGCGGAGGCGGCAGACCACGAGCCGGTGAGGTCGAGCTGGTAGCGGTCCACGCTGCCCTCGTCGAAGTAGGCGAGGTCCGGCCTGCCGCTTGCCTCGAGGACCTCGTTGGCGCGCTCGACCGCGTACTTGGTGCGATAGATCGCCTCGGGGTTGCCGGCCTCGCCCTTGAAGAGCGCGTAGGAGATGCGCCCGTCGCCGTCGAGGTCGACCTCCTGGTAGTGCTCCGCGAGGTAGGTGCCGATCAGCTCGCCCTGGAGCAGGCCCGTGGCCTCGGGGTCCGTCCCCACGAACGCCACGTCGTCGTAGTAGTCGAGGATCGCGCCCTCGTCGCCCTCGCCCTCGACGGGCCGGTTGAAGAAGACGACCGGCACGCCGGCCGCCTCCGCCTTGAGGCAGACCTTGTCGCTGACCTCGGCGTTGCCGCTGGTCACGATGTTCACCACGAGCATGCTGGCACCGCCCTGAAGCGCCTGGTCCACCTGCTGGTCCTGGTTCGACTGGCTGTTGCCCGCGTCGTACTCCTCGTAGGGGATGCCGGCGTGCGCGAGGTCGGAGGAGAGCGCCGTCCGGATCGAGCTCACGTAGGGGTCGTCGTAGTCGTAGTAGAGCACGGCGACGTTGAACTCGCGCGCCCCCGGCGTGGCCGAGGGAGTCGGCGCCGGCAGGTCGGCGGTGCCGCACCCGCAGAGCGGCAGGGCGAGAAGGACGGCGAGCCCGGCGGCCGCCAGGGCGAGAAGGGCTCGCGCCACCCGCCCGCACGCCAGCCGCCTGCGTCGTGCCCCCTGCCGTGCCATCGCAGCCTCCCGGTCCAATCCGTCCTCGCGTGCCCGACGTCGTGCGCCCGTCGTGCTCGTCTCGCTCGTAGCGCCCGACGCCCGTGCCCCCTCGAGCGTAGCGCAGCTCGCGGCCTGCGCCCCCGCCCTTCGATTTCCCAAAGCGCCAATGGTGCGAAATTAATAACCGGTCAGCCGCACGACGCGTACCCCATAGCCCCTGGGTGATAGCATCCGGGCCGACGGCCCAGGCGGACGTGACCCTGCCACCTCGCGGCGCATGCCGCCCCTCGTCCATGGCAAGCCTCCTGCCGACCATCTAGAGCTCGAACGATGCCGAGAGGCATCTCAAGGTTTCGGATGAAGGGAGAACGTCCATGAGGTACATCTACGAGGAGCCGGAGCTGGTGCGCAAGGACAACGGCAAGAGGCTGTACTTCAACAGGTGCAGCTGCCCCGCCTCTGACCCGGAGAGGAACATCCTCCTCGTCCACGGCCTCACGTCCTCGTGCCACGTCTACGACATTGACTACGAGGACTACTCGGTCACCAAGTTCTTCACGCGCAACGGCTACAACGTGTGGCGCATCGACATCGGCGGCTACGGCCGCTCCGACAAGTACGAGGACGGCTTCGACGTCGACAGCGACAACGTGGCGAAAGACATCATCTGCGCGCTCGAGAGGATCAACGAGCTCCAGGGCGTCACGAGCTCCGACGTCTTCGGCTGGTCCTGGGGCTCCATCACCTCGTCGCGCGCCGACATCGCCCGTCCCGACCTCATCCGCCGGCTGGTGTGGGTCGGCCCGTGCTTTGGCGGCACCATCCCCAAGACCCCGGTGACCGAGCCGTTCACCACCCTCGACTACCCCTACTGCACGCGCGTCTTCCAACACGTCCCCGGTAGCAGCCTGGACATCGACTACGAGATCTGCGAGAGGCCGGTCGTGGGCATCTGGCTCGACGGCGAGTTCAAGTACGACCTCGACCACGGTCGCCCCAACGGCGGCAACCGCGACATCCTCGAGGGCGGCGACGACTGGCTCATAGACGTCAGGTCGCTGAGCGCGCCGGTCTGCTACCTGGCCGGCACGAACGACGCCTACCTCAAGCCCGACAGGGCGGCCGAGGCGCTGGACGTGCTGCCCGCCGGCTCCGAGTACCACCTGTTCCGTGGCGCGGGCCATGCGCTGTGGGCCGAGAAGGACTATTACCGCCCCGTCCGCGAGGCCGCGCTGGCGTTCCTGGAGAAGGAGATCTAGGGTTCGCGATCCGCCGTCGCGAGAAGGACGTGAGCTTCGGCGCCCGGACGCCCGCCGGCATGGCGGCGTCCGGGCGCCCTCTCGTGCGCCGGCGGCCGCCTGCAGGCGGGCCCTCGCACGACGGCGATTATTAGCTTTGGGTCAGGACTGCCCGCAAAGGGCTACCCTTGCGGCCCGCGCGCGAGTAACATCTCCTCCATTGCGCGTTCGGCGCGGGGGCGCCGGTGCGGAGGGGAGAGACATTGACCATCGCAGGGCTGATCGTGCTGGGCGTCGCGCTGTCCGCGGACGCCTTCGCCGTCACCATCTCGAACTGCTTCGCGTATGCCGGGGACTACAGGAGGCTGCTCCTGATGCCCGTCTTCTTCGGCTTCTTCCAGGCGCTCATGCCCGCCCTGGGCTACGTCGCCGGCGGAGTGGCCGCCGAGCTCATCGAGCGCTACTCCAGCGTGGTCATCTTCGTGATCCTGGGCCTCATCGGCGGGAACATGATCCGCGAGGGCGCCCTGGCCCTCAGGGGCACGGGCGAGGGGAGCGCGGACGGCTCCGAGGAGGCCCCCGCGTGCGTCGCGGAGCGCCTCTCGATGAAGATGCTGGTGGCGCAGGCCATCGCGACCGCAATCGACGCCTTCGCCGTCGGCATCAGCTTCCGCGCCTCCGCGGTCGACCTTCCCGTCGCCGTGAGCATCATCGGCATCACGACGCTCGCCTGCTGCTTCGTGGGCATCGCGATCGGGCGCCGGCTGGGCAAGCTGCTGGGCGACCGTGCGGAGGTCGTCGGCGGCGCCGTCCTCGTCCTCATCGGCGCGAAGGCCCTGGTCGGGCTGTAGCGAGGGGGCGGAGGGCCGTCGCCGGGTGCGAGTGCGCAATACCAGCGCGCGGCACCTGCGCCCGGAGCGCGCCTGTGCTGTAGTAACAGATTCGGTGCCAGGAGGCCCCGCGGGCATGTTCCCGCGGGGCCTCACTCGTTTCTGCTGTCGGACGGGCGAGGCCGTCTCCGGGGCGAGCGGTAGCAGATCTGGGATGAGTGGATGAAAATCACAGATTATAAAAAAATCATGAAGAAATAACCATTTAGTATACACCGCGCTTTCAATCAATTCAATGAATTACACGGTCGAATTGCGCGTAGAACTTGAATGCGCAGAGCCTACAAGCGAAAAGCGTGACCACTTACGGTTACATCACAGGATTTTTGGTATCCCTGCGATGAAAGGTGGCTCCCGTATGTACTCCCTGATTGCTGCAGTGCCGATCTTGGCCTGCGTCGTGATGATGGTGTTCTTCAACCAACCGGCCACGCGCTCCCTGGTCACCGCATGGCTCCTCGCGTGTGCGGTGGGCATCCTCGTCTGGGGCATGAGTGTGCAGGGCGCCATGGCGCAGACGCTCGCCGGCTTCCTCAACTCGCTCTCCACGATCTTCATCATCTTCGGTGCGATCTTCCTCATGAACACGCTCAAGCAGTCGGGTGCCATGGCCTCGATCAGCACGATGTTCAACTCGATCACGCGCGACGCCCGCATCCAGGCGGTCCTCATCGGCTTCGTCTTCGCTGGCTTCGTCGAGGGCTCCTCCGGCTTCGGCACCCCCGCCGCCCTCTGCGCGCCCATCCTCATGGGCCTCGGGTTCCCGCCGCTCGCAGCCGCGACCATCTGCCTCATCTACAACTCCACGCCCGTCAACCCCGGCCCCGTCGGCGTCCCGCTGCTCACCGCCGCGAGCGTCGTGAAGGACCAGGTCGTGCAGGCTGGCGGCGACTTCGACAAGTTCCAGTTCCTGCTCACGCGCTGGGTCTGCATCCCCAACATGATCGGCGGCGTGTTCATCATCTTCATCGGCGTGTGCGTCCTGTGCAAGGTCTACGGACGCAACCACAGCTTCAGGGACGCGCTGCCGGCCCTGCCGTTCTGCCTGTTCAGCGCGGCCGTCGTCGCCTGCCTCTACCTGTTCATGGCCATAGTCATCGGCACGCCCGAGCTGGTCTCCATGGTCGGCTTCATCGCCGCCCTCCCCGTTCTCATGCTCGCGGCCCGCAAGGGCTTCCTGATGCCCAAGGACGTGTGGACCTTCGACGGCGTCGAGGAGTGGGGCGACAAGAGCTGGCAGTCGAGCGTCGAGGTCTCCCAGACCAAGACCAAGGGCATGAGCACCAAGCTCGCCTGGCTCCCCTACGTGATCATCGGCGTCCTGCTCGTCCTCACGCGCCTGAACGCCTTCGGCCTGAAGGACCTCTTCAACAGCGCGGCCCTCACGACCAACGTGACCGGCATCCTCGGCGTCGAGAACGCAAACTGGAAGTTCTCCTGGCTCTACAACCCGGGCCTGTTCCCCTTCGTGCCCGTCGCCGCCCTCACGATGCTGATGCACCGCATGAGCGCGGATGAGTGCGCGACCGCGGTCAAGGACTCCTTCAAGCAGGCCAAGGGCGCCGCCATCGCCCTGCTCTTCGGCGTCGCCATGGTGCAGATCTACCGCTACACCAGCTCCGCGGCCATCGGCGCGACCGTGGGCGAGGCCGCCGAGTACACCTTCAAGAACAGCTCGATGCTCTACATGATGGCGACGGGCCTGGCCTCGGTCTTCTCCTCGGCGTACTTCGTGATAGCACCCCTCATCGGCGTGCTCGGCGCGTTCATGTCCGGGTCCTGCACCGTCTCCAACACCCTCTTCGCCTCCCTGCAGTTCGAGACGGCCACCATCGTGGGGCTGCCCCAGATCCTCATCGTCGCCCTCCAGACCATGGGTGGCGGCATCGGCAACATGATCTGCGTCAACAACATCGTCTCCGTCTGCGCCACGACCGGGACCAACGGCGTCGAGGGCAAGATCCTGCGCGTCAACATCTGGCCCTGCCTGATCTACGCGACGATCGTCATGCTGGTGGTCGGTGCCGTCATCCTGAGCGGCTTCAACCCGATGCCAGAAATGCTGCACTAGGCGCGTCCCACGGTCGCGTCTCCGTCCCGGGGCGCTCCGCCGCGAGGGGAGCGGTGACCCGGAAGCGCGGCCATGACCAGGAGGACGTCTCGGGAGGGCCCGTGCCGGCTTCGTGCCGACGCGGGCCCTCCGCATGTGGGACGTCTGTTACAACATGCAGCCCAAGGGCGCCTCGGCGCGGGGCGCACGCGTTGTGGCCCGCGCCGCGACCGGTCGCCGCCCCTCTCCGTCCGTTGGCGGCAACTTGTTCCTTCTCGGCAAAACCGCAGGAAAACGCGGTAGTTCCTATCGGTGAGCGCCGCTCGCTCCATTTCGTGCAAGTGTGCAATAAATGGGTGAGATTCTTCTACAAAGCGGCAGGCCGCCCAATTTCCTATCCAATTATATTAGGTGCCAAGCGCAGGTATAAAAGTGGCTCCGGGCCACGTGGCCGAGCCACATGGGAATGGAGGAGGTAGCGTCATGGCAGCTAGGAACTTCGAGAAGACGGCGCACAAGAAGGGCCTGATCGTCGAGCCCGACCGCATCCTCGACCTCAACGACCCCAAGTGGGCCCACCCCGAGGGAGCCGAGCTCTGGTACGTGGACCCCGAGCTCAACGCGAGCTCCATCGCGATGTACGACCCGTGCATCCCCGACGAGGACAAGATCAAGCTCGGGAACGAGCGTCAGAAGGCCTACTTCGACCAGTTCTGGGCGGCCGAGCACACCTGTGACATCAAGGAGTACCACGTCCCCGGCTGCCCCGAGGAGCCCGAGACCGAGGCCCAGGTCCTCGTCTACACGCCCAAGAACGCCCGTCCGCGCAAGAACCGCGCAATGTTCTACGTCATCGGCGGCGGCATCTACGCCATCAACCCCAACTCCTACCCCATCGAGGAGCTGTGCGAGAAGCACAAGTGCATCGGCGTCGCCGTCATCTACCGGCTCTCCTGGCAGGCCAAGTACCCCGCGGCAATCAACGACCTGCACGCGGGCTACGCGTGGATGATCGAGCACGCGGACGAGCTCAAGATTCACCCCAACAAGGTCGTCCTCTCCGGCTCCTCCTCCGGCGGCCACCTCGCGCTCTCCACTGCCTTCCGCCTCAAGCGCTACGGCTACAGCCCGCGCGGCATCGTGACGGTCTCCGCGCAGACCGACGACATCGAGAAGGAGGGCGACGGCTGGTACACGGGCATCTGGGACTCCGTCGAGCAGCACGACGGCCTCATGCAGTACCTTGGCCGCAACTTCAACTCCGTGCGCGTCGGCCCCGAGGCCATGCCCAACCACGCGACGGTCGAGGACTGCATCGGCTTCCCCCCGACCTTCATGCACCAGTCCGAGATGGACCCGGACATCCTGCACAACCTCGAGTTCTACAGTAAGCTGATCAAGGCCCACTGCTTCACTGAGCTGCACGTCTACGGCGGTGCCATCCACAACAACTCCGTGTGGGCGACGGTCAAGGCCTGCGGCGAGCGCACCGACTACTCCGACATGGTGGGCAAGCTCTACGATGACGAGATCGAGTACTGCTACAAGTACGACCTGCGCAGGCCCTGGGTCCTCGAGGACTACAAGAAGCGCCTGTGCGAGAAGTACGGGCTCGAGCCCAAGGGCGAGGCCGAGGAGGCCTAGCAGCAACCTGGCGGGCGCCTGGCAGGGGCCGGCGCCCGCCGTGCGCACGCAACCACCATCCAAGGCGCCCGGGGGCGGGCCCCGGGCCGAGAGGAGAAGGACATGAAGGTCGAGACGTACGAGTACAAGGACGGCCTCGGGTTCGCGGTCGACCCCGAGAGCGACACGAAGCAGCGCACCGTCATCCTCCTTGGTCTCCAGACCGTCAAGTGCAACCCGCGCCCGGTCGTCATCTACGTGACGGGCGGCAAGGTCAGGGCGGACTACGAGGGCCTTGAGGAGCTCAAGCAGTACGCGGGCGACAACAAGCTCGTCTTCCTCTGCCCGTATGCGACCGACGTCGACGGCCTGGTCAAGACCTACGAGTACGTGGAGACGGAGCACCTCGACCTCAACGTGAAGCCCGACGAGGTCTCCATCAGGGCGACGAAGGACTGCGAGGGTCTCGCCGAGGAGCTCAAGGAGTACCTCGAGGACGAGCTCGACGCAGAGCTGGACGACGTGACGGTCTTCTAACGGAGGAGCGAACCATGGGTCTGGACAAGTTCCGCAACCGCGACGACGTGAAGTGGGCTCACCCCGAGCTCGAGATGAGCTACCAGATGATGGCGCAGTCCGTCGGCTACTCCGAGGTGCTCCTCAACGAGGACCTGCCGCTCGAGCAGCGCAAGGAGTACGCGGAGCACTGCGAGGACGGGTTCAAGAAGTTCCTGCCCGACTACGACTGGTCTCGCACGACCGAGTACGAGGCCCCCGGCTGCGCCGACGAGCCCGACGCGCCCGCGGTGAAGATGCTCGTCGCGCAGCCCAAGGGCAAGAGGCGCTTCCGCAGGAACAGCCCCTGCGTCCTCATCATCCCGGGCGGCGCCCTGGCGGTCTGCCTGCGCTTCACCGCGCAGATTGAGTCCTGGGCCGACTGGCTCGGCGTCCCCTGCGCGACCCTGAAGTACCGCACGATCCCGGAGGGCGCGCAGTTCCCGGCGCCCCTGAACGACTGCGAGGCTGCCTACAACTTCCTCGTGGAGCACGCCGAGGAGCTCAACATCAGCCCCAACAAGATCATCATCCACGGCAACAGCTCGGGCGGCCACCTCTCGCTCGCGCTCTGCCACAGGCTCAAGAGGCGCGGCATCACCCCGCGCGGCTGCCTGGTCTGGGTCCCGGTCATCGACGACCGCATCATGGACCAGTACCGCTCCGTCCGCATCAACTCCGCGTTCTGGGGAGGCTCGGACCAGCCGGCAATGGTCAGGCAGTACCTGGGCAAGCTCGCCGACTCCGCCGACGTCCCCGCCGAGGCGTTCCCCGGGCGCGCCACGGTGGAGGAGTGCGTGGGGCTGCCGCCGACCTTCATCCACTCGATGATCAACGACTCCGGCTTCGACCAGGCCTGCGCCTACACGAGCAAGCTCACCGCCGCCGGCGTCTACTGCGAGCTGCACGCCTGGGGCGGCAGCCAGCACTGCTCCCTGAGCACGGCGGCCAACATCATCGACAAGGACAACCCGGACGCCAAGTACGCGCAGCTCTTCAACGCGGTCAACGAGAAGGAGCTCGACGACATGTTCCAGTACGACCTCCGTCGTCCGTGGACGGTCGAGGAGTTCAACGAGAAGGACTAGGCGCCTGAGGCCTTTGGGCCGAAGGGCCCGAGCGGCGTCACGACGAACGACGGCGTCACGAGGAGCGAGCCATGGTCACGTGCAGCGTCTACGAGGACGGGTTGGGGTTGCTGGTCGACCCCGAGAGCGACACCAAGGAGGTCTTCATCCCCTCCCCGCCCTCGATGGTGCAGGTGAAGGTCCACCCGCGCGACGCCGTCGTCCTCGTCAGCGGCGGCGTGGTGAGGCAGGGGTGGAGCGGGCTCGCGGCGCTCGAGGAGTATGCGGAGAGCAACAGGGTGGCGATTCTGTGCCCCTTCTCCGACGACCCAGAGGAGGTTGCCAAGAGCTACCTCTGGCTGGAGCGGAAGTGCCGCTCGCTCAACATCCGCTATGGTTGCTGGCGCGTGATGGCGACGGAGGGCGAGCTCGAGGCGGCCCAGCGAGTCGTGGACTACCTGGGAACCAGGCTCGACGCAGACCTCGACAAGGCCGAGGTCCTCGCCCTCTGAGTGCGAACCGGAAGGGCTAGGGCGACGTCATCGAACGCGTGTGGGAACGAGTGGGCAGAGCGGCCCCGGCATGATGCCGGGGCCGCTCCCCTTTGCGGGGGGCGTCGGCGGCTCACGTACCGGCGACGCATTTGCCGCTTCCAGGTCATGGTGCGCGTGCCGGCCGCGGCCTTAGACGCCCGTAGGGCCGGCGGGAAGGTGACCGCCCATGGGCCGTCATACTAGAATCTGAAATAATAATCGCTTATTCGATATGCCCGCGCATCGCCCATCGGTGTGGAATTACGCGTGCGCGAGGCGAGAAGGGGGTCGTCCGAGTGAACGTCGAGGAGCTTTTGGGCATGCCTCTCATGAAGAGCGCCGAGCTCGTCACCGGCCCGGCGGGCCTCGACCGCCCCGTCACCTGGTGCGTGCTCGACAGGGTCATCGACTTCGAGACCTGGATCATGCCGGGCACCCTGCTGGTGCTCACGGGCATGCGCGAGGACAACGACTTCGAGAAGGAGCTCTCGTTCTGCTTCTCCTACGAGATCTCCGGGATCATCGTGATAGGCGCACGCGAGTTCCTCTGCAAGGAGAACGTCGAGGCCTGCGCGGAGCACTCGCTTCCCGTGATCAAGTTGCCCGCTGGCAGCAACCTCATCAACTTCACGAGGCGCATCTCGACAGCCCTCTCGGGCGACGTGAACGAGGAAGAGCGCGAGGAGGACTGGCTCAAGGACCTCTGTCTGACCCAGGGCCGCAGGGCCAACGAGGTCGTGGCCGGCTACTACGGGTGGTCCTCCTCGTGCGACTACATGTGCGTGACCTTCGAGGCGTGCGCGAGCGAGGGGGCCCTGCGCGTCCAGGTCGAGAACCACCTCATGGTCGCCAAGTCCATCGTGGTCCGCAAGGGCGCCTGCGACCAGGTGAGGCCCCTGACGTTCATCGTCAAGGACAAGCTCGTGGCCTTCGTGCCCTTCTCGCACGGGTGCTCGTTGGGGCTCAGGCACAAGATGGTCGCCAAGCTCGCGGCCGCCGTGGGGCAGGCCGTCCCCGGCACCCGCTGGGAGGTCAGCGTGGGGAGCGTCGCCGCCCTCCTCGAGGGACTCGCCCAGAGCTTCTATGACGCGACGCGGGTGCGTGCGTTCGTCAACAGGATAGGCAGGTGCGCGAACCCCGTCTTCTACGACCGGTACGCCCTCGAGATGCTCTGCCTCTCCCTCCCGCAGGCGGAGCTCAGGCGCCAGGCTGACCTCATCCTCGAGCCGATCCACGACGACGCCGAGCTCATGTACACCCTCTCAATCTACCTCGAGATGGGGGAGAACGGCCGCGAGACGGCACAGAAGATCTACGTGCACCCCTCGACGCTGCGCTACAGGGTCCACAAGATCGAGAAGATCCTCGACGTCGATCTCTCCGACTCGTGGGTGCGCTACCGCCTGCGCATGGCCATGCTCATCGACGCCTACCTCTGCGGGCCGAGCGCGGTCGCCGAGGCGGAGGGCCAGGAGGTCCCGGAGGAGTCGCGGGCGGAGTGAACCCGCTGCTCGAGGTCCCTTATTAGCCTCCGTTTGCGGAGGTCTCGGCGCCGTCGGCGGCATTCCGACAAGAGTGCGAAAAGTCGCACGGATATTCGCAAACTGCGCTATGGCCGCGAGTTGTGCGCCCCCATACACTGAACTTGCTGGTGTTACAACAGTTGGTTCCGATGATAAGGGGTGCAAGAAACATGGCAGATGTCAGCGATGTCGAGCTCGTCGAATTCGACGACGGCGTGGCCGTCGTCCCCGCTAGCGAGATGAAGCAGATCGTGATCCCGTCGCCCCCGACGGTGACCATGGTACCCACCAACCCTCGTCCCTGCTACATCGTCGTCGGTCCCTTCGAGGCTTCCGACCAGGTGAAGGCCTATGCGAAGGAGAACAAGGTCGTCTTCGTGATCCCCAAGGACACCAATCCCGAGACCATCGCCGACGCCTATACCTACGCCAAGAAGAACGCCTCGAAGATCAACGTGAAGAAGAGCGAGTTCTTCGTGAAGGCAGCCGACGAGGCCAGCATGGACGCCGCCTCGGAGGGCGTCGAGTCCATCTACGACGTCGACGACAGCGTCGAGTTGGACGACCCCGAGGTCTTCTCGCTCTAGGCGAGCCCGCCAGGGGGGGTCCGCGAGGGCCCAAGCGACGTGATTGAGCATCTGGTGTTGTAACAGTTCGTGGTTAGGGAGGCAGACGTTATGGATCTTGACAAGCTTGACTGGCGCGACGATCTCAAGTGGTCGCATCCCCAGCTGGAGACCATGTACGGGCAGATGGGAGGGGACATCGGCTACGCGTCGGTGGGCCTGAACGACAAGCTGCCCGACGAGCAGCGCAAGAAGTGGGCCGATGACACCAACGAGCAGCTGAACGCCCTCATCCCTCCCATGGACCCCGAGTACACGAGGTACTTCGACGTCCACGGCTGCCCCGAGGAGCCCGACGCGCCGGTCTTCAAGCTCACGGTGAGCATCCCCAAGAAGCCGCGCACCAAGAGGAAGAACTCCGCGATCCTGATCATCCCGGGAGGCGGCCTGTGCCTGTGCATGGGTGCCACGAGCCCGACCGAGGTCTTCGCGGACCGCTACGGCGTGCCCGTCGCGACCTTCGAGTACCGCACGGTCATCGACGCGCCGTATCCCGCAGCGCTCAACGACTGCTTCGCCGCGTTCCTGTGCCTGCAGGAGCACGCCGAGGAGCTCAACATCAACCCCGACAAGATCGTCCTGCACGGTAACAGCTCGGGCGGGCACCTCTCGCTCGCCCTGCCCCACCGGCTCAAGAAGCACGGCATCACCTGCCGTGGCTCCGTGGTCTGGGCGCCCATCATCGACGACCGCCCGATGTACTACTCGAGCAAGGTCGAGAGCGTCTTCTGGGGCAACGGCTCCGCGGCCCTCTCCGCCCGCGAGTACCTCGGCGACCTCTGCGGCTCCTCCCACGTGCCGCCCGAGGCCATGCCCGGACGGGCGACCCCCGAGGAGTGCGTCGGCCTCTCGCCCGTGTTCATCCACGCGATGACCGAGGACACGGGCCTGTCCGCCGCCCTGCACTACTGCGACACCCTCTCGCACGCCGGCGTCTACAACGAGTGCCACGCCTGGGGAGGCACCAACCACCTCGCCCTCTCGATGAACTCGCTCTACGGCGACCTCGACAACGACGAGTCGGACTACACGAAGGCCTTCCAGGCCGTGCTCGACCACGAGTTCGAGGACCTGTTCCGCTACGACCTGCGCCGCCCGTGGGTCAAGGACCTGGTCGAGGACGAGGGCGACGCCGCCGAGTAGGAGTCGGCCGGGCGCCCGCCCAGGCGGGATCGTCGGGTCTTGGGAGGCGCCTTCGGCCCCGGAGGAAGAGGCGTCCGGGGGCACGCCGCCGATGGCGTGCCCCCTTCTCTCTGCCGCCTGAGGCGAGCGGCACCCTGGGGGGGCGGCGTGGCGTCACGACGCTCGCGCGTCCTTCTCCCAGGCCCTCCGCCGCAGGGGGAACGCTAACCGCGATTTGCAGTTCTCCTCATAACCGGCAGCCCAATATCCAGCCCATGAGGGATGCCGCGTGTTACGGGCACTCATATAACAGGCATTAAAGGTTGAGCCTTGCGCGGGGCTTCGCAAGGCGCGTCAGATCGGGAAGGAGTGGGGGGCTATGGAAAAGCGGCTCCAGGTCGACTACGTCCGCGTGCGCGACGTGAACTTCGGCGAGGAGACCAGCCTGAAGGACGGGGTCCTCACCATCAACAAGGAGGAGGCGCTGAAGGTCGTCCAGAGCGACCTGTTCGGATCGGTGGACCTCAAGATCGCGAAGCCGGGCGATGACACGCGCATCCTGGGCATCCACGACGTCATGCAGCCGCGCTGCAAGGCGGACCACCCCGAGGAGTCCTACCCCGGCATGTGGGGCAAGCTCGCGCCGGCCGGCGAGGGCAGGACGGTGGCGCTCAAGGGCGTGGTCGTCTCCGACATCCACTACGCCAAGTGCAACATCAAGTACTACATGGACATGGGCGGCGAGTGCGCCAAGTACTCCAACTTCACGCGCCACATCAACATCTGCCTCGACGCGACGGTGGGGGAGGGCGTCTCCGACCTCAGCTACACCATCGCGCTCAAGCAGGCGTCGCTCAGCCTGAACGTGTGGCTGGCCAAGCTCGCCATCGGCCTCAAGCCCGACGAGACCAAGGTCTTCGAGAACAAGCCGGTCGACCCCGAGCGGCACCTGCCGCGCGTGGCCTACGTGGTGACGCAGATGGCCTCCAACGACTCGTGGAACTTCTTCTACTACGGGCAGAGCGCGATCAACTTCCTGCCGATCGTCGTGCAGCCGACCGAGATCCTCGACGGCGCGATGATCTGGCGCTACTGGGAGCCCAACTACTACCTGCAGGAGGAGTGCTACATCGAGGAGCTCCTCGAGCGCAACGGCAAGGACCTGGACTTCGCCGGCGTCATCTTCGCCAACAACGTCATGAAGATCACGGGCAAGGACGCCATGAGCATGATCGCGGCCACGCTCGCCAAGGAGACGCTGGGCGCCGACTGCGTGATGGTCAACAAGTCGGGCATGGGGCACTGCCAGCTCGACTCCACCTTCGTGTTCAACTGGTGCCAGAAGCTGGGCATGCCGGCCGCGGTGAACTTCTCGGCCGTGTCCAACGACGAGCCGGGCGACATGCTGGTCGTCTCCGATCCCAAGGTCGACGCCGTCGTCAACTCGGGGCGCAACTGGACGCTGCACCACCCGAGGGTCAAGACCCTCATCGGCGAGGGCACCAACGTCCCCTGCCTGATCAACGTGGACCCCTGGGGTCCCTTCGACCACACGACGAACTTCTGCTACCAGGGGGTCTGGTCGCAGCTCGGCCAGAACTACTTCACGACGGACGCCGACATCAAGAGGCCCGGAGAGGGGGAGTAGGAGATGGAGAAGAAGCGCGTCGTCCACTACATCAACCAGTTCTACGCCGGCATGGGCGGCGAGGACACCGCCAGCGTCGGGCTCTCCGTGCACCCCGGCCCCATGGGCCCGGGCGCCCTGCTCGCCAAGTGCCTCGGTGACGACTACGAGGTCGTGGAGACCATCGTATGCGGCGACAACACCATCGCGGAGAAGCCCGACGAGATCCTGCCGCAGGTGGTGGACGCGGTCAGGGACGCCAAGGCGGACCTGTTCGTGGCGGGCCCCGGCTTCAACGCCGGGCGCTACGGCCTGGGCTGCGGCTCGGCCGTGGCGGCCGTGACTGAGAGGCTCGGCATCCCGGCGGTCACGGCGCTCTATGCCGAGAACCCCGGCACCGAGCTCTACAAGAACCGCGGCTACATCCTCGAGAGCGACAACAACGCCGCCCACATGCGCAAGACGATGAAGGCGCTCGCGGCGTTCGCCAAGAGGCTCGTCGAGGGCGACACGATCAAGGACGGGCGCACCGAGGGCTACCACGGCTCCGGCCCCGCGCCCAAGATCGACTACTCCGTCCCCTCGGCCAAGCGCGGCATCGACATGCTGCTCGCCAAGTACCTGGGCAAGCCCTTCCACACCGAGGTCGTCATGCCCAACCACGAGCAGATTCCGGTCCCCAAGCTCGATAAGCCGCTCTCCCAGTGCAAGGTCGCGCTGGTCACCGACGGTGGGCTCGTGCCCAAGGGCAACCCCGACAAGCAGCCGCCCACCAACTCGCGCGCCTTCAAGGAGTACTCGATCAAGGGCATGGACACGCTCGACCCCGCGGACTGGGAGGTCTCGCACCAGGGCTACGACAACACCTACGTGCTCCAGGACCCCAACCGCCTGGTGCCCGTGGACGCCGTGCGCGAGCTGGTCTTCGAGGGTAAGGTGGGCTCGCTCAACGACACGTTCTTCTCGACCGCCGGCGTCATGACGCCGATGGAGAAGTGCAAGAGCTTCGGCGAGGGCATCGCCAAGAAGCTCAAGGAGGAGGGCGTCGACGCGGTGATCGAGACCTCCACTTGAGGCACCTCGTCTCGCGGAGGTTCCGTGATAACGAAGGAGATCCAGCGCGCCGGCATCCCCGTGGTGCAGGTGACCAACCTGACCAAGATCGCCGAGGGCATCGGCGCCAACCGCATCATGCGCGGCAACTCGGTCCTGCATGTCTTCGGCGACCCCACGCTGCCGAAGGGCGCGGAGGAGAAGTACCGCCACGACCGCGCGCTCAAGGCGCTCGACATGCTCGAGGAGATGCCTCCCGAGGGCCAGACGGCCATCGCCGAGGACTAGGCCTAGGGGGGGATGGAGGATGCCTGGGACCGAGGGGGCGCCGGGCGGGGAGCGGGTCGCGCGCAGGCCGCGCCACCGCGTCGTCATGTACCTGGACGTCATCTGCGAGTGGTGCTACCTCGCGCACCGCGTGCTCGCCACGCTCGAGGGGGAGTACGACTTCGACGTCGACTACCGCCTCATGGAGATACACCCGGACGTGCCCGAGGAGGGCATGCCCATGACCAGGCACCTCCACTTCCCCGACCGCTTCTACGACGACCTGGACGCGCTCGGCGCGCCCTACGGGGTGACGTTCAACCGAAAGAAGCAGTTTGCCAACACCTACTACGCGCTGCTCCTGCTGCAGTGCGCCAAGGGGGCGGGCCAGCTCGGCCGCGTCCTCGACCCGCTGTGGGACGCGTACATGGTGCGGGGGCGCAACATCAGCCTCCTGCCGGAGATCGTGCGCGTGACGGACGCGTGCGGGCTGCCGCGCTCGCTCGTCGCGGAGGCGTACGCGAACCCCGCCTACGCGGGCCAGCTCGAGGACGCCTACCGGCAGAACCACCTCGACGGGGGCGAGGGCAAGGTGCCCTTCTTCAGGGTGGACGACGAGTACGTGATGCGCGGCGCGCAGGATGCGGACACCTGGCGGGCGCTGTTCGACAGGCTCGAGAAGGGCGCGCAAGGCTCCGGCGATCCGGGGGCGCGACCCGCGTCGTAGCAGGCGAGAGGGCCTGCCAGGGGTCCTGCGGGGCATTTGTAAGCGCAATGTAAGGCGCTATCAGAGGTCGGTAATGATGGGGGAGTGACGCCGGGTGCGCCACTCCCCCTTCCTAGTATGGACGCTGAAAGAGGTTGTCCCAGAGGGCAGCCATCCATGCAGAAGAAGGGGACCTCATGCACTCCTCGCTCGATCGTCGCCAGTTCCTCAGGCTCATGGGCGCCTCCGGCGTGACCCTCGCGGGCCTCGGCCTCGTCGGCTGCGGCGGCTCCTCCACCTCCACCGACGGCGCGGCCGAGAGCGGCACCATCACCGCCGTCGGCTCCACCGCCCTCCAGCCCCTCGTCGAGGCCGCGGCCGAGCAGTACACCAACGACCACCCCGGCGTCCAGATCACGGTCCAGGGCGGCGGCTCCGGCCAGGGCATCACGCAGATCGCCCAGGGCGCCGTCCAGATCGGCAACTCCGACGTCTTCGCCGAGGAGAAGCTCGGCAACGCCTCCGACGCCGCCAAGCTCAAGGACAACAAGGTCGCCGTCGTGGGCATGGGCCCGATCGTCCACCCCGAGGTCTCCGTCGACGACATCTCCCTCGACGACCTGAAGGGCATCTTCACCGGCACCGTCACCAACTGGAGCCAGGTCGGCGGCCAGGACCTCGCGATCACCGTCATCAACCGCGCCTCCGGCTCCGGCACCCGCGCCACCTTCGAGAGCGCCGTCCTTGGTGACACCAAGGTCCCCGAGAGCTTCAGGCCGCAGGAGCAGGACTCCTCGGGCACCGTCGCCAAGATGGTCGCCGAGACTCCGGGCTCCATCTCCTACCTCGCGTTCTCCTACTTCGCCGACTCCTTCAAGGCCCTCTCCGTGGGCGGCGCCAAGCCCGAGGAGGACAACGTCGAGGACAACTCCTGGACCATCTGGGCCTACGAGCACATGTACACCGCGGCCAGCCCCGACGCCGCCACCCAGGCGTTCATCGACTACATGCTCTCCGACGACGTCCAGGGCTCGCTGGTCGAGCAGACCGGCTACATCCCCGTCACCGGCATGAAGGTCGCCCGCGACGCCTCCGGCAACGTCACCAAGCTCTAGTCGCCGCGCCCTAAGGAGTAGCTCTTGTCAAACAGCGAGGGGGCGGCGAACGTGCGGCAGGCATCCCAGGCGACCCAGGACCCCAAGGGTCCCGGCGAGGGGCTGTTCGACACGAACATCAAGCCCAAGAGGCGCGTGGAGCGCAGGGGTCAGATCCTGACCGGCGCGTGCGTGCTCTTCGTAGTCGTGGTCGTTGCCACGCTGATCTACATGGTCTGCTCGCGCGGACTCTCATCGCTCTTCTTCGACGGCGTGTCCCCGGCGTCCTTCTTCTTCGGGACGACGTGGAACCCGCACCAGACCTCCGAGGCGGGCGAGCTCCTCGTGGGCGCCCTGCCCATGATCTGCGGCTCGTTCGCCGTCACCCTCCTGTCCTGCCTGATCTCGCTGCCCTTCGCCCTCGGCGCCGCGATCTTCGTCGTGGAGATCTCGCCGTCCTTCGGCAACAGGGTCTTCCGCCCGATGGTCGAGCTCCTGACGGGCATCCCGTCGGTCGTCTTCGGCCTCGTCGGCCTGGAGATCGTGGTCGCCTGGGTGCGCGGCTGGTCGGGCACCACGGGCTACGGCATCCTCGCCGGCTCCATCGTGCTCGCCTTCATGATCCTGCCGACGGTGACCTCGCTCGCCACCGACGCGATCGCGGCAGTGCCCGACTCCTACCGCGACGGCTCCTACGGCCTGGGCTGCACCCGCTGGCAGACGATCGTCCACGTCGTCCTGCCCTCCGCGCTGCCCGGCATCCTGACTGCCGTGATCATGGGCATGACCCGCGCCTTCGGCGAGGCCCTGGCGGTCCAGATGGTCGTCGGCAACGCGGCGCAGATGCCGCGGGGCCTCGTGACGCCCGCCGCCACGCTGACCTCCGTCCTGACCATGAGCATGGGCAACGAGACCATGGGCACCGTCTACAACGACATCCTCTGGTCGCTCGCGCTGGTGCTGCTCGCCATGTCGCTCGTGTTCATCCTCGTCGTCCACCTCATCGGCAGGAAGGGGGCGCGCGTCAATGGCTAGCGAAAACGCAGGTCAGGCCAGGGACGAGGGCGTCGTCAAGCGCGCCCGCGCCTACGACCACGTGGCCACGGTCGTGCTCTGGGCCATCGTCGTCGCCATCATCGTGCTGCTCGTGGCGACCATCGGCTACGTCGTCGTCTCCGGCATCGGCAAGGCGCTCGACCCGCACTTCCTCACGGCCAAGCCCGAGCAGTTCAAGGAGGGCGGCGGCATTGGCCCCGAGCTCTTCAACTCCTTCTACCTGCTCGTCCTCACCCTCCTCATCTCGCTGCCCATCTCCCTCGGCGGCGCCATCTTCCTGACGCAGTACGCGCCCTCCGGCCCCGTCACCTCCGTCGCGAAGACGGCCATCGAGACCCTCTCCTCGCTGCCCTCGATCGTCGTCGGCCTCTTCGGCATGCTGACCTTCGTGCTCGGCATGGGCTGGGGCTTCTCGATCCTCTCCGGCGCCCTCACCCTCACGATGTTCAACATCCCCATCCTGGTGCGCACCATCCAGCAGGCGCTCGAGGCGGTCCCCAGGGACCAGCGCGACGCGACGCTCGCCCTCGGCCTCACCCGCTGGGAGGCCACGGTCCACATCCTCGTGCCCCGCGCCATGCCCGCCATCGTGACCGGCGTCATCCTCTCGGCAGGCCGCGTCTTCGGCGAGGCGGCGGCCCTGATCTACACGGCCGGCCAGTCCGCGCCGGCGCTCTCCTGGGCGGCCCCCATCACCAGTATGGCCAACCCGCTCAACGTGATGCGTCCCGCGGAGACCCTCGCGGTCCACATCTGGAAGATCAACTCCGAGGGCGTCGTGCCCGACCTGCCGGCCGTCTCGGCCGGCACCGCCGCCGTCCTCATGATCTGCATCCTGATCTTCAACGTCCTGGCGCGCATCGTCGGCCGCGCCCTCGAAAGGAGGATGACGGCAGAGTGAGCAACGAGAGCACGACAGGCGTGGTAGCGTCCCCCGAGGACGTGCTCCTCGCGACGCGCGACGTCACGGTCGACTATGGCAGCAGGCGCGCGCTCAAGGAGACCTCGCTCGACTTCGGCGCCGGCACCGTCACGGCGCTCATCGGCCCCTCCGGCTGCGGCAAGTCCACCTACCTGCGCTCCATCAACCTCATGAACCGCGAGATCGAGGGGTGCCGTATCGGCGGCGACGTCTACTACCACGGCAAGGAGGTCAACAACGACGAGACGGACACCTACGCCCTGCGCAAGCACATCGGCATGGTGTTCCAGCAGCCGAACCCCTTCCGCAAGTCCGTCTACGAGAACGTCGCCTTCGCGCCCAAGCGCCACGGCCTCACCGACAAGGCGAGGCTCGACGCCCTGGTGGAGGAGAGCCTGCGCTCCGCGGCCATCTGGGACGAGGTCAAGGACAAGCTCCACGACTCGGCCTACGCCCTCTCCGGCGGCCAGCAGCAGCGCCTCTGCATCGCGCGCACCCTGGCGATGAAGCCCGACGTGGTCCTCATGGACGAGCCCTGCTCGGCCCTCGACCCCATCGCGACCTTCTCGATCGAGGAGACCGTCCACGACATGGCGTCGCGCGGGATCTGCGTCGTCATAGTCACGCACAACATGGAGCAGGCAGGCCGCGTGGCGGACAGGACGGCGTTCTTCCTCCTCGGCGAGATGGTCGAGTGCGGGCCCACCGCAGACATCTTCGAGCGTCCCAAGGACCCGAGGCTCGAGGACTACCTCACGGGGAGGTTCGGATAATGGCGCTCGGCATGTCGGTTGAGAGCCTCAACCTCTGGTACGGGGACCACCAGGCCCTGCGCGACATCACGCTGGAGGCCCCCGAGGGCAAGGTCACGGCCTTCATCGGCCCCTCCGGCTGCGGCAAGTCCACGCTCCTGCGCTGCCTGGACCGCATGAACGACCGCGTCGAGGGCTGCCGCGTGGAGGGGCAGATCCACCTGGGCGAGGAGGACGTCACGGACTGCGACGTCTACTCGCTGCGCAGGCGCGTCGGCATGGTCTTCCAGCGCCCCAACCCCTTCCCGCTCTCCATCTACGACAACGTCACCTACGGCATGAGGCGCCAGGGGCGCAACAGGCGCTCCGAGATGGACGAGACCGTCGAGCGCACGCTCACCGAGGTGGGCCTGTGGGACGAGGTCAAGGACAAGCTCTCCGAGTCCGGCCTCGCCCTGTCCGGCGGCCAGGCGCAGCGCCTGTGCATCGCCCGCGCGATGGCCATGGACCCCGACGTCATCCTGATGGACGAGCCGACCTCCGCGCTCGACCCCATCTCGACGGGCATGGTCGAGGAGCTCGTGACGAAGATCTCGGGCACCCACACGGTTATCATCGTGACGCACAACATGCAGCAGGCGACGCGCGTGTCGGACGTGACCGCCTTCTTCTACCTCGGCGAGCTCGTCGAGTACGCCCCGATGGCGCAGCTCTTCTCGGCGCCCAAGGAGAAGAGGACCGAAGACTATCTCACGGGAAGGTTTGGGTAATGAGGACCAGGACTAACTACCTGCGCCAGCTCGACCAGCTCGTCGGCCACGTCAGCGCCCTCTCCGCCGCCGTGGTGGACGACGCGCGCGACACCGGCTTCGCGATCGCCGAGGGCAACTCCGAGGCGGCCGACGAGGTCGTGAACGGCCACCACGCCTCCGAGCGCCTGCACCGCACGATCGAGGACGCCTGCATGAACATCATGCTGCTGCAGTCCCCGCTCGCCGGCGACCTGAGGTTCGTCACCTCCACCTTCCGCGTGGTGGGCGACCTCGCCCGCATCGACGAGATGGCCTACGAGATCGCGCTGCTCACCGGCGAGCTCGACCTGACCATCGACGACGCGATCGCGCGCACCCTGGGCGACATGTCCCAGCGCGCGGCCTCCATGACCGAGAAGGCCACCGAGGCCTTCAAGGGCTCCGACGTCGACGTCGCCAACTCCGTCTTCCCGCTGGACGACCAGGTGGACAAGCTCTTCGAGTCCGTGCGCGTGAAGGTCGTCGACATGCTGCGCAACGGCTCCGAGCCCGCGACCATCGCGCCCGAGCTGCTCACCGTCGCCAAGTACTACGAGCGCATGGGCGACCACGCCCAGAGCATCGCCGACTGGGCGGTCTTCCGCGCCACCGGCGAGTACCGCGGAAGGTCCATGGGGGAGATGGCATAGCAGTGGTCTACTACGTCGAGGACGACGACAACCTGCGCGACCTCACCGTCTACGCGCTGACGCAGGCGGGGATCAAGGCCGAGGGGCTGCGCGACGACGCCGAGTTCCGCGCCGCGTGCGAGAGGCGGGCGCCCGACGCCGTCCTCCTCGACATCATGCTCCCCGGCACCGACGGCCTCAAGATCCTGGGCCGCATCCGCGCGACCCCGGGCCTCTCCAAGGTCCCGGTCATGATGCTCACCGCGAAGGACACCGAGCTGGACACCGTCCGCGCGCTCGACAGCGGGGCGGACGACTACCTGGCCAAGCCCTTCGGCATGATGGAGATGGTCTCGAGGGTGCGCGTCCTTCTCCGCCGCTCGCAGGCGACCGGCGCGGAGAGGGCCCCTCAGGTCCTCTCCGTGGGGCCCGTCGAGCTGTGGCCGAGCAGGCGCGAGGCGACGCTCGAGGGCGAGGAGCTCCAGCTCACGATGAGGGAGTTCGACCTGCTGGAGTTCCTCATGCGCTCGCCCGGCGAGGTCTTCAGCCGCGAGGTGCTCCTGCAGCGCGTCTGGGGCTGGGACTTCGACGGCGGGTCGCGCACGGTGGACGTGCACGTGCAGCAGATCCGGGCTAAACTGGGCGAGCACGCGGACCTCATAGAGACGGTGCGAGGCGTCGGATATCGCATGAGAGGCTAGGTTGCCCGGATGCCGCCTGAGAGACCGAAATCCCTCCAGAAGAGGATCTTCTGGGAGCTCTCCGTCATCGGCGTGCTCGCGGGAGTGGTCGTCACGATCGCCCTCACGGCGGCATTCAAGGAGATGGTCCTGCACGACGAGCACGCCCGCCTGAGGTACGACTGCACGACCGTGGCGGTGCAGCTCAACGAAGCGGACGACAAGGTCGCCGCGCTCTCGCAGATGAACCTCAGCGACAACCGCGCCACGCTGATAGCCCAGGACGGCAGCGTCCTGTACGACTCGGAGGCCGACAGCGCCACGCTCGAGAACCACGCGGGGCGCCCCGAGGTCGAGGAGGCGGAGAGCAGCGGCTCGGGCTCCTCCGAGCGCCGCAGCGAGACCGTCGGCAACATCTCGATCTACGAGGCCATCCGCCTCGACGACGGCACCGTGATCCGCCTCTCGGAGGACACGGCGGGCACCCTCGCCATCCTCCACGACTCGCTCAGGTGGGGCTTCCTCACCCTCGTGGCGCTCGTGGTCGCGAACTGGTACGTGTCGCGGCTCATGGCCGAGAGCCTCGTGAAGCCGATCCTGGAGATCGACCCCAACAAGCCCGGCACGCAGGTTCCCTACCGCGAGCTCGAGCCGCTCGTGCTGCGCCTGAGGGCCCAGCAGGGCCAGCTCGAGGAGCAGATGGAGCAGCTCCGCAACGACGACGCCATCCGGCGCGAGTTCACGGCCAACGTGACGCACGAGCTCAAGACCCCCATCGCCTCCATCATGGGTGCCTCCGAGCTCATGCGCAACGGCATCGTGCGCCCCGAGGACATGGACGACTTCGCGGGGCGCATCTACAACGACGCCCAGCGGCTCTCCGCGCTCGTCTCGGACATCCTGACCCTCTCCAAGCTCGACGAGTCCGAGCGCTCGCGCGACACGGTCCTGCTCGGCAGCAGGCAGTCGTGCGACCTGGGCATCGTGGCCCAGGACGTCTGCGGGCGGCTTGAGGGGAGGGCCCGCCGCGCGCACGTGGCCGTCCACGTGAAGGCGGGACGCGCCGAGGTCGAGGGCTACGTGGGGCTCATCGACGAGCTCGTGGGCAACCTCGTGGAGAACGCGATCAGGTACAACGTGAGCGGCGGCTCCGTGCGCGTGGAGACCGGGACGGACGCCGGGACCGGCCGCCCCTACGTGGTCGTGAGCGACACGGGCGTCGGCATCGCCAAGGAGGACCAGGAGAAGGTCTTCGAGCGCTTCTACCGCGTCCACAAGAGCCGCTCGCGCGCCAACGGCGGGACCGGCCTGGGGCTCGCCATCGTGAAGCACGCGGCCAAGGTGCACGGCGCCACGATCGGCCTGGAGAGCGAGCCGGGCCATGGCACCACGATCCGCGTTGACTTCCCAGCGCAGCAGGCGCGGCCGAGGGCGGGGGAGGCCGGCGCGTAGGCCGGCGGCCGAAAGCCCCGGCCCCCAGGCGCCTAGCCGCGGTGGTGGCGCGACGTGGCGCGCAGGCCAGGGTCGTGCGAGCCCGTGGTGCGGTGGCGCCAGTTGCGGGTGGTATATGATGATCGCCATCGCAGGTTTCGGG
>JAZHSQ010000014.1:0-48484 GCA_036454645.1 Olsenella sp. | reverse complement strand
GCATAGCGGACGTCATCGACGAGAACGCGGACCTTCTCGCCCGCGTCGAGACGCTGGACAACGGCAAGCCCATCCGCGAGACCAAGGCGATCGACGTGCCCTACGGCGCGGACCACTTCCGCTACTTCGCCGGCGTGATCCGCTCGGAGGAGGGCAGCGCCTCCGTCCTCGAGGGCGGGCTGCTCAACATCATGCTGCGCGAGCCCATCGGCGTCGTTGGGCAGATCGTCCCGTGGAACTTCCCGTTCCTGATGGCGGCGTGGAAGCTCGCGCCGGCGCTCGCGGCGGGCGACTGCGTGGTCATCAAGTCCTCCTCCTCGACGCCCCTCTCGCTGCTGGTGCTCATGGAGCTCGTCGGCGACCTCCTGCCCAAGGGCGTCGTGAACGTGATCACGGGCAAGGGCTCGCGCTCCGGCCAGTGGATGCTCGAGCGCTCCGGCTTCAGGAAGCTCGCCTTCACCGGCTCGACCGAGGTCGGCCGCAACGTCGCCCGCGCCGCCGCCGACCGCCTGATCCCGGCGACGCTCGAGCTCGGCGGCAAGAGCGCCAGCATCTTCTTCGACGACTGCGACCTCGAGCAGGCCATCGACGGCCTCCAGCTCGGCATCCTCTTCAACCAGGGGCAGGTCTGCTGCGCGGGCTCGCGCGTCTTCGTGCAGGAGGGCATCTACGACGAGTTCGTCAAGGCCGCCGTGGACCAGTTCGGCAAGGTGAGGATCGGCGACCCGCTCGACCCCGAGACGCAGCTCGGCGCCCAGATCAACGCCGCCCAGGCGAGGAAGGTGCAGTCCTACGTCGACCTGGCCCGCGAGGAGGGGGCGACCATCCTGTGCGGCGGCGAGCCCTACACGGAGGGGGAGTGCGCCAAGGGCGTCTTCTACAAGCCCACGCTGATCGCCGACGCGAGCAACGCCATGCGCTGCGCGCGCGAGGAGATCTTCGGGCCGGTGGCCGTCGTCATCAAGTTCAGGACCGAGGAGGAGGTCCTCGCCATGGCGAACGACTCCGACTACGGCCTCGGCGGCGCGGTCTGGACCCGCGACCTCAACCGCGCGATCCGCGTGGCGCGCGGGGTGGAGACGGGCCGGATGTGGGTCAACACCTACAACCAGATCCCCGCAGGAGCGCCATTCGGTGGTTATAAAACCTCTGGTATAGGCCGGGAAACGCACAAGATGATCCTGAACGCCTATACTCAGGTCAAGAACGTCATGGTCAACACCAACGACGGGCCCTCGGGGTTCTACCCCCACAAGTAGCGGGAAGGTCGGATAGATAAGAGATTGTGTGCACAGGAGGCTATATCGAGCCTGATATAGCCTCTTTGTAGGTATCGTCAACGGAGAGTGAGGATTACCATGCAGCAGTTCATCAATCCGCGTTTCGTCTATCACGGCGAGGGAGCGCTCGACGCCCTCAAGACGCTCGAAGGCAAGAAGGCCGTCCTGTGCATGGGTGGCGGCTCCCTGAAGCGCAACGGCTACTACGACGTCATCCTCGGGGACCTCAAGGAGGCCGGGCTCGAGGTCAAGGTCATCGAGGGCATCGAGTCCGACCCGTCCGTCGAGACCGTGGAGAAGGGCGCCAAGGTCATGCAGGAGTTCGGGCCCGACTGGATCGTCGCGGTCGGCGGCGGCTCCCCGATCGACGCCGCGAAGGCCATGTGGATCAAGTACGAGTACCCCGACATCACCTTCGAGCAGATGACCACCCCGTTCGGCCTACCCAAGCTCCGCAAGAAGGCCCACTTCTGCGCCGTCACCACCACGAGCGGCACGGGCACCGAGGTCACGGCCTTCTCGATCATCACGGACTACCAGAAGGGCATCAAGTACCCGATCGCGGACTTCGAGATCACGCCCGACGTCGCGATCGTGGACCCGGCGCTCGTCAAGAACCTCCCGGTCAAGATGGTCGCCTTCACCGGCATGGACGCCCTCACCCACTCGATCGAGTCCTACGTCTCCACCGCGCACAGCCCCTACACCGACGCCATGGGCCTGCACGCGATGCGCATGATCCGCGACAACATCGTCCAGTCCTACTCCGGCGACCAGGCCGCGCGCGCCGCGATGCACGACGCGCAGTGCCTCGCGGGCGTCGCCTTCTCCAGCGGCCTGCTCGGCATCGTCCACTCCATGGCGCACAAGACCGGCGCCGCGTTCGAGAACGGCCACATCATCCACGGCTGCGCCAATGCCATGTACCTGCCCAAGGTCATCCGCTTCAACGCCGGCGTGGGAGAGACCGCTGACCGCTTCGCCCAGATCGCCGACGTCCTGAACCTCGGCGGCCTGACGCGCGCCGACAAGGTCGAGAACCTCATCGGCTGGGTGCGCTGGCTCAACGACCAGATGAACATCCCGCACGCCATCAAGAACTACGGCCAGGGCGGCGCCCTCGTGGCCGACGGCGACGGCATCGTGAGCGAGGAGGAGTTCGAGAAGAAGCTCTCCGACATCGCGGCAAACGCCCTTCTCGACGCCTGCACCGGCGCCAACCCGCGCCCGGTCAACCAGCAGCAGATGGAGAAGCTGCTCACCGCCTGCTACTTCGACGAGGAGATCCACTTCTAGGGTCCGCGCGAGCGGAGCGAGCGCCGGCCCGTGCCGGCAAGGGGAACGACGAGGGGGCGCCGGATCCGGTCCGGCGCCCCCTTCCTTCTCCGTGGGCCCTCTTCGCTGCGACCGCGGGCGCCGCACGGGAGGCGGCGAGGCGGCCTGTCCGCGTGGGGCGGCCGGGCGAGGCGGCCCGCCCCGCCTACTGGTAGCGCAGCGACTCGACGGGGTCGAGCCTCGAGGCGCGCCAGGCCGGGTAGAAGCCGAAGAGCACGCCGATGCCGACGCAGATGCCCGACGCGAGGGCGACGGCGGCGGGGGTGATCACCGGGGTGACCTGCATGCCGCCCATCATGGAGGACGACGAGGCGAGGACGGCCAGGACAGAGGCGCCGCCGTAGCCGAGCAGGATGCCGATGACGCCCCCGATCAGGCACAGCGTCACGGACTCGAGAAGGAACTGGAGGGTGATGTCGGTCCGCCTCGCGCCGAGGGCCTTCCTGAGGCCGATCTCGCGGATGCGCTCCGTGACGTTGGTGAGCATCATGTTCATGATGCCGATGCCCCCCACCACGAGCGAGACGCCCGCGACGGCGCCCATCAGGAGCTGGAAGGCCGCCATGGTGGAGTCGAGCTGCTGCAGGATCGAGGCCATGGTCATCACGTTGATGTAGTACTGCGAGTAGTCCGAGCCGTCCGTGGCGGCGTCGTCGGGGACGTTGAAGTAGCGCCTGAGGTAGGCCTCGGTCGTCGCGGCTATCGAGTCCATGTCCGCGTCCTCGCGCGCGAAGCCCACGATGCTCGTCATGGAGGAGCGGCCGGTGAGGCGGGTCTCCGCGGTCTTGAGGGGGACGTAGCTGCTCCCTCCCGACAGGCTCGCCTCGCAGACGCCGACGACCGTGAAGTCGTCGTTGCCGAGCCTCAGGGTCTTTCCGAGCGCCTCCTCGGGGCCCTGCGGCCAGAGCTGGTCGGCCGACTGGCGGTCGAGCACGATGACGCGGGCGCCCACGCTCGCCTCGCCCTCCGAGATGAGCCTGCCCGCCGCGGCCTTGACGCCGGTCGCCTGGAAGTACTCGGGCTCGACGCCCTGGATGCTCAGGCTCGCGGTCGCGACGCCGTTGGAGGCGTCCCCCGAGGCGTACGTCGTGCCCGTGATGAAGTCGTACTGGTCGGAGAGCCCCTCCTCGAGCGCCACCACGTCGTCAGACGTGAGGTCGCGTCCCACGTAGCAGCTGATCATGACCGTCCGCGACTGGTCGAGACCCAGCTCGCCGACGAGCGACGCCCTGACGCCGTCGATGAGCGCCGTCATCGAGATGACGGCGGCGATGCCGATCACGATGCCGAGCACCGTGAGGAGGCTCCGCCCCCGGTTCGCGTGGATGGCCGAGAAGGTCTCGTAGAAGAGGTCGCTCGCCCTCATGCGCCCGTCACCCCGCACTCGCCCGCCTCCTGCGCCCCCTGCCGCATGGCGCGGACGAAGGCGCGCTCCTGCTCGTCGGTGAGGAGCCTGCCGTCACGGATGTGGACCACGCGGTCGGCCCAGGCGGCGACCTCGGGGTCGTGGGTGATGAGGACCACCGTCTTGCCCCTCGACTGCATCTTGCGGAAGATGCCCATGACGAGCTCGCCCGTCTCCGAGTCGAGGTTGCCAGTGGGCTCGTCGGCGAAGATGACCTCGGGGTCGTTCACCAGGGCGCGGGCGATCGCGACGCGCTGCATCTGGCCGCCCGAGAGCTCGTTGGAGCGGTGGTAGTAGAGGTCCTCGGGCAGGCCCGTCTCTGCGAGGGCCCGCCAGGCGCGCAGCTCGCGCTCGCGCGCGGGACAGCGCGCGTAGACCAGCGGCAGCGTCACGTTGCGGATGACCGTTGCGCGCGGAAGCAGGTTGAAGGACTGGAAGACGAAGCCGAGGGTCTCCGAGCGCACCTGCGCGAGCTCTGCGTCGCTCAGGGTAGAGACGTCGATGCCCGAGAGCTCGTAGGTGCCCGAGGTCGGCCTGTCGAGGCAGCCCAGGATGCTCATGAGGGTGGACTTGCCGGAGCCCGAGGGGCCCATGATGGCGAGGAACTCCCCCCGCGCGACCTCGAGGTCCACGCCGCGCAGGGCGCAGGTGAGGCCGGCGCCCGTGGCGTAGATGCGCCAGAGGGCCTCGGCGCGTATGACCGGGGCCGCCATGCTAGGCCGCCACGTCGGAGGGGGCGGGGGCGCCGAGGGCGAACTCGGACTGCGCATCCTCGAGGACCTCGTCGCCCTCGGAGACGTCGCCCTCGACGACCACGTCGGAGCCGCCCTGCGCCCTCACGTCCACCGCCCTGCGCTCGGTGGTGGGCACGGTGCCGTCCCAGCCCGTGACGACGCACACGTAGCTGGAGCCGTCGTCGCCCGTGCCGATCGCGCTCGCGGGGACGGTGAGCGCGCCGGGGATGCTCTCGCACGTGATTTCCACGTTCGCCGTCATTCCCGGCTTGAGCGAGGCGTCTGGCTCGGGGATGAGCAGCCTCACGGCGTAGGTCACGACGGTGCCGCCGTAGCCCGCCGAGGAGGCGTCCGCGGAGGAGACGGACGCGATGTTGGTCACCTCGGAGTCGAGGGAGAGGTCGGGGAGGGCGGAGAAGGTCGCGGTCGCATGCTGGCCCACCTGGACCTTGGCGATGTCGAGCTCGTTCACCTGGACGGTGACGCTCATCTGCGAGAGGTCGCCGATCATGATGAGGGCCCCCGAGGAGCCCGTGGCGGCCGCCGCGCCGGCGGCGCCCGCCTGGGCGCCCTCGACGGCGTTCATCACGACGACGGAGCCGGAGGCGGGGGCGAGGACGGTGCGCTTGTTCGCGTTGGCAACCGCGTCGTCATAGGCGGCCTGCGCCCCCTCGAGCGCGAGCTGGGCCGCGTCGACCGCGTCCACGGCGGAGTTGACCGAGGAGACGTCGACGGAGCCCGTCTGGTCAGCGTAGTAGGCGTCGTAGGCGGCCTGGTAGGCCTCGCGCGCGGACTGGAGCTGGTTTCTGGCGGAGCGCAGCTGGAGCTCCGCGTCGCGCACCGCGTTGTCGAGCGTGTCGTTGCCGATGAGCAGCAGCGGGTCGCCCTTCTCGACGTGGTCGCCCTGGCGCACGTAGACCTTCTGGATGATGCCGTCCACCTCCGGCGTCACCTGCACGGACTCGACGGGCTCCACGCGGCCGGACGCCTTGACGTCGTCCGTGTAGTCCTGGCGCGTCACGGTGACGGTCGCCGCCGGCACCTCCACGGAGGGGTCGGGCTGGAGCGAGCCGAGCGCCGCGAAGGCGACGGCGGCCGCCACGACGGCGAGGACGACCACGAGGACGACGACCTTCCTCCGGCGACGGCGCCTGCGGCGCGCCATGAGGCTCTCCATCGCGCGCCTGGTCTCCGCGTCCTCCGTGGACGCGGACGCGGGGGCGGGCGAGGGGATCCGCGTCGTGGGCTCGTCCGGGGCGGCCTTGGCCTCGTCGGGCGCGGGGGGCTTGCTCGGGCCTGCGGGGTTGGACGTCATCGTGCCCTCCTCGGTCTCCGCCTCTCGTGCGGGTGCTCGTGCTCGGATTTCAGGGCTCTCGGGGTTCGGGTGGACGCTCGGCTCGTCGCGCGGGGCTCGTGCAGGTCGATGTGCGATAGTATCCGCGCCGGCGTGCGCACGCGCTGAATGAAATCTGTATGTGGTCGAGCGGCGCGCGCCAGCGCGAGAAAGACCATTGCCCGCGGGATGCCGGTATCCTATACTCGTCATTTAGCGTCGGGGCGTGGCGCAGCTTGGTAGCGCATCTGCTTTGGGAGCAGAGGGTCGCTGGTTCGAATCCAGTCGCCCCGACCAGCCGCATCCTCAGGGGCCCTCCGGGGCCCCGGCTCGTTCCGGGAGTTGCGCTCGCCGCCCGGCTTGGTCTAGGATGTGCACGTTCGGGTTCGCCCGAGCGCTGCGGCGGTAGTTCAATTGGTAGAGCAGCAGCCTTCCAAGCTGCCTGTTGCGGGTTCGAGTCCCGTCCGCCGCTCCATCGGAATCGAGGCCACGGCAACGCCGTGGCCTTTTTCGTATCCGCGCCCCTCGCGCGTGGCCCTTCTCCGACCGCGCGCCGGGGCGCCCCGGCGTCTCGCCCTGGCTGCGTTGCCGCGAGGTTACGCGGTGGTGGCAGGTTGGTTGCCGAGAGGTTGCGAGACGATGCGTGCGGTGTTACAAGACGCGAACCCCCATAGGCATCGTCATGGTCCCGGCCGTACCGTAGGTCTGCCGAACGTTCCGGTCCAAGCGGACGCCGCCCAAGGCGGCGAGAAGGGAGCGCCATGTCCTATTCCGAGAGGGTCATCGCCGAGCTCGAGGAGCGCTACTCCGACCAGCCTGAGTTCATCCAGGCCGCCTCGGAGGTCCTGACCACCCTGCAGCCCGCGCTCGACGCGCACCCCGAGTACGAGAGGGCGGGGCTCCTGGAGCGCCTCGTCGAGCCCGAGCGCGTCGTCATCTTCCGCGTCCCCTGGGTCGACGACGAGGGCAAGGTCCAGGTAAACCGCGGATACCGCGTGCAGTTCAACTCGGCGATCGGGCCCTACAAGGGAGGCCTGCGCCTGCACCCGAGCGTGAACCTGTCCATCCTCAAGTTCCTCGGCTTCGAGCAGATCTTCAAGAACTCCCTGACGACGCTTCCGATGGGCGGAGGCAAGGGCGGCTCGGACTTCGACCCCAAGGGCAAGTCCGACGCCGAGGTCATGCGCTTCTGCCAGTCCTTCATGACCGAGCTCGTGAAGTACATCGGGCCCGACACCGACGTCCCGGCCGGCGACATCGGCACGGGCGCCCGCGAGATCGGCTACCTCTTCGGCCAGTACAAGCGCCTGACCGGCAGGTGGGACTCCGTCCTCACCGGCAAGGGCCTCTCCTACGGCGGCTCGCTCGCGCGCTCCGAGGCCACGGGCTACGGCGCGGTCTACTTCCTCCAGAAGATGCTCGACTACAAGGGCGACTCCATGGAGGGCAAGACCATCGTCGTCTCCGGCTCCGGCAACGTCGCGCAGTACGCGATCCAGAAGGCCGAGCAGCTCGGCGCCAAGGTCGTGACCGCCTCGGACTCCAACGGCTACGTCTTCGACCCCGCCGGCATCGACTTCGACCTCGTCTGCCAGATCAAGCAGGTCGAGCGCGGGCGCATCAAGGAGTACGCCGAGCGCAGGCCCGGCGCCGTCTACCACGAGGGCGAGCGCCCCTGGGGCGAGAGGGCGGACGTCGCGATGCCCTGCGCTACCCAGAACGAGCTCGACCTCGACGACGCCGAGCGCCTCGTCGCCAACGGCGTGCGCTACGTGGTGGAGGGCGCCAACATGCCCACCACGACCGAGGCGACCAAGTACCTCATGGACAACGGCGTCTTCTTCGCCCCCGGCAAGGCTGCCAACGCGGGCGGCGTCGCGACCTCTGGCCTCGAGATGTCGCAGAACCACGAGCACCTCTCTTGGACCTTCGACGAGGTGGACGCGAAGCTCCACGGCATCATGAACTCGATCTTCGACGCCGCGGCGAGCGCGGCCGAGGAGTACGGCCACGAGGGCGACCTCGTCTTCGGCGCCAACATTGCCGGCTTCCTGAAGGTCGCCGACGCGATGATGGCCCAGGGCGTCTAGCGAGGGGGACTCCCGGCGCGCATGCGAGGGACGGCTGGCGGGGCCCCGGTTCTTCCGGGGCCCCGCCAGCCTTGCGGGGCGCGCGAAGGCGTACAATGTGGCAAGACCCCTGACGCACATGCAGCTTTGTGTCGTTTTTGCTTGCGCGGGCGGGAGGGGTGTGACGCCCCCTCGGGCGAGTGCCTACAATTGTCACGGCCTTTAAGGGCGGTACCGAGATGCCGTCAAGGAGTTCAGTTGGTCTTGAGCGCATACAGACGATAGGGGAGCGACTGCCTGCGGGCGGTTCTGCTCCCTTTGTTGTATGTATGGTCTCTGATATTGCCTCGCGGGCGGGCGACGCCCCGCGGGCAGGCGTGCCGAGAGGCGCGGACCGGCTGGCGAAACGAACAGTGAAAGGGGATGCGCATGAACCTCTTGGTGAACGAGGACCGGCCCCGGGCGCTCCTGGCGCTCGAGAACGGCAGCACGTTTGCCGGCTACGCGTCCGGCGCGGAGGGCGAGGCCTTCGGCGAGGTCGTCTTCAACACCTCCATGGTCGGCTACGACGAGATCGTGAGCGACCCGAGCTACGCGGGCCAGATCGTGACCCTCACGTACCCGCAGGTCGGCAACTATGGGGTGTGCGAGCGCTACCTCCAGGCCCCCGGTCTCGCGCTGCGCGGCCTCGTGGTGCACGACATGTGCTACACGCCGAGCAACTGGCAGAGCGAGGGGTCGCTCCCGGACCTGCTGCGCCGCTCCGGCGTCGTCTCCATCGAGGGGGTCGACACGCGCGCGCTGACGCTCCAGATCAGGGAGGCCGGTGCCATGCGCGCCGCCATCTCCACGGTCGACCTCGACCCCGAGAGCCTCGTCGCGCGCGTGCGCGCCTCCGAGCCCATCTCCAGCCACAACTTCGTCGAGGACGTCTCCCCCAGGGAGGAGACGGTCGTGCCCGCCAAGGGTGAGAGGCGCTTCGGCGTCGTGGCCTACCACTGCGGCATGAAGCGCGGCATCGTCGAGGGCCTCTGCGAGCACGGCTGCGAGGTCACGCTCGTCCCCTGGGACACGCCCGCCAGCCGCGTGCTCGAGCTCGCCCCCGACGGCGTGTTCTTCTCCAACGGCCCCGGCGACCCGGAGCAGGTCACGAGCACGAGCGAGGCCGCGCGCGAGCTGCTCGGCAAGCTGCCCTGCTTCGGCATCTGCCTGGGCAACCAGATGTTCGCCCTCGCCGCGGGAGGCTCCATCGAGAAGCTTCCCTACGGCCACCACGGCGGCAACGAGCCGGTGATGAACCTGCTCACCGGCAAGGTCGAGATCACGGCGCAGAACCACAACTACGGCATGGTCTTCCCGAGCCTGGGCGACCTCGTGCCCGAGCTCTCGGGCGGCGAGCGCGCCCACAACGACGACCTGCGCCACTGGAGCCGCCTGCACGTGGCCCCCGTCGTCAGGAACGAGCGCTACGGCCGCATCCGGCTCACCCACGTCAACCTCAACGACGGGACGCCCGAGGGCATCCAGTTCCTCGACCTGCCGGCCTTCTCGGTCCAGTACCACCCCGAGAGCAAGCCCGGCCCCAACGACTCCAGCTACCTCTTCGAGGCCTTCGCGCGCCTGATGGAGGGCCGCGACGACTACCTCGACATCGACGTCCGCGAGGGGAGGCGCTTCTAATGCCCAAGCGCACCGACATCAAGAAGATCCTCGTCATCGGCTCCGGCCCCATCGTCATCGGCCAGGCCTGCGAGTTCGACTACTCCGGCACCCAGGCGTGCCGCGCGCTGCGCCAGGAGGGCTACGAGGTCGTCCTCGTCAACTCCAACCCGGCGACCATCATGACCGACCCCGACACGGCCGACCGCACCTACGTCGAGCCGATCACGCTCGGCGCCGTGAGCAAGATCATCGAGCGCGAGCGCCCCGACGCGCTGCTGCCCAACATGGGCGGCCAGACGGCCCTCAACTGCGCCGTCGAGCTCGGCAAGGCCGGCGTGCTCGAGAAGTACGGCGTCGAGGTCATCGGCTGCGACCTCGACTCCATCAACCGCGGCGAGGACCGCGAGCTCTTCGCCAAGGCGATGGAGGAGATCGGCCTCAAGTGCGCCGAGGCGGGCATCGCCCACACCCTGGACGAGGCGCGCGAGGTCGCCCACAGGATCGGCCTGCCCGTGGTCATACGCCCGAGCTTCACCCTGGGCGGCGCCGGCGGCGGCATGGCCTACACCGAGGAGGACCTCGACCGCATCGCCGCCGAGGGCCTCGACCTCTCCCCGGCGACCGAGGTCCTGGTCGAGAAGAGCCTCGAGGGCTGGAAAGAGTACGAGATGGAGGTCATGCGCGACTCCGCCGGCAACGGCATCGTGATCTGCTCCATCGAGAACCTCGACCCCATGGGCGTCCACACCGGCGACTCCATCACCGTCGCCCCCGCCCAGACCCTGACGGACATGGAGCACCAGCGCCTGCGCGACTACTCCCTCGCGATCCTCGAGAAGGTCGGCGTGGCCACGGGCGGCTCCAACGTACAGTTCGCCGTCAACCCCAAGGACGGCGAGGTCATCGTCATCGAGATGAACCCGCGCGTGAGCCGCTCCTCGGCCCTCGCGTCCAAGGCGACGGGCTTCCCGATCGCCAAGGAGGCGGCGCTGCTCGCCGTCGGCTACACCCTCGACGAGATCACCAACGACATCACCCAGGCCACGCCCGCCTGCTTCGAGCCCTCCATCGACTACACCGTGGTCAAGGTCCCGCGCTTCGCCTTCGAGAAGTTCAAGGGCGCGAGCGACCGCCTCACGACGCGCATGAAGAGCGTCGGCGAGGTCATGGCGATCGGCCACACCTTCGAGGAGGCGCTGCAGAAGGCCATGCGCTCGCTCGAGAAGGGCCACATGGGCCTGGGCGCCGACGGCCACGACTCCTTCGACGAGGAGCACTTCGACGAGCTGGTCTCGACCCCCACGCCCGAGCGCATCCTCTACGTCGCCGAGGCGCTGCGCCGCGGCTACGGCGTCAGGCGCGTCTGCGAGATGACCCACATCGACCCGTGGTTCGTCGACCGCATCGCCGACGTCGTGCGCGCCGAGCGCGCCATCCGCGACGCTGGCCTCTCCGGCATGACGCCCGAGCGCATGCTCGCCGCCAAGCAGATGGGCTTCTCCGACGTCCAGATCGGCCACCTCACGGGGCAGGAAGAGAACGTCGTGCGCGCCCTGCGCGAGGTCATGGGCGTGAGGCCCGTCATCAAGACGGTCGACACCTGCGCCGGCGAGTTCGAGAGCCGCACGAGCTACCTCTACCTCACCTACGAGCGCGGCGGCGCGAGCGAGTTCCGCCCCGCCGAGAAGCCGCGCGTGATCATCCTGTCGGCCGGCCCCAACCGCATCGGACAGGGCATCGAGTTCGACTACTGCTGCGTCCACGCCGCCTACGCCCTGCACGCCGAGGGCTACGAGACGGTGATGGTCAACTGCAACCCCGAGACCGTCTCGACCGACTACGACACCTCCGACCGCCTCTACTTCGAGCCGCTCACCTTCGAGGACGTCATGAACATCGTCGAGGTCGAGAAGCCCGCTGGCGTGATCGTCACCCTCGGCGGACAGACGCCCATCAACCTGGCGCACCGCCTCAAGGAGGCGGGCGTGCCGATCATGGGCACCCAGCCCGAGGCGATCGACCTCGCCGAGGACCGCGAGCGCTTCAGCGAGCTGCTCGACCGCCTCGACGTTGCCTATCCGCCCAGCTCCACCGCCGAGACCCTCGACGAGGCCAAGGGCGTGGCGCGCCGCATCGGCTACCCGCTGCTCGTGAGGCCGAGCTACGTGCTGGGCGGCCGCGGCATGGCCATCGTCTACGACGACAAGGACCTCAGGACCTACATGGAGGAGGCCACCCAGGTCTCGCCCGACCACCCCGTCTACCTCGACGCCTTCCTCGAGGACGCGATCGAGCTCGACGTGGACGCCCTGTGCGACGACGAGCAGTGCTACGTTGGCGCCGTCCTCGAGCACATCGAGGAGTGCGGCATCCACTCGGGCGACTCCGCCTGCTGCTTCCCGCCCTTCTCGCTCTCCGACGCCATCGTCGACAAGATCCGCGAGGTCACGCGCCGGCTCGCGCTGAGCGTCCACATCAAGGGCCTGCTCAACGTGCAGTACGCCGTCAAGGACGAGCAGGTCCTCGTGATCGAGCTCAACCCGCGCGCCAGCCGCACCGTGCCCTTCTCGAGCAAGGCGACGACGGTGCCCTTGGCCAAGTACGCCTCGCTCATCATGGCGGGCCACAAGATCTCCGAGTTCGACCTTCCCGAGGAGGGCAGGGACCTCGGCTACTACGCCTGCAAGGAGGCCGTGATGCCGTGGTCGCGCTTCCCCGGCGCCGACACCCGCCTTGGGCCCGAGATGAAGTCGACCGGCGAGGTCATGGGCATCGCGACGACCTTCCCGAAGGCCTACGCCAAGACCCGCGACGCCATCAACTACTCCATCCCGATGAGCGGCAACGTCTTCATCAGCGTCTGCGACCGCGACAAGCGAAACATCGCCCCGGTCGCCCTGGCGCTCCTGAACGACGGCTACCACATCCTCTCCACGGGCGGCACCGCCATGGTGCTGCGCGCCGCGGGCATCGTGTGCGAGAACATCAACATGGCGAGCGAGCCGCACCCCAACATCATCGACGCCATCTCCGAGGGCAGGATCTCCTTCATCATCAACACGCCCCACGGCAGCCGCTCGCGCGGCGACGGCTACCAGATCCGCGCCGCCGCCGTCGAGTACGGCGTCGACCTCGTGACGGCAATGAGCGGCGCCACGGCCCTGATCCAGGCCATCGCTGCGCTCAAGGCCACGACGCTCAAGCCCTACGCCCTGCAGGACCTGCCGCTCAAGTAGGGGCCGGGCCCGGGGCGGCAGACGGCGCCCGGAGGGATGCCTCCGGGCGCCGTCCTCGCGTGGAAAACAAAATGCCAGATGGCAACGGATGGGACATTTGCTATAGTCAGAGAGCTGTTTATTCCCATGCGGGCGTGGCGGAACAGGTAGACGCGCTGGATTTAGGTTCCAGTGGGAGCGATCCCGTGAAGGTTCAAATCCTTTCGCCCGCACCATCTGGTAGAAACGGCAATCGGGCCTCAAGGTAAGCCCGAGGCCATGAGACACTGGAGGAACGTTGAACATCACCGTCACCACTGAGAAGCCCGAGGACGGCAAGCTCGTCGCCAAGGTCGTCGTCGACAAGAAGGACGTCGACGCCGCGGTCGCCAAGACCTACAAGGACATCGCCCGTCAGTACAACTTCCAGGGCTTCCGTCGCGGCCACGCGCCCCGTCCCGTGATCAACAGCATCATCGGCAGGGACGCCGTCCTCGCGCAGGCCACCAACGACCTCGTGAACGAGGTCTCCCCGCTGATGCTCGAGGAGCTCGACTGCGTGCCCGTCGCGCGCGTCGACTTCGGTGACGATGCCGCCAACGTCGTGGAGCACGCCGGCTACGAGCTCAACGCGACCATCCCCGTGCGCCCGGACGTCGAGCTCGACTCCTACGACGCGCCCGCGATCGAGATGCCGCCCGAGGAGGCCACCGAGGCCGAGGTCAAGGCCCAGCTCGACATGATCGTCTCCTACCGCACCACCCTCGAGGACGTCGAGGAGGACCGCGCCGCCGAGGCCGCCGACACCGCCGTCTGCGACGTCGAGAGCGTCGAGGGCGCCGAGCGCTACGCCGGCGAGGGCCGCATGTTCGACCTCTCCAGCAAGATGCTGCCCGCCGAGCTCCTCTCCGGCATCGTCGGCATGACGAAGGGCGAGGAGAAGGAGGTCTCCTGGACCACCGAGGAGGGCGCCGGCGACGACGCCAAGGAGGTCAAGCACACCGCCAAGGTGAAGCTCACCGGCCTCAAGCACTCCGTCACGCCCGAGCTCGACGACGAGATGGTCAAGAAGAACTTCGGCTTCGACACCGTCGACGAGCTCAAGGACGCCGTGAAGGAGGAGATCGAGGAGGACAAGAAGAACCGCCTCCCCGAGCTCAAGGAGGACCGCGTCGTCGAGGCCATGGGCAAGCACCTCACCCTCGAGGAGGTCCCGCAGAACTACGCCGACAACGTCTTCAACGAGCTCGCCAGCCAGTTCCTGCAGCAGCTGCAGCGCCAGGGCCTGACGCTCGACGCCTACCTGCACGTCCGCAACATCTCCACGGACGAGTTCATGGCCGACCTGCGCCAGCAGGCCGACGAGCGCGCCCGTCAGGCGCTCGCCCTCGACGCCCTGGCCGCCAAGCTCGGCTTCGACGCCACCGAGGAGGACGTCCGCTCCGAGTTCGAGAGGGCCGGCGTGGACGACGTCGACGCCTCCATCGACGAGTTCAAGAAGGAGGGCCGCCTCCCGGCCATCCGCGAGTCCATCCGCCGCACCAAGGCCGTGGACTGGCTGGTGGAGAACTGCACGGTGACCGTCGTGGACGAGGCCGCCAAGGGCGACGAGCCCGAGGCCGCGTCCGATGGTGACGCCGAGTAGCGCCAGCGCCGATTGGTATGCGACCGGGGATTTGGGTATATAGCTCCCCGGAATGAGACGTGCCCCGGGAGCCGCTCTTGCTCCCGGGGCACACTTCGAAACTGGAGAAGGAAGGTACGCATGGTAAACCCTAGGAACATCCCCCTGATCCCCTACGTGGTGGAGCAGACCCCGCGCGGCGAGCGCAGCTACGACATCTACTCGCGCCTGCTGAACGACCGCATCGTCTTCCTCGGCGAGGAGATCACGCGCGACTCCGCCAACCTCGTGATCGCGCAGCTCCTGCACCTCGAGAGCCAGGACCCCGACAAGGACATCTCCCTCTACATCGACTCGCCCGGCGGCGAGGTCTACGCGGGCCTGGGCATCCTCGACACGATGAACTTCATAAAGCCGGACGTCTCGACGATCTGCGTCGGCATGGCCGCCTCCATGGCCTCCGTCCTGCTCGCCGCCGGCGCCAAGGGCAAGCGTCTGGCGCTGCCCAACTCCATGATCTTGATCCACCAGCCGAGCTCGGGAGCCCAGGGCCAGCAGACCGACATCCAGATCGCGGCCGACGAGACCAGGTGGATCCGCAACCACATGAACGAGCTGCTCTCCGAGTACACGGGGCAGACTCCCGAGAAGATCAACGCGGACACCGAGCGCGACAACTACATGCGCGCGCAGGAGGCCTTGGACTACGGCCTCATCGACCGCGTCGTCAAGTCGCGCAGCGAGCAGGCCAGCGAGGAGTAGCGGATGGCGTCATACAACGACGATATGAGGTGCTCGTTCTGCGGCAAGTCGAGGAGCCAGGTGCGCAAGCTCATCCAGGGCCCCAACGGCGTCTACATCTGCGACGAGTGCGTCAAGGCCTGCAACGACATCATCCGCGACTCTGAGGGCCTGCCGCAGGACGACTTCGGCGACGACTTCGACCCCGCGCAGGACGCCCCGATCAAGGACCTCCCCACGCCGCACGAGATCTACGACGAGCTCTCGCAGTACGTGATGGGCCAGGAGGAGGCCAAGCTCGCCATGAGCGTGGCCGTCTACAACCACTACCGCCGCATCCTCGCCGGCGCCGACAGGGCCGGCGAGGGCGAGGACTCCGTGGAGCTCGCGAAGAGCAACATCCTGCTCCTCGGCCCCACGGGCACGGGCAAGACGCTCCTCGCGCAGACGCTCGCGCGCTTCCTCGAGGTGCCCTTCGCCATCGCGGACGCCACGACCCTGACCGAGGCCGGCTACGTGGGCGAGGACGTGGAGAACATCCTGCTCAAGCTCATCACCGCGGCCGACGGCGACGTCTCGCGCGCCGAGGTCGGCATCGTCTACATCGACGAGATCGACAAGATCGCGCGCAAGGCGGAGAACCTCTCCATCACGAGGGACGTCTCCGGCGAGGGCGTGCAGCAGGCCCTGCTCAAGATCATCGAGGGCACCGACGCCAGCGTCCCGCCCCAGGGCGGCCGCAAGCACCCCCAGCAGGAGCTCATCCACATCAACACCAACAACATCCTGTTCATCTGCGGCGGAGCCTTCGTGGGGCTCGACAAGATCGTCGCCGACAGGGTCGGCAAGAAGGGCATCGGCTTCAACGGCACGCTCGCCCAGAAGGTAGAGGACAACGAGGACGAGCTCATGGGCCAGGTCATGCCCGAGGACCTGCACAAGTTCGGCATGATCCCCGAGTTCGTGGGCCGCATCCCCGTGATCTGCTCCACCCGCGAGCTCAAGGAGGCCGACCTCGTCGAGATCCTGACGAAGCCCAAGAACGCGCTCGTGAAGCAGTACAGGAGGATGTTCTCCATCGAGGGCGTGGACCTCGAGTTCGAGGACGACGCCCTCACCGAGATCGCGCACCAGGCCATCAAGCGCAACACCGGCGCCCGTGGCCTGCGCGCGATCATGGAGGCGACCCTCCAGCGCACGATGTTCGACGTCCCGAGCGACCTCTCGGTCACCAAGGTGATCGTGACCAAGGGGGCGGTCGACGGCACGAGCGACCCCGTCATCGAGCGGGACGCGGCCGGCGCCTCCGCGTAGGGGAGAAGGACGCGCGGCAGCCGCGCGCAGGCGGGGCCTGCGGCAGGCGTCGCAGGGAGTTAGAGACAGAGGGGCGCGCCCGCGACGCGGGTGCGCCCCTCTGCTCTAATTCCGTTTTGGCGCCGGTCCGCCCGCGTGGGTGATAGGCAGTTGCTATCCTAGAGCGGACACTCGTTACATGTTGGGGGCCGGGCGTGCCGGCCCTTTGGGATCGTTGGGGGCTCGTATGGTCGACAGCTTGGTTGAGGCGCGGAAGGCCCAGCAGGAAGCCAGCAAGGCGGTGGAGGCAAGGACGGCGGAGCGCGCCGAGGCGTACGCCGCGGCGGAGGCGGCCAAGAGCGCCCTCGAGGCCGCCGAGCAGGAGAGGGTCCAGTCGCGCGCGGCGCTCGACCAGCTGAGGGCGAGCCTCAGGGCGAAGAGGGACGAGGGCACCGCGGACACCGTCGCCGCCAAGAAGGCCAAGCTCGAGTTCGAGCTCGCCCAGAGGCAGCTCGATGACGCCAAGGCACGCCTCGCCTCGCTGGAGGACGGCATCGCCGAGGCCGAGCGCGCACGCGACGAGGCGGACGGCTCCCTGAAGGAGGCGCAGCGCCGCCTCGAGGAGGCCGGGAGCACGGCGAGCGCCTCGCGCGCGGACCTCGACGAGCGCGTCCAGCGCGCGACCGAGGCGCAGCGCAGGCTCGACGTGGCCACGGCCGCCCAGGAGAGCGCCGAGCTCGCCTCGCAGGCGGCCCGCCAGGCGCTCGAGGCGGCGCGTGAGCGCATGGCGCAGGAGCCGGACGCGTCGGCGGGCCTCGCGGAGGAGGTCTCGGGAAAGCAGAGAGCCTACGACGAGGCCAAGGCGGCGTCGGCGGACGTCGCCCGCGCCTACGAGGCGTCGCGCAGGAAGCAGATCCTGGCGGAGAAGGCCGCCGCGGCCGCGAAGCACGACTACGACGCCGCGCAGGCCAACCTCAAGACGGCCATCGCCGCCTGCGACAAGGCGGAGGCCGAGATGCACGAGCGGCAGCACGACGCCTACGCGGACGACGAGGCGGCGAAGGGCGCCTACTCCGAGGCGGTCTCCGCCTACGCGAGCGCGAGCGACGTGCGCAGCGCCGCGATGACCGTGAACACCCAGGCGCTCACCGCCCTCGCGGACGCGGACGTGGAGGCCATCCGCGCCCGCCTCGCGTGCGACCGCGACAAGGGCGACCTCGACCGCGCCAACGCCGGCCTCGCTCGGGCCGAGCGCGAGCTCAAGGAGGCCAAGGACGCCGTCGTGAGGGACAAGGCCGCCAGCGAGGCCGCAGAGGAGGAGCTGCGCGCCCTCGAGGAGGAGGCCGGGCAGGCCGAGGCGGCCGTGGAGAGCGCCAAGGGCGAGCGCGAGGTGGCCGCGCGGAGCAACGCCGAGCTGCAGCGGGGCCTGAAGGAGCTCCAGGACGACGCTGTGCGCCAGGGCCACGAGAGCCAGGTCGCCTCCGACGCGCTCGCGACCCGTCGCGAGGAGGTGCGCCAGGCCGTGATGGCCGTGGAGCGCACGCGCGCCGAGCGCGAGGCCGCGCAGGAGGAGCTTGCCGCCGCGGACGAGCAGATCCGCGCGCACGAGGAGAGGAACCGCGAGGCGGACGCCCTTCTCGCCGCGCAGGAGCGCGCCGTGGGCGAGATGGAGGCCAGGATCGAGGCGCACAAGGCGGCGCTCGAGGAGTCCGAGACCAAGATCGGCGAGCTCGCGGCCGCCTACCGTCGCTCGAAGGAGGACCTCTCCGCCGCGCAGGCGCGCCTCGACGAGGCCAACTCCAGGCTGGCCGACGCCGAGGTCGCCCTCATCATGGCGGAGATCGACTCGCGCTAGGGGCGGCGTGGTATGCTCTTTGGCGCCTGCGCTCCGCAGGCGCCTATCGGCAATGCCCCGCCCGGCGGCGCGCGCCCAATACACGAGTGCCGACACCGACCGTCCGAGGCGACGTGTGAGGTGATATCAGCGTGGAAGAAATGCCCAAGACGTACGACCCCAGCACCAACGAGCAGGAGCTCATCGAGCGCTGGATCAAGGCCGGGTGCTACCGGCGCAGCAAGGGCGTGGGGGACTGCACCGTCGTGATCCCGCCCCCCAACGTGACCGGCATCCTGCACATGGGTCACGCCATGGACGACACCATCCAGGACACCTTCGTCCGCTACAACCGCATGCGCGGCCGGTCGACCCGCTGGATTCTCGGCACCGACCACGCCGGCATCGCGACGCAGACCAAGGTGGACAAGAAGCTCAAGAGCGAGGGCGTCTCCCGCCTCGAGATCGGCCGCGAGGCCTTCCTCAAGGAGTGCTGGAAGTGGCGCGAGGAGTACGGCGGCACGATCGTCTCGCAGATCAGGCGCATGGGCTGCTCGATCGACTTCGACGACGAGAAGTTCACGATGAGCCCGGAGTACGCAAAGGCCGTCCGCAAGGTGTTCTGCGACTGGTACCACGACGGGCTGATCTACCGCGGCAAGCGCATCGTCAACTGGTGCCCCAACTGCCGCACGGCCATCTCCGACGACGAGGCGGAGTACAAGGACGAGAAGGGCCACCTCTGGTTCCTACGCTACCCGCTCGAGGAGCCGGTCGACGGCATCTCCTACATCACCGTCGCCACCACGCGCCCCGAGACCATGCTCGGCGACACCGGCGTCGCCGTCTCCCCCGAGGACGAGGAGAAGGCCAAGCTCGTCGGCAGGAACGTCGTCCTGCCGATCGTGGGCCGCAAGATCCCGATCTTCTCCGACTGGCACGTCGACAAGGGCTTCGGCACGGGCTTCGTGAAGGTCACGCCCGCCCACGACCCCAACGACTACGCCATGGGCCAGACGCACGGCCTCGAGCAGATCAACATCTTCGACGAGACCGCGCACGTGGTCGAGGGCTACGGCGAGTTCAGCGGCATGGACCGCGACCAGGCGCGCGAGGCCATCGTCGCCTGGTTCGACGAGCACGGCCTCCTCGACCACATAGAGGAGCTCGACCACTCGGTCATGCACTGCTACCGCTGCGGCACGGCGCTCGAGCCCTGGCTCTCGGAGCAGTGGTTCGTCGCCGTCGACCGCCTCAAGGAGCGCGCCACCCAGGTGGTCAAGGACGGCGAGGTCAGCTTCCACCCCGCGCGCTGGACGCAGACCTACCTCACCTGGATGGACAACCTCAAGGACTGGTGCATCTCGCGCCAGCTGTGGTGGGGCCACCGCATCCCCGTCTTCTACTGCGAGGACTGCGGCTGGGAGGACGCCCTCATGGAGGACGCCGACGTGTGCCCCAAGTGCGGCGGCCACCACGTGCACCAGGACGAGGACGTGCTCGACACCTGGTTCTCGAGCCAGCTGTGGACCTTCGCCACGCAGGGCTGGCCCGACCACCCCGAGCAGATGCAGGGGCACCACCCCACCAAGGTCCTCGTGACCGCCCGCGACATCATCGCGCTGTGGGTCGCCCGCATGATCATGAGCTCGCTGTACTTCACCGACGAGGTGCCCTTCCACGACGTCTACATCTACGCCACCATCCTGGCCAAGGACGGCAGCCGCATGAGCAAGTCCAAGGGCAACGGCGTCGACCCCATGGACCTGATCGAGAAGTACGGCGCGGACGCCATGCGCTACAACCTGCTCACCCTCATCACCAACAACCAGGACGTCAAGTTCGACGCCAACCTGGACAAGAAGACGCGCGAGCTCATCGACTCTCCGCGCACGGACGCCGCGCGCTCGTTCGTCACCAAGATCTGGAACGCGAGCCGCTTCGTCCAGATGAACCTCGGCGGCTACACCCCCGGCGAGCCCAAGGCGGAGACGCCCGAGGACGCGTGGATGCTCTCGCGCCTCGCGCGCATCGTCGAGAGCAGCACCCGCGACCTCGAGGAGTACAACTTCGGCGACTACGCCCGCAACGTCCAGGGCTTCTTCTGGGGCGACGTCTGCGACTGGTACATCGAGCTGTGCAAGGGGCGCCTGCTGGACGGCGACGCCGCCGAGAAGCTGCAGGTCCAGCGCAACCTCGTCTTCGTCCTGGACTGCGCCCTCAGGGTCATGCACCCCGTGATGCCGTTCGTGACCGAGAGGATCTGGGACTCGCTCCCCGCCATCGGCCTGGACGACCACTCCGCCGAGTTCCTGATGCTCGCCGCGTGGCCCGAGCCCGAGCGCCTCGAGCGCTTCGTGAACGACCGCGCCGAGGGCGAGTTCGAGCTGGCCAAGCGCGTCATCTCCCAGGTGCGCTCCGCCCGCGCCCGCTACCGCCTCTCGCCGCGCGCCGAGCTCGACGTCGCCGTCAGGGCGAGCGCCGAGGACAGCGCCGTGCTCGACAGCCAGCGCGACTTCATCAGGCGCGTGGGCTTCGTCGGCGAGCTCGCGCTCGGTCCCGACCAGGAGAAGCCCGCGGGCTCCGTCTCCTTCGTCGACGGCGGGCTCGAGATCTTCGTGACCCTGGGCGGCCTGGTCGACCTCGCGAGCGAGTCCAAGAGGCTCGAGAAGGAGCTTGCCAAGAGCGAGAAGCAGCTGGCCGGCGTGGTCCGCACCCTCTCCAACGAGGGCTTCCTGGCGAAGGCGACCCCGGAGGTCGTGGCCAAGAAGAACGAGCAGAGAGACGAGCTCGAGCAGACCATCCAGCAGCTCAGGTCCCAGATCGCCGACCTCGCGTAGGCTTCGCGCGAGAGGCTGCGTTCCAAGAGCCCCGGCAGGCCACGCGCCCGCCGGGGCTCGTCGTTGCCCGGACGCCGTGCGACGCCGTTTGCCCTGGTCGCTGCGGGTCGACGCTGGTCCGGGCGCAGCCGCGGGTTCCGCGGGACGTCGCTCGTCCGGGCCGCCGCGCCCCCGATGCAGTTCTCAACACGGGATTCTGCAATTGGACAAGTTAGGGACGGGTCGCGGACGGACCGGAGGCGCACGGCGGCTCGATTCGGGGTCAGCCTCGACGTTTCCCCAGGATTCGGAGAACCAGAGGGGGCCGGAGACGTGGTCGTGACCACAGAACGGTTCGCGTCGCGCCCTCGACCCGTCCGTAAGTGGCGGAACTGCACAAATCCGTTTTGAAAGCTGCGGCGGCCGCGAGCAGGCTACAGGTCGAGGAGCCGGCGGGCGTTCTCGGCGCAGCTCGCGAGGAGCGCCTCGACGAAGGCCGGGTCGACCTGCGGGTCAGCGTCGGCGTGACCGGCGGAGCGGATCCGTGCGAGCCCTGCGAGGGCGCGCTCGAGCGACCCCTCCAGCTCCCCCTCGGGAAGGGGCTCTCCCTCGCGTGCGGGCAGGTCCGTCTCGAGCAGGAGCCTGTCCGCCGGGACGAGCTTCAGCTGCTCCCTGGCCCTGCGGGTGCGGACCTGCCTCTCGTTCACGGAGAAGTAGCAGCCCGCCCGGATGGCGCGCCAGAGCTGCGGCGTGGAGCCGGAGAACCAGTGCAGGACGCAGCGGCAGCGCCCCCCGACGTCCCCAGGGCCCAGGGCGCCAGCCTCATCCAAGACGTCCAGGCACGCGTCGGCGGAGGAGACCGAGTGTATCGAGACGACCGCCTCCGAGCGCACCGCGACCCGCACCGCGCGGCGGAACGCCTCAAGCTGGCGGTCGTGGGACGCGGGGTCGCTGTGGCGGTCGGAGAAGTCGAGCCCCACCTCGCCCACGTAGGGGACGTCGCCAAAGGACTCCAGGAGCTCGAGGTCCTCCTCGCCCACGCGGCCGTCCGCGACCCACCACGGGTGCAGGCCGAGCCCGAGCCTCACGTTGGGCGAGGAGGACCAGGGCTCGCGGCGCGCCGCGAGGAAGGCCGAGGGCTCCACGGTGTTGGCGAACAGGGCGACGCCGTCGCGCTCGGCGCAGGCCACGACCTCGGGCGCGTTGGACATGAGGTCCACGTGGACGTGGGCGTCGCAAAGGCGCAGGGCCGCGCAGCTGGGGCCAGGCGCGCCCGAGGCGTCGAGCGGGCCTTGAGCGAGCGCGTCGGCCGCCGCGGACACGCTACCAGCCCCCGCGGCCCGGCTGGGCGCACTCGAGCCCGACGAGGTCGCAGATGACGCGGCCTGCGATTATCTGGCCCATGACGGGCGGGATGTAGCTCATCGTCCCGAGGATCGAGCCCTTGTCGGCCGGCCTCGTGCTGTGGTCGCGCGGGCCGTCGATGGGCTCGACCGCAAGCGGGACCTCGTCGGACCAGAGCACCTTGAGCCCCTTGATGCCGCGGCGGCACTCCTTGCGCATGACGCGGCAGAGCGGGTCGACCTCGGTGCGGGAGATGTCGGAGACGCGGAAGCGGGTGGGGTCGATCTTGTTGGCCCCGCCCATGGAGGAGATCTCGCGGAGGCCCTCGTCGGCGCACCACCTCGCGATGGCGAGCTTCTGGGCCACGGTGTCGATGGCGTCGACGACGTAGTCGGGCCGGGGGAGGGTGCCGAGCTGCTCGGCGACGCGGTCCTTCTCTATGAAGGCCTTGAGGCAGGTCACGCGGCAGGCGGGGTTGATGTCGGCCACGAGCTCGCGCATGGCCTCGGTCTTGTCGCGTCCGAGGGTGCTCACGCGCGCGACCGCCTGGCGGTTGATGTTGGAGGGCCCCACCACGTCGCGGTCGACGAGCACGAGGCCGCCGACGCCGCCGCGGGCGAGCGCGACCGCGCAGTTGGAGCCCACGCCGCCGAGGCCGAGCACCATGACCGTGGAGCGGCGGAGAAGGTCGAGGCCCTCGCGGCCGAGCACGATCTGGAGGCGGTCGGTCGCGGTCTCCTCGCGCGGGGTTGCGGCTGCGCCGGGCACCGTGCTCGCGGACGCGCCGGGCGCCGCGTCGGCGCCGGACGCCGCACGCGCGGCGCCTGCTGCCTGCGCGTCCTGCTCCTTCTCCTGTGCTTCCACCGTAGCCGCCCTTCCGTCGCTTCCTGCCGTGGCCTAACGATAGCGCGCGAGCGCCTTGAGCATGATGCCGAGGATGACCGTGAGGCCGTCCACCAGGCTCGCCTCGCTCACCCACTCGTCGCGGGTGTGGAGCAGCCCGCCGCGCACGGCGCCCACGTTCACGGCGGGGACCTTGAGCGAGAGGGGGATGTTGGCGTCGGTCGAGGCCGGCGTGAGGTCGGGCTTCTCGCCCGTGACGGCCTCGACGACCTCGGCCGCCTCGCTCTCGATGACCGCGAGCTTCTCCTGGTCCACCCCGCTGTCGCACGGGCGGTCGCCGATGAGCTGCACGTCGATGCGCGCGTCGGGGCGCTCGGCCTCGTGCACGATGTGCATGAGGCGGTCGTGGAGGCGCAGCAGCGACGCCTGGCTCTGGGCGCGGTACTCCACGGTCATCGTCGCGTTGGCGGCGATGCTGTTGACGGTCGAGCCGCCCTTGATGGTGCCGACGTTGTACGTCACGCCCTCGGGCGGGTCGAGCGCGTAGAGCCCCTCCACGACCTGGCAGAGGACCTCGATCGCGTTGGTGCGCCCGAAGTCGCGCAGGGAGTGCCCGCCCTGGGTCGTGCAGGTGATCCGGTAGCGGTGCGACCCCACGGCGTGGGTGATGACCTGCGGCAGGTAGAGGTCGAAGCTGTGGTGCTCGCAGATCCTCGAGCCGTACTCCTCGTAGATGGCGCGCGTGCCGCGCAGGTTGCCGAGGCCCTCCTCGCAGGAGTTCGCCACCACGAGCGCGGCGGTGTCGGGCGGGAGCAGCGCCGGGTTGGCGAGCAGGTAGCGCGCCGCCATGAGCAGGCCGACGAGGTTGGCCGTGTCGTCGCCGACGCCGGGCGCGAAGAGGCGGTTCTTGTCCTCGTGCATCGGCAGGCGCGAGAGGTCGGGCGCCACGATGTCGGTGTGGGCGGAGAAGGCCACGAGCCTCGGGGCGGCCGGGTCGCCGACGAGGCAGATGGCGTTCTTGGCGCCGTCCACCTTGACGCGCGAGGCGCCGGCGGCGAGAAGCCACTCGATTACGAAGCGCGCGCGGGCCTCCTCGTGCCCCGAGGGGGACGGAATCCGCGCGAGGGTCTTCAGCAGCTCCACCTCCTGCGGCAGCACGCGCGAGGCGTAGGCGCGGGCGCTCGCGATGGTCGGGAGCGGGTTACGGGGGCGCTCGGGCGCGCCCTTCTCGTTCGTGGCGGCGCCTGTCGTCCGCGCCTGGTCGGTCGTGGGCATGCTTCCTCCTCGGTCGTCGCGTCCATTATGCACGAGCGTCCGCCTTCGCGCGTCCGCCGAGAAGGACGCGCAGCTGGAGGGCGAGGTCGGCGAGGGTCAGGGCGACCAGGACGGCGAACGAGGCGCGGGTGCCCCGCATGGTCGCGAGCGCGTAGGCCTCGCTGCCGGCGGCGGCCCCCGCGGCGAGGGCGGCGGCCTGGCAGGCGTTGACGATGGTCGTGACGACGCTCGTGCCGAGGGCGCCCGCGAGCTGCACGAGCGTGTTGACCGAGGCGTTGCCGTCGGGCTTGGTGCGGACGGGAAGCGCCGAGAGCGCGCTGGTCATGAGGTTTCCGGCGAGGAGACCCTGGCCGAAGGCGAAGACGAGGTAGAGCAGGGTCGCCGTGAGGGTCGCCTGCGCATCGGCCGTTGCGAGCAGCAGCGCGCACGCCACGAGCTGGCACGCGCAGCCGCAGAGGATGGGGCGCGCTGCCCCCAGGCGGTCGTAGACGCGCCCGGAGACGGGGGCCAGCATGGCGCCGACGAGGCAGCCGGGCAGCAGGATGGAGCCCGCGGCCGTGGCGCCGGTGCCCATGACGAGCTGCGAGTAGTTGGGTAGCAGGAACGAGAGCGCGAGCACCGTGAACTGCATGCAGACGAGCGAGAGCAGGGTCAGGCGGAAGCGCCGGCTCCCGAGTATCGAGAGGTCGATCAGGGGCCGCTCCCGGGAGCGCTCGACGCGCGCGAAGGCGAGGAGAAGGACCGCGAAGGCCGCGAGGAGGCCGAGGACGGCCGGGCTCGCGAAGCCGAGCACGCCGGCCTCGGAGCTCGAGAGCACGAGGCACACGAAGGAGGCGTCCAGGACGAGCCAGCCCCTGACGTCGAAGCGCTCGCGCGCGACCGCGTGGCTCTGGCGGATAGAGCAGAGGCCCAGGACGAGCGCGACCAGCAGGACGGGGAGCAGCGCGAGGAAGATCCAGCGCCAGCCGAGGTTCTCGGAGATCCAGCCGCCGAGCGAGGGGCCCACTGCCGGCGCGAGGGCGCAGACCAGGCTCCCGATGCCCATCATGGTGCCCATCTGCCGCTCGGGCGCCTGCTCCTGGATGATGTTGAACATGAGGGGCAGCGCGATTCCCGTGCCCGTGCCCTCGAGGCAGCGCCCGAGCAGGAGCGCGCCGAAGCTCTGGGCCGTGGCGCCGCAGACGATGCCGGAGATGTAGAAGCACATGGCCACGAGGAAGACCGGCCTGGTCCTGAACCTGCGGTTGAGATAGCCGGAGGTGGGGATGATGATCGCGAGGATCAGCAGGTAGGCGGTGGTCATCCACTGGACCGTGGAGGTGCCGACGGAGAACTCCGCCATGAGGGCGGGGAAGGTCACGTTCATGGCCGTCTCCACCACGACGCCCGAGAAGGACATGATGCCCGCGGCGACGACCGAGAGGACGAGCCGCGCGTCGAGCCGCCTCTCGAAGGGCACGCCCCCCTCGGCGCCCGTGCCCTCGTACCTCGAAGAGTCCCCTCGCATGCGTCCTCCCGCCTCGTCGTAGGTGTGCGCGAGGGAAATGGTAGGTGCCGAAACTGAAAGCGCCTTCAGTTTCATGCAAGCGGGCCAACACGGCATAACTACTCCAGATGGGACGGCCGCCGCGGGCGCGGTGCCCGAATGTAAGGAGTTGGGCACGCGCTTTGCGCGGCCTCGGGAAGAGCGATAGCGTATGTCAGAAATGCTAGGGGAGGGGGCGAGGCCCCCGGAATCGTGATGGGAGAGGGACATGGCGAAGGTTTTGCTCCTTAACGGCAGCCCGCACAAGGCGGGCTGCACGGCGACGGCGCTCGAGCTGGTGCAGGGCGAGCTCGAGGCCGCCGGAATCGAGACCGAGGGCGTCTGGCTGGGCAACGGCACGAGCGCCGGCTGCATGGGGTGCAAATACTGCGCCACGCACGGCGCGTGCGTGCGTGACGACGTCGTGAACGAGCTGCTGCCCAAGTTCGAGGAGGCCGACGGCCTCGTGGTCGGCAGCGCCGTGCACTACGCGAGCGCGACGGGCACCGTGACCTCGGTCCTCGACAGGCTCTTCTACGCCAAGGACTTCGACGTGCGCTTCAAGGTGGGCGCGGCCGTCGTGAGCTGCAGGCGCGGCGGCGCGAGCGCCACCTTCGACCAGCTCAACAAGTACTTCACGATCTCGCAGATGCCGATCGCCTCGAGCCGCTACTGGAACAGCGTCCACGGCTACACGCGCGAGGACGTCCTCAAGGACGTGGAGGGCTGCCAGACCATGCGGATGCTCGGGCGCAACATGGCCTTCCTCGTGAAGGCCATCGCCCTGGGCAGGGAGGCCTACGGCCTGCCCGAGGTTGAGGAGCCCAGGTGGACCAACTTCATGGACGGCAAGTAGGGGGCGGCATGGCGGCGGACGCGGGCGCGCGCGGGGCAAAGCGGGATCTCCGCGCCCGCATGCTCGAGGCGCGGCGCCGCCTGGGCGACGCGGAGCGCGCCCGTGCGGACGAGCGGATCCGGCGGAACGTGGCCGGCCTGCCCGAGTTCGCGCGGGCGCACGTCCTTCTCGCCTACCTCGCCATGGGCGAGGAGGTCGAGACGCGGGGGATCATCCGGGACGCGTGGGCGGCGGGCAAGGCCGTGGCCCTGCCCCGCGTCGAGGGGCCACACCGCATGTCCTTCTACCTCGTGGACCCCGGCGACGGCTTCGAGGGCGCGCTCGTGCGGAGCTCCTTCGGGGTGCTCGAGCCGCCCGCCGACCCGGCGCGCCGCCTCGCGCCGCAGGGGCCCGAGGCGGCGCTCGCGGTGGTCCCCGGGCTCGCCTTCGACCGCGCCGGCCTGAGGCTCGGCTACGGGGGAGGCTTCTATGACGCCTACCTCGCCGGGTTCTGCGGCGCGACGGCGGGGCTCTGCCGGGAGGCGTCGCTCGTGGACGCCCTCGAGACGGAGCCACACGACCTGCCGGTGGGGGTCGTCGTCACCGAGGAGGGGTGCCTCAGGACGAGGTGACGACCCGGCCGAGAGGTGGCGCACGCACGCGGGGCCCCGGCGGGGCCCGCTCGGTAGTATCCGTGTCGGTCGCGGATTCCCCCGCGGGCGCACCGCCGGGAACGGCACAATGGGAGGCGGTCAGTTCGTCCCGTGAAACCCGGTAACCATTGGCGTCGACCAGCGCCATAAAGCGAAAGGAAGCCAAGGATGGCAAAGACGGACATCGAGATCGCCCAGGAGGCGAGGATGCTCCCCATCGCCGAGGTGGCCAGGAGGGCCGGCCTCGAACCCGAGCAGCTGGAGCTCTACGGCAACCACAAGGCCAAGGTCGACATCCACGCCCTCAAGGACAAGCCCATGAGGGGCAAGCTCGTGCTCGTCACCGCCATCAACCCCACGCCCGCAGGCGAGGGCAAGACCACCACGTCCGTCGGCCTCGAGGACGCCCTCTGCAGGATGGGCAAGAACGCCATGCTCTGCCTGCGCGAGCCCTCGCTCGGCCCGGTCTTCGGCATCAAGGGCGGCGCCGCGGGCGGCGGCTATGCCCAGGTCGTCCCCATGGAGGACATCAACCTGCACTTCACCGGCGACTTCCACGCGATCGGCGCCGCCAACAACCTCTGCGCCGCCATGCTCGACAACCACATCAAGCAGGGCAACGCCCTCGGCGTCGACCCGCGCCGCATCGTCTGGAAGCGCTGCGTCGACATGAACGACCGCCAGCTCAGGAGCATCGTCGACGGCCTCGGCGGCGTCGCCAACGGCATGCCGCGCGAGGACGGCTTCGACATCACCGTGGCCTCCGAGGTCATGGCCGTCTTCTGCCTGGCGACCGACCTCATGGACCTCAAGGCGCGCCTCGGCCGCATGGTCGTCGCCTACACCTTTGACCGCAAGCCGGTCACCGTCCACGACATCCACGCCGAGGGCGCCATGACGGCCCTGCTCAAGGACGCCATCAAGCCCAACCTCGTGCAGACGCTCGAGAACAACCCCGCCTTCGTCCACGGCGGCCCCTTCGCCAACATCGCGCACGGCTGCAACTCCGTCGAGGCCACGACCACGGCCCTCAAGCTCGCCGACTACGTGGTGACCGAGGCCGGCTTCGGCGCGGACCTCGGGGCGGAGAAGTTCCTCGACATCAAGAGCCGCTACGCCGGCCTGCACCCCGACGCGGTGGTGCTCGTGGCCACGGTGCGCGCCCTCAAGTACAACGGCGGCGTCCCCAAGGCGGAGCTCGGCGAGGAGAACCTCGAGGCCGTGCGCGCGGGCCTTCCCAACCTGCTGCGCCACGTCTCCAACATCAAGGACGTCTACGGGTTGCCGGTGGTCGTCGCCATCAACGCTTTCCCCACGGACACGGAGGCGGAGCTCGCGCTCGTCGAGGAGGAGTGCAGGAAGCTCGGCGTGAACGTCGCCCTCTCGGAGGTGTGGGCCAAGGGCGGCGAGGGCGGCCTGGCCCTCGCCGAGGAGGTCGTGCGCCTGTGCGACGAGCCCAACGACTTCCGGTTCGCCTACGAGCTCGACGACACGATCGAGAGCAAGATCAACGCGATCGCGACCAGGATCTACCACGCGGACGGCGTGGACTTCACCACCAAGGCGGCCAAGCAGCTCAAGCAGCTCGAGGAGCAGGGCTTCGGCAAGCTCCCCATCTGCGTCGCCAAGACCCAGTACTCCTTCACGGACGACCAGCACAGGCTGGGCGCCCCCGAGGGCTTCCGCATCACGGTGCGCAACCTCAAGGTCTCCGCGGGCGCCGGCTTCATCGTCGCGCTCACGGGCGACATCATGACCATGCCGGGCCTGCCCAAGGTGCCCGCGGCCGAGAAGATCGACGTGACGCCCGACGGCAGGATCGTCGGCCTGTTCTAGGAGGCCGCGAGGCCCGAGCCGTGCCATGCGGGCGGGGCGCCCAGCCAGGCGCCCCGCCCCGACCATGGCGCAGATGACCACCGTGAGAAAGTTGGCTTCCATGACCCAGAGAGTCGTGGACGAGAGCTGCGCGGAGTTCGCCGAGAGGCTCGCCGCGAAGCTCCCCGTCCCTGGCGGCGGGAGCGTCGCCGCCTACGCCGGGGCCCTCTCGAGCGCGCTCTGCTCGATGACGGCCGTCTTCACCGTCGGCAAGCCTCGCTACGCCGAGAGCGAGCGGGACCTCGAGCGGATCCTCGGCGAGGCCGAGCGGGTCCGCCTCAGGCTCCTCGAGCTCGTTGACGAGGACGCGCGGGCGCTCGAGCCCCTGACGAGGGCCTACGCCCTGCCGCGGACCGACCCCGAGCGCGCGGAGAGGCTGGAGCGGGCGACGAAGGACGCTTGCGCCGCGCCCATGGAGGTGATGGAGCTCGTGGCGCGCACCGTCGACCTTGTCGACGAGGCGCAGCGCAAGTGCTCCAGGCTGCTCGTGTCAGACGCCGGGGTGGCGGCCCTTCTCGCCCGCGCGGCGCTCGAGGCGGCGAGTCTCAACGTCTTCGTGAACACGGCCGGCCTCGCCGACCGCTCGTGGGCGGAGGCCGCCGAGGCGCGCGCGGACGAGCTGCTCGCCACGTACGTGCCGAGGGCCGAGGCCGTAGAGGCGAGGGTCATGCGCAGGGTCAGGGGGGAGGAGTGATGGCGGAGCTGCTGAAGGGGGCGCCGGTCGCGAGGGCGCTCACGGAGGAGGTCTCGAGGCGGGCGGCGGAGCTCGCCTCGCGGGGGGTGACCCCGCGGCTCGCCGTCGTGCGCGTGGGCGCGCGCGAGGCCGACCTCTCCTACGAGCGCGGGATCGAGAGGCGCTGCGAGGCCTGCGGGATCGCGCTGGAGCGCGTCCTTCTCGACGAGGGATGCGGCGACGAGGCGCTCGTGCGCGCGATCGGGCGCGTGAACGACGACGCGGGCGTGCACGGGTGCCTCCTCATGAGGCCGCTGCCCGCCGGCCTCGACGAGGTCGCGGCGACCGCGGCGATCGCGCCGGAGAAGGACGTGGACTGCGCGACGCCCGCCTCGCTGCTCGGCGTCTTCGAGGGGCGCCCGGTGGGCTTCCGGCCGTGCACGGCCGAGGCCGTCATGCAGATCCTGCGCCACTACGGCGTCGGGCTCGAGGGCGCAGACGCCTGCGTCGTGGGCCGCTCGCTCGTGATCGGCCGACCCGTGTCTATGATGCTCCTGGCCGCCGACGCCACCGTCACGACGTGCCACTCGAGGACGCGCGACCTGGCGGCGCGCTGCCGCGAGGCCGACGTCGTCGTCGTCGCGGCGGGCCGGCCGGGCACCTTCGGCGCCTCGTGCGCCGCGCCGGGCCAGGTCGTGGTCGACGTGGGGATCAACAGGGACGAGGCGTCCGGCAGGCTCGTGGGCGACGTGGACTTCGACGCCGTGGAGCCCGTCGTGGGCGCGATAACGCCCGTGCCGGGCGGGGTGGGCGCCGTCACGACGGCCTGCCTCGCCATGCACGTGGTCGAGGCTGCGGAGAGGTGCGTGGGCAGATGATCGAGGAGACGAGCTCCTACCGAGAGGCGGAGCTGACGGGGGAGCGCGACGTCTTCGGGCGCGAGCTCAACGACCAGGGCTTCGCCCGGCTGGACAAGGCGCGCGCGGAGGCTGCGGTGCGCGAGCTGCTCCTCGCCATGGGGGAGGACCCGGACCGCGAGGGGCTCGCGGGCACGCCCGAGCGGGTCGCGCGCGCCTGCGAGGAGCTGCTCGGCGGCATGCAGGAGGACCCCGGCGCGCACCTGAGGAGGCAGTTCAGGGAGGACCACAACCAGGAGATGGTCGTGGTGAGGGACATCCCGTTCTCCTCCCTGTGCGAGCACCACCTCCTGCCCTTCGTGGGCCGCGCCTCCGTGGCCTACGTCCCGCGGGCGGGGCGCATCACGGGGCTCTCGAAGGTCGCGCGCTGCGTCACGGGCTTCGCGCGGAGGCTCCAGGTCCAGGAGCGGCTGACGTCGCAGATAGCCGACGCCATGGTCGCGGAGCTCGACCCGCTCGGCGTCATGGTCGTGCTCGAGGCGGAGCACACCTGCATGACCATGCGCGGCGCGAGGAGCGCCGGGTCGCTCACCACGACATCGGCCGTGCGCGGCGTCTTCAGGGAGGACATAAGGACGCGCGAGGAGGCTCTGCGCCTCCTCGGCAAGTAGGCGCGAGGGGCGGGGTCGGCCCGGGCGAGGGCCCCGGCCAAGGCGCCGCCCCGAGCGCGCGAGGGAGCGAGATGTACCAGGTTCCGTTCGAAAATCCCGACTACACCTACGAGGAGGCCTCGGCGCGCCTGCGCGAGACCCGGCGCTTCGGCATCCAGCCGATGCTCGAGAGCGTCGAGGACATGCTCGCCGAGCTCGGCGACCCCGACCTCGCCTTCAGGAGCCTGCAGGTCGCGGGCACCAACGGCAAGACGTCGACCGCGCGCTTCGCCGCGCAGGTCCTCATGGGCGAGGGCATGCGGGTCGCGCTCTACACGTCACCCGAGCTCGTGAGCCTCACCGAGCGCATGGAGGTCGGCGGACACCCCGTGAGCGAGGCCAGCTTCGCCCACGGCGTCGCCGCCGCCCGCGAGGCGGGGCTGCGCGTCAACGCCCGGCGCTCCGCCGCCGGCGAGCGCCCCTACGACATAACCGAGTTCGACCTCATCACCGTCGCCGCCTGCGTCGTCTTCGCCGAGGCCGGCGTGGACGTGGCGGTGCTCGAGTGCGGGATGGGCGGGCGCTGGGACGCCACCAGCGCCGTCAAGTCCATCGAGGCCGTCGCCGTGACCGGCATCGGCCTCGACCACATGCGCATCCTCGGCGACACGCTGGAGAAGATCGCGGGCGAGAAGGCCGCCATCATCAGGCGCGGCCGCACCTGCGTGCTCGGCGCCGGCACCGCGACGCCGCCCTCGGTCGAGGACGTCTTCCTCGAGCGGTGCGAGCGGGAGGGCGTCATCCCGGTGCTCGTGAGGCCCGAGGAGCCGGCCGACGCGGCCGGCGTCATGCAGCCCGGCGAGCCACGCTCCCACGGGGGCCTGCCGCTCGCGACCTTCCACGTGCGCCAGCGCCCGGACAGGATCGGCTCGGCCCTCATCGTCGACGTGCGCATGCCCGACGGCTCCGTCCACGAGGGCCTCTCCGCGCTCAAGCCCGCCTACCAGGCCGCAAACGTCGCCTGCGCGACCGTCCTCTGCGAGCGCTGGCTCGGCCGCCGCCTCGACGACGAGCACCTCTTCGACTCGGTGGTCCGCTGCCCCACGCCCGGCCGCTTCGACGTCCTGCGCGCCGACCCCTGCGTCCTCATCGACGCCTGCCACAACCCGCAGAGCGTGGCAGCCTTCCTCGAGTCCGTCCGCGAGGTCGCCCCGCGCGCGGAGGACCGGCCGGCCCTGCTCTGTGCGGTCCTGGCCGACAAGGACGTGCGGGGCATAGTGCACCTGCTCGCGCCGGAGTTCCCCGAGGTCTACGTCACGCAGACGTCCTCGCCGAGGGCGCTTTCCGCGGCCGAGCTCGCGGAGGCCTTCCGCCTTGAGGGCAGGGCGCCCGCCGGCAGCTTCGCCTCCGTTCCCGAGGCCTGCGCGGCGCTCTCCGGCACGGCGTACGTGGCCTGCGGCTCCATCACGACGGCCGGCGAGGTCGCGGCCGTCCTCAGGCCGGGAGTCCAGAACAGGCGCGGCGGCGACGACATTACCGCCGGGCGCGCGTAGGCGCCCGGGGAGAGGGGGCGGCATGTACGGACTCAAGACGGAGGCGAGCTTCGACTCGGCCCACTTCCTGACCGACTACCACGGCAAGTGCGAGAACCTCCACGGGCACCGCTGGCGCGTGGTCGCCTACCTGCGCCAGGACGCCCTGGGAAGCGAGGGCACCGAGCGCGGCATGGTGCTCGACTTCGGCGCCTTCAAGCGCGTCGTGCGCGAGGAGGCCGAGCGGCTCGACCACACCTTCCTCGTGGAGGAGGGCTCGCTCGCGCCCGCCACGATGGAGGCGCTCGAGCGCGAGGGCTTCTCGCTCACGGTCCTGCCCTTCCGCACGACCGCGGAGAACCTCGCGCGCCACTTCGCGGAGCGGCTGCTCGCGCGCGGCCTGCCCGTGAGCCAGGTCGACTGCTACGAGACGCCGCTCAACTGCGCAAGCTACTTCGCGGGGTAGGCCGGCGCCAGCGCCGAGCTGGCGTCCGGCCGCCGCACGCCCATGGAGGCGCGTCGCTGTCCCCGCGCCGCCAGGGCGCCTTTGCTACAATCAAGGGAACCTTGGCTGGCGGCTCGCTGGCGGGACGGCGCAAGCGCCGGCCGGCGGGGGCGCTCCAGCGCATCAGACGAACCCAAAAGGAGCCTTTGCCCATGTCAGATCTTCTCGAGCAGATCATCACGCCCGAGGTGAGGATGGTCCTCTACCTCATCGTCGCGTTCATCGTGATGCTGTACGTCCTGTCTATCGTCTACGTGGTCCGCGACGCCCAGCGCAGGGGCGCGAACCCCTGGTGGCTGTGGGCGATCATCTCCGTGATCCCCATCATCGGCCTTCTCGCCTACGTGATCCTGCGCCCGAGCTCCTACCTCGTCGACCGCGAGGAGCAGGACCTCGACATCGCCCTGCGCGAGCACCAGCTCTCCCACTACGGCATCTGTCCGCAGTGCGGCGCGCCCATCGACCGCGACTTCGTGGTCTGCCCGATGTGCAACACGCAGGTGCGCAACGTCTGCCCGACCTGCCACCGCCCGCTCAACGCGGACTGGAAGGTCTGCCCGTACTGCCGTACGAGGATCCAGTAGCCCGCCCGTGCATGCCCGTCCGAGGCCGACCAGGCAGGCTGAGCAGAGGAGGGTCCCGGCTTCGGCCGGGGCCCTCCTCTCGTCTCGCCCCTAGGGGCGCGGTCCTGCCGCCACGTAGCTAGAGGGGTTGGCGGGGTCGCCCCCTGAGTAGCGCGCGTAGCGCGGGTAGGCGAACAGCGGGAGGGGGTGGCTCCCCTCGCGCCCCTGGCGGTCGTATGCCACGACGCCGTCGGGGGCGGTGCCGGCGCAGACCCATTCGTCGAGTGCGCCCAGGAGGTCCGCGCCCATGTCGAACGCCCCGATCCCGTGGCCCATGCCAGGCACCACGAAGAGCCGCGCGAAGTCGCTGGTGTTCTCGCCGTAGCGCCTGGCCAGTGCCTCGAACCAGCGGATGGTTGTTGGGAAGGCGATGAGCTGGTCGTAGGTCCCGTGGTAGACCACGAGCTTCCCCCCGCGGTGGGCGAACCCGTCGAGGTCGGTGGACGAGGCGTCGAAGAGGCGGGCCGCCGCGATCAGCTCGTCTGCGTGGGCGCCTGCGTCGAAGTCCCGCGGGTCGAATCCGGGGTCGCGCATGACCAGGTAAGAGAGGAAGTCGTCGGCGAACTGGGTGACGAGCCCGTCGCGCTCGGTGGGGCTGCTGGGGAGCACGTTGATGGCGACCAGGTTGGAGTCGTCTCGCAGGGGCTCGCCGAGCTCGACGGCGGGGCCGGGGTACTCGTCGGCCAGGGGGTAGCCGATGCCTTTGAGGTCGTAGGGCGCGGCGATGGCGGAGACGAGGTCCAGCTGGTGCGGGCTCAGGACTCCCGCCAGCGCCGAGAGCGTCTCGTCGCGCCTTCCGGACGCCGCCGCAAGGTCGCAGACGAGACCGTCCTCCAGGCCGTCCAGGCCATCCAGGGTCCTCACGACCGCCCGCTCCGCCCGCTCCCAGAGCTCGGGGCCAATCCACGCGTCGGCCCCCGCGCGCTGGACGATGTCCCCGCACCGGGAGCCCCAGAGCCCCATCGCGACCCAATAGATGGCGGGGTAGCCCGCTATGACGCCGTCGAAGTCGGCGGGGTAGAGCTGCGCCGCTTTGAGCCCCTCCCTGCCGCCGTTGGAGGAGCCGCAGAAGTAGCTGTGCTCGGCGCTCATGCCGTAGGCGTCGCGGACCAGGGCCGCCACCACGTCGTGGACCTTCTTGACGTGCTCGTGCGCGAAGTTGGCGAGCATCTCGTCGTCGAGGGCGAAGGCCGCCTGCTCGGGCTGGGCGAGGCCGCCCGCGGGGGCGCTGTGGCCCGAGTCGCTGCCGTAGACGACGTAGCCTTGCTCCACGGGCGTGGGCACGCCGTACCACTGCTCCGAGCCGACGCCCACCCTGTCCATGAGGGGGATGGAGCCGTCGAAGCCGCCGCCCCCGACCTGCAGCATCCTGCCGTTCCAGGTGTAGCGCGGCAGGCGCGCCTCGAAGCGGATGGGCTCCGCGGTGCCGCCCGCGGGGAGGATGCGCCCCCGGACGAGCCAGTAGGGGTCGGGCCCGTCCTCGTCCTCCTCGCTGACGAGGTCGACCTCCGCGCCGCCCGTGGGGAGGTCGATAAGGTCCCGGGGGATGTGGGAGGGGAGGGGCGTCTCGCCCCAGCGCTCTGCTCGTGTGCTCATGGTGACCTCGCATACGTGCCGCCTGGGGTCGCGTCCCGGCGGGATGCCGGGCGTCGCGGGGATGGCACCTCCCCGCGGGGGTACCGTAGCACTTGTGCGGCCGCGTGGGCCGGCCCCGTCCGTGCGCGCGGGGGACCGTCTCGCGTGCGGGCGGCCCGCCTCTGGTATGGTGGTCGCGCGGGAAGGGGGAGACATGGGCGAGGGGGTCTTCGGGAGAGAGTCTCAGGGAGGGGGGCGCGCGGCCTCGGTCGGCGTCGCGGCGGCGCGCGGAGTGGCTCCCATGGAGGCGGGGGCGCTCGGGAGGCACGGCGCCTGCCCCCTGCGCTCGGGCCCGGACGGCTCCTGCCTCGACGGCATCCGGCTCTTCGCCAAGCTCCCCCGCGAGGCCAAGTTCGAGCTCATGCGGGGCGCCAGCCACCGGAGCTACGCGCACGGGGACGTCGTCGTCAGCGAGGGCGACCCCATCAGCTCCATCCTCGTGATCAGGCGCGGCCGCATCAAGACCTTCCGGACCGACGTCGACGGCGAGGAGATCGTGCTCGACGTCCTGCACGAGGGCCAGGCCATCTGGCACGGCATGTTCATGGACGAGAGCGTCTACCACTACTCCGTGGGCTGCCTCGAGGACACGGAGGTCTGCTCGATCGGCCGCGTGAGCTTCGAGCGGATGCTCTCCTCCAACCCGCAGGCGAGCTTCGCCATCATCCGGATGCTCTCCACGGAGCTCGTGGAGGCGGAGGAGAAGGCCATGCTGCTCGGCGTGCGCGACCCCAGGCGCCGCGTGGCCGGCTACCTGCTCTTCCGCGAGAGGCGCTGCCTGCACGGGGAGATCTCGCTCAAGCTCGAGGACATCGCGGGCTCTGTGTGCCTGCGTCCGGAGACGGTCTCGAGGAACGTTTCGCGGCTCGTGCGCGAGGGCGTGGTCAAGCGGCTCGGCCGCGGCAAGCTCGCGGTCGTGGACCACGAGCGGCTGAGGCGCATCGCCGAGTCGGAGAGCGGCGAGTAGGGCCGGGCGCGCGGCGGGGCTGCTGCGGGTGCGCGGCGGGGCTGCCGTCGCGGTGCGTGCAGCGCCCGGGCGCGCGGTCCTTCTCGCCCCATATGCGAGCGCCTCGATAGTATTTTTTGAAAATCCCGCCTTCCTTGACCAGAATCAAGGAACTGCGCGAAGGACGCCGATATCTTGTGCTTGTCAGGTGACGAGGACGCAAGGTGTTGAGGGGGTCCGCGTGGCGCAGGGTCGCATCCACTCCATAGAGACCTTCGGCTCGGTCGACGGCCCGGGCGTCAGGTTCGTGGTCTTCGTGCAGGGCTGCGGCCTCAGGTGCCGCTACTGCCACAACGCCGACACCTGGGACGCGGGCGCGGGGGAGCTCGTGGACTCCACCGAGCTCCTGGACCGCGCGGAGCGCTACCGCGCCTACTGGGGCGAGGAGGGCGGCATCACGGTCTCGGGCGGCGAGCCGCTCCTGCAGTTCGACTTCCTCCTCGCCCTCTTCCGCGAGGCGCGCGGGCGCGGCATCTCGACCTGCCTCGACACGGCGCTCGCCCCCTTCACGCGCGAGCCAGGCTGGCTCGCGCGCTTCGACGAGCTCATGGGCGAGACGGACCTGGTGCTGGCGGACCTCAAGCACATCGACCCCGCCCGCCACGAGTGGCTCACCGGCAGGGGCAACGCCAACATCCTCGACGCCCTGCGCCACCTCGACGAGATCGGCCAGCCGGCCTGGGTCAGGCACGTCCTCGTGCCCGGCGTGACCGACGACGACGCCTACCTCGAGGCGACGGCGGAGTTCTTGTCCACGCTCTCCAACGTGGAGCGCGTCGAGGTTCTCCCGTACCACATGATGGGTGCCTACAAGTGGCGCGAGCTGGGGCTCGACTACCCCCTCGAAGGCGTCGAGCCGCCCGCGCCGGCAAGGATAGAGAACGCGGAGAGGATTCTCCGCGCCACGGACACGAGGAGGTAGCGGCATGCGCGAGGAGTGGACCGGGTTCAAGGGGACCCACTGGCAGCGGGACGTCAACGTGCGTGACTTCATCCAGAGCAACTACGAGCCCTACGACGGGGACGAGTCCTTCCTCGCCGGGCCGACGGAGGCCACCGACCGCCTCTGGGGCCGCGTCCAGGAGCTGCAGGCCGAGGAGCGCGCCCGCGGGGGCGTCCTCGAGTGCGAGACCGAGGTCGTCTCCGGCCTCACCGCCTACGGCCCCGGCTACATCGACGCCGAGCACCCCGAGCTCGAGCGCGTCGTGGGCCTGCAGACCGACAAGCCCCTCAAGCGCGCGTTCATGCCCTACGGCGGCATCCGCATGGCGCAGCAGGCGGCCGAGACCTACGGCTACCACGTGAACGACAAGTACGACAAGATCTTCAACGAGTACCGCAAGACGCACAACCAGGCCGTCTTCGACGCCTACACGCCCGAGATGCGCGCCGCGCGCCACTCCCACGTCATCACCGGCCTGCCCGACACCTACGGCCGCGGCCGCATCGTGGGCGACTACCGCCGCGTGGCCCTCTACGGCATCGACTTCCTCGTGGAGCAGAAGCGCGCCGACCTCGCCAACTGCGGCGACGGCACCATGACCGACGACGTCATCCGCCTGCGCGAGGAGGTGGCCGAGCAGATCCGCGCGCTCGCGGGCATGAAGGAGATGGCGCGCTCCTACGGCTTCGACATCTCCCGCCCGGCCGCCGACGCCCGCGAGGCCGTGCAGTGGCTCTACTTCGGCTACCTCGCCGCCATCAAGACGCAGAACGGCGCCGCCATGTCCGTCGGGCGCATCTCGACCTTCCTCGATGTCTACATCCATCGCGACCTCGCGGCCGGCAGGATCTCCGAGCGGGAGGCCCAGGAGCTGATCGACCACCTGGTCCTCAAGTTCCGCATGGTCAAGTTCGCTCGCATCCCCTCCTACAACGAGCTCTTCTCGGGCGACCCCGTCTGGGCGACGCTCGAGGTCGCGGGCCTCGGCCAGGACGGGCGCCACATGGTCACCAGGACGGACTTCCGCTTCCTCCACACGCTGGAGAACATGGGGCCGGCGCCCGAGCCCAACCTCACCGTGCTCTATTCGCGCCGCCTGCCCGAGGCGTTCCGCGCCTACGCGTCGCGCATCTCGATCCGCACCTCCTCGGTGCAGTACGAGAACGACGACGTCATGAGGCCCGTCTGGGGCGACGACTACAGCATCTGCTGCTGCGTCTCCGCCACGCAGACCGGCAAGGAGATGCAGTTCTTCGGCGCGCGCGCCAACCTAGCCAAGTGCCTGCTCTACGCCATCAACGGCGGCAAGGACGAGAAGTTCCTCGACAAGAGGACCGGCAGGCACATGCAGGTCGGCCCCGAGCTGGCCCCGATCACGGGCGAGTACCTCGACTACGACGAGGTCATGCACAAGTTCGAACTCATGATGGACTGGCTCTCCGGGCTCTACGTGAACATCCTCAACCTGATCCAGTACATGCACGACAAGTACTACTACGAGGCCGCCGAGATGGCGCTCATCGACACCGACGTGCGCCGCACCTTCGCCACGGGCATCGCCGGCTTCAGCCACGTGGTCGACTCGCTCTCCGCCATCAAGTACGCCCGCGTGCGCTGCGTGCGCGACGAGGAGGGGCTCGCGACCGGCTTCGAGGTCGAGGGCGACTTCCCCCGCTACGGCAACGACGACGACCGCGCCGACGAGATCGCGGTCTGGCTGCTGCGCACCTTCATCACCAAGGTGAGGAAGCACCACACCTACCGCGACTCCGAGGCCACGACCTCGATCCTCACCATCACCTCGAACGTGGTCTACGGCAAGGCCACCGGCGCCCTGCCGGACGGCCGCGAGGCCTTCGTGCCCTTCGCGCCCGGCGCCAACCCCGCCTACGGGGCGGAGAAGAACGGGCTGCTCGCAAGCCTCGACTCCGTGGCCAAGCTGCCCTACGAGTACGCGCTCGACGGCATCTCCAACACGCAGACCATCAATCCCGGCGCCCTCGGGCACACGGAGGACGAGCGCGTGCGCAACCTCGTGAGCGTGATGGACGGCTACTTCGCCAACGGCGCGCACCACCTCAACGTGAACGTCTTCGGCGTGGAGAAGCTCAAGGACGCCATGGATCACCCCGAGAAGCCCGAGTACGCCAACTTCACCATCCGCGTCTCCGGGTACGCGGTGAAGTTCATCGACCTCACCCGCGAGCAGCAGCTCGACGTGATCGCCCGCACCTGCCACGACAGGATGTAGGGGACGGGCTCGCAGGAGTCCTCAAGAAGACAGAGGCACGGGGCGCCAGCGTCTACGGGGTGCCACGCGTCCACGGGGCGCCCGCGCTTACGGAGCGCCACGCGACTCCTCGGGAGGGATGCGGGGCGTCTGCCGGAGGCGGAATTACGCACGATAGGGTTTGGGTTTGTGGATTTGCAGGGATTTCAGGAACCTTAACACCTATCGTGCGTAGTTACCCTTGGTAGACATGCCCACAACCGCCTGGCCATGACGCGACTGCGGGGCTGCCTGGCATCCGACCCGCTTCCGGCGGCGGTTCGACCCGACGCAACCGGCGTCTCGGCGATGGCCGTGGACGTCAGGGACAGGAGGACGGGTGGCGCCGGCTCGCGCCATCCTGGTCGGGTCACTCGGCGTTGAGGTAGCCGGCCTCGGCGAGCCATGACCTGAGGTGGGCGTCCATGCGCGCGAACTCCCGGGCCGTGTCCGGCCTCTGCCAGGGGCGCTCGACCATGCGGAAGAGGTGGCCCTGGCGCACGGTCTCGCGGAGGCTCTCCGGGTAGCAGAGGTCCCACACGAAGCAGGCGTGGCCGAGAAGGACGTCGGCGGGGTGGTGGCGCGCGGTGCGCGGGATGGTGGAGTGGCGCCAGAACCAGCCCACGCTCTCCTCCGAGAGCTCGCTCGCGAGGAGGTCGCGCTCGCTGATGCCGTAGATGTCCTCGACCGGGCGCACGCAGTTGACCTCGAGGATGTCGACCTTGTCGGCGTCCCTCAGCACCTGGCAGAAGAAGCGCGTGCGCCCGTCGAGGTCGGCGGGCAGGTGCCAGGAGCTGTGGAGGGCGACGGCGGCGCGCAGGAGGGCGTCCTCGGAGGGGTCGTCCACGTAGTCGCGGATCGTGGGCGGCTCGCCCGCGAAGCCCTCGAAGAGCACGCGCACGCCGAGGTCGGCGTGGCTCGCGGAGCGGGAGTCGTCGAAGGTCCCCCAGGTGCGGACCTGCATGAAGCGACCGACGTCGTGCAGGAGGCCGAGGAGCCACGCGAGGTCTGCGCAGGCCTCCGCGCCGGCCGGGCCGCTTGCGCCGTCCGCGCCGGGCTGCTGGACGCCGCTGCCGGCCGCGCGGTCGAGCTCGGAGCGCGCGATCTTCTCGGCAAGGCGCGCCACGCGCAGGGCGTGCTCGGCCTTGAGCGAGATCTTGGGGTCCGCTGCGTCGAAGCGCGCCACGTAGGCGTCGAAGGCCGCGCGTGCCCTGTCGCGGTCGATTTCCATGGTCTTTCCTCCTTGCGTTGCTTGCGTGACGAAGGCGGGCCCGGCGGGACCGGCTTCGCCTGCGGGCGTCAGGTGGTGTAAACTTCCCAGCGTATGTCGAGCTATACGGAGGCGAGATGCGCTTAGGACCCTACCTGCCTCGCGCGGGGACGCTGCGGACGCCGACTAGGTAGGCGCCTGCCCTTTTGCTGCGGCCCAGCCGTGCGGCAGGCGCCACGTCCCGCATGCCAGAAGACACCCAAGTGAGAGGTTTTATCACATGAAGGCACTGTTCAACGACGGCCATGTCGAGGAGATCCCCGAGGACCAGGAACTTCACGTAATCCGCCACTCCGCGGCCCACATCATGGCTCAGGCCATCGCGCGCCTCTACCCCGGGGCGAAGTTCGCCTACGGCCCCGTGACCGACAACGGCTTCTACTACGACGTCGACCTCGGCGACAAGAAGATCTCCGAGGAGGACTTCCCCGCGATCGAGGCGGAGATGCGCAAGATCTGCAAGGAGAACCTCAAGTTCCAGGCCTTCGAGAAGCCGCGCGACGAGGCCGTGGCCTTCATGTCCGAGCGCGGCCAGGACTACAAGGTCGAGCACATCGGCGACCTCGACCCGTCCGCGCGCATCACCTTCTACCAGCAGGGCGAGTACGTCGACATGTGCGTGGGACCCCACCTGCTCTACACCAAGGCGCTGAAGGCCTTCAACCTCACGGCCGTCTCGGGCGCCTACTGGAAGGCCGACTCCAACAACAAGATGCTCACCCGCATCAACGGCGTCGCGTTCCGCAACAAGGACGAGATGGACGCCTACTTCCAGCTCCTCGAGGAGGCCGAGAAGCGCGACCACCGCAAGATCGGCAAGGAGATGGAGCTGTTCATGTTCTTGGACTTCGGTCCGGGCTTCCCCTTCTGGCTCCCCAACGGCATGAGGATCGTCAACTCCCTCAAGCAGTACTGGATGGAGATGCAGGACGCCTACGGCTACGAGCAGGTCGACACGCCGATCATCCTCTCCCGCCAGCTCTGGGAGACCTCGGGCCACTGGGACCACTACAAGGAGAACATGTACACCACGTCCATCGACGACGAGGACTACGCCATCAAGCCGATGAACTGCCCCGGTGCCTGCCTCATCTACAAGTCCCGCCCGCGCAGCTACCGTGATCTGCCGCTCAAGCTCGCCGAGGCCGGCAAGGACCACCGCCACGAGCTGCGCGGCGCCCTGCACGGCCTGTTCCGCGTCCGCTCGTTCACGCAGGACGACGCCCACCTCTTCATCCGCCCGGACCAGATCACCGAGCAGGTCACGGACGTCGCGCACCTGATCACGGCCTACTACAAGCAGTTCGGGTTCCCCTACAAGGTCGAGCTCTCCACGCGCCCCGAGGACTCCATGGGGTCCGACGAGGACTGGGCGCTCGCCGAGCAGGGCCTCAAGGACGCGCTGGAGGCCATGGGCGTCGAGTACACGCTCAACCCCGGCGACGGCGCCTTCTACGGCCCCAAGATCGACTTCCACCTGCAGGACTGCCTCGGCAGGACCTGGCAGTGCGGCACCATCCAGCTCGACTTCCAGCTCCCGCAGAACTTCGAGCTCGAGTACACGGACAAGGACGGCAGCAAGAAGCGCCCGATCATGATTCATCGCGCCGGCTTCGGCTCGTTCGAGCGCTTCATCGGCATGCTGACCGAGCAGTACGCGGGCAAGTTCCCCACCTGGCTCTCGCCCTGCCAGGTCAAGGTGCTCCCGGTCTCCGAGAAGACGCGCGAGTACGCGGACGAGGTCGCGCGCAAGCTCCGCGACGCCGGCGTGCGCGTAAAGGTGGACGAGCGCGACGAGAAGATCGGCTACAAGATCCGCGAGGCCCGCAGCATCGACCGCGTGCCGTACATGCTGATCCTCGGCGAGAAGGAGAAGGAGGCCGGCAACATCTCCGTGCGCGACCGCACCAACGAGACGCACGCGGCCGAGCTCGACGACTTCATCGCCGACGTCACGGCCGAGATCCGCGAGCGCCGCGGGTAGCCGCGGCGCGCCGCTGCACATGGCCGCGCCGCCACGCCGAGGAGCCGCGGCTAGCCGCGACGCGCCGCTGCACATGGCCGCGCCGCTGCGGCGTGGTTCGACGTAGCCGAAGCGCCCCCATCCGGGACCCGGGATACGGGTCTGGGTGGGGGCGCTTCTCGTTGCGGGGGTTCCGCCGCAGGTCGCGCGTGAGTCACGGTGCGCCGGGCGCAGGTCGCGCGTGAGCCACGGTGCGCCGGCCGCAGGAGGCCTACGCCGGCACGGAAGGACCTACGAGCAATTCCTCATGCCGGGGCGTGCATTTCTGCGACTTATGGACGGGTCGGCGGGTTCGGTCCGGACTCCCGGGAGGCAAGGCGCCCGCCCGTGCTGCTTTGCCTCATCCCTTTTCTGGGAAAACGTTGGCCCCGGGCGGGCGACGACCGCACGGCTACCCATGGACCCGTCCATAACTGCCAATGCTGCACGCAGTGCTCCTGAGAGCTACTGAGGTGCCGGCGAGTCGGTGGCCCGAGGGTGGCGCCCGCCAGCACCGGCCAGCGCCGGCCTGCGTCTGGCCGCAACGACTGGTGCAGGACCGCGCCGGCCTGTGCCGTCCTGCCCTCGGCCAGCTCGCGTGGATTCCGGCCGCGAGGCGGGCTCGTGGCGCGCGGAGCTTGGGTTTAGGCGTCAGAGGAGCCAGGCGGGAAGGCAGGCGCAGGCTGGACGGGCGCAGGCGCGGGCGTCCGCGACCGAGAGGAAGGCGCCGACCACATAGCCGCCGTCCCCAGTCGGCCGCAGTGCGGCGCTGCAGTCGACGGCGTCGCCTGCGAGCGCAAGCGGCAGGAGCGGCGCCACCACGTCGGCAGAAGGGTCGTAGGCCGGCGCGCAGGGTCGGAAGCCGAGCGCCGCCGACCGCAGCGCGCGTTGGCACGCCAGCTCTATCGGCCTGCCCAGGCGGGCGAGAAGGACGTCGTCGCCTAGGATAAGCCGGCCGAGCTCGTCGAAGGAGCCGTCCGCGAGGAGCTCGGCCGCGCGCACGACCGTCGCCTGGTCCTCGTCAGCCGCGGGGTCCTCGGCTGTCGCCGAGCCCTCGCCCAGCGCCTGGTTCTCGCCCGTCATCGAACCCTCGCCCGTCGCTGAGCTCCCGCCCGTCGCCAGGACCCCCTCAAGGAACGCGTGCGGGAGCCGTGCCAGCTGGTGCAGGGCGACCTGGCGAAGGTCGAGCTCGACCCGGGCGTCGAGCGCGGGCACGAGGCCCTCCGCGCCCGCGAGGTAGCTCGCGGGAAGCGGAAGCTCCGCGAAGCCGGCGAGGGCGCCCGTGCGCTCCTCGGCGAGGGGGTCGGCCGCGACGACGGCGTCGGCCGTCCATGGGGAGCTGACCCCGGAGGACGCGTCCTTTTCGGTGGCCCTGAGCGTGAGGTACACGTCGAGGCCCCGTGGGTCGCGTAGGCCGGTGTCGAGAACGGCCCTTCCGCCGTCCGCGTCTTGGACGAGCCCGCCCTGGCACATGATGCGATGCACGGTCGCGCATAGGTAGTAGCGGAGAAGGCCGCGGTCGTCAGGAGCGTCGCCGGACTGATCGTGGGCCCACCCCTCGGGTGCGCAGGCGGAGGCGAGCGCGCCGAGGAGCGCGTCCCACGAGGGGATGGCGACGAGGGACGCGAACTCGCGCGTCACGCTGAGGCGCTCGTCGAAGTCGCGGCGCGCGGGGACCAGGAGCTCCCAGGGCTCGGGGACGGTCGAGCTACCAGCGAGGCCGGCCGCCTGCTGGGCCTCGCCGGTCGCGTCGCCGTCCACGCGCTCGACGCGCCAGGACCTCCCGGCGGGGTCGGGCTTGCCGTGGGCGAGCGCGAGCTCGATGGGGGTGCCGTCGGAGTGCAGGTACCTCAGCGGGAAGGAGACGCGCGTGCGGCTCCCCCGGACGGCGCCGGTCGAGACGGCGTAGGCCCAGTCCTCGTCGAGGACTCTGGGGAGGTTCACGTCGAAGGGGAGGACGCGCGCGAGCGCGCCGGCGAGGCGCGTGGGGAGGTGCACCTCGGCGCAGAAGTCGGTCGGAATGCCGCGCAGGTCGGGCACCTCGCCCGCGGCGGCTACGGTCACGGCGGCGGGTTCGGCGGCTGGGCGCGCCTCGGGTGCGGCTGCGCTCGTGGTCGCGGCGGCTGCGGGCTCGGCGACGGTCCCGCCGGCGTCGGCCTCGGGGTCGGGCTTGACGGTGTCGCGCACGCCGGCGACGGCCTCGACTGCGACGGCCTCGGCGGCGACGGCCTCGGGCTCGGAGCCGAGGCCGCTCGCAGCCTCGGGCTCGCCCGCGACCTCGGGGCCAGGGCCCGCGTCGGCGTCAGCGCCGGCGGGCGCAAGCTCGGGCGCGGGGGTGGCGACAGGGGCGGATGCGGGAGCGGAGAAGGACGTGTCGTCGGGGCCCGCAGCCTCATCCTCCGCGGACTCGGGGCTATGCTCGGGGCTCGGCGTGCCGGCCGCCTCCCCGGAAGGGGCCTCGAGTGAGGGGGAAGGGGCCTCGAGCGAGGGGGAGCCTGCGACGTCCGACGAAGCCGCGGGCCCCGCGTCCTTCTCCGCCGGCCTGCGTACGCACTTCGGCCTGGTCGGGCGTGCGCCCTTAGGCTGGCGACCCTTCCGCCAGGGCTTGCCGCTCGCCGCCGCGCCCTTGCGGCCCTTGTCGTCCTCGGCGGCCTCGAGGTACTTGTCCCAGTCGGGCAGGCGCTCGATGCGGATGTAGGAGCGGCCGCCCTTGAAGTCGAGGATGGTCACGAACTCGTCGAGCATTTCGAGGAGCTCGCGTGTGGACGCGATGCCGAGGTCCTCCGCCGAGAGCCCCTCGTCGGCGAGCGCCTCCTCGACGTGCGTCACGAACGTCTGGCGCCCGAACCCGAAGCGCTCCGAAAGGAGGCGATAGAAGTAGAGCTTATTCCCAGGTGTCAAGGTATGCTGCAATTGTGGTCCCTTCGTAGTGTGCTAGACGATGGTAGCACCAGCGCCGAAGCGCCATGCCGCCTGTCGACGTACGGACGGCGGGACCCCACGTGTCGGGGTCGCGGGCGGGGAGGGCCCGCCGCCCGTAGCTCGGCCGAGGGCAGCGCGCCGCCCAATCGCGGGCGAGAAGGACCTGCCGCCCGTGCCGCCCGGAGGCGCCGGAGTAGCCGGAGGCGCCCGCGGCGCCGCCACGCGCCTTCGGCGGCTCGCCCACGGTTGCGAGCGGTCGCCGCTTCCTTGAGGGCGGCGGTTTCAGCCGATGTTAAACTCTGCTCTAGTAGCGGAATCTGTAAGAAGCGGAGACTGTCGGAAGCATCGGGAAAGGACACACCTTGACATCTGGAAGCGCGGCCGAGCTGGAGAGGATTCGAAACGACCAAGCCGCGTACGAGGACGCCCTCGCCACCATCGAGGACGGCTTCTCGAAGCGGCTGTGCGCCGTGCGGACCCGCATCGTGGCGATGAAGGACGGCATGGGGGCGCTCAAGCAGCTGGGCCTCGAGCGCAAGGTCAGGTTCCTACGGGTCCTCGGCGGCAGGCCGGTCACGTGCCACGACGTGCGCCTGGCCGCCGGGGACGCCCGCGACGCGGGGGAGCTCCTCGTGGCGGACAACACGCTGGCCACCTCCTTCGGGTGCCAGGCGACGCGCCTCGGCGCGCACATCGCCTACGAGGAGCTCGACCACGTGGTGCAGCGCGAGGGCTCCAACCTCATGGCGATCAGCGTCTCGCGGGACGCCGTGCAGGAGGTGGCCGACCTCGGCCGCAGGCTCAAGTGCATCCGCAGGCCCACGGCGGAGGAGGTCGCGGAGCTCGTGGCCGGCCTTGAGGACTTCGACGAGCGGCGCCGCGCGGCCTTCGACTGCGCGCAGGTCATCGCCTACTACCTGCTGTGCCACCCGAAGGTCGCCCACGTCTACTACCCGGGCCTGCCGCACGACCCGTCCTTCTCCGTGGCCTCGGGCATCATCAGGAACGGCTTCGGGAGCTGCGTCGACTTCGAGCTCGACCTCGCGGACGAAGGCGCCATGGGTCGCGTCCTCGAGCAGGCGGCCGAGGTGCTGGACCCGTGGGTGCCCGGGGGCGACGGCGTGGAGTTCCTGAGGCTCGCGCAGGGCGAGAAGGACCCGCTGCACGCGCTCATCCGTCTGCGCTGCGGCCACGCGAGTCCCTTGCCGTTCGTCTCGAAGCTCGAGTGCGTCCTCGCGGTGGCATGAGGCCGCGCGAGGCCGCGCGCGGCGTGCGGGCGACGGCGCGCATGGCGGGCACGGGCGCGGGCCGGTCGGAGGCGCGGGCGCTGGCACGGGCCCGGGGACTCCTCGCGGCCGTGCTGGCGGTCGCGATCGCGCTCGTGGCGGCCGGCGCGCTCTCGGCCTGCGCGGACGACGAGTCCCAGGCGAGGCAGGCTGCGACCGCGATCCTCGACGCGCTCAGGGACCCCACGAGGGAGGGCCTCGCCGGGCTCGTGGGCGACTCCGGCTCGTCGGAGCTCGACGCGGCGGAGGCGGAGCTCGCGGGGGAGGGCATCGACCTCTACGACCTGATGTCCCACCTGGGCGCCCACTTCGACTACGCGATCGACTCCGTCCAGGTGACGGGCGACGAGGCGGTCGTGGCCGTCTCGAGCTCCAACGCGGACTTCTCCGCGGCGATGGCCTCCGCAGAGCAGCGCGCGGACGACTGGCTCGCGAGCGACGAGGGCCGGCAGGCGTACGAGGCGGGCGACCAGGAGGCGATCTCGAGACGCTACGCGGAGCTCCTCTACGAGGAGATCGACGCCTCGACACAGACGGTCGGCACCGAGGGGGAGCTCAGGCTCCGCCGCGACGGCTCATCCTGGAAGCTCGAGGACGGCTGCCAGGACGAGCTCGCC
>JAZHSQ010000013.1:0-49829 GCA_036454645.1 Olsenella sp. | reverse complement strand
CTCTCCTTCCACTCTGCCATGCGCGCCTACGTGGAGAGCGGCAAGGACCTCGAGGGCAAGAACTACGACCCGCGCAAGTTCCTGAAGCCGGGCTTCGACGCCATCACCGAGACCGCCGAGGGCCTCATCCGCGACTTCGGCTCCGACGGCAAGGGCTGGAACTTCTAGGGTCCGCGTCGGGCACGACCGAGCAGGACGAGGGCGCCGCAACCCCTGGGGGCTGCGGCGCCCTTCTCGTCCGCTCGTCCTCCCTCGCGCGACCGGGCCTCCTGGGATGTGGCTGCTGCCGGCGCCGGGGGAGCGCCTAGCACTCGCCTCTGCCGGCGCGGGTGCGGGCCCTGCCGGAGCGGCTGCCCTTGGGGTGCCAGTCCGTGAGCCCCTCGATCTCGTTGTTCTCGTTGCGGCGGTCGATGATGTCCGCGAGGGTCTTGCTGTCGAGGTACTCGGCCATCACCTTGCCCAGGTCGCGCCAGACCGTGACGGTGGGACAGGTGTTGATGATGGGGCAGATCTCGTCGTTGGTGCAGTCCAGGCAGGCCACGGGGGCGAGGGAGCCCTCGGCCGCGCGCAGGATCTGGCCGAGGGTGTACTCCTCGGGCTTGCGCGTCAGCCGGTAGCCGCCGCCCTTGCCGCGCTGGCTCTCCACGTAGCCCGCCTTGTGCATGAGCGAGATCACCTGCTCGAGGTACTTGCGCGAGATGTTCTGCCTCCTCGAGACATCGCCGAGTGAGATCCATCCGTCGTGCGTGGCCAGGTCGGCCATGGCGCGCAGGGCGTACTTGCCCTTGGTGGAGAACATGCCAGACATCTCGCGCTCCCTTCGCATCGTGGTCTGGTCGGGTGCGGCCCGGGTCCGTTGGCCATGTGATGCACGGGCGTGTCGGGCCGAATGGTGCGGGTGCGCCGCGGCCCGGAGGCTGCGGCGCACCCCAGGGGACTAGTCGCCCTCGGTCGTGCTCGCCTCGCCGCCCGCGTCCTTGAGCATCTCGGAGAGGGTGCGCCAGGCGAGCTCCGCGCACTTGACGCGCGCGGGCATGTGGCTCACGTCCTTGAGCATGGCGGCCTCGTCGAGGTCCTCGTCGAGCTTCCCCTCGTCGGTCTCCTTGCCGGTGACCATGTCCTTGAAGAGCTCGCAGAGGGCGATGGCCTCCTCGGGGGTCTTGCCGACCATGAGCTCGCTCATCATGTCCGCCGACGCCATCGAGACGGCGCAGCCATGGCCGGTGTAGGCCGCCTCCTCGATCCTGCCGTCGTCGCCGAGCCTCACCTTGAGGTGCAGCTCGTCGCCGCAGCTCGGGTTGATGCCGTCGTGCTCGCAGGTGCACGCGCCCATGTCGTACTTGTAGTCGGGGTGCGCGACGTGGTCCATGAACTGAGCGTTGTACAGGCTAGTTACGTCCATTGAAGATGCTCCAGACTTGCTCGAGGCCCTCGACGAGCCTGTCGATGTCCGCCTTGTCGTTGTAGAACGCCACGCTCGCGCGGCAGGTGCTGCTGTAGCCGAGGTAGGTGAGGAGGGGCTGCGCGCAGTGGTGCCCCGCGCGGATGCAGACGCTGCCCATGTCGAGGATCGACGCGACGTCGTGCGGGTGCACGCCGTGGACGTCGAAGCTCACGGCGCCCACGTGGCGCGCGCCGTCGGCGGGTCCCACGACGGTCACGAAGTCGAGGCCGGCGAGGGAGTCGGTCAGGTAGCGGGCGAGCAGGCGCTCGCGACCCTCGACCTCCTCCATGCCGACGGACTCGAGGTAGGCGAGGCCGGCGTCGAAGGCGTAGGCGCCGGCGGCGTCCTGGGTGCCCGCCTCGAACTTCTGCGGGACGGGGGCCCAGACCGCGTCCTCCTCGGTCACGGAGTCGATCATCTCGCCGCCGGTCAGGAAGGGCGGCATCCTTTCGAGGAGGTCGTGCCTGCCCCACAGGACGCCGATCCCCATGGGGCCGCCCATCTTGTGAGCGCTGAAGGCCAGGAAGTCGCAGCCGAGCTCGCGGACGTCGACCTTGAGGTGCGGGACGCTCTGGGCGCCGTCGACCACGCACAGGGCGCCGACCGCGTGGGCCGCGGCGGCGATGGGGCGGATGTCGTTCTCCACGCCGAGGACGTTGGAGACCTGGGTCACCGAGACGATCTTGGTCTTGGGGCCGATCTTGCGCGCGACCTCCTCGGGCGTGATGCGGTAGTCGTCGAGCCTGAGGTAGACGAGCTTGGCGCCGGTCCGGCGGCAGACCTGCTGCCAGGGGATGATGTTGGAGTGGTGCTCCATGATGGAGATGCAGACCTCGTCGCCGGGGCCGAGGCCGACGACCTCGGGCAGCGTGTGGGCGAGGAGGTTCAGCGACTCGCTCGCGTTGCGCGTGAAGACGACGTCGTTCGCGAGCGGCTCGCCGTCCTCGCCCACGGCGCCGATGACGCGCGCGACGTGGGCGCGAGCGTCGGCGATGGCCTGGGTCGCCTCGACGGAGAGGCGGTAGAGGCCACGCAGGGGGTTGGCGTTCATGGTCTCGTAGAAGCGGCGCTGGGCGTCGAGCACCTGCCTGGGGCGCTGCGAGGTGGCTGCGCTGTCCAGGAAGGCGATCTGGGGGTTGTCCGCGAGCAGCGGGAAGTCCGCCTTGTACGGGCTCTGGGCGATCTGGTCGAGCTCCTGCGCGGTGAGGGTCGTGCTGGCTGCCATCCCTAGGCCTCCTCTTCCGTCTCCGTGCGGTCGAGCTCGAGGCCGTCGGCGAGGTCGAGCGCGACCTCCTGGCCGAGGACGTCCGCGGCGCGGTCGAGGACGGCCCTGCGTGCGGCCGCGGTCGGGGAGGAGATCACTGCGTCGTCGAAGAGCGCCCTCACGAAGAGGTCGTTCGCCTCCTCCTCGCTGAGGCCGCGGTCGCGCAGGTACTGCAGCTGCTCGCCGCCGACCGAGCCGATCGTGGCGCCGTGGTTGCCCTGGACGTCGTCCTCGTCGCACAGGATGACCGGCATGGTCTTGTTGACCACCTCGTCGCCGGTCACCAGGACCGTCTCCGCCTCGTCGCCCTTGGCGCCCTTGGCGCCGTGGACGAGGTCGATGGTGGCGCGCAGGCTCTTGTGCGCCGCGTCCGCGAGCACGCCGCTCTCCTCCACGTGCGCGCGGGTGGACTCGCCGTGCTGGCGCACGACGTGGTTGACGTCGAGGACGCCCTTGCCCCTGCCGAGGTAGCGCGTCTGGAGGGCGAGCCTGGCGCGGTCGCCCGCGAGGTCCGTCGCGAGGCCCACGGCCTGGGTCGCGCCGCCGAGGAGGTACTGGCGCACGTCGATGGCGGCGTCGTCGTCCGCCACGATGCCGACGCTCTCGAGGTGGGTCTCGGCGTCCGTCAGCGCGAGGACCTCGAAGAGGTGCAGCCTCGTGCGCTTCTCGCACACGATGCGGGTGAGCGCCGCGGAGGTCGCGGCCTCGCCGCCGCCCCCGTGCGCGACCACGACGACGGTCGCCTCGGAGCCCTCGCGGAGCATGACGCCGGTGTCGGCGACCTGGCCCGCGTCGGTGTCGATGTCGACGACGATGGGCTCGGTGCGCACCGTGCCCCTGGGCACCTCGACGTAGGTGGCGTCGGCGGCCTGGCTCGTGACCCACTCGGTCACCTTGTCGCCCATGCCGCACTCGATCCTCCCGAAGAGCTGGGGGAGGGCGAAGTAGACGTCGCCCTTGCGCGAGAGCGCGGGCACCGTGAGGGTGATGTCGTTGGCCCTGAGGTAGTTCCAGGTCTGCGCCGGGGGCGTGTTGACGCGGGAGAGGGTGACCTCGCGGGGCGCGTCCGCCGTGGCGGCCCCGAGCGTTGCGTTATCGTCCGCCATTAGCCGATCGCTCCTTCCATCTCGAGCTTGATGAGGTTGTTCATCTCGACCGCGTACTCCAGCGGGAGCTCCTTGGACACGGGGTTGGCGAAGCCGTTGACGACCATGGTGCGGGCCTCGGCCTCCGAGCAGCCGCGGCTCATGAGGTAGAGGATCGTGTCGTCGGAGATGCGGCCGATCGTGGCCTCGTGGCCGACGCTCGCGGTGGGGTTGCGCACGTCCATCGCCGGGATGGTGTCGGAGCGGCTGATGTTGTCGAGCATGAGCGACTGGCAGCTCACCGTGGCGCGCGCGTTGTCGGCGTGCCTGCCCACGACGACGGAGCTCCTGAAGGTGTTGACGCCGCCGTCCTTGGAGATGGACTTGGTCTCCACCGAGGCGGTCGTGTCGCGGCCGTTGAGGATGACCTTGCAGCCGGTGTCGAGGTCCTGGGTGGCGCCGGCGAAGGTGATGCCGGTGAACTCGCAGCTCGAGCGGTCGCCCTCGAGGATGGTGGTGGGGTAGAGGTAGGAGACGTGGCTGCCGAAGCTGCCCGAGACCCACTCCATCTTGGAGTCCGCCCCCACCCTGGCGCGCTTGGTGTTGAGGTTGTACATGTTCTTGGACCAGTTCTCGATCGTGGAGTAGCGCAGGCGCGCGTGGTCCTTCACGTACAGCTCGACGGCGCCGGCGTGCAGGTTGGCCTCGTAGTACTTGGGCGCCGAGCAGCCCTCGATGAAGTGCAGGTCGGCCCCGGGCTCCACGATGATGAGCGTGTGCTCGAACTGGCCCGCGCCCTGGGCGTTGAGGCGGAAGTAGCTCTGCAGCGGGTACTCGACGGTCACGCCGGCGGGCACGTAGACGAACGAGCCGCCCGACCACACGGCGTAGTGCAGCGCCGCGAACTTGTGGTCGCGCATGGGGATGAGCTTGCCGAAGTACTCGTGGACGACGGGCTCCCACTTGGGGTCCTGCAGCGCGTCCTCGATCGTGGTGTAGACCACGCCGTACTTGGCGACCTCCTCGCGCATGTTGTGGTAGACGATCTCCGAGTCGTACTGGGCGCCGACGCCGGCCAGCGAGTCGCGCTCCGCCTGCGGGATGCCGAGGCGCTCGAAGGTGTCCTTGATGTCCTTGGGGACGTCGTTCCAGTCCCTGGCCTGCTTGGTCTTGGGCGAGACGTACGTGGAGATGTGGTCCATGTCGAGGCCCGCGATGGAGGGGCCCCAGTTGGGCGCCATCTGCCTCTCGTGGAAGACCTCGAGCGCCTCGAGGCGCAGGTCGAGCATCCACTGGGGCTCGCTCTTCTTCTCGGAGATGGAGCGCACGATCTCGGGTGTCAGGCCGTCGGTGTAGCGCTCGTAGCCCTCCTCGCTCTTCACGAAGTCGTAGATGGAGCGGTCGACGTCGGCGACCTGCGTCCTCCGCGCGTCCTTGGCGTCGCTCACTCGGCATCACCCCTCGCCTGCGCCTCGCGCTCGAAGCGCTCGAAGCCGTGGGCGTCGATGTCGTCGATGAGCGAGGCGGGGCCCTCCGCCACGAGGTGGCCCTTGACCATCACGTGCGTGCGGTCGACGGTGAGCTTCTCGAGGATGCGCGTGTTGTGCGTGATCATGAGCAGGGCGCCGTCGCAGTCCCTGCGGTAGGCCTCGATGCCGCGCGAGACCACGGAGAGCGCGTCGACGTCGAGGCCGGAGTCGGTCTCGTCGAGGATGGCCAGCTTGGGCCTGAGCAGCAGGAGCTGGAGCATCTCGATCTTCTTCTTCTCGCCGCCCGAGAAGCCCACGTTGAGCTCGCGGGTGAGGAAGCTCTGGCTGAGGTCGAGCTCGTCGGCGATGTCGCCCACGCGCTTGCGGAACTGCTTTGCGGTCATCTTGAGCTCGGGGCGCTTCTGGGTGATGGTGCGCAGGAAGCTGTAGAGGGGTACGCCGGGGACCTCGACGGGTGCCTGGTAGGAGAGGAAGATGCCGGCGAGCGAGCGCTTGTCGGCGCCCTCCTTCGTGAGGTCCTGCCCCGCGAACTCGATCCTGCCGGAGCTGACCTTGTAGACGGGGTCGCCCATGATCACGTGGCCGAGCGTGGACTTGCCCGCGCCGTTGGGCCCCATGAGGACGTGGGTCTCGCCGGCCGCGACCGAGATGTCGATGTCGTGCAGGATGGGGTTGTCCTCGGTCCCAGCCGAGAGTCCTGTTACTCGAAGTAGCTGCTCTGACATGCTCTTCTCTCCTATGTCTCACTGACGGCAAAACGTTTTGGGGCCCGCGACCGGACCGGGAACGGGTGCGGGCCTGGGCTGCCTCGGTTAATGCTACCCCCCCGAGTGCAATTCATGCCGGAAACCCGCTCCTCCATGCAATTCATACTAATTAGTAGGAATTAAAACTCAAGGGAGAATCGAGAAGGCCGCGGACGGGACCGGCCCCCCCGCGGCCTCGTGCGAGCCGCCCGTGCCCGCCTGGGCACCGCCCGCCTAGACGCGGCGCGAGAGGAAGTCGAAGACCGTGCGCCAGTAGCGCTCGGGCTCGGCCAGCTCGAGCGTGAGGTGGCCGGCCTTGCCGAAGGACTCGATCCTGTGGTCGAGCTGGGGCGTGAGCTCGCACGCACTGCGCCACAGGAGGGTGGACATGTAGGGCGGCACGAGGGTGTCGCGCGCGCCCTGGAGGAAGAGCACGCCCACGCGCAGGTCGCGGAGGTACTCCTGCGGGCTCGCTGCGGCCATGTCGTAGCCGCCGGGCTGGTGGCGAAGGTAGAGGCGGACGAGGTCCATGGCCGGGTGCACGTCGAGGCCGAGCCCGTGGTAGAGGCAGCGGGCGGCCGTCCAGGCGTCCGTGTAGCAGTTCTCCGCCACGACGGCCGCCACCTCCCCGGGCAGGTCCTCCTCGCCGGCGGCCATGAGGGCCGCGGCGGCCCCCATGCCGGAGCCGTGCAGGACGACGCTGCGCGCGCCCTCGCCCACGGCCCACCTGGCCCAGGCGACGACGTCGAGGCTGTCGAGGTAGCCGAGGCCGACCCACTCGCCCGCGCTCTCCCCGCACGCGCGCAGGTCGCACACGACGGCCGAGAAGCCCGCCTCCACGTAGCGCCTGACGAGGGGCATGGTCTCCTCCCAGCTGCCACGGTAGTCGTGCAGGAGGACGACCCAGCGCTGGCGGCCGCCCGCGCCGGCGCCCGTCGGCTCCGCGCGGAAGACGCGGGCGTGCAGCGCGCAGCCGTCGCCCGAGGTGACGTCGACCCCCTCGGGGCCGCCGCGCCTGGCGAGCCAGGCCGCGCACGCGCCGGCCTCCGCCGCGCGGTTGCGCTCGACCCTGGCGCGCAGGTGCGGCCTCAGCGGGGCCGTGAGCATGGCGCGGCGGGGGTCTTCGGGGTCGGCGAGGAAGCCGCCCAGCCCGCTCGCCGCGGCCTCGTCCGCAGGGGCGGCGGGGGAGGGGTCGTCGCGGGCCGGGCCCTCGGGGGAGGGCGCGGCGTCCTCGCGCCCCAGGGCGGCGCGGGCGAAGCGGCGTGCCACGGAGCGCGCGCCGGCGAGGCCCACGAAGGGCAGGACGCAGAAGAGGCAGGTGACGGGCCACCAGCCGATCACCCAGGCAGCGAAGGCCACGAGGAAGAGGAAGAGGAGCGACATCGCGAGCCGGACGAGCGGCATGGGGCCGGGCTTCTCCGGCGGCTCCACCTTGCGCAGGACGTTGGTGGGCAGGCGCCTCACCTCGGCGACGGAGGCCGCGGTCGGCGTCGCCAGGGGCCGTCCCCCCTCGAGCGCGTCGAGCCCGGAAGCGCCCCTCCGCCTGCCTCGTGCCATGCGCGTCCCCCTCCTGCCGGTGTCGCCCGGCCACCACCAGGGGGCCGGGCGTGCGGCGCCCGCGGCGCCCGCCCGGCCTTCTCGCCTATCCTATATAAGTGGCCTTGAAGTATACCCTCGCGCCGGCCCGCGCCGGCATCGCGAGGAGGGGGCCGGGCATTGTTCCCAGGTTGTTTGAGGACGGCAAAGTGCGGTCGCCCTTGATTACATTTGCTTCGCTATACGTTCGAGAAATTATTCGCCTTGATTCGGCGAGCGGGCTGTACGTTTGGCGTCCGGGCTAGTATAGTACGTGGCTGGTTTTTGTGTGGATAGTCTGTGTCTAACAGATGGTGCTAGTTCCAGCTAGTCCCGATCGGCTCGCCCGGCTGCCTCGCGGGCGCTCGAGTGCGATTTGGCCTCTTCTGGTATCTCGTGGTGGGGTGTTGGGAGGTGCGTGCGCGCGGCGGGCCGGAGCCATGGGTCCTCGGCCCGGGTTCGAGTGGGAAGCTTCCCACATCCGCGCGTCGCCCCTCGCCGCCTCCCCGCCATGTGTGTAGGGTTGCGCGAAGGGAGAACGAATGAAGTACCTGCTCATCGTAAGCCACGGGACCATGGCGCCGGGGGTCAAGAGCGTCCTCGAGATGCTCCTCGGCAAGCGCGACAACGTGCTCGCCTACAGCATGGAGGACGGCGTCTCCGCAGACGACTTCGTCGCCAACCTCAAGAAGGTCATCGAGCCCGTCACGCCGGACGACGAGGTGGTCGTCCTCGGTGACATCATCGGCGGCTCCCCCCTCACCAACACCCTGAACACCCTGACGGAGAAGGGCCTCCTTCCCCACACCATCGCCTTCGGCGGCGTCAACCTGCCGATGGCGATCAGCGCACTCATGGCTATAGAGGACGGTCTTGACGACGACGCCCTCAAGGCACAGGTCCTCGGAGAGTCCACGGCCGCCATCAAGGAGGTCGAGCTTGCGGTCGACGACGAGGACGAGGAAGACCTGTAAGGGCAGATAACCGCCGTAAAGGAAGGAGCGCAAGGAATGATCAGTTTCGTCCGCATCGATGACCGCATGATCCACGGCCAGACCGTCACGCGTTGGAGCCGCGAGTACCCCTGCGACGGCATCGTCGCCGTCAACGACGTCGCCGCGAGCAACCCCGTGCTCAAGGCCGCCTACAAGGGCGCCGCGCCGGACAAGAAGATCTTCGTCTGGACGATGGACCACTTCAACGAGAAGAAGGACTCGGTCCTCAGCTCGAAGTCCAACTACTTCCTGATCACCAAGAACCCGCTGGACATGAAGCACATCCTCGTGGACCTCGACTTCAAGCCCTCCGACGTCAAGACCGTCGTCGTCGGCCCCTGCAACGACCGTCCCGGCACCGTGAAGCTGGGCAACAACCAGTCGATCACGCAGGAGGAGGCCCAGGCGTTCGAGGACATCGAGAACAAGGGCTACGACGTCTGGTTCGCGCTGATCAAGGAGGCGGCCATCGGGCACTGGCCGGACTTCCGCGGCAAGTTCGACCTCAAGTAGGCCAGGAAGGGCCAGGTAGGGTCTGACAACAAGGAAGGTGGATTCCTGTCATGACGATCAACATCGTCCAAGCGATTTTCCTTGGACTCTTCGCGTGCCTCGCATCGCTCCCGGGCATGGGCGGCACCACCATCGGTAACTACACGCTCGGCCGGCCCCTCGTCGGCGGCCTCATCGTCGGCATCATCATGGGCAACGTCGGCCTCGGCATCATCGTCGGCGCGGCCATCCAGGTCGTCTACATCGCCCTCGTCACCCCGGGCGGCACGGTCTCCGCGGACGTGCGCGCCGTCACCTACATCGGCATCCCCCTCGCGATGATGGGCATCTCCGCACAGGGCCTCGACCCCAACAGCGCCGCCGCCGCGGGCTACGCCGCCTCGATCGGCTCGGCCGTCGGCACGCTCGGCACCGTCCTGTTCTACGGCACCCAGACCATGAACCTCGTCTGGCAGGGCATCGGCTGGAAGGCCATGGACTCCGGCGACTGGAACGGCATCAAGAAGACGCTGCCCCTCGTCGACTACGTCTTCCCCTGGATCTCCCACATCCTGTTCTCCTTCCTCCCGACCGTCGTGATCTGCATGGCCGGCCCCACCATGGTCGACCTCATGAAGGAGTACCTCCCCATGGACGGCCTCTTCATGAAGACGCTCTTCACCGTCGGCTCGCTGCTGCCCACCGTCGGTATCGCGATCCTCTGCCGCCAGGTCATCGACGGCTGGCAGGACTGGGTCACCTTCATTGTCGGCTTCATGCTGGCCGCCGTGCTCGGCATGAACCTGATCGCCTCCGCGATCGTCGCCGTCTTTGTCGCCCTTATTAACTTCGAGATCAAGACCATCGCAGCTCGTCCCGCCGTCGCGGCCGGTCCTGCGCTCGACGATGATGACGAGGAGGACATCTAATCATGGCTGAGCTCAAGAAGACTTCGGATGCGACCCGCAAGAGCGTGTTCCTGCGCTGGGCGTACGGCAACCTCACCTGCTTCACGCAGGAGCACATGCAGACCTTCGGCTACCTCGCCGCTATGCTGCCCGCCATCGACGAGCTGTACGACAAGGACGAGGACAAGGTCGAGGCACTGAAGACCTACAGCGCCTTCTTCAACACCGAGCCGCAGATCGGCTCCATCGTCGTCGGCCTGACGGTCGGCCTCGAGGAGGCCCGCGCCAACGGCGAGCCGATGGACTCCGAGACGATCAACGGCATCCGCGCCGGCCTCATGGGCCCGCTCGCCGGCCTCGGCGACTCCATCATCGTCGGCACCTTCATCCCCATCCTGCTCGGCATCGCCATGGGCCTCTCCCAGGGCGGCTCCGTCCTCGGCCCGATCTTCTACATCGTCGCCTGGAACGCCCTCATGTACTTCGGCATGAAGTACGCCTTCGACCAGGGCTACTCCATGGGCGGCGCCGCGGTCGAGGCGCTCGTCGGCCCGCAGTCGGCGGCCCTGCGCTCCGCGATCGGCACCGTGGGCACCATGGTCATCGGCGCCGTCGCCGGCACCTGGGTGTCCATCTCCACCTCCTTCGCCGTCCAGTTCTCCGCGGACAGCGCCTTCGTCCTGCAGAACACCCTGGACAGCATCATGCCCAAGGCCCTGAACCTCGTGTTCGTGTACCTGTGCTGGTGGCTCATGACCAAGAAGAAGATCAGCCCGACCATCGTCATGCTGATCCTCGTGGTCATCGCCCTCGTCGGCTGCATCACCATCCCGGGCATCAACACGTCCTTCTTCAACCCGGGCCTGTCCTACTAGCGAGAAGGGACGTCGATGGCACGAGAGGGGGGCAGGCGCTCCGGCGCCCGGCATGAGGCGTCCGACCCGCTGCTCAGGGAGGCGCAGGCGCAGACCCGTGCGCTCATGAGGCTCCAGGTCTACAAGCGCCTCGCGTACTCGCTCGTCGCCATCGGCGTCATCCTCGCCTGGTGGGGCCTCGTGGGCGGGTCGAGCAGGGCGGCCGGCATCGCCGGCGTCGTGCTCGTCGCGATCGGCGTCCCCGCGAGCGCGGTGCTCTACGTGGGCATCAAGCACGGGCGGACCAACGTCGAGAACATGCTCTACGACTACGAGGTCCAGCACGGCGGGAGGCCCTCGACCCGCGAGGAGATCGACGCCCAGATCATGGGCGAGACGCCCCGCGCGATGCAGAGGGCCATCGACGCGGCCAACAGGCGCGCGGAGGGCCAGGTGCACAAGAGGCGCAAGGCCGGCGGCCGCTAGGGCCGCGAGCGCGCAGGACGCGCGAGGCTTAGGCAGGGGCCCGCGGGCGGAAGTCCGCGGGCCCTTCTCGTGCGCCGGCCAGCGGGGGGGCGGACGAGAGGGGCCCGTGCGGGGGAGGCCAGGCTCTCCGGGCGGGGCGCCGGGCGGGTCACGTCGGCGTTACGCCTCCGCCCGCGCCCCGGGGGAGCGGCCTCCCATTCGCTAGAATGGCCCTTGCAAACCACCTTCCGCACCTGACTAGGGGGAGAACCCATGGCTCTCAGCAAGCAGGACGTCGCGGGCATAGCGGACTACGCCCGCATCGCCCTCGACGACGAGGAGCTCGAGGAGATGACGCGGTACATGAACGAGACCGTGCGCATCCTCCAGCCGATACGCGAGTACGACCTCGAGGGCGTCGAGCCCACCTTCCACCCCATCGGAGACCTCTCCAACGTGATGGGGGAGGACGTCGTGGACGACTCCGTGCGCGCGCTCGACATCGACACGGCCCTCGACAACGCCGGCGCCAAGCGCGACCGCTACTTCCGCGTGCCCTCCATCCTGGGGGACGATGGGGGTGACCGCTGATGGCGAGCCTCGACGAGCTGAGCGCCGCAGAGATCGCGCGCGGCGTGGCGGACGGGAGCTTCTCCGCCACCGAGGTGGCAGAGGCCTCCCTCGACGCCATCGACGCGCGCGAGGGCGAGGTGCAGGCCTTCCTCGAGGTCTCGCGCGACCTGGCGCTGGCCGCGGCGGCCGAGACCGACCGCAGGCGCGCCGCGGGCGAGTCCCTGGGGCCGCTCGCGGGCGTCCCCGTGGCGTTCAAGGACAACATGCACCTCGTCGGCACGAGGACCACCTGCGCCTCGAGGATGCTCGAGAACTACGACTCCAAGTTCACCGCCACCTGCGTGCAGCGCATGCTCGACGCGGGGGCGACGCCCATGGGCAAGGCGAACATGGACGAGTTCGCGTTCGGCTCCTCCACCGAGTCCTCCGCCTTCCACAGGACCAACAACCCCTGGGACACCACGCGCGTCCCTGGCGGCTCCTCCGGCGGCTCCGCCGCGTCGGTCGCCTCCGGCGAGGTCACCCTCGCCCTGGGCTCGGACACCGGCGGCTCCATCCGCCAGCCCGCGAGCTTCTGCGGCGTCGTGGGGCTCAAGCCCACCTACGGCGCCGTGTCGCGCTACGGCGTCGTGGCCTTCGGCTCCTCGCTCGACCAGGTCGGCCCCTTCGGCCGCAGCGTCGAGGACGTCGCGCTCGCGATGTGCGCCCTCACGGCTGCCGGCCGAGACCCGTACGACTCCACGAGCCAGGACTGCTCGGTCGACTTCCTCGAGCACCTCGAGGACCCGATCGAGGGCTCGACCGTCGGCGTGATCCCCTCGCTCATGGAGGCCGAGGGCCTGACCGACGAGGTCAGGCATGCGATCGAGGCCGCCGAGCGCGCCCTCGAGGACCAGGGCGCCAGGATCGTGGAGGTCGAGCTGCCCAACATGGCGAGCTCCATCTCGGCCTACTACGTGATCGCGCCCTGCGAGGCCTTCTCCAACCTCGCGCGCTTCGACGGCGTGCGCTACGGCTACCAGGAGCCGGGGTGCGCCACGCTCGCCGAGCAGACGGCGCTCTCGCGCGCCCATGGCTTCGGCGAGGAGGCCAAGCGCCGCCAGATGCTCGGCGCATACCTGCTCGCCTCGGGCGTCTACGACCAGTACTACTACCCGGCCCAGCAGGTCAGGACCCTGATCACCCAGGACTACGCCCGCGCCTACGAGAAGTGCGACGTGATCCTCATGCCGGCGTCCCCGAGGACGGCCTTCCGCTTCGGCGAGATCTCCGACCCGACGCAGATGTACCTCTCGGACATGTACACGATCTCCAACAACATCGCCGGCAACGGCGGCGTCTCCGTCCCGCTCGGCCTCGGGGAGGACTCGGGGCTGCCCGTGTCCGCCCAGCTGCAGGGGCCGGCCTTCTCGGACCGCAGGCTGCTGAGGTTCGCGCGCGCCATCGAGCGCGCGTTTGACGCGAGGGGCAAGGTCGCCCCCGCCTTCGCCGGGAAGGGGGGCGAGCTCAAGTGAGGAGCCTACAGGAGGTGCTCGAGGACTGGGAGGCCGTGATCGGCCTGGAGGTCCACACCGAGCTGACCACGCTCGAGACGAAGATGTTCTGCAACTGCAGGCTCAGCCACGACGATCCGCCCAACACCAACGTGTGCCCCGTCTGCCTCGGCATGCCGGGCGCGCTCCCGGTGCCCAACCGGAAGGCGATCCAGAGCATCGTGATGGCGGGCCTGGCGACCAACTGCCAGATCCAGAAGCACTCGATGTTCTACCGCAAGCACTACTTCTACCCCGACATGTCGAAGAACTTCCAGACCACCCAGGGCCCGGTCGCGTTCTGCATGTACGGCCACCTCGACCTGGAGGTCGCCGGCGAGGGCGCCAAGGAGCGCCCGGACGGCGTGGAGACCGGGACCGACACGGTGAGCGCGCACGACGAGGCCGCGCCCGTCGTGGTCCGGAAGGCGGCGGACGGCTCCTACACCGTGCCCATCAGGATCCTGCGCATACACATGGAGGAGGACGCCGCCAAGATGGTGCACGTGGGCGGCGAGGAGGGCAGGATCGCCAGCGCGACCGAGTCGCTCGTGGACTACAACCGCTGCGGCACGCCCCTGATCGAGCTCGTCACCGAGCCCGACCTGCGCACGCCCGAGGAGGCCCGCCTGTTCATGGAGAAGCTCCAGCAGACGTTCCGCACCCTCGGCATCTCGGACTGCTCGCTCGAGAGCGGCTCCATGCGCTGTGACGGCAACGTGAGCCTGCGCCGGAGGGGCACCCGCGAGCTGGGCACCAAGACCGAGCTCAAGAACATCAACTCCTTCAAGAGCCTCCACGACGGCCTCGAGTACGAGATCCGCCGCCAGGCGGAGGTGCTGGAGGAGGGAGGCGTCATCTACCAGGAGACGCGCCACTGGGAGCCCAACCGCAAGCGCACCATCGTGATGCGCGTCAAGGAGACGGCCGACGACTACCGGATGATGCCCGACCCGGACCTCGCCCCGTTCGACCTCACGGACGAGTTCGTCGAGGGGTGCCGCGCGCGCATCCCCGAGCTGCCGGACGCCAAGAGGGACAGGTACGTAGCCGAGCTCGGCCTCAAGCGCGCCGACGCGGCGCAGATCGCCGGCGACCCGGCGACGGCCGCCCTCTTCGAGGAGGCCTGCTCCTCCGTCGAGGAGAAGGCGCGCCCGACGGTGGCGAACGTCGTCGTGAACCTGCTGCCCGCCTTCAAGGGGCTCGACGCCGCGCAGGTCGCCTCCATCTCGGGGCTGCTCGCGTCGGACGCGATCACGTTCGCCCAGGCGCGCGAGGTGCTCGAGGCGGTCGACGGGACCGGCGAGGACCCCGCCAGGGTCGTCGACGAGCGCGGGATGCGTCAGAGCACGGACGCCGGCGCCCTCGAGCCGGTGGTGGACGAGGTGCTCGCGCGCTGCGAGGACCAGGTGAGGCAGTACCGCGACGGCAACAGGAAGGTCCTGGGCTTCCTCGTGGGCCAGTGCATGAAGGCCTCCAAGGCCGCCGGCGTCAAGGGCAATCCCAAGCTCTTCAACCAGCTGCTCTCCGCGAGGCTCGGGCAGTAGGCGGGCGGGCCCGCCCGCCGGGGCGGGGGAGAGGGACGCGCGGCCAGCCGGTCCGGCCGTGCGTCCGCGCCTACTCGAGGTCCACGATCGCGAGCGTCTTGCCCATGGGCGCGAGGAGCTTGAAGAGGGTGTTCACCTGCGGCGCGATGTCGCCGCTCTCGATGCGCGAGATGACGGGCTGGTGGATGCCCGCCGCCGCGCCGAGGCGCGTCTGCGAGAAGCCGGACGCCCGCCGGACCGTCGTGAGGTCGCTGATGAGGCGCTGCTTCTCGCGCTCGATGAGCTCCACCTCGGAGCTGAGCTCGTAGACCTCGTCGGCGCCGATGGTAAGGCCCCCGTCCGCCTCGAGCCCCGCGCCCCCCGCCATGATGGAGACCTCCGGCGCGGCCTCGCCGTCCTCGAAGGCGGACTCCCACCCCTCCTGCTCGAGGAGCAGGGCCACGCGGAGCTCCCTGATCTCGCCGGGCTCGAACCACACGACGATGCTCTCGCCCCCAGGCGAGTACAAGGCAACTATCTTCTTACTCATTATCGCGTCCTTCGGGGGGTCAGCGGTCGCGTCCTCGGGGCGGGCCCGTCCGCCCCCTGTGCCTTCAGGGGGTATGCGGGAGCGAGGCACGTTGCGTCCATGGAGGCCCCTCCTTCGTTGACAGCTGATGAAACCACCATCGTCGCCGCCACCCCACGGCACCGCATGGTGTATGGAGTAACGTAGGAGGGCCTCCGGGGAGGCGCTTCCCGACAATTGATGACTTGTTGATTCTATAAATAAATAATTTATCACATTTGATGAGACGTGGACGTCACAGAGTCTCAACAGGGAGGCAAACGTGGCCTTGAAGACCAACTCGCAGCTCGAGGGGCTTCGGCTCTCGGGCATCCGCCGCTTCTCGGCGCTCGCCGCGCGCACGCCGGGCTGCGTCTCGCTCACCCTCGGCGAGCCGGGGGAGGACACGCCGGGGCCCGTGAGGGCTGAGGTCGCCCGCGACCTCGACGCCGGGCTCACGCACTACCCGCCCAACAACGGCTACCCCTGGCTCAGGGAGGCGATCGCCCGCCGCGAGCGCGGCCGGGGCGTGCCCGCCGACGTCGCGTCCCCCGAGGGCGTGATCGTGACCTGCGGGGCGACCGAGGCCCTGGCCGTGGCGCTCGCGGTCGTGCTCGAGCCGGGCGACGAGGTCGTGATCCCCACGCCGGCCTTCTCGCTCTACGAGTCGCTCACGACCCTCGAGCGCGGCGTGCCCGTCGCGCTCGACACCGCGCCGGACGGCTTCCAGGTGAGCCGCGAGGCGCTCGAGGCCAAGGTGACGGCGAGGACCAAGGCCATCGTGATCTGCTCGCCCAACAACCCCACGGGCTGCGTGCTCGACGCGGTGAGCCTCGACGCGGTGGCCTGCGCCGCCAGCGACCACGACCTGTTCGTGATCTGCGACGACGTCTACGAGAGCCTCGTCTACGCCAGCTCCTACCAGCGCTTCTCCGCGCGCCACCCGGAGCTCTCCGACCGCGTGCTCGTGGCGGGCAGCTTCTCCAAGCCCTGGGCCATGACCGGCTGGCGGCTGGGGTGGCTCATGTCCCGCCCCGAGCTGGCGGCGCAGGCGAGCAAGGTCCACCAGTACCTCGTGAGCTCCGTGCCCGCCTTCGTGCAGCACGCGGCGCTCCGCGCGCTCGAGTGGGACGTGGGGCCGATGCGCGCCTCCTACCGGGAGAGGCGCGACCTCGCGGTGTCCGCCCTCGAGGGCATGGGCCTGCCCCTCGTCGAGCCCGAGGGCGCCTTCTACGCCTTCCCGTCCGTGGCCGAGCTCGGCCTCGGCTCGGAGGAGTTCTGCGAGCGAGCGATCCTGGAGGCGGGCGTCGCGCTCGTGCCCGGCGTCTTCTTCGGCGCGGAGGGCTTCGTGCGCCTGAGCTTCGCGTGCGACCGGGCGACCCTCGAGGAGGGCCTCGGGCGCCTGGCGGGCTTCGTTGGGGCGCTCGCCGCGGAGGGGGGCGAGCGCCGATGAGCGGGGAGATCAGGGAGCCCGACCTCGGGCTGCTCGCCCGCTACCGCCGCGACCTGCACCGCATCCCCGAGCTGGACTTCGACCTCGACGAGACGCTCGCCTACGTCCGCGAGCAGCTGCGCCCGCTCGAGGCCGACCCGCGCGTGAGGCTCTTCTCGCCCTGCCGCTCCACCCTGTGCTGCCTCTTCGACAGGGGCGGAGGGCGGGCCTGCGCCGTGCGGACCGACATGGACGCGCTGCCCGTCCTCGAGCGGACCGGCGCCGCCTACCAGAGCGGGCACCCCGGCAGGATGCACGCCTGCGGCCACGATGGCCACATGGCCATGGCGCTGGGGCTGGCCCGCCACCTGGCGCTGCACCTGGACGAGCTGCCCAGGAGCGTGCTCGTCGTCTTCCAGCCCGCCGAGGAGACCACGGGCGGCGCCAAGGTCGTCTGCGAGTCCGGCGTCTTCGACCGGCTGGGCGTCGACAGGATCTTCGGCTTCCACCTCTGGCCGGACCTGCCGGCGGGCCAGGTCGCGAGCAGGGCCGGCGCGCTGCTCGCCGCCAGCAACGAGGTCGACGTCGAGGTGCGCGGCGTCTCGAGCCACATCGCGAAGGCGGAGCTCGGCAGGGACGCCCTCGAGGCGGCCGCGCACGTCCTCCTCGACTGCTACGCCTACATGGGGGACAGGCGGCGGGAGGAGCCGTGCCTGCTGCGCTTCGGGCATGCGACGTCGGGGGCCGTGCGCAACCAGGTGAGCGACCTCACGCGCCTGGAGGGGAGCCTCAGGACCTTCTCCGTGGAGATGGGCGAGCGCTGCCGCAGGGGGCTGCCCGGGGTGGCCGCCGACGCAGCGGCGCGCCTCGGCTGCACGTGCGAGGTGCGCTTCTCGGAGGGCTACCCGCCGGTCGTGAACGACCCGGCGCTCTTCGGCCTGGTGGCCTCGGCCCTGCCCGGCCTCGCCGAGCTGCCCGAGCCCCTGCTCATCGCCGAGGACTTCGCGTGGTACCAGCGCCACCTGCCCGGCGTCTTCCTCCTCCTGGGGTGCGCCCCGGCGGCGCCCCTGCACTCGGACGCCTTCGACTTCGACGAGGCGGTGCTGATGCGCGGCCTCGAGGCCTACGAGCGCATCGTCCGGATCCCGTAGGGCGCCAGGCGCGCCGCGGCCCCGCGGCTTGGCCCAGGCCGGCAAGGCGCAGGAGTCGGGGGGGGGGGGCCCCCCCGCCCCCCCCCCCCCCCCGACGGCGCCCCCGTGGCGCCCGTGTTTCCAACGGATGGCGCGGCCGCCCCCGGCGCCCTGCGCGTGGTAGTCTGATGCGCACGATAGAGGAGCGAACACGAAGAGCGCGGGCGAGCCGGCAGGCGAGGATTCCGCGGGAGGCGAGGCTCGCCGAATCCGCACGTCGGGCGCGGCGCGCGGGTGGGCATGTGGGAAACACCCCCATGACTGTCTGCAGGATGCTGCAGGTGCGCTATCTTACGGCGAGCCATGGTCCCCCGTTGCCTCGCAAGTAAGCCAGCCGCCTGCTTGCCGGACCGGGAGGGAGAGCGCATGGCACGAGGCGAGGCAGGCGCGCCGGAGGGCGCGGCCGCGGGCGAGGCGCTGGACAAGCGCCCGTTCGTCACCAAGGGGCAGCTCGAGGACATCGCCCGGAGCTACCCCACCCCCTTCTACCTCTACAGCGAGAGGATCGTCCGCGAGAGGGCGCGCGCCCTCTACGACGCCTTCTCGTGGAACGAGGGCTTCAAGGAGTACTTCGCCGTCAAGGCGACGCCCAACCCCAGGATCGTCTCGATCCTCAGGGAGGAGGGCTGTGGCTGCGACTGCGCCACGGGCACGGAGCTCATGCTCGTCGACGCCTGCGGCGTCAGGGGCCACGACGTCATGCTCTCCTCCAACGACACCCCCGCCGAGGACTTCCGCCGCGCGCGCGACATGGGCGCCCTCGTCAACTTCGACTCCTATGACATGCTCGCCTACTGGCGCGACAACGTCGGCCCCTTCCCCGAGACGGTGTGCTGCCGCTACAACCCGGGCGGAGAGTTCGAGAGCGCCAACGGCATCATCGGCAGCCCCCAGGACTCCAAGTTCGGGATGACGGGGGAGCAGGTCGAGCGTGCCTTCGAGGAGCTCGCCGCCCAGGGCGTGAGGCACTTCGGGCTGCACGCCTTCCTCGCCTCCAACACGCTCGGCGACGACTACTACCCCCGCCTGGCCGAGCGGCTCTTCTCGCTCGCGGCGGAGCTCTCGGGGCGGCTCGGCGTTCACGTGGCGTTCTGCGACCTGTCGGGCGGCGTGGGCGTCGCCTACGAGCCCGGCCAGCGCCCCTGCGACATCCGCGCCATCGGCGAGGGGGTGCGCGAGGCCTACGAGCGCATCCTCGTGCCCGCGGGCATGGGCGACCTCAGGGTGATGAGCGAGCTCGGCCGCTGGCTCCTGGCCCCGGCGGGCGCGCTCGTGACGCGCGTCATCCACGAGAAGCGCACCTACAAGGACTACCTGGGCGTGGACGCCTGCGCGGCCAACCTCCTGCGCCCCATGATGTACGGCGCCTACCACCACGTCACCGTGATGGGCAGGGAGGACGAGCCCGCGACGCGCACCTACAACGTGGCGGGCGGCCTGTGCGAGAACGGCGACCAGCTCGCCTGGGACCGCGCGCTGCCCGAGTGCGGGGTTGGCGACCTCCTCTTCGTCCACGACGCGGGGGCCCACGGCCACTCGATGGGGTTCAACTACAACGGGAGGCTCCGCTCCGCCGAGCTGCTGCTCGGCGAGGACGGCGGCGTGAGCCTCATCCGCCGCGCGGAGACGCCGGCGGACTACTTCGCCACGCTCGACGTCACGCCCGAGGGGCGCGACCTCCTGGGGCGCCCGTCGCGCTAGCGGCAGGCGCGGGACGGCAGACGCGCGCCACCTCTCGTGGCGCCGGGGAAAGGGGAGACAATGGCAGACATCAACGACCTCACGGGCTCGATCGTTGCCCTGGTCACGCCGTTCACCGACGACGGCGAGATCGACTTCGGCGCGCTCGACCGCCTGGTCGACTTCCACCTCGAGAACAAGACCGACGGCATCCTCGTGCTGGGGACGACGGGCGAGTCCTCGACCATGACCGACGCCGAGGACGTCGCCGTGGCCCAGCACGTCGTCAACCGCGTGGACGGGCGCGTCCCCGTCATCGGCGGCGCGGGCTCCAACTCCACCAAGGAGTCGCTCAACAAGGCGAGGAGTCTCCAGATGATCGGCGTGGACGGGCTGCTGCTGATCACGCCCTACTACAACAAGTCCAACGAGGAGGGGATCTACCGCCACTTCCTCACGGTGCTCGACCAGGTGGACGTGCCGTGCATCCTCTACAACGTCCCCAGCCGCACGGGCTGCTCCATCAGCGAGCGCAACGTGGCGCGCCTGTGCGAGCACCCCAGGGTCCTGGGCATCAAGGAGGCCTCCGGCTCCATCGGCTACGCGACGAGCATCGCCAAGTACGTCTCGCCGACCTTCAGGCTCTTCAGCGGAAACGACGACATGGTCGTCCCGATCATGTCGCTCGGCGGCTCGGGCGTCATCTCGGTGTGGGCGAACGTGCAGCCCGCCGTCGTCCACGACATGGTGGAGAGCTACCTCGCGGGCGACACCGGGCGCGCCCTGCGCTACCAGCTCGACGGGCTCGACCTCGTCCACGCCCTCTTCTGCGAGGTCAACCCCATCCCGGTGAAGGCCGCCCTCAACATGATGGGGCTCATCCCCGCTGGGCTCCGCCTGCCGCTCACCGCCATCTCGGACGAGGGCCGCGCGCGTCTCGCCGCGGCCATGAGGGGGGCTGGTCTCGTTGACTAGCGTCACCCTCGTCGGCAGCGGCCGCATGGGCACGCTGCTCGCACGCGCGATCGAGGCCGACGACGAGCTCGAGCTCGTGGGGACCTACGACGTCACCAACGCCTCCGAGCTCGACGGGGAGGCTCCCGCGGCCGACCTCGCCATCGACTTCTCCAACAGGGATGCGCTGCCGCACACCCTGGCCTACGTGCGGCGCTCGGGCGCGGCGCTCCTGCTGGGCACCACGGGCTTCTCCGAGGCCGAGCTCGACCGCGTGCGCGCCCTGGGCGAGCGGACCCAGGTGACCTGGTCCGGCAACTACTCGCTCGGCGTCGCCGTGCTGCGCCACGCGACCAGGCTCGCGGCGGAGGCGCTGCCCGGCTGGGACGTGGAGATCGTCGAGACCCACCACGCGCAGAAGGCCGACGCCCCTTCCGGCACGGCGGAGATGCTGCTGCGCGAGGTCGACCCCGAAGGTGCGCGCACGGTCGCCTACGGCCGGCAGGGCATGGTCGGCGCCCGGCCCAAGGGCGAGGTCGGCATGCACAGCCTGCGCGGCGGCACCGTCGCGGGGACCCACGAGGTGCACCTCTTCGGCACGGACGAGGAGCTCTGCCTCACGCACCGCGCGAGCTCGCGCCAGATCTTCGTCACCGGCGCCATCGCCGCGGCGAAGCGCCTGGTCGCGCGCGAACCGGGCTTCTACACCTTCGACGAGCTGATGTTCGCCGAGTAGCGCGGACGAGAAGGACCTGGGAGGAGCAACCATGGACGCACAGGAGATCATCGACTACATAGCCACGGCCCCCAAGAGGACGCCCGTGAAGGCCTACGTCAGGGAGCGCGAGGCCGGCGCGGTCGCCTACCCCGCCTCCGCGCACGTCTTCGGCGACGGCGCGAGCAAGGTCGTCTTCTGCGACTGGGAGGAGCTCGCGCCCGCGCTCGACGCGGCGGCGGACGGGGTCGAAGACCTCGTGGTGGAGGCCGACCGGAGGAACTCCGGCGTGCCCCTGCTCGACGTCAGGGGCGTGAACGCGCGCATCGAGCCGGGCGCCATCATCCGCGACAGGGTCGAGATCGGCGACAACGCCGTGATCATGATGGGCGCCGTGATCAACGTGGGCGCCGTCGTGGGGGAGGGCACCATGATCGACATGGGCGCCGTCCTGGGCGGCCGCGCCATCGTGGGCAGGAGGTGCCACGTCGGGGCCGGCGCCGTGCTCGCGGGCGTGGTTGAGCCCGCCAGCGCCACCCCCGTCGTCATCGAGGACGGCGTGCTCATCGGGGCGAACGCCGTCGTGATCGAGGGCTGCCGCGTGGGCGCGGGCGCCGTGGTCGCGGCGGGCGCCGTCGTGATCTCCGACGTGCCGGCCGGCGCCGTCGTCGCAGGCTGCCCGGCGCGCGTCATAAAGCAGAAGGACGGGCGGACCACGGACAAGACCGCGCTGGTCGACGCCCTGCGCACGCTGTAGGCGCGACCCGGCCCCCGCCGCCCCGGCCGGCGCGGCGGGGGCCGTCGCCTTCCGGGGGCTAGTCCTCGCCGCGGTCGTTGTTGACGGGCCGGTAGAAGAGGCGCGCGACCTCGTCGGGGTCGTGCGTCTGCCCGAGCACCCACATCGTCTTGGCGACGAGGGCCTCCGTCGTCATGTCGCCGCCCCTGAGGATGCCCGGGTGGTCGGCGTAGGGCCGGCCCACCTCGTACACCCCGAGGTCGAGGCCCTCCTCGGGCACCTGCGTCGTGACGACGAGGGTCCTGCCTCCGTCGACCCAGTCGAAGATGCCGCCGATGCCGAAGGTCTCGACCACGAGGGCGTCGTAGTCGCGCTTGAGCAGCTCGAGGACGCCCGGCGCGAGGCCCGGCGTCAGCTTGAGCACGATGACCCGGCCGTCCAGCCTGTCGAAGACCTCGGGGCGCCCCGGCGCGTGCGCGCTCCGGGAGAGGCCCGCCGCGCGGACGATGCGGTCGTTCCTGACGTAGGCGAGCGAGGGGTAGTTGGTGCTCGTGAACGCGTTGAAGCTCATGGTTCGCTGCTTGTGGGCGCGGGTGCCGCAGATGGCCTTGCCGCCGAAGACCACGGAGACGTCGCGGCTCTCGTCGTCGCAGGCGTAGAGGACCGACTGGTAGAGGTTTAGCTTGGCGTCCGTGAAGGGGCTCGCCATCGGCTGCTGGGAGCCGGTCAGCACGATGGGCTTCTCGCTCCCCTGGACGAGGTAGGAGAGGGCGGCGGCCGTGTAGGCCATCGTGTCGGTGCCGTGGAGGACGACGAAGCCGTCGTAGTCGTCCCAGGCCCCGTCGAGGAGGGCGGCCAGGCGCAGCCAGTCCCGGGGGCGCATGTTCGTGCTGTCGATGTTCATCGGCTGCACGAAGTCGAGCTCGCAGAGATCCGCGATCAGGGGCACCTGCTCCGCCAGCTCGCGGCCCGTGGCCGAGGGCGCCAGCCCGTGCCCGTCCTGCGTGGAGGCGATGGTGCCGCCCGTCGCGACGATGAGGATCCGCTTCACGTGCGCCCTCCCTCTCCGGCCCAGCCGGGCCCGCGTCCCGGGCACCGCCCGTGCCCCTCCGACGCTGCGTAGGATACCGCGACGGGCGCGGCGGCGCCGTCGGCGGGCGCCTCCCGGGCCCAGGCGCCCCCGTCCGGCCCCGGGAGGAAATAAGGGATAGTTTTGGCATACGACGAAAGTCGGACGGCGACCCCGGCTTTTGTCATATGCTCTTGGTGTTCACGTGCAAAGCGAGGTAGAGATGGGCAAGACGTTCAGAAAGCTCATGCCGCTGTGGGTCTCGTATCTGGTCCTCGTGGCGCTATCGGCGGCCGGGCCCCTCCTCCAGGGGGCGGGCGGGCTGGCGCGCGGCCACTGGGCCTTCCTCTTCCTGCTGCCCTTCGCCATCGGGGCGGCCCCGTACGGCTTCATCATGGGCGAGGTCGTGCAGCACCGCACGCGCAGCGTCTCGAGGGCCGCGTGGCGCCTAGGCCTCATGCACACGCTCGTGATCTACGCGATCTTCCTCGTCGGCGTCATCGACTTCGTCGCGTCCGCCGCGGACGCCCTCTACCTGCTCCTCTGGCTCGCCCCCGCGCTCCTCTCCGGGCTGTTCCTCGTGCTCGGCATGCACGCCATGCGCTGCGAGCAGGCGCGCTCCGACGCCCGCTACGGCGTCGAGGTCCGCCGCGGGGACCCCTGGGCCACCTTCTTCGACCTCGAGTGGGAGGGCGAGGAGCGCCAGGGCGGCAGGGGCCCGCGCCGCTCGTCGCCGCGGCAGGTCCGCGAGGCGGAGGCGGGCCGCCAGGCGCGGGCGAGGCGCTAGGCAGGGGCGCCACGCGTCCCGGCACCGGGCGCGCCCGGGCGGAAGGCACCACGCACGGAGGCGACGGGCCGCGGCAGTGCCGCGGCCCGTCTTCTTCATATGCGTGCGAACGCTTTTCACGAGCATAGGCACCAGCGCCTCTGGGCATAAAGAAGTACGTGTTCTACTGTAGGCAGGACGTCACATGGAGGCGCGCATGACACAGCGGTTCGTTCTCAACGGCATCTCGTATCACGGCTCCGGCGCGATCAGGGAGATCCCGGGCGAGCTCTCGCGGCGCGGCTACGACCACGTCTTCGTAAGCTCCGACCCCGACCTCGTCAAGTTCGGCGTGACCGCCAAGGTCACCGACCTCCTCGATGCGGCCGGCATCAGGTGGGACCTCTACGACGACGTCAAGCCCAACCCCACCATCAAGAACGTGCAGGACGGCGTCGAGGCCTACAGGCGCTCCGGCGCCTCCGCGATCGTCGCGATCGGCGGCGGCTCGGCCATGGACACCGCCAAGGCCATCGGCACCATCGCCAACAACCCCGAGTTCGCCGACGTCAAGAGCCTCGAGGGCGTCGCGGACACCAAGAATCACGCCGTCTTCACCATCGCCGTCCCCACGACGGCCGGAACCGCGGCCGAGGTCACGATCAACTACGTGATCACCGACCCCGAGCGCGAGCGCAAGTTCGTCTGCGTCGACACCAACGACATCCCCGAGGTCGCCGTCGTCGACCCCGACATGATGGCCTCCATGCCCGCGGGCCTCACCGCCGCCACCGGCATGGACGCGCTCACCCACGCCATCGAGGGCTACACCACCAAGGGCGCGTGGGAGCTCTCCGACATGTTCCACTACAAGGCCATCGAGATCATCTCCCACAACCTGCGCGACGCCGTGCAGGAGGCCAGGGACGGCAAGCCCGGCCACGGCCGCGAGGAGATGGCGCTCGGCCAGTACGTCGCTGGCATGGGCTTCTCCAACGTCGGCCTGGGCATCGACCACTCCATGGCGCACACGCTCTCCGCGCACTACGACACGCCCCACGGCGTCGCCTGCGCAATGCTGCTGCCGATCTCGATGGAGTTCAACAAGCCCGTCGCGGCCCACAAGCAGGCCGGCGTCGCCCGCGCCATGGGCGTCGACACCACGGGCATGACCGACGAGCAGGCCGCCGACGCCGCCATCGCCGCCGTGCGCAAGCTCGGCGAGGACGTGGGCATCCCCAGGACCTGCAAGGGCCTCGTCGAGGCCGACCTCGACCAGCTCGCCGCCGACGCCCTGGCGGACGCCTGCTACCCCGGAAACCCCCGCGAGGCGACGGCAGAGCAGGTCAAGGACATGTTCCGCCAGATCATGGAGTAGGGGAGAAGGACCGGCGCCCGGGGCCGCCGTCAGGAGGCGAGGGCCGGCGCCGTCGGCTCGGACGCTTCTGGGACCCTGCGCGCGGGGCCGTCGCCCAAGGGGGCGGCCGCCCCGCGCCCTTGTCCTGGGAGGGCAGCGCCCGGGGCTCCTGCCGTTGGATACGTGGAGATGGCGCGCGCAATGGAAATTGATGGTACCATCTCGCCTATGAGATTGTATCCGTGCGTGTGCCCCATGCGGCAGTGCCTGACCATAGGAAGAAGCACCGTATGAAGAGATCCCTCTCCATCCGTACCAGGATCGCGGCCTGCGCCATCGCCGCGACGCTCGTCGCCTCGGGCAGTCCGGTGATCGCGCTCGCGGAAGTCTCCCAGTCCGACGTGGACGCCGCGCGCCAGCAGCTCGACTACCTCTCCATGAAGTACGCCGACGTGGACGAGAAGCTCCAGGACACCTACTACCAGATCGACCAGACCAACCAGGAGTACGCCTCCAAGCAGGCGGAGTCCGAGCAGACCAAGCAGCAGCTCGAGCAGGCGCAGGACGCCCTCGCCAAGAGCGTCGCGGCTACCTACAAGTCCGGCGGCGGCGACACGCTCCTCTCGCTCGTCCTCGGCTCCTCGGACTTCGAGAGCTTCGTCGGCAACGTGGTCTACGCGCAGCAGGTCTCCGACAAGCGCGTCGAGGCCATCAACACCGTCAAGGACCTGAAGAGCCAGTACGACGACGAGCTCGCCGCGCTCGAGACGCTCAAGGCCGGGCAGGAGCAGCTCGCGAGCCGGCAGGAGCAGGAGGCCGCCGACCTCGCGTCCAGGCAGGCCGAGCAGCAGTCCTACGTGGACGGGCTGAGCGAGGAGCTCAAGGCCCAGATCCAGGCCGCCGACGAGGCCGCCGTGGCCCAGGGCCAGGCCGCCGCCCAGGCGGCGCAGGAGTCGCTGCAGGACGGCACCACGACCGAGTCCGCGGGCCAGCAGGACGCCACCACCGACCCCACCTCCGGCTCCGGCGCCTCGAGCGACTCGGGCGCGGGCAACGGCTCCGGCTCGAGCACCGAGTCGGGCTCCAACGCCAGCTCGAGCGGCAACGCCGGCACCAACTCCGGCTCGGGCTCCGCCAGCAACTCCGGTTCCAACTCCGGCAGCAACTCGGGCTCGGGCTCCAACTCCGGTTCTAGCTCGGGCAGCAGCTCGGGCTCCAACTCCGGTTCCAGCTCCAACTCTGGAAGCAACTCCGGGCCGAGCAGCGCCACCACCGGCAGCCTGACCGCCTCCCAGAGGGCGACCATCGTGGCCGCCGCGTCCTCGCAGCTCGGGCTCCCGTACAGCCACAGCAACACCCCCGGGGTTGGCTGGGACTGCTCCGGCCTCGTGGGCTACGCCTACGCCCGGGCCGGCATCACGATCGGCAACGGCGGCTGGGAGCAGTACTACAGCGTGACCCAGATCGGTCTCGCCAAGGCCAACGCGACGTCCAACCCCCAGCCGGGCGACGTCGTCTGCTGGTGGGGCAACGTCCCCGGCGGCAACTTCGAGCGCCATGTGGCCCTCTACATCGGCAACGGCCAGATCCTGCACGCCAACGGGCGCATGGTCGCGGTAGACAGCCTCAAGCAGTGGAGCCCGTACACCTGCATCGGGCCCCTGGTCTAGAGCGGGCGCAGCCGGCCGGAGCGGTCGGTACCGTCGGCTTGGAAGGAGCATGCGGCCGCCCTTCGGGGCGGCCTTTTCGTAGGCGGGCACGGGCGAAAGGCGGCATGCGATGCCCACGATGGACGACTACCTCGACTGGCGCGGCGACCTCGGCTTCGACGAGCGCCCGCTGAACGAGGTCGACAACCTCATCCTCTCGACGATCGCCTACCTCGACCTCGGCGGGATCGTGCCGGGCCCCGGCGCGGGCTCGGTCGGGCTCGGGGCGGCCCTCGGGGAGCTCCTGCGCCGCGCAGGCGGTGACCTCGCCCCCTACGTGCGATCGATTGCGCGCATCGAGGCGCCCACGGTCGAGCGAATCGCGAGGTCGCGGCGCTTCTCGCACCTCGCCGCCCACGACTACGTGGCGCGCTCGGACTCCGCGCGGTCCCTGCAGTTCGCCGCCCTCCAGGTGGACGTCGGCCCCGACGAGACCTACGTCGCGTACCGCGGCACGGACGGCTCGCTCGACGGCTGGCGCGAGAACTTCATGATCTCCTACGAGGTGACGGAGGCGCAGAGGATGGCCGCCTCCTACCTCGTCCGCGCCCTCGCCCCGGGCCGGCGCCTCTTTGTGGGCGGCCACTCCAAGGGCGGCAACCTCGCGGCCTACGCCGTCGCCGACTGCCCGGCCGGGCTCCTCGGCAGGATCGAGCGCGCCTTCAGCAACGACGGGCCGGGCCTGCCCCGAGAGGTCGTGCCGAAGGGGCCCCGCGAGGTCCTCGGCGAGCGCTTCGTCAGGATTCAGCCCGCCTACAGCGTGGTCGGCCAGATCTTCGACCGCGTGGGGGAGCCGCGCACCTACGTCAGGAGCACCGCCTTCGGGGTGCTGCAGCACGACCCGACGACCTGGGAGGTCATGGGGGACGGCTTCGTGCGCGCCGGCGGGCTCGAGGCGGAGGCGGCGGCCTCCGACGAGGCGCTGAACCGCTGGATACAGGCGCGCGACCTCCAGACGCGCGAGAGCGTGACCAAGGAGCTCTTCGACGTCCTCGGCGCGGGCGGCGCCCAGGAGCTGGACGAGATCGCCGCCTCGCCGCAGGGCATCCAGAGGGTGCTCGTCTCCATGGGGTCCATGGACGAGGAGACCAAGGAGGTCATGCGCGAGCTCATGAACGGGATGTTCGCCAGCACGATGGCGGCGCGCAGGGAGAACGCGACGCAGGCCGCGGCCGCCGTCGTGAGGGCGGCGCGCACGACGCTCGGGTCCTACCTCAGGCCGAGGATCCCCTCCGAGACGGAGGAGACGACCGAGATCACGAGCGAGGCCACGAGCGCCGAGCCGAACGAGGCCAGCACCACCCCGGACCCGAAGAGCCCGAGCGCTAGGTAGCTCGCGAGCTCGAGGGCGAGGGCGTTGACCACGAAGTGGAACAGGCCCAGCGTGAGCACCGTCAGCGGCAGGGCGAGGAGTCTCATGACCGGCCGCACGAAGGCGTTCACGAGGGCGAGGACGGCCGCGAGCACGAGCAGGCCGCCCGTGCCCCCGACGACGGCGATTCCGGGCACGATCGCCACGGCGACGGCCACGGCGACGGCGGTCGCAAGCCAGAGTCCGACTGCCCTCATACGTACCTCCCATCCGAGACGATCAGGTGTTCCGTATCCTACCCCTCGACAGGCGGTCACGACGGCGTCCATAAAAGAACTGCAACTCGGCCGCGCGCCGGCCGCGCGACCTTCTCCGCCACGCGGCACTTTAATGCGCTAAAGTATCAGGGTCCCGAACGGAGGTGCACGTGATGCCCAAGGATGACATGCCCCAAGGCGCCGAGGTGAGGCGGCTCCTCGACGCGCTCTGCCTGCTCGAGTCGCCGGAGGAGGCCCGAGCGCTCCTGCTGGACCTCTGCACCCCGCGCGAGATCGCCGACCTGGCGCAGCGCCTCGAGATGGCGCGCCTGCTCAGCGAGGGTGCCTCCTACCTCAGCGTGTCGAGGCGCACCGGCGCGAGCTCCACCACGGTGAGCCGCGTCTCCAAGTGCCTGAACAACGGCGCCGGGGGCTACCGCCTCGTCCTCGCGTGGCTCGCCGGCGGGGAGGGCGCCACGGCCGGGGGGCCCGCGGCGGGGGAGGGCGCCACGGCCGAGGGGCCCGCGGCGGAAAGGCCCGGCCCCGGTCCCGCAGGGGCGGGGGCTACGCCGGGCGAGTGAGGGCGCCGGGCGCCCCGCACGGAGGGCCCGCCCTCCGCGCCGCCGCGCGCCCGATTCTTGTCCCGGCGGTGGGGTAGCATGTCCCCCACGAGGAGAGGGGAAGCATGGCACTCCACATCATCCAGACCGACGACTACGGCACCGTCCCCGCGCCCTGCGCGGGCGCCCTCCGGGACGCCCTCGCGCAGGAGGGCGCCGCGGTGCTGCTCGCGCCCTCGCTGGCCCAGGCGCTCGACGCCGAGCGCGCGCTCGCGGACGCGGGGGGCCTCGCGCTCGGCGTCACGTGCACCACGCCGAGCCTGTGGGCCAAGGAGCGCTGGGGCGTCTGGGGCGACGGCTCAGCGCCCGTCTCGGCGACCGAGCGCTACGTCCTGCTGCGCCTCGTGGTTGCCGACGCCACCGAGGGGGAGCTCGCCGGGATCCCCGCGACCCCGGGCCTCGTCTCCGCGCTCGCGCGCCTCGCCTCCTCCTCGCTGCCGTGGCTCCCGCTCGCGCAGGACGGCGGCGTCGACGACGCCGACCCGCGCTCGTGCGGGCTCGGCCGGGGGGAGAGGGCCGTGCTCTCGCTGCTCGGCGCCTACCGCCGCGCCCTGCGCGAGCGCGGACGCGTCGAGCCCTGCGAGGCCATGGAGCGCCTCCCGGAGGCGCTCGCCCGCGCCGGCGTCGCGCCCGTGCCGGTCGTCCTCGACGGGATCGCCCCCGCGTCCAAGGCGGTGCGCGCCCTGGCTGTGGGCCTCGCGGCCGGCCGCCCCGTCAGCTGGGTCGTGCCGGTCGACGGCGGCCCCGCCTCGGACGTCTCGCGCGACCTCGTCGCCACGCTCATCTCCGAGGCCGGCGCCGCGGGCGTCGAGGCGGCGTGCGAGGGCCCCCTCGAGGGGACGCCCGCGCCCGCCGCCGACGAGCTCTCGCGCCTGCGCGCCGCCCTCTTCCGCGCGGACGTCGCGCCCGTGGAGGCGCGCGGCCAGGTGAGGCGCGCGCTCGCGCTGGGGCCCCTCGCCGAGGCCGAGCTGATCTGCCAGGAGGCCTCTGGCCTCGCCGCCGAGGGGTGCGCGGACGTCGTCGTCGCCTGTCCCGACCCCGCGGGGACCTGGGACGCCCTCGCGCCCAAGCTGGCGGCCCGCGGCCTTCTCGCCGAGGGCTCCGTCTCCAGGGTGGCGGCGGACCTCCCCGTGACGAGGGCCTTCCTCGGCTTCGCCGCGCAGGTGGCCCAGCTCCAGGAGCTCGCCTGCGCCTGGCCCGCGGACGAGCAGGGCGAGGAGGGCCCGGTTCCCCGCCTGGGCGACATGTCGTGGTGGCCGCCCCGGGCGCTCACCGACTTCCTGCTCACCGACGCGTCCGGCGTCCCCAGGGAGCGCGCCTACGCGCTCGACCTGAAGTGGCGCGGCAACCGCATGCTCTCGCCCGCCCAGGTACTGGCGCAGCTCCAGAGGCGCTCCTCCACCTCCGACGAGGTCGCCCGCGCCACGGCGGCGCTGCTCAGGGGCCGCCTGTCGACGGCCGCCCTCGAGCTCGAGCGCGGCGTGAGGTCCCGGCTCGAGGACGCGCGCGCGGAGGGGGCGGACGCGGTGGCCGAGGAGGGCCTCCTCCAGGCGGCCGACTGCCTGGCGTGCGTGCGCGACGCGGCCCGCGAGCTCGCCTCGGCGGGCGTCACCTGCTCGGGCAAGGCGGGTGCCGGCGCCCGCCGCGTCACCCTCCGGGACCTCGTCGCCCTCGCGGGCGAGCTGCTCTCCCTAGAGAGGGTCTCCTCGCACCTCGAGCTCGGGGGCGAGGACGGCGCCGCGCGCCCGCGCGTGAGGGTCTGCTCCGTGAGGGAGGCGGCCAGGCTCGCCCCCCGCTCCGCGGACGCCCTCGTCGTGGCCGGCCTCACCTCCGCCGCCTGGCCGCTCGCCCCAACGGACGACGCGGTCGTCGCGCTCGCCTCCAAGCTCGGCCTTGACGCGGAGCCAGACCCGCTGAAGGTCGCCCGCCGCGACTTCGCCGCCCTCGTCGCCGCGCCCGCCCGCGCGCTGGTGCTCGAGCGCGCGGCCAACGACGCCGCGTCGCACCCCACCTACCCGGCGGTCGTGCTGACGGAGTGCCTCGCCTGCTACGGCCTCGGGCCGGAGGACGAGCCGGCCGAGGGCTCGCCCCTCGTCGCCCGGAGGCTGGGCGAGGGGAGGCCGGGGGCGCTGCTCGCGGCCTCGGGGCGCGCGCCCGCCGTCGAGGGCAGCGAGCTGCCCGGCGAGCCCGGGACGATCGGGGAGGCCTCGCGCGGCATGATCTTGGTGCCCAGGAACGCCGAGACCGGCCTCGCGGCGCTCTCCGCCTCGCAGATCGAGTCCTACCTCGAGTGCCCGTACAAGTGGTTCGCCCTGCGCCGGCTCGGGCTGGGCGACAACGACGCGACCTTCTCCAACGTGCAGGCGGGCACCTTCGCCCATCGCGTCCTCGAGGTGAGCCACCGAGAGCTGCTCGCGCGCGCCGCCGTCGAGGAGGGGCTCGCGGACGAGGCGCAGGTCGAGGCGGAGGGCCTCGAGCGGGCGCTCGCGCACGTGGGCTACGTCGCCTCGGCGCACGTGGACGCCGCCCGCCTCGACCTCGCGCACCGCCTCCTGGACGAGGAGTTCGACCGCCACCTGTGCCACCAGCGCGTGCGCGCGACGACCCTGCGCTCGCAGTCCCTCGTGCCGCACACGGCGACCGAGGGGCTCCGGCTCGACCGGCTCCGCGGCGAGCTCGAGTCCGTCATGGACTTCGAGGCCACGAGGCTCGAGGGCTTCTCGCCCCGCCACTTCGAGCTGCGCTTCGGCGGCAGGAGCGCGCGGTCGGCCCACGTCACGTACGCGGGCATCGACTTCGTGGGAAGCGTCGACCGCGTGGACGTGGACGCGCACGGCCGCGCGGTGGTCATCGACTACAAGCACAAGCGCGCGCCCGGCTTCGCGCGCGAGTACGACGCCTTCCCGGAGGGAGCGCCCGCCGAGCCGGCCGCCCTCGCGCTGCCCCGGCGCGTGCAGTCGCTCATATACGCGCAGGTGGTGCGCCGCCTCATGCCGGACCTCAAGGTGGTGGGCGCCGTCTACCTCTCGACCTCCGGGACGGGGGCGGCCGACCACGAGATAGCGGGCGCCGTCGATGCCAACGCGGTCGAGCAGGTCATGGGCGGCGCCCCCTCCGAGCGCCGCGCGCGGCAGCTCGTCTGCGGTGCCCCCGGCACCATCGGCTTCGCGGAGCTCCTCGACGAGTGCGAGGCGCGCGTCGCCGACGCGGTCGGGCGCATGCTCGCCGGCGAGATCCCGGCCGAGCCGCGCGACAAGGCCGCGTGCTCGTGGTGCCCCGTCATGGACTGCCCGAGGAGGATCTCCTGATGCCGAGAAAGCTCACCCCAGACCAGGCCCGCATCGTCCGCACCCTCGACCGCCCGCTCTTCGTGGCGGCGGGCGCGGGCTCGGGCAAGTCCTCCACGCTCGCCGAGCGGGTGGCATATGCCCTCTCGCCCGGCTCCGGCGAGGGGCGCGCGCCCTACCTCTCCGGACTCGACGAGGTCCTCGTCATCACCTTCACCCATGCGGCGGCGGAGGAGATAAAGGAGAAGATCCGCGCGCGCTTGCGCGAGGGCGGCCTCGAGGCGCAGGCGCTCGCCGTCGACTCCGCCTGGATCAGCACGATCCACGGGATGTGCTCGCGCATCCTGCGCGGCCATGCCTTCGAGCTCGGGCTCGACCCCGGCTTCGAGGTGCTCGACGAGTCGGCCTCGCGCCAGATGGTCGAGGAGGCCACCGAGGAGGTCCTCGCAAGGATCCGCGAGGAGGGCTCCTACCCCGGGCTCAGGGCCGAGTTCGACCTCCGGGGCAGGGCGGGCGACGACGGGCCCTCGACCGTCTTCGGCATGGTCGCGCGCCTGCGCGACGCGGCCGCCTCGGCCCTCGAGGGCTTCGACTCGATCGAGTTCCCCGGCGCGGCGCCCGACCTCGCAGGCGAGCTGCGCGCCCTCTCGGAGCAGGTCGGCCGCGCGCTCGCGCTGGGCCGCTCGTGCAAGGCCTTCGGCAGCAAGACGGGCGCCAAGGAGGAGGCTGCCCTGGTCGCCTCCGAGGACGCCCTCGAGGGCTTCCTCTCCGCGCCGCCCGGCGCGAGGGACGCCCGCCTCGCCCGCGAGGCGATGGCGCAGGTCGCCCGCCCCAACGGCAACGCCTACCGCAAGGCGGACATGCGCGAGGTGGGGGCAGACCTCAGGTCCGCCTGGGAGGACGCCCGGCTCGCCTGCGCCTTCGCCACCGCGGGCCCGCTCTCGCGCGACGTGGTGGAGGTCGCGCGCGCCGTGGAGGAGCGCTACGCGCGCGCGAAGCGCGAGGCGGGCGCCCTCGACAACGACGACCTCCTCGCCCTCACGCTGCGCGCCTTCCGCGACCACCCGGACCTCGCGGGCGAGATGGGCCGGCGCTTCCGGCTCGTGATGGTCGACGAGTTCCAGGACACCAACGCCCAGCAGGTGCGCATGATCGAGCTCCTGAGCGGGCGCGACGCCTGCCACCTCGTGACCGTGGGCGACGCGCAGCAGTCCATCTACCGCTTCCGCGCGGCGGACGTGAGCGTCTTCCGCGACCGGGGCGCCGCGCTCGGGGAGGGCTCGACCGTGCGCCTCGACCGCAACTTCCGCAGCCACGCCGACGTGCTCTCCTTCGTGGACCGCGTCCTCGGGCGCGGCCTCATCCCGGGGTTCATGAGCCTCGAGCCCTGCGAGACGCGCGCCGACGGCTACGCCGCCAAGGGCGAGCCGCGCATCGACGTGGAGCTGGTCAGCGCCTCCGGCAAGGGCGTCGACGCCGCCGCGCGCTCCGCGGTCATGGCGGATGCCGTCTCCGACCGCATCCGCTCCTACGTGGACGCCGGCGTCTCGCCGGACGACTGCGTGCTGCTGCTCGGCCGCATGGCGCGCGTCGGCCTCTACCTCGACGCGCTCCGCGCTCGCGGGCTCGACTGCGTCGTGACGGGCGGCTCGACCTTCTCCGCCACCGAGGAGGTCGCCTGCGTGGCCGCCCTGCTCCACCTGCTCGCCTGCCCGCGCGACACCGCGTCGGGGCTCTTCCCGGTGCTCGCGGGCGACATGTTCCGCCTCGACGCGGACGACCTGTGCGCCCTCTCCACGACCTCGCGCGAGGGTGGGGGCGGGCTCGACAAGCGCCCGCTGGACGAGGGCCTCTGGGACCTCGACCTGCTCCCGGGCGTCCGCCCGAGCGAGCGGCTCCTGAGGGCGCGCGAGGTGCTCGCCCGGGCCGTCTCGCGCGTCGGGAGCTGGGGCGTGGGGGAGGTCCTGCTCGCCTGCGTGCGCGAGTCCGGCTGGCTCGCGCGGCTCGAGGCCGCCGGCGCCGACGGCGTCGCCAAGGCCGCCAACGTGCTCGCGGCCATCCGCTACGCCGACGACCTCGCCTCCGCGCGCGGGGTCGGCGTGGCCAGGGCGTCGCGCGAGTTCGACCTGTGGCTCGAGAGCGCGAAGGTGGGGCCGGCGTCTCTGGTGGGCGGCGGCAAGGGCGCCGTGAGGGTCATGACCGTGCACGCCTCCAAGGGCCTCGAGTTCCCGCTCGTCGCCGTCGCCGAGTGCTGGGGCTCGGAGGGCTCGTCGGGCGTGGCGGGCGTCACCTGCGAGAACCGCGCGGGGCGCGTCCTGGCGACGATGGTGCCGCCCGGCGTCTCCGCCGCCGACCTCGCCGTCGCCCCCGCGGACGCCTCCGAGTGCGAGAGCGTCTCGGACTGGGCCAGGCTCATCTGCTCCGAGTCGCGCGAGGGCGACCAGGACGAGCTCGCCCGCCTCCTCTACGTGGCCATCACCCGGGCGCGCGAGGCCTGCGTGCTGGGGCTGCCGGTCAGGGTGGGGTCGAAGGGCCAGCTCAAGACCAGGCTCGCCGAGGGCGTCGTGGACGCGCTCTTCGACGGCGCCCTGCCCCCCGCCGGGGTGGGCCGCTGCGACTACGGCGGGTCCGAGCCGGCGCGCGTGCGCCACGTGGCGCTGAGCGTGCCGGAGGGCGCGGACGAGGTGGAGCTCGACTGCGCGGGCGCGTGGGACCCGGCGCGCTACGTGGTGGCGCGCGAGGAGGGCGCGGGGTTCGACCTCGTCGACGAGGCGCCGGAAGACGGCCTCGCCCTCGCGCGCAGGCGCGCCCGGCGCCTGGGCGCGCGCAGGGGCACCTTCAGCTACTCGTCGCTCAGGGCCCTCGGCGCGCCCGTGCCCCCGGCGCTGGCGCGCGAGATGGCGGACCCGGGCGCGGGCGCGGCGCCGGAGCCTGTCGCGGCGTCCCTGGCGGCGCCGGACGCGCCCCGCGCGCCGGCGCGCCCCGCGATGCGCGACGCCCTCGCGCCCGAGGGCGAGGACGACCCGACGGGGGAGCCCGAGGTCGCCGACCCCGACCGCGCGACCAGCCTCGGCACGGCCTTCCACGTGCTCGCGCAGGCCATGGTCGAGTGCGCCGGCGAGCTCCCGCCGGAGCGCGTCCGCGCCCAGGAGCGCCTCCAGGGGCTCTCGCGCGCCCAGTGCGCGCGGCTCGAGGCCGCGCTCGCGCGCTGGGCCGCCTCCGACGTGCGCGCCGAGGCGCTCTCGTGGGACGTCGTGCGCGCCGAGGTCCCCTTCTTCGTGCGGGTGCCCGGGGCCGGGGGCGCCGAGTTCGTCGAGGGGGCCATCGACCTGCTCTGCTCCGACCGCGCGGGGCGCAGGGCGCTCGTCGTCGACTACAAGACCGGCGACGCCGACCTCGCGCGCGAGGAGGCGTGGGCGCGCCACGAGATGCAGGCGAGCCTCTACGCCGGGGTGCTCTCCGAGCTCGGCTTCGAGGACGTGACCTGCGCCTTCGTGTGCGTGGAGCGCGAGTGCGCGGACGGCGGGCCGCTCGTGTGCCGCTACGCCCCCCTTGTGCAGGGGGCGTGATGTAGTACAGGTGTTCTTGTGCGGGGGCGCCCGCTCGGCTATCCTAGGGTCCCGGCCCCCAGGGGCCGACGGTCCAAGGCGGCGACGCCCGAGGGGGCGTCCGGGAGGCAGGCCACATGGCATTCGTTCATCTTCACAACCACTCGGACTTCTCCATCCTCGACGGCGCCACGCGCATACCGGACATGGTGAAGCGCGCGGTCGACCTCAAGATGCCCGCCGTCGCCCTGACGGACCACGGCTACATGTTCGGCATCCCCAACCTCGACCTGGAGTGCCGCAAGTACAACGACGACGCCGCCAACATGAAGCAGTGGCGCCACGACGTGGAGTGCTTCCAGAAGGGCTGGGAGCTGGAGGAGCCCGCGCCGGACGCGGAGGGGGCGGACTACTTCGACTGCGTCCACGCCCAGTGGGAGCGCGACGTCAGCGCCTGGGGGGGCTCCGGCCACGACCTCGAGGCGGTCCGCGCCTCCCGTCCGCGCCTCAAGATCAAGCCGATCTTCGGGTGCGAGGCCTACTTCATCACGGACGACTGCATCGAGCGCGGCACCAAGCAGCGCCGCTACCACCTGATCCTCCTCGCCAAGAACGAGGTCGGCTACCACAACCTCGTCAAGTGCATGTCGGTGGCCGCCGGCCACGAGATGATGTACTACAAGCCCCGCACCACCCTCGCCATGCTCGAGCAGTACCACGAGGGCCTCATCTGCCAGAGCGCCTGCGTCCAGGGGATCATCCAGCAGAACGTCCTGGACGGCAACTTCGACGAGGCGCGCGCGTGGGCGCGCACCTTCAAGCGCGTCTTCGGGGACGACTTCTACATGGAGGTCCAGGACCACGGCCTGACCTTCCGCAACGGCTGGGACGACCGCAAGCTCGACGAGTACCTCGTGAAGATCGCGCGCGAGCTGGACGTCAAGCTCGTGGCCACCAACGACTTCCACTACCTCACCCGCGAGGACGCGCCCACCCAGGACATCCTCTCCTGCATCGGCAAGGCGACCACCCTGGACGACACGACCCGCATGCGGATGGAGGGCACCGAGTTCTACATGAAGAGCGAGGAGGAGATGCGCGAGCTCTTCTCTTGGCTCCCGGAGGCGTGCGACAACACCCTCGAGGTCGCCGCCAAGTGCGACTACGAGCTCGACTGGACGCACATGTACCTGCCCCAGTACCCGGGCCTGAAGCCGGGGGAGACCGCCGAGGCGCGCTTCCACGACGAGTGCGAGCGCGGCCTCGCCCGCCGCTACGGCGAGGACTGGAGGAACGTCGTCATCAACGGCATCAACGTCCAGGACCGCTTCGAGTACGAGTACAAGATCATCTGCGACAAGGGCTTCGCCAACTACTTCCTCATCGTCCAGGACTACGTCCAGTGGGCCAAGGACAACGGCATCGGCGTCGGGCCCGGCCGCGGCTCGGCGGCGGGCGCCATCGTCGCCTACGCCATGAACATCACCAACTTCGACCCGCTCGAGAACGGCCTGATGTTCGAGAGGTTCCTCTCCCCGCAGCGCTCCGAGATGCCCGATATCGACATGGACTTCGACGACGAGCACCTCCAGGACGTCCTCGCGCACGTGCGCGACGTCTACGGCGAGGACCACGTCTGCAAGGTCATCACCTACTCCACGATCAAGGCCAAGCAGGCCATCAACGACGCGGCGCGCGTGCTGGGCTTCCCCGTCTACATGGGCCAGCGCCTCTCCAAGATGCTCTCCAATGACCCCAAGCTCTCGCTCCCCTGCGCCCTGCACAAGAGCGAGAAGCACCCCGACCAGTACTCCCCGGACTTCGAGGAGGCCTACGAGAAGGACGCGGACTGCCACCGCATCATCGACGCGGCCCTCGCGATCGAGGGGCTGACGCGCGGCGAGGGCGTCCACGCCTGCGCAACGCTCATCGCCCCCACGCCCGTCACGGACCACGTGCCGACCAAGCTCGACACCAAGGGCAACGTCACGATCACCCAGTACGAGGGCCACTCGGTCGCGGACATGGGTCTGCTCAAGATGGACTTCCTGGGCCTGCGCACCCTCACGGTCATCAACAAGGCGCTCGCCAACATCCGCGCCTCCTACCCGGACGCCTCGGACATGGACCGCATGCCCGAGGCCGTGCGCGCCTGCGTGAAGCCGGGCGCCGCCTGCGTGGACATCGACGTCGACAAGATCGACTTCTCCGACCCCAGGATCTACGAGCTTTTGGGCTCCGGCAGGACCGCCGGCGTGTTCCAGGTGGAGTCCGGCGGCATGACCGCCACGATTAAGGCGATGCAGCCCAAGGAGTACAAGCAGATCGTGGCACTGATCGCCCTGTACCGCCCGGGCCCCCTCGGCGCCGGCATGGTCACGAGCTACATCAACCGCATGAACGGCCGCGAGCCCGTCGTCTTCTACGACGACCGCCTGTCGGACATCCTGGACGAGACCTACGGCACGATCGTGTACCAAGAGCAGGTCATGCAGATCTCGGTCAAGATGAGCGGCTTCTCCGCCGGCGAGTCGGACTCGCGCATCAGGAAGCCCGTGGCCAAGAAGAAGATCAAGCTCTTGACCTCGACCGTCTTCCACTGGGACGACGGCAAGGACGAGACGACCTACGACCACTGGATGAACGGCGCCGTCGCCAACGGCTACAAGCGCGAGGTCGCCCAGCGCATCTGGGACGACGTCCTGGAGTTCGCCTCCTACGCCTTCAACAAGTCCCACTCGGCGGGCTACGCCATCCTGGTCATGCAGACCGCCTGGCTCAAGGCCTACTTCCCCAAGGAGTACATGGCCTCGGTCCTGACCTCCTACATGGGCAAGACGGACAAGATCGTCCACTACGTCACGGCCTGCCACCACGAGGACATCAAGATCCTCCCGCCCGACATCAACGAGTCCGGCCGCGACTTCACGGCGACCTCCGAGGGCATCCGCTTCGGCTTCGCCGGCATCCGCGGCGTGGGCGAGGCGGTCGGCGAGGCCATCATGGCCGAGCGCGAGGAGGGCGGCCCCTTCAAGAACATCCACGACTTCGTCGAGCGGATGGACTCCAAGGACGCCAACCGTCGCGTGGTCGAGGCGTTGATCAAGAGCGGCGCCTTCGACTCGACGGGCTACACGCGCCGCCAGTGCATGCACTTCGTCGACAAGGCCAACCCTTCCAACATCATCGACGCGGCGGCCAAGCGCCAGCGCGACCGCGCCGCGGGACAGAGCTCCCTGTTCGACCTGTTCGGCGGCGTCGAGGGCTCGGGCTTCGAGGACGAGGCCCCCGAGCCCGACGGCGTGGAGTGGGACCGCAGCGTCAAGCTCTCCCAGGAGCACGAGGTCCTCGGCCTCTACGTCTCCGACCACCCGCTGCGCCCCTACGAGTACGCGCTGACCAAGGCCCGCGACTACCAGATCTCCGAGCTCACGGCCTCTGAGGAGTACACCAATCCGGCGACGGGCGCCACCCAGACGCGCTACAAGGTCCCGGAGGGGGAGAGCATCCGCCTCGCGGGCATGGTCTCGGCCGTGCAGAAGAAGACCACCAAGAACGGCGACTCTATGGCCATCGTCACCCTGGAGGACATGGAGGGCGAGATCACCCTGGTCGTCTTCCCCAAGCTCTACAAGGAGTGCGCCGCCACCCTCGCCGGCGAGGTGGACGAGGAGACGGGCGAGACCCAGGGCGACGTCTTCGTGAAGGTGTCGGGCAAGCTCGAGCGCAGCGACCGCGGCGACCAGATCATCTGCTCGACGGTGGAGCCGCTGGAGCTCAACGACCGCACCAACCGTCCGAAGGTCTTCGAGGTCATGATGCCGAGCAGGATGCTGAGCCGCGGCCGCATGGAGCAGCTCGGCTCGATCTTCTCGCGCTACGCCGGCCTCGACCGCGTCGAGATCCTCGTGGAGGGCGCCTCCGGCGAGACGCTGCGGATGGCCCTGCCCACGCGCGTCGACGCGCACAACATGGTCCTGCGCGCGGAGGTCTGCGACCTGCTCGGCAAGGAGGGGACGGTCGTCCTGGCCTAGGGGCTGGCACCTGTCTGCGGCCTGCCATGACCGCGCGCCGGGCGGGGAGGCCCCTTCGCGGAATAAACGCTACTTGTCAGGTAACAAATGCGGGGCCGCGCGTATAATGGGACCCGTTGGGGGGAACAAACCATGTATCGCGCATGTGCGCGACGAGGAGAGAGGAAGAGCATGACTGAGGTTACGTTCTATCGTTGCAACAAGTGCGGCAACCTTGTGGCCGTCGTCAACAAGGGCGCCTGCACGCCCACCTGCTGCGGCGAGCCCATGGAGGAGCTCAAGGCCGGCTCCACGGACGCCGCCACGGAGAAGCACGTGCCCGTCCTTGAGACCGACGGCCACAAGCTGACCGTCACGGTCGGCTCCGTCGAGCACCCCATGCTCGAGGAGCACTACATCCAGTGGATCGCCCTCGCGGCCGACGACCGCCTCTACATCCGCTACCTCAAGCCGGGCGACAAGCCCACGGCGAAGTTCTGCATCAACGGTGCGAACGACGTCACGGTCTACGAGTACTGCAACCTCCACGGCCTCTGGAAGGCCGACCTGTAGGTCCGAGGTCAACAGTTCGTGAGAAGCTGCCAGCCGTGAGCCTTGCGGCTGGCAGCTTTTTCTACCATGGGTCTAGGCACCAGGCGTCAGGAGGTCTCGATGAAGCTCTCGATCGCACAGATAGACACCCGTGCGGGCGACCTCGCCCGCACGGCGGACCGCGTCGTCTCCATCTCGGAGGCGGCGGCGGCCCAGGGGGCGGACCTCCTGCTGCTCCCGCTCGCTGCGCTGACGGGCCCGCTGCCCGTCCAGTACGGCGACAGGGAGGGCTACCTCGTCGACCTCTCCGTGGCGCTCTCCGACCTCTCCTCCCGCCTCGCCTGCCCCTGCCTCGCGCCGATCGTGACCGACCTGGACGGCGACCCGCTCCCGGAGGCCATGCTCCTGAGGGACGGCGACGTCTTGCCGCTCAGGATGTCCTCCTACCTCGCCGGCCTCGCCGGGACTGGCGAGGGGGGAGAGGAGGACGGCGACGGTCCCGTGACCTTCGAGCTCGGTGGCCTCGAGCTCGCCGTCGCCTTCACCTACGAGGACCTCGACGACCTCCTGGACGAGCGGCCCGAGGTCGACGCGGTCGTCTACTTCGCAGGCTACGGCTACGCGCTCGACGACGCGTCCTCCGTGCTCGCCGCTGACCTCCAGGAGGGGCGCTACGTCGCGGACGCGCGCGAGCTAGACGCCTGGTTCGTGGGCGTCGGCTCGGTGGGCGGCTATGGCACGCAGGTCTACACGGGCTCGAGCTTCGTGCTCGCGCCGTGGGGCGAGCTCGCGGCGGCCGCGCCGAGCTTCGAGGAGGCCGTTGTCCTCGCGGACGTCGACCCCGCCGCGGAGGGCCCGCTCGCGCGCCCGCTGCCGCCCGAGGTCTACAACAAGCCCCTCCACCTCTGGGAGGCGCTCACGCTGGGCCTGCGGGACTACCTCGGGAAGCTCGACCTCGCAGAGGTCGTGCTCGCGCTGGACGGCGGCGCGGGGACGCTCCTGCTCGCCACCCTCGCCTCGGACGCCCTGGGCCCCACTCACGTGCACGCCGTCCTCGCCGAGGGCGTCACGGAGGAGGGCGCGGCCTCCTCGCGCAAGCTCGCGCGCAACCTCCGTCTGGACCTGCGCGAGGGGGCGGAGGCGCCCGCGGCGGGCGCCATAGCGCACGCGCCCGCGCCGGCGCCCGCCGCGGCCGGCGCGCCCAGGGCGCAGCTGCCCTTCGAGCGCGACGAGGCGCTCCTGAGCGACCTCACCGCCGTCCGCGTCGCGGCGCTCGCGCGCGAGGTCGGGGGCATGGCGCTCACGGCGGAGGACAAGACCGCGCTCGCCCTCGAGGCCGCGCCCGGCACCTGCACGCCCTCGCAGCTCATGCCCCTGGGCGACGTGTACCGCTCCGACGTGCTCGAGCTGGCGCGGCTGCGCAACACCATCTCGCCCGTCATCCCCGCCGCGGCCATGCGCGCCTTCCGCGTGCCCGACGTCGAGGGCCTCGCCTCCGTCGCCGCGACCGACGTCGAGCGCCTCGCCATGTGCGACACCGTGCTCGCGAGCCTCGTCGAGTGGGAGCAGCCGCTGACGGACGTTGTCGCCGAGCGTGGGGAGCCCGTGGCCGTGCGCGCGATAGCCCGGCGCCTGCGCGACCGCGAGCCCTTCCGCCTCGGCCGCACCCTCTGCCTCATGGTCTCCTCCCGCACGCTCTACGACGCCCGCTCGCCGCTCGGGCTCGCCTGGCACGACCGCGTCCGCGCCGAGGGCGAGCGGATGAGCGAACGGCAGCTCATGGACTACCTGCAGGAGCTGACCGCGCGCTCGCTCGACCTCGCGGACGAGGACGGGGGCCAGGCCGCGGGCGAGGACGGTCGCGACGACGAGGACGGAGGCCCCCGGGACGTGAGGGACGTCCTGGGCCTCCTGCGCGACCTCGCCCGCGGCGACCTCGGCGACCGCCTCGGGCGGGAAGGTGCGGACGGCCTCGGCGGGGGCCAGCAGGGCATGGGGCCGACCGGCCCCCTGTCCTGGGGCGGGCCCTTCTCGGAGAACTGACGTCCCGGCGCCTCCGGGTGTGCTAGGATAGAACAACCGTTCGTCGCTCCACGGAGCCCGGCCAACGTCGGAGGTGGTCCCTTGGTCATACTGGGCATAGACCCCGGCCTCGCCCACACGGGCTGGGGGGTCATAGAGACGCGGGGCTCGCTCGCCCGGGCGCGCGCCTATGGCTGCGTGGCGACGGGTGCGGACGAGCCCCTGGACCGCCGCCTCGGGAGGATCTTCGACGAGGTGGAGTCCGCCATCGCCACGTACGGCCCCACGGACGTCGCCATAGAGAAGATCTTCTTCGGCGAGAACCAGCGCTCGGCCATAGCGACCGCGCACGCCCGGGGCGCGGCCATCGTGGCCTGCTCGCGCTACGGCCTCGCCCTGGGCGAGTACACGCCGATGCAGATCAAGCAGGCCGTCGTCGGCACGGGCAGCGCGGACAAGCGCCAGGTCATCTACATGGTGCGCAACGTCCTCGCGCTCGACCACGACCCGCGTCCGGACCACTGCGCGGACGCGCTCGCAGCCGCCATCTGCCACGCCAACCTCGTGCGCACGCGCACCGTCACGAGGGACGCCGCGACGGTGGCGGTCGCCGCACAGGAGCGGGCGGAGCGGGAGATGCTCGCCGCCGAGAGGCGCGAGGAGACGGCGGCCGCCACGGCGGCGAGGGTCGCCATAGGGGAGGGCGGGCGCGCCCGGGACAGGGACGTCCTCAGGAGGTCACGTCAGAGCAGGAGGAACTCCAAGTGATTGCACAGCTCACGGGCACGCTCCTGGAGGTGCTGCCGAGCCGCGTCGTGCTCGACGTCGGCGGCGTCGGCTTCGAGATGGGCGTCTCCTCGACAACGGCTAACGCGCTGCCGCAGGTGGGGGAGGCGGGGGTGACCCTGCTGACCCGCCTCGTGGTGCGCGAGGACGCGATGGAGCTCTACGGCTTCGCCTCGCGCGAGGAGCGCGCCCTCTTCGACAAGCTCCGGGCCATCAGCGGCGTGGGCCCCAAGCTCGCCCTCTCCGTCCTCTCGACGTTCACCCCTGCCGAGCTCTCCTCCGTGGTCGTCTCCCAGGACGCCGCCGAGATGGCGCGGGTGCCGGGCGTCGGCAAGAAGAAGGCGGGCCGGCTGCTCATGGAGCTCTCGGACGTCTTCGCGCGCGACCCGGAGCTCCTGGGGCTCGCCGCCTCCGCGCCCGCGCCGTCCGCGGGCGCCCCCGCCCCCGGCGCGGCGCTCACGCTCGCGGACGAGACGAGCGAGGCCCTCCTCGCGATGGGCTTCACGCCGCAGGAGGCGGAGCTCGCGATCAAGGGGCTCGACGAGTCGGGCGCGTCGACGATCGAGTCCGCCGTCTCCTTCGCGCTCAGGCGCCTGGGGAGGGGGGCATAGATGTGGGAGGCTGACAAGGACGACCTCTTCGAGGACGCGGGCGGCCGCGCGCGGCGCTCGGAGGCGCCCTCGGTCACGGGCGAGCTCACCGAGGACGACCTCGACGTCGAGCACAGCCTGAGGCCCGCGACCCTCGTCGACTACATCGGCCAGGACCGCATCCGCGAGAACCTCCGCGTCCTCATCGCCGCCGCCAAGGACCGCGGCGAGACCCTCGACCACGTGCTGTTCAGCGGCCCCCCCGGCCTGGGCAAGACGACGCTCGCCAACGTCGTCGCCAACGAGATGGGGGCGCGCCTGCACACGACCTCGGGCCCCGCCATCGGCAGGACCGGGGACCTCGCCGCCATCCTCACCAACCTCGAGGAGGGCGACGTCCTCTTCGTGGACGAGATCCACCGCCTGAGCCGTCAGGTGGAGGAGGTCCTCTACCCCGCGATGGAGGACTTCTTCCTCGACATCGTGATCGGCAAGGGGCCGGCCGCGCGCTCGATCAGGCTCGACGTGCCGCACTTCACCCTCGTGGGGGCGACGACCCGCACGGGCCTGCTCACCGGGCCGCTGCGCGACCGCTTCGGCATCTCCTACCGCCTCGACTACTACGACGTGGCGGACCTCTCGCGCATCGTGCGGCGCTCCGCCAAGATCCTGGAGGTGGACATCGACGAGCAGGGCGCGGCGGAGATAGCGTCGCGCAGCAGGGGCACGCCGAGGCTCGCCAACAGGCTCCTCAAGCGCGTCAGGGACTACGCCCAGGTCCGCGCGGACGGTGCCATCACCTGGGAGGTCGCCGCCGAGGCCCTCTCGTTCTTCGAGATCGACGAGATGGGTCTCGACTGGATGGACGCCAAGATCCTGCGCGCGCTCTGCGAGACCTTCAGGGGGAGGCCGGTCGGCCTCACCACGATCGCGTCAGCCGTGGGGGAGGACCCCTCCACCCTCGAGGACGTCTACGAGCCCTACCTCATGCAGCGGGGCCTCGTCATCCGCACGCCCCAGGGCCGACAGGCGACGCTGGCCGCCTTCGAGCACCTCGGGGTGGAGCCGCCGCCCGTGCGCTAGGCGGGGCCGTATCATGGTTCCCCGCCGGGAGGCGGGGGTCGAAGGGAGAGGCAATGCTCCAGCACGACTACATCCTCGAGCTCGTCCAGGAGTTCGCTCGCACGGTGAGCGCAGCGCTCGCCAGGGCGCGCCAGCTCCACGACCCCTCGGCCGTCCGCGAGGTCGAGGGCGCCATCGGCAGCCTCGTCGAGCTCGACGCGGACACGGCGATGTCGCTCGCGCCCCAGTCGCTCGTCACGATGATGACCCTGGCGGGCACCGGCGACGCGGTCGCGGGCTACGTCTCCTACGCGCTGGAGCAGCTGGCGGGCGTGATGGAGGAGATGGGCGAGGATGACCTCGCCGAGCTCAGGCACGAGCAGGCCGACGCGGTGGCGGAGGCCTTCTGCGTGTCGAAGGATGAGATCCCGGAGGAGCTCCGGGCGACGATGGACTAGGATGCCGGCGCCGGCGTGGGCGCCGCCGCAGGTTGGAGGTGCCTCATGAGCGAGGTCGAGGGCGGGGAGTCCCCGCGCACGGGCGGGGCCGAGGGCGCGCCGCGCCAGGAGGACCGCGAGCGCAGGATCGTCCGCACGAGCTACGTCGGGGTCGCGGTCAACGTGGCGCTCGTCGTCGCGAAGGCCCTGGTCGGCCTCGCGGCGGGCTCGCTGGCCATCGTGCTCGACGCCGTGAACAACCTGACCGACGCCGCCTCCTCCGTCGTCACGGTCGTGGGAATCCGCATGGCGTCGAAGCCGGCGGACCGCGAGCACCCCTTCGGGCACGGCAGGATCGAGTACCTGAGCGCCATGGGGGTCGCCGCCATCGTGATGGGCGCCGGCGCCTCGTCGCTCATCGAGTCGGTCCGCAAGCTGATGAGCCCGAGCCCGGGCGTCCTACGACGGCGCCGCCATCCTCGTCCTCGTGATGGCCACGGTGGTGAAGGTCGCGCTCTGCCTCGGCTTCAGGCGTGTCGGTCGCGAGTCGAGGAGCGACTCTCTCGCGGCCTCCGGAGCCGACGCCCTCTTCGACGCGCTCATCTCGCTCACGACGCTCCTCTCCGCCCTGGTGCAGATGGCGCTCGGCGTGGACCTCGACGGCATCCTCGGCGTCGCGATCGCCCTGGTCATCGTGAGGAGCGGCTACCAGATGTTCCTGGCGCCCCTCAACAGGCTGCTCGGCGCCCGCCAGGACGTGAGCTTCGGCAGCGACATCCAGCGGGACGTCGCGGACATGGACGGCGTGCTGGGCGTCTACGACCTCACGCTGCACAACTACGGGCCGGAGAGCCTGATCGGCACCCTCAACGTCGGCGTGCCGGACACCATGACCGCCCACGAGATCGGCGACCTCACGCACAGGATCTCGCGGCTGGTGAGGGAGCGCTACGGCGTCAGCCTCACGGTGGGCATCCACCCGGTCAACACCGGATCGCCGGCCCTCGCCACGATGGAGCGCAGGATCCAGGGCCTGGCCGAGAGCTTCCTCGGCGTGCGCCAGGTGCACGGCATCTACATCGACCCGGAGGACAAGGACCTCTCGCTCGACGTGATCCTCGACTTCGACGTCGCGGACGCCGCGCAGGTGGGTGCCGCCATCAGGGAGCGCCTCGAGCGCGAGTACCCGGGCTACCGCGTGGTCGTGGACGTCGACCGGGACTACGGCGAGTAGCGGCCGGCGCCGGGCTGGCCGAGTCGAGTGGCCCTCGCGCAGGGGCCGGAACGAGCCGTGCCGCGCGGCGTCTCGCGCCTGTGGTCAGCGAATCGCCCGCGCGTCGCGCTTCCCTTATCGGACAACGCCTTCCCGAATATTAAGTGGACATTGATTGGTGAAACACTAGGCCGCGGGTAGGGGTATTATGTTCCTCGTGGCCTACGGGTCATAGGCATCGCGCCTCCGGGCGCAGAGTTTTTGCCCAGCAGGGGCAAAAGAAAGAAAGGCACGACATGGCAAAGGGTACTGTTAAGTGGTTCAACCCCGACAAGGGCTATGGCTTCATCTCCCGCGAGGGTGGCGACGACCTGTTCGTCCACTACAGCGAGATCCAGGTGGACGGCTTCAAGACGCTGGACGAGGGCCAGGCTGTCGAGTTCGACATCACGACCGGCCAGAACGGCAAGCTCCAGGCCTCCAACGTCCACAAGATCTAGGTAGCCCTCGAGCGAGCTCACAAGCATCGCGAGTACGCCCGCGCCGCCCCCAGGGACGGCGCGGGTTTTTTCATGCCCGTCCCTCATGGCGCGACGGAGCGGCTCCCAGGGCGCCCATCGGGCCCGCTGTCGCCCGGACCGCGGCCGTCCGCCCGGCTACGGCCGTCCGCCCGGCCCGCGCGCCTAGCCCTCGTCCGCGCCGCCGAGGTCGACGTCGCGCCAGTCGTAGAGGAAGAGGTCGGAGACGCGCCTCAGCTCGGCGACCTGCTGAGTGGGGTCGTCGCTGTAGACGCCGCAGGTCCTCATGTGGGCCCTGCGCGCGGAGAGGACGCCTACGACGATGTCCTCGAAGACGAGGCAGCGCCTGGGGTCGACGCCCAGGCGTCGCGCGGCCTCGAGGTAGATCGTGGGGACGTCCTTCGCGGCGCCGACGTCGGCGCTGTGCACGCGCGCGTCGAAGAGGGAGGAGACGTCGACGCGCTGCATCGAGTCGAGCACTCCGGGGTCGTTCGTGGTCGCGAGCGCGCAGGGGACGCCCGAGGCCCTGAGCGCCCTGATGTAGGCCTCGGCTCCCGGCCTCAGGGTGACCCGGGTGCGGTAGAGCGCCCTGCCCATGCGGTTCCACTCCGCGCAGATGTCCTCCGGGCGCTCCTTGAGCCCGAAGCGTTCGATCGTGTAGCGGGCTCCCGCCTCGAAGCCGAGCGACGAGAGGGTCCGCGAGTAGTCGTCGGTGAACTCCAGTCCCCGCTGCCCGAGGAAGGCGAGGTCCACCTCGCGCCAGACCGACGCCGTGTCCGCGATCGTGCCGTCGAAGTCGAAGATCGCCGCGTCGAAGGCGGGGGGCCACAGCCCCTCCGGCGCACCCCGTCCCACCTGGCCCGCATCCCCCATGTCGCTGCCCCCCAGCCTGCCGTTTTGCGTGTCCGACGCCAAACGATACACTAAGGGGTCGTACAGACACAACGCGGCGCGCACGCGCGCGCAGTTAGGAGCGAGCATGGCAGACGAGGAGCTCAAGGCCGAGGTCGACGCCTACGTCGACGAGGTCTGGGAGGACGCGGTCAGGGACATCGACTACCTCGTGCAGGTGGAGTCCGTGGAGGACCTCGAGGGGGCCGCGCCCGGCAGGCCCTGGGGCGAGGCGCCCCACGAGGCGCTGAGCCGCGGCCTCGAGGTCGCCTCCAGGCTCGGCCTCGAGGCGCACGACTGCGAGGGCTACATCGGCTTCGCCGACCTGCCCGGCGCGTCCGAGCGCTACCTCGCCACCATCGCGCACGCCGACATCGTGCCGCTCGGCATCGGCTGGACCTTCGACGCGCTGCACGTCACGCGCAAGGACGGCTACCTCGTCGGCCGTGGCGTCCTCGACGACAAGGGCCCCCTCGTGATGTCGCTCTACGCCGCCCACTTCTTCCAGCGCCGCGCCGAGCGCACCGGCGAGCGCCTCCCCCTGACCCTGCGCGCGATCGTGGGGTGCAACGAGGAGACCAACATGGGCGACGTGGACTACTACCTCGCCCACTACCCCGAGCCCGAGTTCCTCTTCACGCCCGACGCCAACTTCCCGCTGATCTGCGGCGAGAAGGGCCTGTACTCCGGCACCTTCAGGAGCGGGGCCGTCGCCGACAGGGTCGTCGAGCTCGACGGCGGCACCGTCGGCAACGCGATCCCGGGCCTCGCGACCGCGGTCGTGCGCGCGGACGCCGCCGGGCTGCCGGCCGTCGAGGGCATCGACGTGGAGCCCGCCGGCGACGGCCTCGCCAGGCTCACGGCCCACGGCAGGGGAGGGCATGCCAGCATGCCCGCGGGCACGCTGAACGCCATCGGCATGCTCGTCGGCTACCTGCTCGACAACGAACTCGTCTCCGGGGCCGAGCGCGACTTCCTCGAGCTCGAGAGGGCCGTCTTCGCCTCCACCGACGGCTCGAGCCTGGGCATCGCCGACACCGACGACCTCTTCGGGCCCCTCACCTGCATCGGCGGCACCGTCCGCACCGAGGGCGGCCGCTTCGTGCAGACCGTCGACTCCCGCTACCCCAGGTCGACCACCGGCGAGGCCATCACAGCCGCGCTCGCCGCGCTTGCCCGCGCCCACGGCGCCGAGTTCGAGCAGGGCAGGGACGTGCCGCCCTTCTACACCGACCCGAGCTCGCCCGAGGTCCGCACGCTCCTCGACACCTACAACGAGTACACCGGCGCGCACGGCGAGGCCTACACCATCGGCGGCGGCACCTACGCGCGCCACTTCGCCAGGGCGGCGGCCTTCGGCCCCTGCGACCCCGGGGCAGCCGATCCCGCGTGGGTCGGCCCCGAGCACGGCCCCGACGAGGGCATTGCCGAGGACCAGCTCAAGCTCGCCCTCAAGATCTACATCGTGGGCATCGCGCGCCTCATGCGCCTCTACGAGGCCTAGGCGCCGGGGCGCCCAGGCGCGCCCGCATCACCCGGGACGGGGGGGGCCCGCCCCGCGGACCCACCCCCCCCCCCCCCCCCCCGACCGACACC
>JAZHSQ010000012.1:0-51431 GCA_036454645.1 Olsenella sp. | reverse complement strand
AAAATAATATAAAACCTTGCCGGGGGGGGGGGCCCCGGGCGCCCCCCCCGCGCCGTTCGGGACCAGGGGGAGGAGCGCCTCAGATGATCGTAGGGAAGACCAAGGACGGCTTCGACGCGTTCGCGTTCCACACGGGCGGCTGCACCGACGCCTACCGCTACTTCGGCGCCCACCTCACCGACGACACCACGGCCGTCTTCAGGGTCTACGCCCCGAGCGCCCTGGGGGTCTCGCTGCTGCTCGAGGGGCGCGAGCCCGTCCCGATGATGCGAGTGGGCGACGGCTGCGTCTGGGAGACGACCGTCTCAGGCGTGGGCGACGGCGCGCCCTACGAGCTGGAGGTGCGCGCCTACGACGGCAGCGCCCGCAGGCACGCGGACCCCTACGGCTTCGGCATGGACCTGAGGCCGCGCCACCGCTCGATCGTGCGCAGCCTCTGGTACGAGTGGGGCGACGGGGAGTGGATGGCCCGGCGCGCCGCCGCGGCCGACGCCCTCGGCAGGCCCCCGCTCGACGTGCCCCTCGACATGTACGAGCTGAACCTCGCGAGCTGGCGGCGCAAGGGGCCGCACAGGACCGACTGGTACCGCTACGACGAGGTCGCCGACCAGCTCATCGGCCACGTGACGGACGCGGGCTACAACTGCGTCGAGTTCATGCCCCTCTCCGAGCACCCCCTCGACGAGAGCTGGGGCTACCAGAACACCGGGTTCTTCTCCCCGACGAGCCGCTTCGGCACCGCCTGCCAGCTCAAGCGCCTGGTGGACAGGCTGCACCAGGCGGGCGTCGCCTGCGTGATGGACTTCGTGCCGGTGCACTTCGCGAGCGACGCCTACGGCCTGGCGGACTTCGACGGCACCAAGCTCTACGAGTACCCCTCGCCCGAGCTCGGCGTCTCCGAGTGGGGCAGCCACAACTTCATGCTCACCCGCGGCGACGTGCAGAGCTTCGTGGCCTCGGCCGCGCGCTGGTGGCTCGAGGAGTTCCACTTCGACGGCCTGCGCATGGACGCCGTCAGCCGCCTGCTGTACTGGCAGGGCGACCCGTCGCGCGGCGTCAACGAGGGCTCCGTCGACTTCGTGAGGCGCCTCAACGTGGCGCTGCACCGCGAGGTCCCCGGCTGCACCCTCGTCGCCGAGGACTCCTCGACCTTCCCGCAGGTCACGGGCGACCCCGACCGCGGCGGCCTCGGCTTCGACTACAAGTGGGACATGGGCTGGGTCAACGACACGACCGACTTCTTCCGCAAGCAGGACTTCGAGCGCAGGGAGCACTACGGCGACCTGCTCTTCTCCATGCACTACTTCCCGAGCGAGCACTGGGTGCTGCCGCTCAGCCACGACGAGAACGTCTACGGCAAGTCGACGCTGCCGGGCAAGTGCTTCGGCCCCTGGGCGCGCAAGTTCCGCTCGGCGCGCGCCTTCTACCTCTACATGGCCTGCCACCCGGGCAAGAAGCTCAACTTCATGGGCTCGGAGTGGGGCCAGCTGCGCGAGTGGGACGCCAGGCGCCTGCAGGACTGGGACCTCATGGACCCGGCGCGGGCGCCCGAGGTCGCCGCCGCGACGCCCGCCGGCGCGGAGTCGCTCTCGGGCGACCCCGCGACCCACCTCGAGTTCTACCGCTTCATGAGCGAGCTCAACCACCTCTACCTCGACACGCCCGCGCTCTGGCGCTGGGACTTCCGCGGCGAGGGCTTCACCTGGCTCGGGATCGGCGACCGCGCCCAGGAGCGGCTCGTGTACGCCTTCGAGCGCAGGTGCGGGCAGGAGCGCTACGCCTGCGTGCTCAACCTCGGCGAGCCCGCCCAGCGCGGCTTCGGGCTCGCGGTCTCCTTCGCCACCTCGCTCGAGCTCGTGCTCTCGACGGACTGGGCGCGCTTCGGCGGCAGGAGCGAGGACGGCTGCGTGGACGTCGAGGGCGAGAGGTTCGTGGGGCCCCAGGAGCCGTCCGCGCCTGCGGCGGCGGGCGTCGCGGGCGAGAAGGACGCGGCGCAGGCGGCCTCGCCGGAACCCGCGCAAGGAGGGCCGCGCGCCGGCGAGGGGGACGGCGCGCCCGCGGCGCTCGGGGCGGGCTCTCCGCGCGAGGGGGAGGGCCCCCGGCCGGCGAGCGTCCCCGTCGTCGACGGGTGGGCGACGCTCAGCGTGCCGGGCGACACGGGCCTGCTCTTCAGGATCAGGTAGCGGGGCGGGTCAGGTAGCGGGGCGGGCCAGGCAGCAGGGCGGGTCAGGTAGCGGGGCACGCCCGGCCGCGCGGTGCCGGCGGGCGTCGTGCGGCCCTAGTCGTCGTCGCGGAAGTGGCGGGCGCGCCGGCGGCCGAGCTTGCTGGGGTCGGGCTGCACGTAGCGCGAGCGCTTCGGCGCGCCCGCGGGCCTGGCGCCGGCCGTGCCGGCGTGCCGGCCCGCCTCCGCCGCCGGGCCCTTCTCGCCCGCAGCCTGCCCTGCGGCCGAGGACGCGGCCTGCCCTGCGGAGCCGCCCGTGGGGTCGGCCTTGGCGCCCTCGGTGCCGGCGCCCGCCGCGGCCTGCGCGTCCCTCCCGCCCGCGAGGGGCTCCGCCCCCTGCGCCGGCGCGGCGTCGCCGAGGGTGAGCTGCCCCGGCGCCACGGGGTCTGCGGGGAACTCCTCCGCGAGGGCCTGCTGGGCGGCGCGGATCGCGTCCTGGGTCGCCTGCGTGGCGGCGTCGGCGAGCGCGCGCCGGCGCGCCTCCTCGCGGCGGCGCTCCGCCGCCTTGGAGGCCTGCTCGCGCACGAAGCGCAGGACGAGCCCCTGGGCGCGCTCGAGGGCCTGGTCGCGGAAGACGTGCTTGCCGCCGTGGATCGTCTCGAGCGTGGCCGAGCGGAAGACCTCGGCCGCGCGCTCGGAGTACTCGACGAGGTTCGTGGCGTCCTCGTCTCCGTGCACGATGAGCACGTCGCCCCCGAAGTCGCGCATGTGCGTGTAGGGGTTGGCGTCCCAGGCCGCCTCGCCGAAGGCGCGGCCCACGCGCATTCCGTAGAGGCGGTAGGAGTGGGGGATGTTCTTCTTGGTGGGGAAGGTGCGCCTGGTCTCTTCGTGCAGCTGCAGGGTGGGGTAGAGCAGGACGAGGGCGCTCACCTCCTCGGGCATGGCGTCGGCGACCATGGTGGCCACGAGCCCGCCGAGGTCCTCTCCCATGCAGACGAGGCACGACTCGTCGCAGAAGTCCTGGGCGCGGACCATGTCCACCACGCACTCGAAGTCGGCGAGCTCGGAGTCGAGCGACATGTTGATGGGGTTGCCGTCGCTCCTCGAGGCGTAGCCGCCCCCGCAGAAGTCGAAGCAGTACACGGCGAAGCCGGCCTCGGCGAGGGTCCAGGCGTAGGGCACGTTGTGCAGGTAGTTGGCGCCGAAGCCGTGCGCGCAGACGACGGTCGGGAGGGGCGAGCCGTCCCAGGAGCCGGGCAGGTAGAGCTGGCCGTAGATGCTGAGGTCACCCCTCTGGGCTCTGAGCTCTCGGTTGCTGTAGGCGGTGGAGGCGGGCATCTTCTCTCCTTCTTGCTGGCGCTGGGCGCCCTGTGCGAACGAGAGACACTATAGCGCCAATCCGTCGGGCGGGCGCGGACCTGGAGGGGCGGGCGCCCGCCTGCGGCGCGGTCCGCCGGGCCCTCGTACGGGGAGCCGGCAGGCCGGGCGCGGCATGTGTCGAGAAGAATAACAACGCGCGGGCGCAGGTGGCGGCCCGGGGCGTTGTGCTAGGGTATGCCCCACTAGACCCGCCGAGCGCGGGACCGGTATGAGCGGGGCACCGGCCATGCGGCCACACAACGATGCCCTCGGCTTCCTGATAAGCGGCGATAAGAAGAGAGGTCTTATCACATGTCTGCAACCCCTGGCCACATCCGCGTCTGTGTCGTCGGCGCCACCGGCTTCGCCGGCGTCGAGGTCGTCCGTCTCGTGCTCGCGCACCCCAGCCTCGAGCTGGCGATGGCCTGCGACCGAAAGGCCGCGGGGGTTGCCCTCTCCGACGTCTATCCGGCGCTGCTGGGCGTGACCGACCAGACGTTCTCGCTGCCCGACCCCGACGCCATCGCCGAGGCGGCAGACCTCGCCTTCCTCGCGGTGCCGCACACCGCCTCCCTCGCCATCACGCCCGCCCTCCTCGAGCGCGGCGTCTCGGTCGTCGACCTCTCGGCCGACTACCGCCTGAAGGACCCCGCGGTGTACGAGGCCTGGTACAAGACGCCCCACACCTCGCCCGAGCTGCTCGCGGACGCCGTCTACGGCCTGCCCGAGCTCAACCGCGAGGCCCTGCTCGCCCTCGCGCGCCGCCGCGCCGAGGGCACGCCCGCCCTGGTGGCGGCCCCGGGGTGCTACCCCACGGCGACGGCGCTGGCGGCCGCCCCCGCCCTCGAGGCCGGCGTCGTCACCTCCTCGCTCGTCGTGTCCGACGCCAAGTCCGGCGTCTCCGGCGCGGGGCGCAAGCCCTCCGAGCGCACGCACTTCTGCCACGCGAGCGACTCCGTCGAGGCCTACGGCGTGGGGTCGCACCGCCACACGCCCGAGATGGAGCAGACCCTCTCGGCCGTCGCGGGCAGCCCGGTCGACGTCGTCTTCACGCCGCACCTCGTGCCGCTCAAGCGCGGCCTGGTGGCCACGGTCTACCTCGAGGTCGCCCCCGAGGTCACGCCCGACGAGGTCCAGGCCATCTACGAGGAGCGCTACCGCGACGAGCCGCTCGTGGGCGTCCTGCCCGACCACGCCATGCCCTCCTGCGCCTCCGTCGCCGGCACGGCGCGCGCCCAGGTCGGCGTCGCTCTGGACGAGCGACGACGCCACGTGCTCGTGGCCTCCGCGGCCATCGACAATCTCGGGAAGGGGGCCGCGGCGCAGGCGGTGCAGTGCGCCAACATAGTCTGCGGCCTGCCCGAGACGGCCGGCCTCGACTTCGTGGCGCCCGTGGTCTAGGGCGCCCGCCCGAGCCCTCCGCCCGGCCGGCCGAGGCGCCCCGCCCCGGCGCCACCCAGGCGCCCCGCACAAAGCACTCACCCAGACAGCTCGCCCAGGCACGCCACCCAGGCACCGCATGACGGCGCGGCCCGTGCGCGGCACGACGCCGCGCCCGGCCGGGCCCGGCGCCGGCGCGCCCTGACACAGAGAGATGGAGCAGACCATGGCCACCTTCGATGCGATCCCAGTACCCGGCGAGGCGGACGGCGCCGCCCCGTTCGGCTTCGCCCCCTGCGAGGGGGGCGTCTGCGCCGCCGCCGGCGTCGCGGCCTCCGGGGTCCACGCGGGCTTCCGCAAGGACCCCTCCCGCCTCGACCTCGCCCTCGTCGTCGCGGACGAGCCCGCGACCTGCGCCGCGACCTTCACGCAGAACCGCTTCTGCGCGGCGCCCGTGCAGGTCTCCCGCCCGCGCGCCGAGGCGGGCGTCGCCCGCGCGGTGATGCTCAACTCCGGCAACGCCAACGCGGCGACGGGCGAGCGCGGCCTCGGCGTCGCCCGCGCGTCGGCGGCCACGCTCGCCCGGGCGCTCGGCTGCGGGGAGGGGGAGGTCCTCGTCGCGTCGACGGGCGTCATCGGCGTCCAGCTCGACGCCGCGCCCTTCTCCGTCGGCGTGCCGGACGCCCTCGCGGCGCTCTCCCACGACGCCGCCGTCGCCCACGCCGCGGCGAGGGCGGTGATGACCACCGACACCCACCCCAAGGAGTACGCCCTCGCCGGGGAGGTCGGCGGCAGGGTGGTGCACGTGGGCGGCTTCGTGAAGGGCTCGGGCATGATCCAGCCCAACATGGCGACCATGCTCTGCGTGCTCTCGACCGACGCGCCCCTCACCCGCGCCGCGGCGGCCTCGGCGCTCCGCGCGGCCGTGGGCACGAGCTTCAACAAGGTGACCGTCGACTCCGACACCTCCACCAACGACTCCTGCTTCCTGCTCGCGACGGGGGCCGCCGGCGGCGAGGAGATCGGCGAGGGCTCGGAGGGCTATCCCGCCGTCGCGGCCGCCGTGCGCGCGGTCGCCGAGCAGCTCGCGCGCCAGATCGCGGCGGACGGCGAGGGCTCGACCAAGCTCGTCACCGTGGACGTGACGGGCGCCGCCACCCCCGCCGACGCGGAGGCGGTCGCCCGCGCGGTTGCCAACTCGCCCCTGGTCAAGACCGCCGTCTTCGGGCACGACGCCAACTGGGGGCGCGTGGCCGCGGCGGCCGGCAAGTGCGGCGTCGACTTCGACCAAGCGCTCGTCGACATCGACTTCCTGGGCGTCGCCGTCTGCCGCGGCGGCATGGCGGTGCCCATGGACGAGGAGGACATGCTGCGCCGCTTCGAGGAGGCGGAGGTGCCGATCGCGCTCGACCTGCACATGGGCGACGCCTCCTGCAGGATCTGGACCTGCGACCTCACGCACGACTACGTGAGGATCAACGGGGAGTACCGGACCTAGCGCGGGACCGGCGCCCGGGGCCCGCACGGCAGGCCCGGGCGCCCGCGCGGCATGCGCGCACGCAGGGGAGAGCGGAGAGGGAGAGAGGGGACCCATGAGGAAGCACGACCGCATCATGCGCGAGGAGGCGCTCCAGAAGGCGAACGTCCTCGTGGAGGCGCTGCCGTGGATCAACGAGTGGCGCGGGGAGACCGTCGTCGTCAAGTACGGCGGCGCGGCGATGGAGAACGAGGAGCTCATGGCCGGCGTCGTGGCCGACATAGAGATGCTCAAGCTCATGGGCATGCGCGTCGTCCTCGTCCACGGCGGCGGCAAGGCGATAAACCGCCTGCTCGCGCAGCTCGACATCCCCGTGCGCTTCAAGGACGGGCTGCGCGTCACCGACGACGCGACCATGGAGGCCGTCCAGGAGGTCCTCATCGGCAAGGTCAACCAGCGGCTGGTCTGGGCCCTGAACGAGTACGGCAACAACGCCGTGGGCATCTCGGGCGCGGACGGCAAGACCTTCAAGTGCGAGCCGGTGAGCGCCGAGCTCGGCCGCGTGGGGAGGATCCGCAAGGTCAGCTGCGAGCTCGTCGAGGCGGTGCTCGACGCCGGCTACATCCCGGTCGTCGCCTCGGTGGGCTGCGGCCCGGACGGCCTCTACAACGTGAACGCCGACGTCGCCGCCGCCGAGACGGCCAAGGCGCTTAAGGCCCACAAGCTCGTCTACCTCACGGACGTCGACGGGCTCCTCGCCGACGTCGACGACGAGGACAGCCTCGTGACGCAGGTCACGCGGCGCGAGACCCACGAGCTGCTCGAGTCGGGCACGCTCTCGAGCGGCATGATCCCCAAGGTGGAGGCGATAGCCTCGGCGCTCGACGCGGGCGTGGAGCAGGTGCACATCCTGAACGGCACCTACCCGCACTCGATCCTGCTCGAGATCTTCACCGACGCCGGCATCGGCACCATGTTCACCCAGGACTAGGCGCGCCCGTGGCGGGCGCAGGAAGGGAGAGTCCCATGCAAGCAGCAAGCACCGGCGGGAGCGTCCCCGCGGACGTCGCCGCGCTCGACGACACCTACCTCATGCACACCTACGGGAGGCTCCCCGTCGAGTTCGTGCGCGGCGAGGGCGCGCGCCTGTGGGACTCCGCGGGCAACGCCTACCTCGACTTCCTCGGCGGGATCGGGGCGCTCTCGCTGGGGCACGGCCACCCCAGGCTCGTCGCCGCCCTCCAGGAGCAGGCCGGCCGCCTCTGGCAGGTGGGCAACTACTACTACGTCGAGAACCGCGGCGAGCTCGCCCGCGACGTCGCGGCCCTGCTCGCCACCACGACCGACGCCGCCGGCCACGTGACGGGCTCCACCGGTTCCGCCTACAAGCTGTTCTTCTCCAACTCCGGCGCCGAGTCCAACGAGGGCGCCATCAAGGTCGCGCGCCGCTGGGGCGAGACGCGCCTCGGCGGGGCCACCGCCATCCTCACGGCCAAGCGCGGCTTCCACGGCCGCACGCTCGCGACCCTCTCGGCCACGGGCCAGGAGGCCTTCCACAGGAGCTTCCTGCCGCTGCCGCAGGGCTTCGACTCCGTGCCCCTGAACGACCTCGCGGCGGTCGAGGCGCGCCTCGACGAGCCGGGCGAGTGCGGCCCCTTCTGCGCGGTCATGCTCGAGTGCGTGCAGGGCGAGGGCGGCGTGTGGCCCGCGGACGCGGGCTACCTGCGCGGGGTCGCCGAGGCGTGCCGGGAGCGGGGGCTGCTGCTCGTGGTGGACGAGGTGCAGACGGGCTTCTTCCGCTGCGGCGCGCCCTTCTCCTACCAGCTGGCGGGCATCGAGCCGGACGTCGTGACCATGGCCAAGGGCATCGGCGGCGGCTTCCCCATGGGCGCGTTCGCGGCCAAGGGCGAGGCGGCCGACCTCCTGGGGCCGGGCGACCACGGCTCGACCTTCGGCGGCAACGCGCTGGCGGCGGCCGTCGGCCGCGCGTGCGTGGAGGCGCTCGTGGACGAGGGCGTGGGCGAGCACGTGATCGCCTGCGGCGAGCACCTGGCGCGCCGCCTGGAGGGCCTCCCCCACGTGAGCGAGGTGCGCGGCCACGGCCTCCTGCGCGGCGCCCAGCTCGACGCGCCGGTCGCGTCCGAGGCGGTGGAGGAGGGCCTCAGGCGGGGGCTCGTCCTCAACCACATCGGCGACTCGATCCTCCGGTTCCTGCCGTCCCTCGTGGTCGGCGAGGCCGAGGTCGACGAGATGGCAGACGCCCTCGGCGACCTCCTCGCCGAGCTCGCGGGCTAGCCCGGAGCCTCTCCGGGCCCCGCTCCCGAGCGCCCCCGAGGCCGTCCGCCCGGGGGCCTCGGGGCCCCGACACGTGCTATGCTCGGTGTCGAAGTGTCGGGACTTGGCCTGTCGGGGGACTCATGGTCACAGACTCTATGCGCGCGGAGGTCGAGCGCCTCAAGCGCGAGCAGGACGCGGTAATCCTCGCCCACTACTACGTGGAGGACGACGCCCAGGACCTCGCGGACTTCGTGGGGGACTCCTTCTACCTCGCGCGCAAGGCCAAGGAGCTCTCGTGCGCGACCCTCGTCTTCGCCGGCGTGCGGTTCATGGCGGAGAGCGCCAAGCTCCTCTCGCCCGAGAAGCGCGTGCTCATGCCGGACGTCACGGCGGGCTGCCCCATGGCGCACATGGCGAGGAGGTCCACGGTCGAGGAGGCCCGCGAGCGCTACGGGGAGGACCTCGCGGTCGTCTGCTACGTCAACTCCACGACCGAGATGAAGGCCCTCTCGGACGTCTGCGTGACCTCCTCCAACGCGGCGAGGATCGTGGGGCGCCTGCCGGAGGGCAACGTGCTCTTCATCCCCGACATGCACCTCGGCCACTACGTTGCCGGCCAGGTGCCCTCCAAGAACGTGATCTTGAACGACGGCTCCTGCGTCACGCACGAGGCGATCGAGCTCGCCGAGGTGGAGGAGCTCAAGCGCGCACATCCGGCGGCCGTCGTCTGCGCCCACCCCGAGTGCGCCACGTGGGTGGTGGACGCCGCGGACTACGTGGGCTCCACCTCGGGCATCATCGAGCGGGTGGTCTCCGGCGCGGAGGAGGAGTACGTCATCTGCACCGTGCACGGCGTCCACCACGAGATCGACCTGCGCCTCGCCGCGACGGGCCAGGCGGGCCGCAAGCGCTACTACTTCCCGCGCACGACGCCCGTCTGCCCCAACATGGCGAAGGTCACGGGCGAGAAGGTCCTCGCCTGCCTGCGCGACGGCACGGGCGAGACGGACGTGGACGAACGCTTCGCCGCCGGCGCGCGGCGGGCGCTCGACCGCATGCTCGAGCTCGCCCGCTAGGGCGGGGTCGCCCACGCCCCGGCGGCCTGGGGGGCGACGCGGGGCCCGGCGCGACGGGGCCGGGGAGGGGCTCTCATGAAGAGGCTTCAGTGCGACGTGGTCATCGCGGGGTGCGGGGCGGCCGGCCTCTACACCGCGCTCAAGCTGCCGCGCAACTACAAGATCGTGATGCTTGCCAAGGGCGACATCCAGACCTGCGACTCCATGCTCGCCCAGGGCGGCATCTCGGTCCTGCGCGACAAGGGCGACTACGACTCCTTCTACGAGGACACGATGAGGGCGGGCCACTACGAGAACCGCCCCGAGAGCGTCGACATCCTCATCCGCAGCTCGCGCACCATCATCAACGACCTGATCAGCTACGGCGTCCGCTTCAACCGCACGCCCTCCGGCGAGCTCGCCTACACGCGCGAGGGCGCCCACTCGCGCCCGCGCATCCTCTTCCACGAGGACATCACCGGCCGAGAGATCACCGAGACCCTGCTGCTGCAGGTGCGCGCCTGCCGAAACGTGGAGATCTACGAGAACACCGAGATGGTGGACATCCTCGTCGACCAGGGCAAGGGCGACCAGAAGGTCTGCACGGGCATCCGCGCCGAGGACCACGACAACGCGGACGAGACCTACGAGATCTACTCGCGCTTCACGGTCCTCGCCACGGGCGGCATCGGCGGCTGCTTCGAGCACTCCACCAACTTCCCGATCCTCACGGGCGACGGCTGCCGCGTCGCCGCCAAGCACGGCGTGGCGCTCGAGCACATGGACTACGTGCAGATCCACCCCACGAGCCTCTACTCGAGCGAGCCGGGCCGGGCGTTCCTCATCTCGGAGAGCGCCCGCGGCGAGGGCGCGGTCCTGCTCAACTCCAAGGGCGAGCGCTTCTGCGACGAGCTGCAGCCGCGCGACGTGGTGGCCCAGGCGATCCTCGCCGAGATGAAGCGCGAGGGAAGCAAGCACGTGTGGCTCTCCTTCGAGAGGATCAAGCCGTCCACCATCAAGACGCACTTCAAGCACATCTACGAGTACTGCCTCGCGCAGGGCTACGACATCCTCTCCGAGCCCATCCCCGTCGTGCCCGCCCAGCACTACTTCATGGGCGGCATCCACGTGAACACCAACGCCGAGACCACGATGTCGCGCCTCTTCGCCGTCGGCGAGACCGCCTGCACCGGCGTCCACGGCAGGAACCGCCTGGCGAGCAACTCGCTGCTCGAGTGCCTCGTGTTCGCGCGGCGCGCGGCCGAGCGGATCATCATCGAGCACACCAAGGACATGCGCCCCACGATGGACCCCTCGGTCCTGAACGTGGCGACCGAGCAGCACATCCGCTACGCCCTGCAGGAGGACATGCCCTCCGGCGACGTCTCCACCGACGCGGTCATCTCCGAGCGCAAGCACGCGCGCGTGGAGGTGATCGCCAAGCAGGACGGCGTGATCGCCGGCCTCGCGGTCTTCACCCACGTCTTCGAGATCCTCGACCCCACCACGGTGGTCACCTCGCTCGTGCGCGACGGCGACCGCATCCACGCCGGCCAGCTGCTCGCCTCCGTCGAGGGGGACGTGCGCATCCTGCTGGCGGGGGAGCGGACGGCTCTCAACTACCTGCAGCACATGAGCGGCGTGGCGACCTACACGCGGCGCATGGTGGACCTCCTCGCCGCCGCCGGCTCGCACGCCAGGCTCGTCGACACGCGCAAGACCACGCCGGGCATGCGCGTCTTCGACAAGGCGGCCGTGCGCATCGGCGGGGGCGGCAACCACCGCACCGGCCTCTCCGACGCGGTGCTCCTCAAGGACAACCACATCAACGCCGCCGGCGGCGTCAAGCCCGCGATCGCGGCGGCGCGCATGCGCGTCTCCTTCATGTGCAAGATCGAGGTCGAGTGCGAGACGATCGAGATGGTGCGCGAGGCCGTCGAGGCCGGCGCGGACGTGATCATGCTCGACAACATGAGCCGCGACGACATGCGCGAGTCCATCCGGCTGATCGACCACCGCGCCCTCTGCGAGATCTCGGGCAACGTGAGCGAGGAGAACGTGGCGCAGCTGGCCGACCTCGACGTCGACATCATCTCCTCGGGCGCGCTGACGCACAGCTCGGGCATCGTCGACATCTCGATGAAGCACCTGGAGATCCTGGACTAGACAGGCCCGCCCGTACGGCGCTCCGGGTGGGGTCGCAAGCCCGCGTCCTTCTCCGCTAGGCGCCCTCGACCTCCGCCTCGGCGGCGCCGCGCTCCGGGACGCGCCACATGACGGCGAAGCCGACGACGAACAGCACGACGACGGAGAAGACGCCGAGCGAGCCGGAGCCGGTGAGCTGCGTCATGGTCGCGACGATGAAGGTGCCCATGATGGCGGCGTACTTGCCGAAGATGTCGAAGAAGCCGAAGTACTCGTTGGCGTGGTCCTTGGGGCAGAGCTTGCCGAACATCGAGCGCGAGAGCGCCTGGATGCCGCCCTGGAAGAGGCCCACCATGATGGCGAGGAACCAGAACTCCGCGGCGGTCCTGAGGAAGAAGGCCGCGAACAGGGTGATGAAGGTGTAGCCGACGATGCCCACGAGCAGCATCCGCTTGGTGCCGAAGCGCGACCCCATCTTGCCGTAGGCGATGGCGGAGGGGAAGGCGACGAACTGGGTCACGAGCAGCGCCAGCACGAGTTGGGTGCCGTCGATGCCAAGGTCGGAGCCGTAGCTGGTCGAGAGCTTGATGATGGTGTGCACGCCGTCGATGTAGAAGAAGTACGCGATGACGTAGTAGCGCATGGTGCGGTCGGCCCAGATCCTGCGGGCGGTGGCGCCGATGCCCCGGACCGCGCGGGAGACGGCGTGGTCCTCGCGCGGCTTGTAGTGGGTCTGCCTCACGTTCTTGAGCAGGGGCACGGTGAAGGCCACCCACCAGGCGGCGGTTATCGCGAAGGACAGCTGCATGGCCGTCTGCATGGAGATGCCGAGGGGGCGCAGCAGGATGATCGCGAGGCAGGCGACGAAGGGGATCGTGGAGCCTACGTAGCCCCAGGCGTAGCCCTGGCTCGAGACCTCGTCCATCCGCTCGTCGGTCGTGGCGTCCACGAGCAGGGCGTCGTAGAACACCATCGAGGTGTTGAGCATCACCGAGGAGACGACGTAGACGACGAGGAAGACCATCGGCGCGGTGGGGAAGCCCATGGCCACGGTCGCCACGGCGCCGGTGAGCACGCAGCCGAGCACGAAGCGCTTCTTCATGCCCTGCATGTCCGCCATGCTGCCGAGGATGGGCATGAGCAGGGCGATGATCAGCGAGGCCACCGTCTCCGCGTAGCTCCACGCCACGAGTGCCGGCCCGTCCGCGAGAGACTTGAAGTAGATGGGGATGACGCTCGAGGCGAGCAGCACGAGCGCGCTGTTGCCGACGTCGTACAGGACCCAGCTCTTCTCGGCCTTGTCCAGCCCGCCCCTTGCCATGCGAACCACCGTCCCTCTCCTCGGGGGCGCCTTCCGCGGGCGCGTGGCCCCGCGGTGGCTGGCGCCGCTTAGCGCGAAATGGCGACAGCTCATGCTAGCCCTGTCGGACCTAGGACATTATCAGCCACGAGTAATCTGAGCGTAAGGTGCCGTCGGCGTGGGGCGCGCTGCGGCCTGGGGGCGCTTGCGCTACGCTACGCTCTGTGCGGCCCGGCCCGCGCGGAGGGCGCCGGCTGGCCGGGAAAGAGACGAAGGAGCTGAAAAATGCCTGCGGTCATGACCCACGACTTCTTTGGACAGGACGCCTTCGGCGCCGCCCTCGGCGCCGTCGAGCTCTCGACGCCGGACGAGAGGGACGCCTTCCTCCTGGGCAACCAGGGGCCGGACCCCTTCTTCTACCTCGTGCTCGACCCCATCGGGAGCCGCCCCTACAAGGAGGTGGGCAACCGCCTGCACCACGAGCACCCCTCCCGGGTGCTGGCCTCGCTGGCGGGCGCGGCGCGCGACCCCTACGCGGGCGACGACGACGTCGCGCGCGCCTACGTGGCGGGCTTCCTCTGCCACTACCTGCTGGACTCCACGATGCACCCGCTCGTCTACTTCTGGGAGCGCGGCCTCACCTCGGCCGGCGTGGAGGGGCTCGACCGCTCCGCCGCCGGGCAGGTGCACGCCGAGGTCGAGCGCGACCTCGACGAGATGGTGCTCTTCGCCAAGCGCCACCAGACCATCCTCACCTACCGCCCCTACGAGCACGTCCTGGCCGCGAGCGACCGGGTGCTCACGCGCGTCGGCCGCCTCTTCGCGCAGCAGGTCGCGGAGCTCGCGGGCGTCGCCGTGGAGGAGGCCGCCCACGCCTACCCGCACGCGGTCGAGTGCTTCCGCGTCGCCCAGCGCGCCTTCTTCGCCCCCGACGCGCTCAAGCTCGACCTCGCTGGCACGCTCGAGCGCGTGTTCTCGACGAGGCGCTACTCGCTCTACCGCGCCATGGCGCACCGCGTGCGCCCCGAGGCGACGAGCGACTTCGACAACCGGGCGCACCTCCCGTGGGAGGACCCCTTCACCGGCGAGCGCTCCTGCGCCTCGTTCTGGGACCTCTACGAGGAGGCCCTCGGCAGGGTGACCTTCTCGGTGGCGGAGCTGCTCGCGGACGGCGCGGACGAGGGGGTGGCGCGCCGGATCACGCACGGCCTCGACTTCTCCGGCGAGCCCGTAGAGTAGCGTCCCGGCCCCTCCGCGAACGGTAGGGCGCGCGCCGCGTCTGACACGAGCCTGCCCTTTCGCGTAAGATGATATGTTACGTGCCACCCCGGCCCCTAGGCCGGCGGCGACGTGCCGGTCCGGGCTGGCGTGCCCAGTCCCCAAACGAGGAGCCAGGGGGTAGAGCGGGAACATGGGCGGGTATCTGGAGCGCATCGACAGTCCTCGGGACCTGAAGGGCCTCTCGACCTCGGAGCTCGGCGAGCTTGCCGAGGAGTGCCGCGCGGCGATCATCGAGAGCGTCGGCGTGACCGGCGGCCACATGGGCTCCAACCTCGCGGTCGTGGAGGCCACGATCGCGCTCCACTACGTCTTCGACGCGCCGCGCGACAAGATCGTCTTCGACGTGTCCCACCAGTGCTACACGCACAAGATGCTCACCGGGCGCAGGGCCCCCTTCACCGACCCGGCGCACTACGGCGAGTGCTCCGGCTTCACCAACCCGCAGGAGAGCCCCTACGACCTCTTCCGCTGCGGCCACACCTCCCAGGGCGTGAGCCTCGCCGTGGGCCTCGCCAAGGCGCGCGACCTGCTCGGCCAGAGCCACAACGTGATCTGCCTGCTCGGCGACGGCGCCCTCTCCGGCGGCGAGGCGTTCGAGGGCCTCGACAACGCGGCCGTCGTGGGCACCAACCTGATCGTCGTCTTCAACGACAACGAGATGTCGATCGCCCCCAACTCCGGCGGCATCTACGAGGGCCTGCGCGAGCTGCGCGAGAGCGGCGGCACCTCCGAGCGCAACATCTTCCGCGACCTCGGCCTCGACTACCGCTACGTCGAGCAGGGCAACGACGTGGGCGCGCTCGTGAGCGCCTTCAGCGAGGTCAAGGACATAGACCACCCCGTCGTGGTCCACATCCACACCCTCAAGGGCAAGGGGCTTCCCTGGGCGGAGCAGAACAAGGAGGCCTCCCACTCCGTCGCCTCCGCGGCCGAGCGCGCCTCCCGCGAGGTCTGCGACACCTACCAGCAGATCACCCGGGACTTCATGAGCATCAAGATGGCCGCGGACCCCTCGGTGGTGGCCATCAACGCCGGCGCGCCGGGCGGCGTGGGGCTCACGCCGGAGTTCCGGGCCCTCTCGGGCGAGCAGTTCGTGGACACCGGGATCACCGAGCCGCACGCCGTGGCGTTCGCCGCCGGCTGCGCGCGCGGCGGGGCCAAGCCGGTCTTCTACGTGATGGCGACCTTCCTGCAGCGCGCCTACGACCAGCTCATGCTCGAGCTCGCGCTCAACCGCTGCCCCGCGACGGTCCTCGTCTTCGGCGCGGGCTTCTACGACATCGACGCGACCCACTCCGGCACGACCGACCTCATAACCACGGGCAACATCCCCGGCCTCACCTGCCTGGCCCCCGCGACGCGCCAGGAGTACCTCGCCATGCTCGACTGGTCGATCGACCAGACGGAGCGCCCCGTGGTCATCCGCGTGCCCGAGAAGGTCCTCGAGGGCGAGGGCGCGTGCGGCTTCGACCCGGCCCGGCCCGGGGGCTGGCACCTCGTGCGCCCGGGCGGCAGGATCTGCATCCTGAGCATCGGCGCGACGGTGGAGATGGCCCTCCAGGTCGCCGACCTGCTGGACGAGCGCGACGGGATACGCCCCACGGTCGTGGAGGCGCTCAACTACTCGAGCTTCGACGAGCCCCTGCTCGACTCCCTCGAGACCGGCCACGACATCGTGGTGACGCTCGAGCCGGGCATCCTGTGCGGCGGCTTCGGCGAGAAGGTGTGCCGCTACTTCGGCGCCTCCCACCTGAGGGTGCTGTGCTACGGCGGCCGGAAGGAGTTCCTCGACCGCGTGCCGACCGAGGAGTTCTACCACATCTACCACTTCACGCCGGCAGACGTGGTCTCCGACATAGAGAGCCTCGAGGTCTAGGGCGGTGACCTCGGAGGGGCCCGCGGCCAGGTCCGCGGAGGCGGCCGCGACCGGGGTGAGCCTCGCCACGCGCCACGTGATGCAGGCCAACCGGAGCGAGGACACCAAGCCGGAGCTCAGGGTGAGGCAGGCCCTTCGCGAGAGGGGCCTTCCCGGCTACCGGCTGCACTGGAAGAAGGCGCCGGGCCGCCCGGACGTCTGCTACCCGGGGCGCAGGCTCGCCATCTTCGTGAACGGCTGCTACTGGCACCACTGCGCGTGGTGCCAGATGGCCCTCCCCAAGAGCAACGTGGAGTTCTGGCGCCAGAAGTTCGCCCGCAACCGCGCGCGCGACGTGCGCGACGCGAACAGCCTCGCCTCCGCCGGCTGGACCGTCCTGGTGGTATGGGAGTGCCGCCTCGCCAAGGGGCGCTTCGAGCCGACGATGGACGAGGTGGCGCTCAAGGTGCGCCGCGCCGGCGATGGGGGCGCGCACGTCGGGCGCGTCGTGGAGGTGGGCTCGCCCGCGCCCTGGAGGCTCGCGCGCGCCCGCGCCAGGATCCGGGGGCTGCGCCGCTCGAGGTAGGGCGCGAGGCGCGGCGTCGTGCGACGAGCGCTCGGAGCAGCGGCACCGCCGCGGTGCAAGCCTTGTGACGCGCTTGTGCGGCAAAAACAAGTCGGGTATTTTGTTTCGGATGGGAGGTATGCATGGCGACCTACGTAGTCTCCGACATCCACGGCCACTTCAAGACGTTCGAGCGCCTGCTCGAGGACGTCTCCCCGGGCGCCGACGACCAGGTCTGGGTCCTCGGCGACATGATCGACCGCGGCCCCGACCCGGTCTCGGTCATGAGGACCTGCCGCGACCTCCCCGGCGCCCACGTCCTCATGGGCAACCACGAGGACCTCATGAGGGACTTCCTCCTCCACGGGGAGGAGGACCAGGCGGCGGCCGTCAACTGGGCCATCAACGGCGGCGGCACCACGATGGAGGGCCTGGACCGGCTGCCCCACGACGAGGAGCTCGACCTCCTCGAGTGGGCGCTCGACCTCCCCACGGCGGCGCACGTGAACGCCGGCGGGCGCAGCTTCGTCCTCGTGCACGCGGGCCTGCGCCCGCTGGACTTCTCGGCCGAGACCGACTGGGACGACGCGGCCCTGGACGGCCTGCTCGAGCGCCAGTCGGTGGAGGACGTGCTGTGGATCCGCGAGGAGTTCTGGGGCGCGCCGACCGGCTTCCTGGACGCCGAGGGCAAAGGGCCCATCGTCGTCGCCGGCCACACGCCGGTGCCCTACGTCGAGCCGATAGCGGACTCCTTCGACAGGCCGGCGCGCAACGAGGAGGGCCTCTGCCAGATGATGCGCGTCGGCGCCTCGGAGGCGACGGGCGGCGTGGCCGACCGCTGGGCCATCGACTGCGGGGCGGCGGGCGGCGCCGGCTGGGGGAGGGTCCTCATGCTGCGCCTGGACGACGAGCGCGAGTTCTACGCCGCCGTGGAGGAGGGCGAGTAGGGTGGCCCGCGGAGACGCGCGCGCCGGCGCGGCCGGGCGCGCGCACGCCACGCCCGAGCGGGTGGTGCACCCGCTGCCGCCGGTCGTGGGCCCCGAGAGCCGCGTCCTCCTCCTTGGCACCATGCCGAGCCCCAGGTCGCGCGAGCGGGGCTACCACTACGGCAACCCGCAGAACCGCTTCTGGCGCGTCGTCGCCGCGCTGTGGGACGAGGAGGTTCCGCCGGACGTCCCCGGGAAGCGCGAGCTGTGCCTGAGGCACCGCCTCGCGCTCGACGACGTCCTTCTCGCCTGCACCATCACGGGGGCGTCGGACTCCTCGATAGAGGACCCCGTGCCCAACGACCTCTCGCGTATACTTGAGGTCGCACCTATCAGGCGCATCTTCTGCACGGGCACCGCGGCCTTCAGGCTCTACCGCCGCTACGTGGAGCCCGAGGTGGGGATGGGGGCGACCTGCCTCCCCTCGACGAGCCCGGCCAACGCGCGCTGGCGGCTGCCGGACCTCGTGGAGGCGTACCGCGTCGTCCGCGAGGCGGCCGACGGGGCGCCGGGCGCAGGCGGCGCCGGCGCCGTGGGCGAGGAAGACGCGAGACTCTAAGGACGGCTCATGGGAAAGCAGACAGACCGGGGCGCCGGCACGCGCGCCTGGGGGCCGAGCGTCAGCAGGCGCTCCTTCGTCGGGGGCGCGGGGCTGGCGGCCGCGGCCATGGCGCTCGCGGGCTGCTCCGCGCGCGGAACCAGGTGGGAGACGGGCGCCCGGGACGCGGGCTCCGCCGACGGGCGCACCCTCGACCAGATCAAGGCCTCCGGCAGGCTCGACGTCGCGGTCCTCTCCGACGCCGCGCCCCTCGGATACGTCAACTCGCTCGGGAACTACGGGGGCTACGACGTCTTCTTCGCCGGCAGGCTCGCCCAGGAGCTGGGCACCGTCGCCAACTACGTCGCCTGCGACCCGGCGGGCAGGACCGACGCGCTCGTTGCCGGCGAGGCCGACGTCGTTGTCGCCATGCTGCCGGTGACCGAGGCGACCTCGGCCGTCGTGGACCTCACGGTGCCCTACCTGCGCACTACGCACTGCCTCGTCTCCAGGGCCGACGCCCCCCTCGCCGACCTCTCGGAGGCCGCGGGCAGGACCGTCATAGCCTGCGAGGGCTCGGAGGCGGCGGCCGTCCTTGCCGCGACGCCGGAGGTGGGCCAGAGGCTCGTGGGGAGCTACGCCGACGCCACCCGCGCCCTGGAGGCGGGCGAGGGCGACGCCCTCCTCGCGGACTTCCTCTTCGCGACCGATTGGGTCTCCGGCCGCTCCGGCTACGTCGCGGGAGAGCCTGGCGTCGGCGGCTGGCGGCTGTGCGCGGCCGGCGTGCGGAAGGGCAGCGCGGACCTCCTCAAGAGGGTCAACGAGGTCATGTCCGCGCTCGGCGGCGCGGGCTTCTTCACCTGGGACTACAGGCAGACGCTGGGCTCCGTCCTGGGGGAGGGCTTCGACTACAGGCAGGTCGTCGTCGAGGGCGGCAAGGTCCTCGCGGACGAGGCGTAGCGCCTTGGGCATGGCACGCATGGTGCTCGACGCCCGCGCGCGCGGGTCCCTGCTCGAGGTGCCCGCCGCCGACTTCCTGCACGGCTGCGTCGGCGTCTCGGAGGGCGCGGGCGGCTGGGTGCGCCCCGAGCGCTTCACGCCCGCCCAGATGCGGATGCTGGGCAGCTGCATGGCCTGGCGCCCCGGCGTCTACAAGCGCATGGCCAGGGCCACCTCCGGCGTGCGCCTCAGGTTCAGGACGGATGCGACCGAGGTCGCGCTCGCGGTGCGCCTCGACCCCGAGCCGCGCGACACCGCGGCGCAGCTCGGGGCCATCGACTCCGGCACGGGGAGGCTGCCGCACGACGGCGTCTCCTGCGACGTGGACGGCCGGCACCTGGGCCCCGTGATGCCGAAGCCCCTCGCCTCCGGGATCTGCGGCGTGCCCGCCTCCGAGGGGTGCTCCCTGGTCGTGTTCGACCTGGAGGACGAGGGGGAGGCCCCCGGCCCGGGGATGGTCCCGCTGCCCGGCTTCGGCAGGGTCCGCGAGGTGACGGTCTGGCTGCCCTGCCTGCGCGGCTGCGAGGTCTCGAGGGTCTGGGCCGACGGCTCCGCCATCGAGCCGGTGGAGGGGGAGGGGAGCCTCCTCGTGCTCGGCGACTCCATCCCGCAGGGCTTCTTCGCCGACGACCCCGCGCGCACCTGGCCGGCGCTCCTCGCACAGCGACTCGGGCTCGACCTCGTGAACCAGTCCGTCTACGGCCAGGTCTTCCAGGACGGCACCTGCGTGGGGCTCGGCGCGAGCGTCTCGCCCGAGCTCGTCGTGGTCGCCTTCGGCACCAACTACCGCTTCGGGCCCTGCGCCGAGGCGCGCACCCGCCGCGAGGTGGGGACCTACCTCGACGAGGTCGCGCGCGAGTGGCCCGAGGTCCCCACCTGGGTCCTGACGCCCATCTGGCACGACGAGCTCAAGTCGCCCGTGCGGCGGGGGAGCTGCTACGCGCGGGTGCCCTCCATCATCCGGGACGCGGCGGCGCAGCACCCCGAGATGCGCGTCGCGGACGGGCAGCGCCTGCTCGCGCACGACGACGCGCACGTCGCGGCCGACGCGGACCACCCGACGCCGGCCGGCCACGAGCAGCTCGCCGGCCGCCTCTTCGTCAGGATGCGCGCCGAGGAGCTCGTGGGGCTTCCGCCGGAGGGGCGCCGCCGCCGGGCGCTCTCCCTGCTCGGGGGCGCGGCCCCCGAGTCCTTCCCCATGGCGGAGCTGCTGCGCCGCGGCGCGGGCGAGGTCCTCTTCGCGGAGCCCGGCTGCCTGCTCGTTCGCGCCGCGAACGGCGACCAGATGCTCTTCTCGCCCGACCGCGCCCTGGGGCGCCTCGTGATGGGGGAGCTGTGCGAGCCGACCCTCGTCGACGCCCTGGGCGAGGGGCTGGCGGAGGACGTGCGGGAGGTCCTGGGCCTCGACCTCGTGGAGCCCTACCACATCGTCACCTACGGCGGCCCCGCGCCGATCCCGGTGGACCCCGCCCTCGCGGCCGGGGTCAGGCCGCTCGACGCCACCTTCGAGCGCGACGTGGTGCGCCGCTACTCCTTCGCGCGCTTCCTCGACGAGGGGCGTCTCGCCCGCGCCCTCGAGGGCGGACGCTTCCTCGGGGCCTTCGAGGGAGGGGAGCTCGTGGGCTTCGTGGGCGAGCACGAGGAGGGCTCCATCGGCATGCTCGAGGTCTTCCCCGGGCACCGCAAGGCGGGCTGGGGCGCCGCGCTCGAGGCGACGAAGGCCAACGCCTTCCTCGCGGCTGGCCAGGCGCCCTGGACGGAGGTCTACCCCTACAACAAGGGGTCGGTGAGGCTCCACAGGAGGCTGGGCTTCTCCGTGCTCGACGCCTCCCTCTCCGCCTTCGTGAGCCGCGGCCCCAGGGAGCCGGGCGAGGCCGGGGGCGCGTAGGCGCCCGCCGTCCGCCCGCGCCGCGTGCCGCCGGGGGAGTGCTAGTCTGTAGGGTCCTCTCGAACGCGACCTGAGGAGGGCTATGGAAGCCAGGACGAACAGGATGGCCCCCGGGCTCACCGGGCGGCTGAGCCCCGAGGCCGAGCGCGCGGTGCGCGCCAACGTGGGGTCGCGCCGCCTCTGTGCCCTCGCCACGCCGGACGCGGCGGCCGTCAGGCGCGACGCGCGCGATCGCGACCGCGACACCGTGCTCAGGCCCGCCTTCCTGCGCGACTGCGAGAAGATCCTCCACATGCCGGCCTACAACAGGCTCAACGGCAAGACCCAGGTCTTCTCCTTCCGCGCCGACGACGACCTCGCCCGCCGTGGCCTGCACGAGCAGCTGGTCGGCCGCGTCGCGCGAGACATCGGCCGCGCGCTCGGGCTCAACCTCGACCTCATAGAGGCGATCGCGCTCGGCCACGACATCGGCCACACGCCCTTCGGCCACACGGGGGAGCGCTACCTGAACGACGTGCTGCACGCCCGCACCGGCCGCTGGTTCTTCCACAACCTGCAGAGCGTCCGCGTGCTGGACGTGCTCTACGGCAGGAACCTGACCCTGCAGACGCTCGACGGCGTGGCCTGCCACAACGGCGAGTTCGAGCAGCAGCGCTTCACGACGAGCGGGCTGGCGGGGTTCGCCGAGTTCGACGAGGGGATGGAGCGCTGCTGGCGCGAGGGCAGAGACGCCATCAGGCGGCTTCGCCCCATGACGCTCGAGGGCTGCGTGGTGCGCGTCTCCGACATCATCGCCTACGTGGGCAAGGACCGCCAGGACGCGATTCGCGCCCACCTGGTCGCACCCGACGCCTTCGACGACGGGCTCGGCGGCTCCTACAACGCCTGGGCGCTCTCGGCCTTCGTCGCGGACGTGGTGGAGGCGAGCGTGGGCACCGGCGAGGTCCGCATGAGCGAGGAGGGCTTCGCCGAGCTCTCGCGGGCCAAGCGCGAGAACTACGATAAGATCTACGGCTCCAAGGAGATCAGCGAGGACTTCGCGCCGCAGGTCGGCGGCCTCTTCGAGATGCTCTACGAGCACGAGCTGGACGCCCTCAGGGCGGGCGACGAGACCGCGGCGATCTTCGACCACCACATCCAGCCCCTCACGCGCTACCTCGCCCCCTACGGGCGCGCCTACGCGTGGGAGGACGACCCCGACCAGTGCGTGGTCGACTTCATCAGCGCGATGACCGACGACTACTTCGTCGCCACCTGCGAGGCGCTCTTCCCGGAGGCGCGCGAGCTCTTCCCCAACCGGAGCTACTTCGACAAGGCGAGGCCCTAGGATGGACAACCTCTTCAGCGGCATCGAGCGCCGCAGGCGCATGGCCATGGCGCCGCTCGCGGCGCGCATGCGGCCCGAGACCCTCGACGAGTACGTGGGCCAGGGGCAGGCCGTGGGCGAGGGGTCCTGGCTCAGGCGCGCCATCGAGCACGACACCCTCTCCTCCGTCATCCTCTACGGGCCGGCGGGCACCGGCAAGACGACCCTCGCCCACGTCATCGCCAACTCCACCCACGCGGAGTTCGTCGAGGTCTCGGCCGTCACGGGCACGGTCAAGGACCTCAGGCGCGAGATCGACGCCGCCGAGGGCAGGCTCCTCTCGAGCGGGCAGCGCACGATCCTGTTCGTGGACGAGATCCACCGCTTCAACCGCTCCCAGCAGGACGCCCTCCTGCACGCCGTCGAGGACAGGACCGTCATCCTCGTGGGCGCGACGACCGAGAACCCCTACTTCGAGGTCAACTCAGCCCTCATCAGCCGCTCCAGGGTCGTGGAGCTCGCTCCGCTCGACGACGACTCGATCCGCGCCATCGTGCGGCACGCCGTCGAGAGCCCCAAGGGGCTCGGCGGCGCCTTCCGCCTCGCCGACGACGCCCTGGCAGAGATCGTGACCCTCTCCGGCGGGGACGGGCGCGCCGCCCTCACCTCCCTCGAGCTCGCGAGCCAGATGGCCGAGCCGCCCGAGGGCCCCCGACCCACCCCCGAGGCGCCCGCGACCATCACGCCCGAGAACGTCCTCGAGGCGAACCCGCGCCACGGGCTCGCCTACGACAAGGGCGGCGACATGCACTACGACGTCATCAGCGCCTTCATCAAGTCCATGAGGGGCTCGGACCCCGACGCCGTGCTCTACTGGCTCGCGCGCATGGTCGACGCGGGCGAGGACCCCAAGTTCATCGCCCGCAGGATCATGATCCAGGCCTCGGAGGACGTGGGCAACGCCGACCCCCAGGCCCTGCTCGTCGCCGAGGCCGCCTTCCGGGCCGCCGAGGTCATCGGCTACCCCGAGTGCCGCATCAACCTGGCGCAGGCGGCGCTCTACGTGGCGCTCGCGCCCAAGTCCAACGCGGCGGAGGCGGGCATCGACGCGGCCCTCGACGAGGTGCGCCACGGCCCCAGGCGCGAGGTGCCCAGCCACCTGCGCGACCGGCACCGCCCGGGCTCGGAGTCCTACGGCCCCTACCTCTACCCGCACGACTACCCGCTCGGGTGGGTCGAGCAGGACTACCTGCCCGAGGGCCTCTCGCGCGGCGCCTTCTTCCGGCCGAGCCCGCGCGGCTGGGAGGCCTGGCGCATCGAGGCGACCGCGCGCGACCGCGCCGAGGGCGCCCCCGGCGCCACGCCGCCCCGGGACGGCTCGCCGGCGCCGGGGCAAGGCAGCTAGGCCGTCCGCCCTTTGGGTAGAATGGGAGCGTTGGGTTTCGAGCTCGGGCGAGGGGCCTCGCCTTTCGGAGAGAGGGCAGACATGGACGTCCTTCACGTTGTTCTCGTCGTGCTGGTAGCGGTCGCCATCTGGGCGGTGGTGGAGCTGGCGCTGACCATCCGCCGCGCGCGCAGCTCGGTGGAGGAGGTCACGCGCTCCGCCAACGAGGCGATCGCGCAGGTCCAGCCCATCATCAGCAAGGCCGACGGCATGGTCGACGACCTCCAGCCGGCCGTCAAGCAGGTGCAGCCCCTCATCGAGAAGGCCAACACCGCCGTCGACGTCGCCACGGTCGACCTCGCGTCTCTGAACGACATCCTGCAGGACGTCTCCGAGGTGAGCGGGACCGCCTCCAACGTGACGGCCACGGTCAACCGCGTCGCCGACAGCGCCGCGACCGGCGTCGCCAACGTGGTCGGCAAGATCACGGGCAAGCCCCAGCGCAGGGGCGCGCGCCTGGTCGAGGGCACGTCCGCCGAGGCCGGCGAGGCGAGCCGCGCGGCCGCCCCGGAGGCCGGCGCCGGCGAGCCCACGGCGGCGCCGGAGGCGTCCGAGAGGGCCTACGTGACGTACGGCCCGGCGCGCGCCGAGGGCGCGACCGACGGGTCCCACGAGGGGGAGTAGGGAATGGAACAGCAGCTCACTGAGGACAAGACGGTCCGGCTGAACCTGCCGGCCGAGGCGGGCTTCGCGCGCTCCGTGCGCATGATGGCGGCCAACCTGGCGGTCGTGCGCGGCATGAGCGTCGACGACGTCGAGGACGTGCGCATGGCGGCCGAGGAGGGCTTCGTCTTCTCCTGCGCCACCTGCCCCGCCGCCTGCGACATCTCCTTCACCCTGACGGGCGAGGGCATCTCCATGGACTTCTCGCTCGGGGAGGGCCCCTGCGAGGAGTCCGACGAGCAGGCCGAGTCCCTCGACCTGGCCGAGCTCCTGCTCTCCGCGGTATGCGACTCCTACGAGGTCACGCCCGACGGGAGGCGCCTCCACGTGGAGAAGAGATTGGACGCAGCGCATGCCGAGTAAGCAGAGCGCCATGCAGCCCAGGAGGGAGCTGAGGAGGGGGTCGCGCGGCAAGCTGGCCTGGGACAAGGACCGCACCCGCGAGCTCTTCCGCCGCTACAAGGAGGAGGGCGACGAGCAGGCGCGCGAGCAGCTCATCGTCAACCACCTCAACCTCGTGCGCTTCCTCGCCTCCAAGTTCAAGAACAGGGGGGAGTCCCTCGAGGACCTGGTCCAGGTCGGCACCATCGGCCTGATCAAGGCCATCGACCGCTTCGACCCCTCGCGCGGCCTCGAGTTCACGACCTACGCCACGCCCACCATCATGGGCGAGATTAAGCGCCACTTCCGCGACAAGGGCTGGTCGGTGCGCGTCCCGCGCAGGCTCCAGGAGCTCTCCGCCAAGGTCAACCAGGCCACCGACGAGCTGACCAACGAGCTGCAGCGCTCGCCCTCGGTCGAGGAGATCGCGGAGCGCGTGGGCGCGAGCGTCGACGAGGTGCTGGAGGCCATGGAGTCCTCGAGCGCCTACAGCTCGGTCCCGCTCGAGGGCGGCGGCACGGACGACGAGGACGCCCCGTCCGTGATCGACCGCTACGCGACGGTCGACCAGGACCTCGCCGCCTCGGACGACCGCATCGTGCTGGAGGACGCCATCAAGGACTTCTCCCCGCGCGAGCAGGAGGTCATCAAGATGCGCTTCATCGACGGCCTCACCCAGGTCGAGATCGCCGAGCGCCTGGGCATCTCGCAGGTGCAGGTCTCGAGGCTCCTGCGGCGCACCCTCAAGAAGGTGCAGGAGAAGATCGACCCGGAGGGCACCTACCGCTAGCGCGCGGCCCCGGGGCGCCCCGCCAGCCCCCGCGCGGCCAACGCCTCTTGTGGAGCTGCTGCGAGGCGGCATCCGTGCTGGTACAATCGACTGCCGTGGCTTCGCCGCGCCTTCGCGCGGCAGACGGGCGAAGGCGGTCTGATGGGCGCAGGCGACAGGACGGGCGAGGGGAAGCGCGGGCTCGACGCGGAGGCGTGGAGGCGCCGCGCGCTCGTCGTGTGGACGGTGGTCGGCTGCTGCGTCGTGGCGGCCCTGGCCGTGCGCGTCCTGGGGCTCGTGTGGCCGGCGGTCGAGCTCGTCGTCGTGGGCGTCGTGATCGGCTTCATCTGCAGCCCCATCACCAATGCCCTCGAGCGCCACGGCGTGCCCCGCGCGGCGGTCGTCTCCGGCCCCAGGCACGAGCACAGCCTCACGGTCATGCTCGCGGTCCTCAGCCGCTCCATGGGCGGCTACATGCGCAGCATCCTCTTCACCTCGCTCATCTGCGGGGCGCTCTCCTTCCTCGGCCTGGCGGCCGTGGGCCACCCCTACGCGGGCCTGATGGGCATCGTCATCTGCGTCTTCCACTTCGTCCCGGTGATCGGGGCCTGGGTCTCGGCCGCCATGGCGACCCTGCTCGCGCTCTTCGTGAGCCCGCTGCTCGCCGTCGAGACCGCCGTCATCACCGTGGTCGCCATGAACGTGACCGACAACGTCATCTCGCCCCTGGTCATGCGCTCGGCCGTGAACGTCCACCCGGCGCTCTCGCTGCTCGGCATCGTGGTCGGCAACGCCCTCGGCGGCGTCTTCGGGATGGTCCTCGCGATCCCCCTGACCGCGGCCATCCGCTCCGTGTTCGTCTACTACTTCGAGCTGCGCAGCGGCCGCCAGCTCGTCTCCTACGACGGCGCCCTGTTCCGCTCCACGCCCTTCCACGGCGAGGACGGCTCGATCGAGCCGTCCTTCGACGCCCTCGACGACGACAAGTTCTTCGAGGACACCCTCCTCGTCCGCCCGGGGTCCGCCCCGCAGGTCGAGCCGGCGACGCGCCCGGAGGGCGTGCGGATGTCGCTCAGGGACGAGATCTCGCATCGGATAAGATATGGAATCGCCGCAGCTCCGGGCCGGATCCGCGCGAGCGGGAGGGCAGCGGGCGGCCGGAGCGCTAGTATCGGTAGGGCGGGGGCGGACCCGGAGGGGGCCGCTGCCGCGCAGGAGCTAAAGGACACGTCCCGACCCAAGGGCACGAGCGATAGAGGAGACCAATGAGCACGTCCGACTACAAGACCATGACCACCGCGGAGATAAGGGAGGACTTCCTCAGGTTCTTCGAGGGCAAGGGCTGCAGGCTCTACCCGTCCTCCTCGCTCGTCCCCGACGACCCGTCGCTTCTTCTCACCAACGCGGGCATGAACCAGTTCAAGGAGTACTACCAGGGCTCCAAGACCATGCGCGAGATCGGCGCAACCTCCTGCCAGAAGTGCCTGCGCACCAACGACATCGACAACATCGGCGACTCGCGCCACCTCTCGTTCTTCGAGATGCTCGGCAACTTCTCATTCGGCGGCTACTCCAAGGCAGACGCCATCGCCTGGGCCTTCGAGTTCATGACCAGCCCCGAGCACCTGGGCCTACCGGTCGACAGGCTCTACATGACCGTCTACGAGGACGACGACGAGGCCATCGAGCTGTGGCACGCCCAGGGCGTCGACTACGACCACATCTCCCGCCTCGGCGCAGAGGACAACTTCTGGGCCGCCGGCCCGACCGGCCCCTGCGGCCCCTGCTCCGAGATCTACTTCGACCAGGGCCCGGAGTTCGAGGGCGAGAAGCCGGGCGACGACGGCGACCGCTTCCTCGAGTTCTGGAACCTCGTCTTCACCCAGTACGACCGCCAGGAGGACGGCTCTCTGCCGGACCTGCCGCACCGCAACATCGACACCGGCATGGGCCTCGAGCGCATGGCCGCCATCATGCAGCACGAGGGCTCCAACTACGAGGGCGACGTCCTGCGCACCCTCATCAGCCTCGGCGAGAACCTTGCGCACGTCGCCTACCACGCAGACGAGCGCACGGACAAGAGCCTGCGCATCGTGGCCGACCACTCGCGCGCGGTGACCTTCATGATCGCCGACGGCATCCTGCCCTCCAACGAGGGCCGCGGCTACGTCCTGCGCCGCCTGCTGCGCCGCGCCGTCTACCACGGCCGCCTCATGGGCATCGAGGGTGCCTTCCTCACCACCTACGCGCACGAGGTCACGAGGCTCATGGGCGACGTCTACCCCGAGCTCACGGAGAACGCCGCGCTCATCGACGGCATCGTCTCGGCCGAGGAGGGCCGCTTCACGCAGACGCTCGACGCGGGCGAGGAGAGCCTCAAGGCCGAGCTCTCCGCCCTCGGCGAGGGCGAGGCGCTGCCTGGTGCCACGGCCTTCAAGCTGCACGACACCTATGGCTTCCCCATCGACCTCACCCGCGAGATCGCCGAGGCCGCGGGACACGGCGTCGACATGGCCGCCTTCGACGCCGCCATGGACGAGCAGCGCGAGCGCGCCCGTAGGAGCGCCAACCGCGACGCCTGGGGCTCCTTCAACGACGTCTGGACCCAGCTCAACGACAGGCTCCCCGAGACCGAGTTCAAGGGCTACGAGCGCGACCGCGCGCGCGGCTGCAAGGTCCTGGCCATCGTCAAGGACGGCCAGGAGGTCGACCACGTGAAGCAGGGCGACGAGGTGGAGATCGTCCTCGACAAGACGTCCTTCTACGGCGAGATGGGCGGCCAGGTGGGCGACACCGGCACGGTCGAGACCCTCTCCGGCGTCTGCCGCGTGCGCGACACCAAGCACCACGAGAACCTCGTGGCGCACGTCGGGGTCATGGAGACCGGCGAGATGCTGCTCGGCGAGATCGCGACCGCGACCGTCGACCACGGCCGCCGCGAGCTCGTCCGTCGCAACCACACCGCGACCCACCTGCTCGACGCCGCCCTCAAGAGGGTCCTGGGCGACCACGTAAGCCAGGCGGGCTCCCTCGTCGCGCCCGACAGGCTGCGCTTCGACTTCACGCACTTCGAGGCGATGACCGCAGACGAGGTCGCGCGCGTCGAGGGCATGGTCAACGCCGAGATCTTCGCCGCCAAGCCCGTCGTCACGGTGGAGTGCGGCATCGACGAGGCGAAGGAGATGGGCGCGACCGCCCTGTTCGGCGAGAAGTACGGCGACGTCGTGCGCGTCGTCTCGGTCGGCGAGGAGGCGCTCCCCTTCAGCCGCGAGTTCTGCGGCGGCACCCACGTCAGGAACACCGCCGAGATCGGCCTCTTCAAGATCGTCTCGGAGGGGTCGGTCGGCTCCAACGCCCGCCGCATCGAGGCCGTGACCTCCATGGGCGCCATCGAGTACCTCGACGAGCGCCTGGCGCAGATGGACGAGGTCGCCTCCGAGCTCAAGTGCCGCCCGGTCGACGTCGCCGCCCGCGTGCGCCAGCTCCAGGAGGAGCTCAAGGAGGCCCAGAGGAAGGCTGAGGCGGCCCTCACCGGCGGCTCCTCCAACGCCGTTACGGACGCCGTGGCCTCCGCGACCGACCTCGGTGCCTACAGGCTCGTCGTCGCCCGCGTGGACGGTCTCGGCGGCAAGGAGCTGCGCAACGTCTGGGACACGGTGCGCGAGCAGCTCGGCGCACCCTGCGCCTGCGTCGTCGCCTCGGCGAAGGACGACAAGGTGTCGCTGCTCGCCGCCGGCACCGACGAGGCGGTCGCCTCCGGCTTCGACGCCGGCAAGGTGGTCTCCGGCATCGCCGGCAAGGTCGGCGGCAGGGGAGGCGGCAGGCCGAACATGGCCCAGGCGGGCGGCAAGGACGCCTCCGGCATCGACGACGCCCTGGCCCTCGCGCGCCAGCTCGTCGAGGCGTAGCGCAGGTCGCGAGGGGACGAGGGGAGGGCGCATGCGGGTCGTCGCGCTGGACATAGGCCAGAAGCGGATCGGCGTCGCAGCGAGCGACGCCACGGGCACCATCGCAATGCCCGTGTGCGTCCTTCCCGCCTCGGAGGTCCTCGCGGGCGCGCCGCGCTGGCGGCGGGTGCTCGAGGACTACGAGCCCGACGTCCTCGTCTGCGGCAAGCCGATGACGCTTCGGGGGGAGGAGGGCCCGCAGGCGCGCCGCGTCGTCCAGATCGCCAGGAAGGTCGCAGATAGCTGCGGTGTTCCTCTGGAGTTTGCCGACGAGCGGCTCTCCTCCGCCGAGGCGAAGCGTATATTGCATGAGGAGGGGATGAACGAGAAGTCGATGCGCGGCAAGGTCGACATGGTCGCCGCCTCCCTGTTCCTGCAGACCTGGCTCGACGCCAGGCGCTAACAAAGGATACGATCCATGCCCACACCCCAGGACCCTCGCCGCGAGGCGAGCCGGGGCTCCGACGGACAAGGCGGGAGGCCTCGCGCACAGCGGGGCGCGACCCCGGCGAGGCAGCAGCGGAGCCGCGACGACATCCCCAGAGTAGAGCAAGAGCCGCCGAGAAGAGCCGCGCTGCCGCTCGCGCAGGGCGCAGACGGCGCCGCCGCGGGGAGGGCGCGCCAGCAGGGCGGCCCCGCTCGGCCCGCCGGCGCGCAGCAGCACGCGACCCAAGGCCAGCGCGGCCAGCAGCCACGCGCGCAGGCGCACGGGAAGGCCCCGGCGCACCAGTCCCCGCGGGCGGCCGGCGCGCAGCCGAGGCACGCGGCGGGAAGGCACGCGGCCGCGCACGCGGCGCCCCAGGGGCAGAGGAGGCCCCAGCAGGGCGCGCATGCGCAGCAGGGCGCCCACGCCCAGCGGGCTGGCGCCCGCACCCAGGCTGCGGGGGCGGCCTCCACGCGAGCGCAGGTCGTGCGCCCGCAGCAGCGCACGGCGAGGCCCGCGCCCGGCTCGACGGGCGTCTCCGAGCGGACGGCGCGCGCGACGCGCCAGGCCCAGGGACACCTGCGCGAGGGAGGGGCCCGCCACGCGAGCGGGAGGCGGGGCCACCCCGGCCGCACCGCGGCAATAATCGCCCTTCTCGTCCTGTTCGTCGGCGTCGCGGGGGGCTTCCTGTGGCTCAGGGTCGTCTCGCCCCGCCTCGGCAGGACGCAGCAGACCGTCCAGGTGACGCCCGGGCAGGAGGTGACCGTCACCATCCCCGACGGGGCGGGCGGCTCCACGATCGTGCAGACGCTCATGGACGCCGGCGTCATCTCCGACTCCTCCGCCTTCCTCAAGGCGGTGCAGACCCAGAACGCCGACCAGAAGCTCAAGAGCGGCACCTACGTCTTCGTGACGGGCTCCGACCCGGCGAATGTGGTGAGCCAGCTCATCATCGGCCCCAACTCCGGCCAGGGGACCGTCACGGTGGCCGAAGGCCTCACGCTCGACAAGACGGCCCAGCAGGTCGAGGCGTCGCTCGGCATCTCGCAGCAGGACTTCAAGGACCAGGCCAAGGTTGCCAACTACGCGTCCGACTACAGCTTCCTGCAGTCCGCCGACGAGGAGGGGCTCGAGGGCTACCTCTACCCCAAGACCTACGACATCTCGGGCAAGGACGCCACGTCGGACACGGTCATCAGGATGATGCTCGACCAGTACCAGTCCGAGGTCCTCGGCTCGGTCGACTTCGCGGCGGGCGAGGCGGCCATCGCGAGGCGCTACAACGGCTACCAGATGAGCGACTACCAGGTCATGGTGCTCGCGTCGATCATCGAGCGCGAGGCGCTCACGGACGACGACCGCGTCAAGATCGCCTCCGTCTTCTACAACCGGCTCGCGTCGGGGATGCCGCTGCAGAGCGACGCGACGATGGGGTACGTGACCGGCGGCGAGGTGACCGCGGACGACCTCAAGCAGGAGAGCCCGTACAACACCTACCTGAACACGGGGCTGCCGCCCACGCCGATCTGCACGCCGAGCCTCGCGTCGATCAAGGCGGCGCTGGCGCCCGCCGACACGAACTACTACTACTTCTGGATCACGCAGGACGAGCACGTCTTCTCGAGCACCTACGAGGAGCACCTCGCCGCCATCGCGAACTCCGGATCGAGCGCGCCGGGGGGCAACGGCAGCGCGGCCGAGAGCGAGTAGGCAGGCGCCGGCCCCAGGGCCGGCGGGACCCGTGCGACGGCCCCCGCACGTCACCGGCGGGGCGTTGGGTTAGAATCGTGGAGGTCAGCGAGCACGGGAGATTCTCAGACGGTGAACAACAACGGATACGTGACCCACGAAGGGTGCGACCACGTCTTCTTCGTGGGCTTCCTCGGGGTGGGCAAGTCCACGCTCGCGAGGAACCTCGGCCGGCTCTACCGGCGACGGTACGTGGACACGGACCGGCTCGCCGAGCGGCTGCTCAGGAAGACGGTCTCGGAGTGCTTCCGCCAGGACGGCGAGGGGCGCTTCAGGGACGCGGAGACCGAGGTGCTGAGGCGCCTGCGCGACGAGCGCTCCCTTCTCGTCAGCTGCGGCGGGGGCATCGTCGAGCGCGAGGAGAACTGCCACCTCATGCACGAGATGGGCGCCGTGGTCTTCCTCAGGGGGAGCCTCCAGGACTCCGCGAGGCAGATCCAACACCCCGAGAAGCGCCCCGACTGGGGTTCGTCGGGCGAGACGCGCGCCCTCTTCGAGCACCGCATGCCGCTCTACGAGCGGACGGCGGACTACGTCGTGGAGATAACCGGCAAGAGCTTCGAGCAGGTGGCGCAGGAAGCCGGCGCCCTGCTCTGGGAGGAGGGCCTTCTATGAGCGAGAGCGAGAGCGTGCAGAAGTGCTGGGTGTCGACCCCCGGCTCGTCGTGCGGCATCCGTTGGGGGGAGGGCGCACTCGACCAGGCGGGCAAGGTCTGCCGCGACGCGGTCGGCAGGCCGAAGCGCGCGCTGCTCGCGAGCGAGCCCGGCGCCGACGCGGACCTCACGGACTACCTCGGGAGGCTCCTCGTCGGCGAGGGGTTCGAGGTGACCCCCTACGAGGTCGCGGGGGAGGGGGCCTCCGTGCGCACGCTCGACGCCGCCCAGGGTGCCTTCGAGGCGCTCGCCCGCGCCGGCATGACGGCCGACGACGTCTGTCTCGCGGTTGGCGGCGCGGACTCCCTCTCGCTCATGTCCCACGCCTGCTCCCTCTGGGCCCAGGGCACGCCCCTGGTCGTCGTGCCTACCGACGAGGAGGCCCTGCTCAGGGCCTGCACGACCCCCCGGGGGCTCGACGTGGGCGGGGCGCGGCAGATGGTCGCCGTGCGCGCCTGTGCCAAGAACGCCGTCTGCGAGCCGTCCGTCATGGTGCACGGCCTGGGCTCGGAGGGCTCGAGGATGGCCCGCGCCCTCATGGTCGCGACGGCGGTCAGCCAGTCGGAGAAGGAGTTCTCCGCCCTCTGGGACAGGGCGGAGCAGGTCATGTCGGGCGACCCCGTGCTCTTCTGCGGTCAGCTCGCGGAGACGGCGAAGGGGAGGGGGCACATCGTCTCCTCCACCTCCATCGCGATCCGCGAGAGCGCCCGTTACGGGGAGGACATTGCGGCGGCGCTCGCGACCCTGGTCGCCGGCGTCGCACCCTCCACCCTCGTGGCCGAGGGGATGCGCTTCGCCGCGCGCCTCTCGGTGGGCCTCGGCAAGCTCTCGGTGGATGACATGCTCGCCCAGGACGAGCTCCTCGAGGCGCTGGGGTTGCCCGCCCTCGCCTGCGAGGTGGACCCCGCTGCCCTGCGCGCGGCGCTCAGGGCGGAGCGGTTCTCGAGGACCAACCGCTTCATGCTCCTCGTGCCGGAGGCGCTGGGCCGCGTGCGGCTCGCCAACCTCGACGACGAGCTTTTGCGCGAGCACACCGAGGCCTGGTGCGCGGCGCACGCCCCCCAGGCGGAGTGAACGTTCCCACGTAAGGAAGGACGAAGAACATGGCAGACGCAAGGGCGACCGCGGGGCGCGTGGAGCGCCTCCGCTCCATCATGCGCGAGCGCGGCTACGACGCCGCGATCCTGAGGAACAACCCCGACCTGCGCTGGCTCACCGGCGCGGAGCGGACCTTCGACGACGAGGACGCCCACACCGCCCTCGTCACGGCGGACGGGCTCTGGCTCCACACGGACTCCCGCTACTTCAACACCTTCAGGGAGCGACTGGGGGAGGGCAGCGCCTGGCGGATCGACATGGACGACGTGGCCCCCGCGCGCTGGGCGGCGCGGCGGGTGGGCGAGGCCGGCGCGCGCATGGTCGCCGTCGAGGACACCCTGACGCTCGCCTTCTTCGAGGCCTTCGAGCGCGAGCTCGCCGCGGCCTCCCTCGCCTGCCTCCTCCCGCGCCTCCACGGCGACGTCGAGCGCCTGAGGATCGTGAAGGACGACGAGGAGGTCGAGCTTATGCGCCACGCGCAGTCGATCACCGACGCCGCCTTCGAGCACATCTGCGGCTACATCAAGGCCGGCATGACCGAGATGCAGATCAAGAGGGAGCTCGAGGGGTTCATGTTCGACCACGGCGCGGACGGCCTCGCCTTCGACACCATCGTCGCGGCGGGCCCGGACGGCGCCAACCCCCACGCCCAGCCGGGCGCCTACGTGGTCAGGGAGGGCGACTTCGTGACCATGGACTTCGGCGCGAGCTATCGCGACTATCGCTCGGACATGACGAGGACGGTCGCCGTGGGCGAGCCGACCGAGGAGATGCGCCACGTCTACGACGTCGTGCTCGCCGCGAACGAGGCGGTGCGCCGCGAGGCCAGGCCCGGCCAACCCGGCCGGCAGATGCACGAGCTCGCCGTCCGCATCATCTCCGAGGCGGGCTACGGCGACTACTTCAAGCACGGCCTCGGCCACGGCGTGGGCATCCAGATCCACGAGATGCCGCGCTACAGCGCGACGTACGACGGCGAGGTGCCGGTGGGCTCCGTCATCACGGACGAGCCGGGAATCTACCTGCCCGGCCGGTTCGGCGTGCGCATCGAGGACTTCGGCGTGATGTGCGAGGACGGCTACCACGTCTTCACGCAGTCGCCCCACGAGTTGCAGGTGGTGGGATAGACCCACTCGGCGTCCGCGCCACCTCTCGTCCGCCCGCGCGAAACTCTCTAGCTTACCAGAGCGCGCTCACTTGTCTAGACATGCTTCTCTATACGGTGTCCTTTGATGTGGGCCCAGCCATCCTAGGTGCGCAAACCGCAACCCTGGGGTCGCTGGGCCTTGTCACAAACGCTGTTTAGAATCTGTCGTATACTGCGTGAGTGGTGAATTTGTAGAGATAACGTGTTTCGGTTATGGAGCCTCTACGGTTCACAAGTTTCTGTCGGACGCAGAAGGTTAGCAAAGGAGGAAGTTGGATGGTCAGCATAGTTCTCGCCAGCCACGGCAGGTTCGCCGAGGGCATCAAGGAGTCGGGAAGCATGATCTTCGGTCCGCAGGAAGACGTAGCGGCCGTGGTCCTGACGCCTGACATGGGTCCCGACGACATGCACCAGAAGCTGCTTGACGCGATCTCCACCTTCTCGGACCAGGAGCACGTGCTGTTCCTGGTGGACCTGTGGGGAGGCACCCCCTTCAACCAGGTCTCCCGCCTCATCACGGAGGAGGGCCACAAGGACTGGGTCGCGATAACCGGCCTCAACCTGCCGATGCTCGTCTCGGCCTACGGGTCTCGCATGGGCGCCGACACTGCCGTCGCCGTCATGCAGGAGATCTTCGCCGACTCCAGGGGCGGCATCAAGGTCAAGCCCGAGGAGCTCGAGCCCGCGGAGGCCGCCACCGTGGCCGCCCCCGCGCCGGTCGCCGCGTCCGGCGCCGCCATCCCCGAGGGGACCGTCCTGGGCGACGGGCACATCAAGTACGCCTACGTCCGCATCGACACCCGCCTGCTCCATGGCCAGGTGGCGACCGCGTGGACCAAGCAGGTGCAGCCCGACCGCATCCTCGTCGTCTCCGACGGCGTCGCCCACGACGAGCTCCGCAAGAACATGATCATCCAAGCCGCGCCTCCCGGAGTCCACGTACACGTCATCCCCATCAGCAAGCTGGTCCAGGTCGACAAGGACCCCAGGTTCGGCGCAACCAAGGCGATGATCCTCTTCGAGAACCCGCAGGACCTCCTGCGCGCGGAGGAGGGCGGTGTCAAGTTCCCGGAGGTCTGCATCGGCTCCATGGCCGCCTCCCAGGGCAAGACCGTCATCAACCAGGCGATCGCCTGCGACGCCGACGACGTCAGGACGCTCAAGGCGATCCGCGACAACGGGACCCACTTCTACGTCCAGAAGGTGCCGTCCGACCACGTCGACGACATCTGGGCGCTTCTGAAGGCTAAGAACATGGCCTAAGGGCCAAGGAGAAAGAAGGAGGGAAACTCATGTCGCCAATCACCATCCTGCTCGTCTTCATCGTGTCGTTCCTGGCCGGCATGGAGGGCATCCTCGACGAATGGGAGTTCCACCAGCCGCTGGTGGCCTGCACGCTCATCGGCATCGTGACGGGCCACCCGACCGAGGGCATCATGCTCGGCGGCTCCCTGCAGATGATCGCCCTCGGCTGGGCCAACATCGGCGCGGCCGTCGCGCCCGACGCGGCCCTCGCCTCCGTCGCGTCCGCCATCCTCATGGCCCTCGCGCTCAACGGCAACCAGGACCCCACCAACGCGATCAGCACCTCGATCGCCCTGGCCATCCCGCTGTCCGTCGCCGGCCTCTTCCTCACGATGCTCTGCCGCACCATCGCCATCCCGATGGTCCACGCCATGGACGCCGCGGCCGAGCGCGCCGACTTCCGTGCCATCGAGGTCTGGCAGGTCCTCGCCATCTGCCTGCAGGGCATCCGCATCGCCATCCCCGCGACCGCGCTGTGCTTCATCCCCGTCGACGCCGTGACCGCGGTCCTGAGCGCCATGCCCGCTTGGCTGTCCGGCGGCATGCAGGTCGGCGGCGGCATGGTCGCCGCGGTCGGCTACGCCATGGTCATCAACATGATGGCCACCAAGGAGACCTGGCCGTTCTTCGCGCTCGGCTTCGTCCTCGCCGCCCTGTCCGGCCTCACGCTCATCGCCCTCGGCGTCATCGGCCTCTCCCTGGCCCTCATCTACCTCGGCCTCAAGGAGCTCGCCACGCAGAACGGCGGTGCCGCGGGCAGCGGCGACCCGCTCGGTGACATCCTGGACGACTACGAGTAGGAAGGGGAGTGAGCACGATGGCAGAAGAGACTTCCGACAAGACCACCGAGAAGGACCCCAAGAGGATCACCCTCTCCAAGGGCGACCGCAAGGCCGTGTGCCTGCGCCACCAGTACCTGCAGGGCTCGTGGAACTACGAGCGCATGCAGAACGGCGGCTGGTGCTACGCCATGATCCCCGCGATCAAGAAGCTCTACAGCACCAAGGAGGACCGCGCAGCCGCCCTCAAGCGCCACCTCGAGTTCTACAACACGCACCCCTACGTCTCCGCGCCGGTCATCGGCGTCACCCTGGCCCTCGAGGAGGAGCGCGCCAACGGCGAGCCGATCGACGACGCGGCCATCCAGGGCGTCAAGGTCGGCATGATGGGCCCGCTCGCCGGCGTCGGCGACCCGGTCTTCTGGTTCACCATCCGACCCATCCTGGGCGCTCTCGGTGCGTCGCTCGCGCTCGCCGGCAGCATCGTCGGCCCGCTGCTGTTCTTCATCGCCTGGAACATCATCCGCATCGCCTTCCTGTGGTACACGCAGGAGTTCGGCTACCGCGTCGGCACCGAGATCACCAAGGACCTCTCCGGCGGCATGCTCGGCAGGATCACGGAGGGCGCCTCCATCCTCGGCATGTTCATCATCGGCGCGCTGGTAGAGCGGTGGGTGTCCATCTCCTTCACGCCGATCGTCTCCACGGTCAAGCAGTCCGAGGGCGCCTTCATCGACTGGTCCAAGATCACCGGCGACGCTGCGGGCATCAAGAGCGCGCTCACGCAGTACTCCAGCCTCGGCGTCAACGGCCTGGACGAGTACAAGGTGACCACGCTCCAGCAGAACCTCGACTCCCTGATCCCCGGCCTGGCGGCGCTCGGTCTCACGCTCCTGTGCTGCCACCTCCTGAAGAAGAAGGTCTCGCCGATCGCCATCATCCTCGCCCTGTTCGGCGTGGGCATCATTGGCCGCTTCTTCAAGTTCATGTAGCGCATCTACCTCAGGCGCGCCCGGCCCCGGGGCTGGACGCTGGGGGCCGCACCTAGTAGCCTCTACGGTGCCTCGCACCGGGGCCGGGTGCGGCCCCTTCGGCTTTAAGACAAGGAGGCGGGCCAGATGGCACAATCACAGAACACCAAGGTCGAGCTCACGATCAAGGCGACCTCCTTCCAGGGGCTCACGACGTACGGCGACCTGCTGGTCGGGGACCGGGCCGTCGAGTTCTACAACGAGCGCAACCCAGAGGACTACATCCAGATCCCCTGGGACGAGGTCGACTACGTCGCGGCGTCGGTGATGTTCGGCGGCAGGCTCATCTCGCGCTTCGCCATCTTCACCAGGAGCAACGGGCACTTCTCCTTCTCCACCAGGGACAACAAGCGCACCCTGCGCTCCTTCAGGGGCCACGTCCCCGAGGACAGGCTCCAGAGGTCGCCCACCTTCCTGCAGGTCATGGGCCTCGGCATCAAGCGCCTGTTCTTCGGCGGCTACTAGGCGGCGGCCTGCCCCGGGTAGCTGTTGCCTCTGTGAATCGCCGCAGCTGGCGGCGCGGACGCTCGCGCGGGGGCTTATAATGCGCAACGCACATGGCTATCGCCCGCACGCGGGCGTACGAGAAAGCGAGAGTCCATTGGCTACCATCAGCACCGCAGACTTCAAGAACGGCATGGGTCTCAAGATCAAGGACAAGATCTACACGATCGTCGAGTTCCAGCACGTCAAGCCCGGCAAGGGCGGCGCCTTCGTCCGCTACAAGATCCGCGACCTCAAGAGCGGCCGCGTCATCGACCAGACCTGCAACGCGGGCACCAAGTTCGAGAACGTGCAGCTCATCACCCGTGAGATGCAGTACCTCTACAACGACGGCGCGGCGTACTACTTCATGGACCCCGAGACCTTCGAGCAGATCCCAGTGGACACGAGCTTCATCGGCGACAACGCGGTCTGGTTCAAGGAGAACGACACCTGCCAGCTGCTCTACGCGGACTCCGACCTCATCGGCGTCCAGCCGCCCATGTTCATCGAGGCGGAGATCACCGAGACCGACCCCGGCTTCAAGGGCGACACCGTCCAGGGCGGCACCAAGCCCGCGACGATCGAGACCGGCGCGCTCGTCCAGGTCCCGATGTACCTCAACCAGGGCGAGGTCATCAAGGTCGACACCCGCACCGGCAAGTTCGTCTCCCGCGTGTAGCCTCATCCCAGGGAGGGCCATGCCGCGCCGCAGATACCTGCGGTGCGGCTTTTGCTTTTTCGGCGCGACCCGGCAACGGCCCCGCCGCGGGCGGTCCGGGGGCTCGCGCCGGACGGGGAACGTCTATACTGGACCGGAATGTACGGACGGACCTTACCAAGCCTCTCGGTGTTCGCGAAAGGAAGTTCCATGGATTCGAACGAGATCGTCATCTCCGGCATCGGTGTCTCGAAGGGCGTCGTGTCCACCATCGTCTCCCTCGCGGCGGGCAAGGTCGAGGGCGTCGCCAGCGTCGGCGGAAACGACATCGCCTCGAACCTCATCTCCGTCTTCACGCAGAAGCGCACGGCCCCCGAGGCTGCGGTCGAGTGCGTCGTGAGCGAGGGCAGGCTCGAGGTCACCGTCCACGTCTCCGTGTTCTACGGCTATCCCTTCACCCAGCTCGCGGACGAGGTGCGCTCCGCCGTCGCCTCCGCCGTCGAGGAGCAGGTCGGCGTCGGGGTGGGCGCCGTGAACGTCTGCATCGACAGCCTCGTCTTCCCCAAGGAGTAGTTCCAGAGTGGCTAACAAGAGATTCGGCGGGCGCACGCTCGCCCGCAGCCAGGCGCTGCAGGTCCTTTTCCAGGCCGAGGCTACCGGCAGGACGGTCGACGAGGTGCTCTCCTCGGAGTACGCCATCACCGACGGCCCGCTCGACCCCTTCGGCGAGATGGACGCGCGCGGCGCGGGGGAGATGCTGCCCGTGCTCGACGTCATCATCTCGCAGGCCTCGACGCACTGGACCGTCCCGCGCATGCCGGCGGTCGACCGCAACATCCTGCGCCTCGCCACCTACGAGATGCTCGAGGTGGACGAGGTCGCCGTCCCCATCACGATCGACGAGTTCGTCGAGCTCTCGAAGGCGTACGGCACCGACGAGTCCTCGCGCTTCGTGAACGGCGTGCTCGGGCGCATCGCCGACCGCATCGACGCGGGCGAGGACGTCGTCGGCGACGCCACGCGGGAGCGCGAGCGCCTCGACGAGGAGGAGCGCAGGCGCCGCGAGGAGGCCGAGCGCGCCGCCGCGGAGCGTGCCGCTGCCGAGGAGGCCGAGCGCGCGGCGGCCGAGGCGGGGGCCGGCGACGGTCCCGCGGAGGGCGCGGCGGAGCGCGACGACGCCCCGGAGGCGGCCGAGGGGGCCGCGGAAGACGGCTTCGAGGCCTACCGTCCGGCGCCCCTGGACGCCGACGAGGGGGCCCTGGAGTAGCGATGGCAAGGTTCGACGCCTCCTCCTACGACTCCTTCGAGGACATCACGTCGCGCCTCGAGAAGATCGTGGCGCAGGTAAAGGACAACGACGTCTCGCTCGAGCAGTCCCTCGACCTCCTCGACGAGGCCATCACCCTGGGCTCGCGCGCGGTGGAGCTCGTGGACGTCGAGGAGCTGAGCGACCGCGAGGTCGCCGCCTCCGCGCCAGGCGCCGAGGCCGCCTCCGGCGCGGACGCCCCCGAGGGCGCGAGCGAGGGCGGCCCGGCGAAGGGCGCCGGCGGCGCGGCGGGGCCCTCCGGCCAGGAGGGGGACGCGCCAGATGGGCGCGAGGGGGCGTAGCTCCTCCCGGAGGGCGCCGGGCGGCGCCGGCCCGCGCGGCGTCCATGGCAAGGGCAGGCGCCGGCTCGACGAGGAGCTCGTCGCCCAGGGGTACTTCGCCACGGCGGACGAGGCGATGCGCGCGGTCCTCGCGGGCGAGGTCTCCTCGGAGGGGCGCCGCCTCACCTCCGCCGGCGAGCGCGTGAGGGAGGGCGTCGAGCTCCACGTGCGGGGGGCCAAGGGCTTCGTCAGCCGCGGCGGCCTCAAGCTCGAGCGCGGCCTCGAGGCCTTCGGCGTGGACCCGGCAGGGCTCTCCTGCCTGGACGTGGGCTGCTCGACGGGCGGCTTCACCGACTGCCTGCTGCGTCACGGCGCGGCGGGCGTCCTCGCGGTCGACGTGGGCTACGCCCAGTTCGACTGGGGGCTCAGGCAGGACGGGCGCGTGACCCTCCTCGAGCGCACCAACGTCGTGGACGTGCCGACCCCGGAGCGCGAGGGCACCGTCGACCTCGCCGTCTGCGACGTCTCGTTCACCTCCGTGCTCGCGGTGCTCCCCTCTGTGTGCAGGCTCCTCTCGCCTGCGGGCGCCTTCCTCACCCTGGTGAAGCCGCAGTTCGAGGCCGGACGGGAGGACGTGGGGGAAGGCGGCGTCGTGCGCGACCCCGCCGTCCGGCTCGCCGCGATCGCGCGGGTCGCCGCGGCCCTCGCGGGGGCCGGCCTCTCCGTCCGGGGCGCCTGCCCCTCTCCCATAACGGGGCACAAGGGCAACGTCGAGTACCTCCTGCTGGGCGAGCGCGCGCCGAGCGACCCCGCGCCTGGGCTTTCGCCCGAGGAGCTCGCGCCCGTCGTCGAGCGGGGCGCCGTCGTGCGTGCGGCCGACCGCCCATCCCTCTAGGGGGCCGTCCGCGGCCGGCGTGCGGCAGTTCGGGGATTGCGAACGCCAGTTCGTGACTCGCCGGGGGCGCCCGTGCTAGACTCTATGCGCTATGTCGCACGCGAGGGGGAGTGGTGTCCGTGAAGGTTCTCTTGGTTCCAAACTACACCCGCCCGGACGCCCTGGAGGACGCCAAGCGACTCACGAAGTGGCTGGGTGAGCAGGGCGTGGAGGCGGACACGCTGCCGGACAAGCGCCTGGAGCAGATGGACGACTACGACCCCTCCGGCCTCGGCCTCGTGGTCTCCCTCGGCGGCGACGGCACGCTGCTGCGCGCGGCCAACGTCGTCGGCTACTCCGAGGTGCCGATCGTCGGCATCTCCTACGGACACCTCGGGTTCCTCACGAGCGCCGAGCCCGTCGACCTGTTCGCGGTCGTGGAGAAGGCGCTCTCGGGCAGGATGCACGTCTCGCACCGCTCCACGCTGGACATCGAGGCCACCTTCCTCACGCCGGAGGGCAGCTGCGTCACCCGCCACGCGTTCGCGCTGAACGAGATGTCGATCTCGCGCGGGGGCCGCGGGGACATCATCGAGTTCGACGTCTGGGTGACGGGCAACCACATCGACAAGCTGCGTGGGGACGGCTTCGTGGTCTCCACGGCGACCGGCTCGACAGGCTACGCCCTCGCCGCCGGCGGCCCCATCGTGACGCCGGAGTTCTCCGGCATGGTCTGCGTCCCCGTGGCGCCGCACACGATCATGGCGCGCGCCTTCCTGACCTCGCCGGCGGACGTGGTGGAGGTCTCCATGAGCCCGGACCGCCCGGCGGAGCGCTGCATCTTCGCTGACGGCCAGCCCGTGGGCGAGGGGGACACGCTCCTGCACGCCAGCTGCAGGCGCGGCCCGGGCGACGTGCTGATGCTCGACAGGAGCGCGCGGAGCTTCTACGGCTCAGTCTCGCGCGTCTTCTACGGCGAGGCGGGCAAGTGATGCTGGACGAGCTGCACGTGAGCAACGTGGCGCTCATCAGGGACGCCACGCTGAGGCCCCATGAGGGGCTCACCGTCCTGACCGGCGAGACGGGCGCGGGCAAGAGCGCGCTGCTCTCGGCCATCAAGCTGCTGATGGGGGAGCGCGCGGACGCGTCGGCCGCGCGCGAGGGCGCGGACGCCCTGGTCGTGGAGGGGCGCTTCTTCACCAGGGGGCAGGACGACCCGGACGGCACGGTCGTCTCGCGCCGCGTCTCCGCCCAGGGCCACGGCAGGGTGAGCATCGACGGGCGCATGGCCTCGGTCCGCGAGCTCGCGGAGGGCGTGGGGCGCACCATCGACCTGTGCGGGCAGCACGAGCACCAGCGCCTCCTCCAGCCGCAGGCGCACGTCGAGCTCCTGGACGCCTGGACGGGCGAGCCGGCCGCGGCCGCCCGCGAGGCGTACGCGGCCGCCCTCGCCGAGGCGCGCGCCGCCGCGGCCGAGCTCGAGCGCGTGCGGGAGATGACCCGCTCGGCCGCGGACCGCCTCGAGGAGGCCTCCTTCGTCGTCCGCAAGATCGACGAGGTCGCGCCCGAGGAGGGGGAGCTCGAGAGGATCGAGGGGCAGCTGCCCAAGGCGGAGCACGCCGAGGCGCTCGTCACGGCCGCCCGCGGCGCGCACGAGGCGCTGACGGGCGACGGCGGCGTGGAGGACGTGGTCTCCTCGGCGCTCTCGGAGCTCAGGGCGGCCGAGCGCTACGACGGGGACCTCGCGCCCCTCGTGAGCCAGGTCGAGGGCGCGCTCATAGAGATGGAGGACGCCGCGGCGGGCCTGCGCGACTACGCCGACTCCGTTGAGTTCGAGCCGGAGGACCTGAGGCGCATGCAGGAGCGCATGGCCGCGCTCCAGGGGCTGCTGCGCTCCTACGGCCCGCGCATGGAGGACGTCCTCGAGCGCAGGGAGCGCGCCCGCGAGGTCGTGGCGGCCGCGAGCGGCGGCGACAGGCTGCTCGAGCGCGCCCGGCGCGAGCTCGACGAGGCGGAGGCGCGCCTGGCGGAGAGGGCGGACGAGCTCGACCGGGTGCGCGCCGAGGCCGCCCCCAGGCTCGCGCGGGCCGTGACGGAGCAGATGTCGCTCCTCGAGATGGGCTCAGCCCAGCTCCTGATAGACATGGAGCGCCTCCCGCGCGCCCAGTGGGGCGAGCAGGGCCCAAGCAGGGTGGAGCTGATGTACCGCCCGGGCGCCGGCCTGAGCGCCCGGCCGCTGCGCAAGATCGCCTCCGGCGGCGAGATATCCCGCGTGATGCTCGCCTGCAAGGTCGTCCTGGGGGAGGCGGACGGGACGGAGACGCTCGTCTTCGACGAGGTGGACGCCGGCGTGGGCGGCTCGACCGCCGTGGCCCTCGCCCGCGTGCTCGCGCGCCTCGCCCGGAGCCACCAGGTCATCGTCGTCACCCACCTCGCCCAGGTCGCCGTCATGGGGCAGGCCCACTACCTCGTCACCAAGTCCGCGGGGGACGTGCCGGAGACGACGCTGCGCGAGATAGAGGGCCAGGAGCGCGTGGCGGAGGTCGCACGCATGCTCTCCGGCGACACCTCCAGGACCTCGCTCGAGCACGCCGCGGAGATGCTCGCCCGCTCGCGCGAGGGGCTCTCGTAGCCCGGCGGGCGCGCCGGGGCGCGGGTCCTTCTCGTCAGAGCGCGCGCCGCGCGGGCCCCTCCCGCCCGGCAGGCCGCCGGCGGAATGTTATGGCCAGTTGATGTGCGGACTCCCGGCGCGCCCCGCGAGGCGCTAGAATCGAGACCCGTAGAAAAGGTAGGTTCACTACGGGAAGGCCCCCACATGACAAAGCACATCTTCGTAACTGGCGGCGTCGTATCCTCCCTCGGGAAGGGCATCACGGCCGCGTCGCTCGGCCGCCTGCTCAAGGCCCGCGGCTATAAGGTCATGATGCAGAAGGCCGACCCCTACCTCAACGTGGACCCGGGCACCATGAGCCCCTTCCAGCACGGCGAGGTCTTCGTGACCGAGGACGGCAAGGAGACCGACCTCGACCTCGGCCACTACGAGCGCTTCATCGACGAGAACCTCACGCGCGCCTCCAACTTCACCACGGGCCTGATCTACCAGTCCCTCATCTCCCGCGAGCGCGCCGGGGACTTCCTGGGCGGCACCGTCCAGGTGATCCCGCACGTCACCAACGAGATCAAGGGCCGCTTCCTGCGCATCGAGGAGCAGACCCAGGCCGACGTCGTGATCACCGAGCTCGGCGGCACCATCGGCGACATCGAGGGCCAGTCCTTCGTCGAGGCCATCCGCCAGTTCCGCAAGGAGAAGGGCGCCGGCAACACGCTGGTCATCCACGTGAGCCTCGTCCCCTACATCGCGGCCGCCCACGAGGTCAAGACCAAGCCGACGCAGCACTCCGTCAAGGAGCTGCGCTCCATGGGCATCCAGCCCGACTTCATCGTCTGCCGCTCCGACCACGAGGTCGACGCCTCCATCCGCGCCAAGATCGCCCACTTCTGCGACGTGGACGAGGGGTGCGTCTTCGAGAACTCCGACTGCCCCTCCATCTACGACGTCCCGCAGCACCTGGCCTCCCAGGGCTTCGACGTCAAGGTCTGCGAGAAGCTCGGCCTCGACCCCAGGACGAGCGACATGAGCGAGTGGGACGCCTTCACCGACCGCATGCACAGCTCCAACAGGCGCACCGACGTGACCGAGATCAAGGTCGTCGGCAAGTACACGCAGCTGCCCGACGCCTACCTCTCCGTCATCGAGGCCCTGCACCACTCGGGCGTCTACTACGGCCGCCACGTCAACATCACCCTCGTCGACGGCGAGGAGCTCACCGAGTCCAACGTCGACGAGGTCCTCGCGGGCGCCGACGGCATCCTCGTGCCCGGCGGCTTCGGCAGCCGCGGCGTCGAGGGCAAGATCCTCGCCGTCCACAAGGCGCGCGTCGAGAAGGTCCCCTACCTCGGCGTCTGCCTCGGCCTGCAGGTCGCCGTCAGCGAGTTCGCCCGCAACGTCGCCGGCATGCCCGGCGCCAACTCCACCGAGTTCGCGCCCGACTGCGAGTACCCCGTCATCGACCTCATGCCCGACCAGAAGGACATCGACGACAAGGGCGGCACCATGCGCCTCGGCGCCTACCCCTGCAAGGTCGTGGGCGAGCTCTCGCGCGAGGCCTACGGCGCCGACCTCGTCTACGAGCGCCACCGCCACCGCTACGAGGTGAACAACGCCTTCCGCAAGCAGCTCCAGGACGCCGGCCTCGTGATCTCGGGCCTCTCGCCCGACGACCGCCTGGTCGAGATGGTCGAGCTGCCCGAGGACGTGCACCCCTGGTTCGTCGCGTCCCAGGCCCACCCCGAGTTCAAGAGCCGCCCGACCAAGCCCGCGCCGCTGTTCCGCGAGTTCGTGCGCGCCTCCATCGCCAGGCACGAGGGCTGCGACCGCCACCAGGTCGTGCCCGAGGACTAGCGCCTTGGACCTCGACGCCGCGCTTGGGGAGTTCCTCTCCTACCTCGCGGTGGAGAGGGGCGCCTCCGCCAACACCGTCGAGGCGTACGGCAGGGACCTCAGGAGATACGTTGCCTACCTCGCCGGGCGCGGCATCACCGCGCCCGGCGACGTGTCTCGCGCCGACGTGGAGGACTACCTCGCCGAGCTCTCCTCCCTGGGGCTCGCCCCCGCCTCCCTCGAGCGCGCCCTCTCCTCCGCGAAGAGCTTCCACCGCTTCATGGTGGCCGAGCAGATCGCGTCCTCGCAGCCCACCGCCGACGTCCCGCTCCCCAAGAAGCCGCGCCGCCTGCCCGACGTCCTCTCGGTCGAGCAGGCGGCGCGCCTGCTCGACCACCCCTTCCCGCCGACGCCGGCCGGCGCGCGCGACCGCGCGATCCTGGAGGTCCTCTACGGCTGCGGGCTCAGGGCCTCGGAGCTCTGCGCCCTCGACGTGGCGAGCCTGCTTCCCGAGGAGGGCCTCGTGCGCGTGTGGGGCAAGGGGGGGAAGGAGCGGGTCGTGCCGCTCCTGGGGACGGCGGCCGGGGCCGTCTCCTCCTACCTCGCCGCCAGCAGGCCCTCCCTCGACAGGACGGGCGCCTGCGCGGCGCTGTTCCTCAACGTGCGCGGGACGAGGATCTCGCGCCAGTCCGTGCACGCCATCTGCGAGCGCTACGGGCGTCTGGCGGGGATCGAGGGGCTCCATCCCCACACGCTCCGCCACAGCTTCGCGACCCACCTGGTCGAGGGCGGGGCGGACCTGAGGGTCGTGCAGGAGCTCCTCGGGCACTCGAGCATCCAGACGACGCAGATCTACTCGCACGTGGACAGGACCCACGTGCGCTGGGACTACCTCACCGCGCACCCGCGCGCGAGGGGGTAGGGGCGGCCGGCGGGGGAGGGGCGCGCCCCTCGGCGGGGGCGCCCCGCGTGCCCGGCGACCGCTGTGGGGCCTCCTCCCACCCGGGGTGGGATGGCCCCCCCACCTGTGGGACGGTGCCCCACCCCCGTGCCCCTCCCACCCCGCGTGGAGCCCCCCGCATGTTCGAAACGGCGCCGTGGGAGCTTGCACCGACCTTGCGCCAGCCGTGCGCGCCCCTTGGAGCACGATCTTCTCGCATGCAATAAACCGCAGGTAGATATCATCGTTTTGTCAAATGCGCAGGTGAGGGGGCCAACACATTTCCCCCTCCGTGTCGACACAGCGTCTCCACAATTCGTTCTACTTGCCCCTCTCGGGCCACCTGTGCTCTTGTGCTCGGGGCGCCTGCCGCGACCCCACATCTGGTAGGGCCGATTCGGCCCCTCGTTCGGTCCCGGGACCTTTCGTCGTACCCCTTTGGGGGGCTAGGTGGAGGAGGGTGGGGCCAGGTGTTATAGTTCTTCACACGCGCTCACGGGGTGGGTGTTCGGCCACGGGAGGGGGTGTGAGATGTACCTGACGGGATCCAAGCAGTACAACTTGGACGCCAAGGCACGCCTCACCCTTCCCGCAGCCTACCGCAAGGAGTTCGGCGAGCAGGTCTGCCTCATCCCCCTCAAGAGCTCGCTCTACGGGTTCACCCCCGAGGGCTTCAGGGACTGGGTCGACAGCTTCTTCGAGCAGGACGGCGGGCACTTCAACCCCCGGAACCGCGACGACGTCCGGCTCAGGCTCCTCCTGACCGGCAGCGCCGTCACCGTGGACATCGACTCCGCGGGGCGCGTCGCCCTGGGGAAGCTCGACGCCGCGGACCCCGCGGCGCGCAAGCGCCTGGGCCTGGAGAGGGACGTCACGGTGGTGGGCGCGCAGGACCACTTCGAGGTGTGGAACACCGAGAGCTGGAACGCGCTGCACGCCGGCGGGTTCGAGGAGATCGACAGCCTCATGTTTGGCGACGGGGACTAGGGGGCCCGGGGATGGACGCTGAGTTCAAGCACATACCGGTCATGCTCGCGCAGGTCCTCGAACAGCTCGACCCCAGGCCGGGGGAGGTCGTCTGCGACTGCACGCTCGGAGGGGCCGGCCACTCGGTCGAGCTCGCCCGCCGCGTCGCACCGACGGGTCTCTCCATCGGCATCGACCAGGACGAGCGCGCGCTCGCCGCCGCGACCGAGCGCTTCGCGCGCGAGGTCCCCGAGGCGCGCCACGCCTTCCTCGAGGGCAACTTCGGCGACCTCGACGAGCTCCTCGTCCAGGCGGAGGTGCCCGGCGTCGACTGCTTCCTCTTCGACCTCGGCGTCTCGTCGCCGCAGCTCGACGTGGCCGAGAGGGGCTTCTCCTACAACGAGGACGCCCCGCTCGACATGCGCATGGACCCCGAGCACAACCCGCTCACGGCCGCGGAGGTGGTCAACACCTACGACGAGGCCGAGCTGGCGCGCGTGCTGCGCCTCTATGGCGACGAGTCGCACGCCAAGGCCATCGCCCGCCAGGTCGTCCGTACCCGCGAGCGCGGGCCGATCCGCACGACCCTCGAGCTCGTCGACGTCGTCAAGCGCGCGATCCCCGCGCGCGACCGACGCCACGGGGGCCACCCCGCGCGCAAGACCTTCCAGGCCCTGCGCATCGAGGTCAACCACGAGCTCGACGCCCTCGACCGCGGCCTCAGGGCCGCCGTCCGCTGGGCCAACACCGGCGGGCGCATCTGCGTCATCTCCTACCACTCCCTCGAGGACCGCATCGCGAAGCACGTCTTCTCGGAGCTGTCCCAGGGGTGCACCTGCCCACCCGACCTCCCCGTGTGCGTCTGCGGGCACGTCCCGATCGTCGAGGTGAGGACCAGGCGGCCCCTCACCGCCGACGAGGCGGAGGTGGCCTCGAACCCGCGCGCGAGGAGCGCCCTCGTCCGCGTGGCGGTCAAGCTCGACGTCACGCAGCAATAGGCACCGACGGCCTCGGCCGAGTGCACGACAAACGAAGCCCAAAGGCGGCACCAGGCACCACGTAGCACGACAACGCAGCTCAAACGCACCACCATCGCAGCACCAATCCAAGGCATCCAGGGGGACGGGCAGGCATGTTGAACCAGGCGCAGGAGGCATACGACCTCACGGACGGCGCTCTCGCCACGGGCGGGGCGCCTAGCCACGCCGGCCGACGCCGCGCCCCCCTCGTAGTCGTCGAGGGCGGCCACCTCGACGCCGACGCCCGCAGGGGCGTCGCCCCCGAGTTCTGGCGGCGCGTCAGGCTCGTCGTCTGCGCCATCATGGTCGTCTTCGCGGTGGGCTGCGTGCGCGTCGCCCTCACCGTTGGCACGGTCAACCTCATGCGGGGTAACGCCACCCTCGAGGAGTCGATCAGCGAGGCCGCGGCGACCAACACGGACCTCCAGGTCGAGCGCTCGCTCCTCTCCAGCAAGGACCGCATCAGGCGAATCGCCACGCAGAACCTCGGCATGGTCTACTCGACGGACTCCGAGACGCTTTCCTAGGGGGCGCCCGGGGGGTTGCGCGCAGGGGACGGCCGCACGAGGGCGGCCCCGGCGGCGTGCCCCATGACGGCCTCCGGTAATGTTGTTGCTACGCAGGCGACGCGGCAGGGGCCCGCTCGGCGCCACGAGAGGGTAAGCTTGAGCCGTGAGCAGAGACGACAGACATACGCGTGAGGGGCGCAGGCGGCCCCGCAGGGGCAGGGGCCCGGCCGCAGGCGGCGCCGGCGGCCGCGGCGGCATGCGCTTCCCGAGGCGCCCCCTCGGCTTCGGCCCCGGCGCGCACGGCCTGCCCTGGGTCTTCGGCGTCCTGATGACGCTGCTCGCCGTCGTGGTCGCTCGCCTGTTCTACCTGCAGGTCGTCGACGGCCCCGCCCTCGCGCAGGAGGCCGAGGCGCGCCGCACCAACTCGCAGGTCATCGAGGCCAGGCGCGGCACCATCTACGACAGGAACGGCAACGTCCTGGCCACGAGCGTCGACTGCTACGACGTCTACTGCAACCCCCAGGAGGTCAACTACCCGGCGGCGGAGGCCCTCATCCTCCAGGAGGCCTTCTCCGGCGAGGCGTCCACCTACAAGGAGCAGCTGAGCCAGGACTCCACCTTCGTGTACCTCGTCCGCAAGGCGGACAAGGACAAGGCCGAGCAGGTGAGGCAGGAGCTGGCCGACAAGGGCTACACGGGGGTCTACTTCCTCGAGCAGACCAAGCGCGTCTACCCCTACGGCTCGGTCGCCGGCCAGATCATCGGCATGGTCGACACGGACAACAACGGCCTCACCGGCCTCGAGCTGCAGTACGACGACGTGCTCGGCGGCACGGACGGCGAGATGATCATGGAGACGGGCGCCACGGGCACCCCGATCGCCGGAGGGGTCTCCAAGACCGTCGAGCCCCAGGACGGCCAGGACATCGTCCTCGCGCTCGACGTGGACGTCCAGCGCAAGGTCGAGGAGGAGGTGACCGCCGGCGTCAAGACCTACGAGGCGCAGGCCGGCCTCTGCATGGTCACCGACCCGGCGACGGGCGGGATCCTCGCCGCCTGCTCGACCCCGCTCGCGGACCTCTCAAACCCCTCGACCGTCACGAACGAGGGGCTCGGCCTCAAGCTCGTGACCAGCGCCTACGAGCCGGGCTCCATCGTGAAGGTCTTCACGATCGCGACGGGCATCGAGGACGGCCTGTTCGACACCGACACCGAGTACCAGGTGCCGAGCTCCATCCTGGTCGGCTCGGACACCGTGCGAGACGACGACGGGCGCTCCTACACGATGGCCATGACCCCGCGCGAGATCCTGCGCCGCTCCTCCAACGTCGGCGCCTCCCTGCTCGCGCAGCAGGTCATCGGGGCCGAGCGCTTCTCGGAGGGGCTCGCCAGGTTCCAGCTGGGCCAGACGACCGGGATCGACTACCCCGGCGAGGCCGCGGGCTCGGTGCGCTCGCTCGACGAGTACGAGTCGTCCTCGCTGGGCTCGATGGCCTTCGGCCAGGGCCTCGCCGTGCCCATGGTCCAGATCGTGAAGGCCATGGGGTCGATCTCGCAGGGCGGCGTCCTCGAGACCCCGCACTTCGTGACCAAGGTCGGCGGGGAGGACCTCGACTGGCCGAGCCCCGGCCAGTCGGTCTCGGAGGAGACGGCGTCGAAGATGACGGACATGCTGAAGGACGTGTTCTCCGAGGGCACCGCCTACGTGGGACGCGTGGAGGGCTACGAGATAGCCGGCAAGACCGGCACGGGCGAGCAGGCCGACGAGAACGGCTACATAGCCGGCAAGTACCTCTCCTCGCTCGTGGGCTACGCCCCGGCGGACGACGCCAAGGTCCTCGTCTACGTGGGCCTCTACGAGACGCCCTATCTGGCCTCGGGGTCTGCCGCCCCGATCTTCTCGAGTATCATGGGTGAGGCCCTGCAGGACCTGGACGTGAAGCCCAGCTCCTAGGGCAGAGAGGTGATGGTTGCATATGCGTATGTCCG
>JAZHSQ010000011.1:0-55394 GCA_036454645.1 Olsenella sp. | reverse complement strand
AGGTAAACAGCACAATTTGTGGAAGTGATGTCCTTTGTTGTCTATTGACATTCATCAAGGATTGCGCCCTGGGGGTCAAGGGGTCGCAGGTTCAAATCCTGTCCACCCGACCAAGGATGCAAGAGGCCACGGGATTGTCCCGTGGCCTCTTTTCGTGTGCGGGCGGGTCGTGCGCTGGTAGGTCGTGCGCGGGTCGCCTCGCGCTTGCCGGCCCCGCCCTGGCGCTGGGGCCGGCAAGCCCACCGACGAGCGGGGCCGGCGCGCCTAGTAGTGCTCCTCGCGGCGGAGCCTGCGCAGCTCGAGGCGCTTCAGGGCGTCGGCGTGCTCCGAGCGCTCCTCGTCTGTGAGGAGCCGCAGCTTGTAGGGCACGGGCCGGGGCCGGCCGAGCTCGTCCACGTGCACGAGGGTCAGGAAGGCGCGGTTGATCTTCTCGCGGCTGCCGTCGCGGACGTCCTCGACGTAGGAGTCGACCCTCACCTCGAGCGAGGTGTTTCCCACGTACGTGACGCGCGCCACGACGTCCACGATGTCGTTGCGGTACGCGGGGTGGCGGAACTGCAGCTGGTCGATGCAGGCAGTCGTGACGGACCCGCCGCAGTGCCGGCGGGCGACGATGGCGGCAGCCTCGTCGATCCACTCCATCAGCCGGCCGCCGTAGAGCCTTCCTACGCCGTTGATGTCCTGGTAGAGGACGGTGTGGGTCACCTCGGCGGCGGTCTCTGCGACCGTCTTCTCCGCCCTCGGGCCCGCCGCCCCGACCGGGCCCGAGGGCGCGCCGACAGGCACGGGCGCCGCCGGGCCGCGACCCTCCTCGGACCGCGCGTCCTTCTCCACTACTCCCCCGCCTCGGACGTGGAGAGCTCCGAGACGAGCTCGTCAGTCGAGACGATCCTCGAGCCGTAGCACCTCTCGAAGTGCTCGATGCCCGCCTCCTGCGTGCCGCACAGGAAGGTGCGCGTGGCGTCCGCGACCACGACGCTGTCGTAGCCGAGGAAGTAGGCGTCCGCGAGGGTGTGCAGCACGCAGATGTTGGTGTCCTCGCCGACCGCTATCACGCACCTGACGCCGAGCTCGCGCAGGGTGAGGTCAAGGTCGGTCTGGAAGAAGCCGGAGTAGCGCCGCTTGGGAATCACGAACTCGCGGCGGCCCGAGCCGGGGCGCAGCAGCGGGTTGGGCACGGCCACGTTCTTGAGGCCGTGGTCGCCCCACAGTTCGAGCTCGCGGTCGATGCCGCGCAGGTGCTGGTCGCAGCAGAAGATGACGGGCATGTCGCGGGCGCGCGCCGCCTCGAGGACGCGCGCGCTGTTGTCCACCACGCGCTGCTCCTCCTCCGACGGGCTGTACAGCGCGTCCTCCCCCTTGGTCACGAGCTCGTCTATCACGAGGACCGCGGTGGTGCTGACGTCGATCGGCATGGTTCCTCCAAAGTCTCCGCGCGCCACGGGGCGCGCCGTGTTCGCCTGCGTTCCAAGGGCCATGGTAGCCCAGCCTCGCGCCGGGCGTGGGGCTGGGCCCGACGGGCCGGGCTGCAGTGCCCCGGGCGAGAAGGACGTCTAGCCCAGCGCGCCCGGCCCCTACTCCGCGAACTGGGAGCGGTAGAGCTCGGCATAGGCGCCGCCGCGCGCCAGGAGCTCCTCGTGGGTGCCCCTCTCCACGATCCTGCCGTCGCGGATCACGAGGATGCAGTCGGCGCTCTGGATCGTCGAGAGGCGGTGCGCCACGACCAGCGAGGTGCGCCCCTCCATCATCTCGTCGAAGGCGCGCTGCACCTGACGCTCCGTCCTGGTGTCGATGGAGCTCGTCGCCTCGTCGAGCAGGAGGATCGCGGGGTCCGTCAGCATGACGCGGGCGATGCAGAGCAGCTGGCGCTGGCCCGCGGAGAGCATCCCGCCGCCCTCGCCGACGACCGTGTCGTAGCCGTCGGGGAGCTGCACCACGAACTTGTGGGCGTGCGCGCGCTTGGCGGCCTCCACGACCTCCTCGCGCGTGGCGTCCGGCCGGCCGTAGGCGATGTTGTCCGCGATGGTGCCCTCGAAGAGCCAGGTGTCCTGCAGCACCATGCCGAAGGCGGCGCGCAGGCTCCCGCGCGTGAGGCGGCGCGTGTCCGTGCCGTCCACGAGGATGCGGCCGCGGTCCACGTCGTAGAAGCGCAGCAGCAGGTTGATGAGGGTCGTCTTGCCGCAGCCCGTGGGCCCCACGAGCGCGTAGCTCGCGCCGGCGGGCATGCCGAAGTCTATGTCCTCGAGGAGCAGCTCGCCGCGGGCGGCCTTCTCGCGGTCGTAGGCGAAGCCCACGCCCTCGAAGGCAACCTCGCCGCGCGGGTCCGCGAGCTCGGCCGCGTCGGCGGCGTCCGGCTCCTCGTCGGTGGCGTCGAGCAGGGCGAAGAGGCGCCGCGCGGAGGCGAAGGCGGTCTGCACCTGGGTCACGACGGCGGAGATCTGGTTGAAGGGCGTCATGTACTGGTTGGTGTAGGACAGGAAGCTCTGGACCTGGCCCACGCTGAGCGGCGAGGGGAAGCCGCTGATCACGGCCGACACGCCCACCATCGCGACGATCGCGTACACGATGTTGTTGACCAGGCGCGTCGAGGGGTTGGAGAAGGAGCTCACGAACTGCGCCCTGACGCCGACCCCGTAGAGCTCCTGGTTGATGCGCGAGAACTCCCCCACGCAGGCGCGCTGCCTCCCGAACGCGCACACAAGCTTTTGGTTGGAGATCATCTCCTCGGCGTAGCCACTGAGCTCGCCCTGCAGGCCCTGCTGCGCCTTGAAGCTCTCGGCCGAGAAGTGCGTTATGAGGCTCGCCACGAGGATCGAGAGCGGCGTCACGCAGACCACGACCACCGCCACCGGGACGGAGATCGAGAACATGAAGGCCAGGGTCCCGGCGATGGTCACGATGCCCGAGAAGAGCTGCGTGAAGCCCTGGAGCAGTCCGTCGCCCACCTGGTCGACGTCGTTGACCACGCGCGAGAGCAGGTCGCCGTGGGCGTGCGCGTCGATGAAGGAGAGCGGCAGCGCGTGGAGCTTGTCGTAGGCGTCGATGCGCAGGTCGCGGACGGTCTCGTAGGAGAGGCGGTTGGTGAGGTAGCCCGCGAGCCAGCTCGTCGCGGCCGCCACCACGGCGACGGCGGCGAGGCGGCGCAGGACGGGCGCGAGGGCGGCGAAGTCGACGGCGCCGGCGCCTATCATCTGGTCGATGCCGCGCCCCACGAGGATGGGGGCGTAGAGCTGCAGCAGCACCGAGACGACGTTGAGCAGGAAGGCGAGGGCGAGCCCCCAGGCGTGCGGCCCCACGTAGCGCAGGAGCCGCCGGAGGACCGTGGCGGCGCCGTAGCCGCTCACGTCCAGGTCGTCGGGCCCTCCGCCCTTGGGGTCGGAGCCGCCGCGCACCGTCGCCATGACCGCCGAGGCCGTCGCGCTCGCCGCGTAGGGATTCGGCATCCTAGGCCACCTCCTTGGCGCCGAGCTGCGACTCGACGATCTCGCGGTAGAGCTCGCAGCCGCCGAGGAGCTCCTCGTGCGTGCCGAGGCCCGCCATCCTGCCGTGGTCCAGCACGCAGATGAGGTCCGCGTGCATGACCGACGAGACGCGCTGCGAGATGACCACGGAGGTCATCGAGCCCGCGCGCTCGCGCAGGGCGTGGCGCAGCCGCGCGTCCGTCTTGAAGTCCAGGGCGCTCGAGGAGTCGTCCAGTATGCAGATGCGGGGGTCGCCGACGAGGGCGCGGGCGATGGTGAGCCTCTGGCGCTGCCCGCCCGAGAAGTTCCTGCCGCCCGCCTCGACGACCTCGTCGAGGCCCGCCGGCTTGGCGCGCACGAAGTCCGCGGCCTGCGCCGCCTCGAGCGCGTCCCAGAGCTCCTCGTCCGTGGCGTCCCCCTTCCGCCACGAGAGGTTGGAGCGGATGGTGCCCGAGACGAGCGAGGCCTGCTGCGGCACGATCGAGACGACCTCGCGCAGCTGGTCGAAGGGGTAGGAGGCCACGTCGTGGCCCAGGAGCCGGACCGTGCCCTCGGTGGGGTCGTAGAGGCGCGCGAGGAGGAGCGCCAGGGTCGACTTGCCCGAGCCCGTGCCGCCGATGACGCCGAGCGTCTGGCCGCGCCCGAGCTCGAGGGTCACGCCCGAGAGCGCGGGCGCCTTGGCGCCCTCGTAGGAGAAGCCCACGCCCTCGAGGGAGATCGCGGGGACGGACGCGGCCTCCGGGAGGTCGAGCCGGGCGCTGGCGTCGTCTCGCACCTTGGGCTCGCAGTCGAGCACCTCCATGATGCGCTGGCCAGAGGCCGTCGCCCTGGTGAAGATGACGACGAGGTTGGCGATGTAGGCGACCGAGGTGAGCGTCTGCATCATGTAGTTCACGAAGGCCATGACCTCGCCCTGGGAGAGCTCGCCGGCGTCCACGCGGATGCCGCCCGCCCACAGGATGCAGACGACGCCGAGGTTCATGACGAGGAAGGTCGCGGGGTTGAGGACGCTCGAGAGGCGTCCGACGTCGATGGCGGTCGCCGCCTGGTCGGAGGCGGCCTCGGCGAAGCGGTCCTTCTCGCCCTGCTCGCGCCCGAAGGCGCGGATCACGCGGACGCCGGAGAGCGCCTCGCGCGTGACGAGGGAGACCTTGTCGAGCTTCTGCTGCATGACCCTGAAGTAGGGCACCGAGCGGCTCATCACGAGGTAGAAGACGAGGCCGATCGCCGGCGTGCACACCAGGAACACGACGCCCAGGTGCCAGTCGATGAGGAGCGCGGAGACCATCGCGCCCACCGCGATCAGCGGGAAGCGCACGAGCTGGCGGATGCCGAGCGCGACGGCGACCTGGATCTGGTTGACGTCGTTGGTGACGCGCGTCACGAGGCTCGGCGTGCCGAAGCGGTCGACGTCCTCCGCCGAGAGCTCGTTGACCTTCTCGTAGAGCGCGCGGCGCAGGTCCGTGCCGGTCCCCTGCGAGACGACGGCCGCCATGCGCTGGCAGACCATCGTGAACGACCAGCCGACGGCGGCGAAGAGGACGAGCAGCAGGCCGCAGCGCATGACCACGCCCACGTCGCGCTCGGCGACGCCGCGGTCGATCATGTAGGCCACGACCAGCGGGTTCAGGATGTCGAACACGACCTCGACGAGCTTGAAGCAGACGCCGAGGGCTATTCGCCCCCTGTAGGGGAGAAGGAACCTCTCGAGGAGCCTCTTCATGCGCCATGCCTCCGTCGGCGGGATAGTTGCACATAGGCGGCGGGACGCCGCTGCGGGCAGGTGCCGCGGCGCCCCGCCGGGGTCGACGCTACCACACGCCGGGACAGCCGGTGGCTCCGCTGCGAGACGAGTCTTCGAAACGCCCATACAAGGGCTGTATGGCACGGCCGCGACGGGGCGCCGCGACGGGGCGAGGGCGCATGACGACGGTCTGCCGCCGGCCCGTCGGAGGCGCGCTACGAGAGGCCGAGGCGGTCGGCGAGCTCCAGCCACTCGTCCTCGAGCGAGGAGATCTCCGCCTCGGCGTCGTCCACGCGCCGCTGCGCGGCGACGAGCGCCTCGTAGTCGGTGGGGTCGACCCCGGCGAGCTCGCCGCGCAGGCGGTCGGGCTCCCCCTCGAGCTTCTCGAGGCGGCGCTCGATGGCGTCGTAGCGCTTCTTGAGCTCGCGCCGCTCCTTGTTGGAGAGGCCCGTGGCCGCGTCGCCGGCGGAAGCCGCCCCGTCGCCGCCGTCGCGCGCCCCGTCTCGCCTCGCGGCCTCCTCCTGCGCGGCGGCGCGGGCGCGCTCGTGCTCGTCGAGGAGGCGCAGGTACTCGTCCACGCCGCCCGGGACGTGCGTCACGTGGCCGTCTATGAGGGCGAACTGGTCGTCGGTCACGCGCTCCATGAGGAAGCGGTCGTGGCTCACGAGCAGCAGGGTGCCCGGCCAGGTGTCGAGGAGGTCCTCCACGATGGCGAGCATGTCGGTGTCGAGGTCGTTGCCCGGCTCGTCGAGGACGAGCACGTTGGGCTCCTCGAGCAGGACGAGCAGCAGCGCGAGGCGGCGGCGCTGGCCGCCGGAGAGGTCGCGCACGTAGGTCATGAGCTCGCGGCGCTCGAACCCGAGCCGCTCGAGCATCTGCTCGGGGCTCTGGGGCTTGCCGTCGACGACGTAGTACTTCTTGTACTGCGCGAGCACCTCCTGCACGCGCCACCCGTCGCGCTCGGAGAGGCCGTCCAGGTGCTGCGAGAGCCACCCGAAGCGCACGGACTTTCCGATCTTGACGGTGCCCGCCGTCGGCGCCTGCCTGCCGCACATCACCCGCAGGAGGGTCGACTTGCCCGCGCCGTTCTCCCCGAGGATCCCCACGCGGTCGCCCGGGCCGACGATCCAGGAGACGTCGTCGATCACCGTCCGCGTGCCGCCGTCCGGCGCGGGATAGCCGGCCGAGACGCCCTTCAGCTCGATGACCTGCTTGCCGAGCCTCGAGACGGCCATCCGCCGGAGCTCGATGGAGTCGCGGACCGGCGGGTCGCCCGCGAGCAGCTCCATGGCCGCGTCGATGCGGAACTTCGGCTTGCTCGAGCGCGCCTTCGCGCCGTGGGCGAGCCAGTTGAGCTCCTTGCGGAGCATGTTCTGGCGCCGCTCCTCGCTCGCCGCCGCCTGGCGCTGACGCTCGACGCGCTGCTGCACGTAGGCGGAGTATCCGCCCTCGAACGGCTCGATGGTGCCGTCGTGGACCTCCCACATGTGCTCGCAGACCTCGTCCAGGAACCACCTGTCGTGCGTCACGACGAGCAGGGCCCCCTGGCCCTCCGGCCAGCGGGACCGGAGGTGGCGCGCGAGCCAGGTGATGGCGTGCATGTCGAGGTGGTTGGTCGGCTCGTCCATGAGGATGACGTCCCAGGTGCCCACGAGGAGGCGCGCCAGGTCGCAGCGGCGCCTCTGGCCGCCGGAGAGGCTCCCTACCCGCGCCGAGAGGTCCACGTCGCCCATGAGCTCGTCCAGGATCTGGCGGACCCTGGGGTCGGACGCCCAGGCGTACTCGGGCGCGTCGCCGAAGATGGCGCGCGTCACCGAGTCGTCGTCGGCGAGCTCGTCGGTCTGGGCGAGCGTGCCCACGTGTATGTTGTTGCGGTAGACGACCGACCCCGCGTCCGGCTCGAGCTGGCGCGCCATGAGGGCGAGCAGCGTCGACTTGCCGTCGCCGTTGCGCCCCACCACGCCGATGCGCTCGCCCTCGTTGACGCCTATCGTGACGTCCTCGAGGACCCGCTTGCCCGGCCACTCCTGCGACAGGTGCTCGCAGCCGATGAGAATACCCAAAGCCTAGCCTTCCTCTCCCGTCCCGTCTGCGGCCGCGGGGGCGCCGCCCGGGGCCGCGTCGTGCCCCTCGTCCCGCGCGCCTCCTCCCCCGACGGGCCCCTCCCCGGAGGCGAGGCGCCTGAGCAGGGCGATCTCGGCCTCGTAGCCGGGAAGCTCGTTGGGGGTCTCGAGCACCATGGGCAGCCCGCGCGTGCGGGGGTTGCGCACCAGCTCGGCGAAGAAGCCGAGACCCAGCGTGCCCTCCCCGATCCTCTCGTGGCGGTCCTTGTGGGAGCCGCACGGGTTCTTGGAGTCGTTCACGTGCAGGGCGCACAGCCGCTCCAGCCCGATCACGCGGTCGAACTCGTCCAGGACCCCGTCGAGGTCGTGCGCGACGTCGTAGCCCGCGTCGCTCGCGTGGCAGGTGTCCAGGCAGACGCCGAGCCTGTCTCCTGCGCGCGTGCCCTCGACGATCCTCTCGAGCTCCTCGAAGCTCCTGCCGACCTCGGAGCCCTTGCCTGCCATGGTCTCGAGCAGGACGCGGGTCTCGAAGCCCTGCGCCAGGACCTCGTCCAGGCCCGCGCAGATGAGCTCGATCCCGCGCCCCGCGCCCTGGCCCACGTGGCTCCCCGGGTGGAGGTTGAGGTAGCAGCCCCCGATGGCGTCGAGGCGCGCGAGGTCCTCCGCGAGCGCCTCGCGGCCGTAGCGCACGACGTCGGGCTTGGCAGAGGCGAGGTTCAGCGTGTAGGGCGCGTGCGCGACGATCGGGCCGAAGCCGCCCTCCTCGCAGGCGCGCCTCATCGAGCGCGCGTCCTCCTCGTCGAACTCCTTCGCGCGGCCGCCGCGGGGGTTGCGCGTGAAGAACGCGAAGGTCGTCGCCCCGATCGAGGTGGCCGTGCGCGCCATGGCGGAGAGCCCCCGCGCCATGGAGAGGTGGCAGCCGACGACCAGCTCCTCCCCCGTCATGACCTGCCGTCCAGGATGCGCCGCACGCGGTCGAGAAGGGCGTCTGCCACCTGGCCCTTCTCGAGGCGCGGGAGGCGCTCGACCCCGTCCGCGGAGACGAGGGCGACCTCGTCGGTGTCTGAGCCGAAGGCGGAGTCCGCGCCCCCGACCCTGTTCGCGACGATGAGGTCGCAGCCCTTGCGCCGGAGCTTCTCCTCTGCGTTCCCCACGACGTCCTCGGTCTCGGCGGCGAAGCCCACCACGACGCGGCTGCCCCTCTCGGCCGAGAGCGTCCTCAGGACGTCCTCGGTCTCCACGAGCTCGATGCTCCCGAGGCGCTCGCGCGCCTTCTTGAGCTTGTGGTCCGCCGGAGCCGCCGGGGTGTAGTCCGCCACGGCGGCCGCGAGGATCGCCACGTCCGCCGCCTCGAAGAGCTCGGTGGCCGCCCGGTAGAGGTCCTTGGCCGACACGACGTCCACGACCTGGACGCCGGCGGGGGGCCTCAGCGCGCAGGGGCCGCTCACGAGCGTGACCTCTGCGCCCCTCTGGCGGGCGGCCCGCGCGACCGCATATCCCATCTTGCCGCTCGACTCGTTCGCGATGTAGCGCACGGGGTCGATCGCCTCGCGCGTGGGGCCCGCGGTCACGAGGACGCGCACGCCGGCCAGGTCCTGCGGGGTCCTGGCCTCGTGGAGTGCGAGGACGGCCGCGTCCACGACGTCCTCCACCGCAGCGAGCTTGCCCGTCCCCTCGTAGCCGCAGGCGAGGCGCCCGCTGACCGGCTCGACGAGGCGGACGCCGCGCGCGGCGAGGGACGCGCGGTTGCGCTGGGTGGCGGGGTTGGCCCACATGTTGACGTTCATGGCCGGGGCAACCACGACGGGGGTCGCGGCCGGCGTGGCGAGAAGCGCCGAGGTGGCGAGGTCGTCTGCGATGCCGGCGGCCATCTTGGCCATCACGTTCGCCGTGGCGGGCACGACCACGACCACGTCCGCCCAGCCGGAGAGGTCGATGTGAGGGATCCTCATGGCGGGGTCGGGGTAGGAGAACTCGTCGGTGCCCACAGGCTGGCGCGTGAGCCCCTCGAAGGTCGCGCGCCCCACGAAGCGCTCAGCCGCCTCCGTGAGGACGCAGCGCACCTCGACGCCCTGCCTCTGCAGGCCGCGCACCACCTCTGCCGCCTTGTACGCGGCGACCCCTCCGCAGACCACGACGAGCGCGCGGAAGGCCCCGTCTGCGCCCTCCCTACTCGGCATCGTCGAGGGCCCCCTCGGTCACGAGCAGGCGGTGGCAGTAGGGGCACTCCGTGATGGCGGGGCCGTGCACGAGGTCGCTGTAGGCGGCGGGCTGGAGCTTGACGCGGCAGACGGAGGGCACGTTGCCGCGCAGCCTCTCGACCGCCAGGCCGCCGAAGCGCCTGCTCGCGGCGGCATAGCGCTCCCTGGTGCCCTCGCCCATGTTGCGCAGGCAGTGCTCGCGCTCCTGCCCGAGCCCCTCGATCGTCTCGTGCAGCTCCTTCGTCTCCTCCTGGTACGAGGCGATCTGGGCCCTTCCCTCCTCGGTCAGGCGCTCGTCGAGGTCGCGCGCGTTCCTCTCGGCGCGCTCGAGGCGCTCGCGCTCCTTCGCGAGCTCGCCGTGGCGGTACGTGAGCTTCTCCCTGTTCTTGGCCAGGGCGGTGAGGTGCGCCTCTGCGTCCCTGGCGGCGCGGTAGCCCGCCTCGCCGGAGGAGTAGTCGGCCTTCACGCGCTCGATCTTCTCGTCGCACTCGCGCTGCTTGGCCTCGTTCTCCTCGAGCTCCATCCGGCAGTCCTTGAGCTGGCCGAAGAGGCGCTTGTAGTCCTGCGTCAGCTTGCGCTTGGCCGCCTTGACCGCGGCGACCTTCTTCGTCTGGGGCATCTCGGCCAGGGTCGCCTTGTGCCTCATGAGCTCGAGGTCGATCTCCTGGAGCCTGAGCAGGGCCTCTGTCTCCTTCATGTCGTCTCCAAACTTCCTCTTCCGTCTTCCGGAAGGTCTAGGTGTCAGGTTTTTCGCCGCGGCCTCGCGGCGACCTCGTGCGAGAAGGGCCTCGGGCGCCCGACGGGGCGGCCCGCCGCCGGCTAGCCGCGCCCCCGCCCCCGCGAGAGGCGCCTCACGACGTCCACGAGCTCCGCGGCGAAGCGCTCGAGGTCGGCGGGGTCGACGCGCTCGTCGAACGAGACGCGCAGCGAGCCCAGGGCCTCGTCCCTGGGGACGCCCATCGCCGAGAGAACGTGGCTCGGCTCGAGCGAGGCGCTCGCGCAGGCCGAGGCCGCCGAGACCTCGAAGCCCGCCGCGTCGAGCTGCAGGACGAGAGACTCCGAGTCGAGCCCCGGCGCCATGACGCTCACCATGCCGGGGAGCCTGCCCGCTCCCACCTCGGCCGTCGTCGTGGGGACGATCCCCGTGCCCTCGGCGCAGACTGCGTCGTAGAGCGCCTGGGCGCACCCCGCCACCAGGCGACGGCGCCCCTCGAGGTCCTCCGAGGCGGCCCGCGCCGCGGCCGCGAAGGCGAGCGCGGCGCGCACGGGCTGGGTTCCGGGGCGCTTGCCCTGCTCCTGGCCGCCGCCGAAGCACTGCGGCCTGAGCGGGCACCTCCCCCTCACCACGAGCGCGGCGATGCCCACGGGGCCCCCGATCTTGTGCGCGGAGAGCGTGACGGCGTCCGCCTCGGCGACGTCGAGCGGCACCTTGCAGAAGGCCTGGGCGGCGTCGGTGTGGAAGAGCGCGCCCGAGGCGTGCGCGACGCGCGCGAGCTCGCCCGTCGGCTGCACGACGCCGGTCTCGTTGTTGGCGCTCATGACGGAGACGAGCCCGACGTCGGGGCCCATCGCCTCCGCGAGCGCCTCCGGCGCCACGACGCCGTCACGGCCGGGCCTGACCGAGGTCACCTCGAAGCCGCGCTCCCTGAGCGAGGGGATGACCTCCTCCTCCGAGTCGTGCTCGATCGCGGAGACGACGACCCTCGTGCGGGACCTGTCGCGCGAGCGCATGCCCTCGGCGAGGCCGTGGAGGGCGAGGTTGTTGCTCTCCGTGCCCGACGAGGTGAAGACGACGTCGGACGGGCGGAAGCGCCCGCCCATGACGCGCACGAGGACGGCGCGGGCGCCGTCGAGGGCTCGGGCGGCCATCCTGCCCGTCGTGTGCAGCGAGTTGGGGTTGGCGCCGGCGTAGGGCGCCTCGGCGTAGGCGCGCTCGGCGGCGAGCGCCTCCGGTCTCATGGGGGCCGAGGCCGCATAGTCGAGATACACGAAGTCCGATGTCACGTTCCTGCCCTCTCTGGCCTTCGCGCCGGACGGGGCCTGCCGGCGCAGTCGTCGGCCCGAGGCGCCGCGCCCGTGATGTGCGGGTGGCCCTATTCGTTTGTCCCGAGCCCGTAGAACTCCTCGCGGACCCTCCTCTGCAGGAGCGACTCGATCGCCTCGCCGAGTGGGAGCCCCTCGTAAAGGATACCGTGAACCACGCACGTGATGGGCGCCTCTATGCCATGTTTCTGAGCAAGCTCATAGACGCTGCGCGCGGCGGCCGCGCCCTCCACGACCATCCCGGTGCGCTCCTGGTACGACTCGAGCGACTCCCCTGAGGCGAAGGCCTCGCCAAAGGTGCGGTTGCGCGAGTGGCGCGAGGTGCAGGTGGCGACGAGGTCGCCCATGCCCGCGAGCCCCATGCAGGTCATGGGGTCGCCGCCGAGTGCCGCGACCACGCGGCTTATCTCCGCGATGCCGCGCGTCATGAGCGCCGCGAGGGTGTTGTCGCCAGCGCCGAGGCCCGCGGCCACGCCGCAGGCGATGGCCACCACGTTCTTGACCGCGCCGCACACCTCGACGCCCGTGAGGTCCGCGCTCGCGTACACGCGGAAGTCGTGGGAGCCCATGAGGCGCTGGAAGAAGCCGGCGCACCCTGCGTCCGCGCTCGCGACGACCGCGGCCGCGTAGGACCCCCGGCAGATCTCCTCGGCGTGGTTTGGGCCGCTCAGGGCGGCGACGCGCTCGGGGTGACCGAGCTCCTCGGAGACGACGTCGGCCATGAGGTCGCCCGTGCCGGGCTCGACGCCCTTGGTCAGCACGAGCACCGGGGTCGAGGAGTCCGCGTGCGGCGCGAGCGCGCGCGCCGTGGCGCGCAGGTAGGCCGAGGGGAGGGCGAGGACGAGGGCCTCGGCGCCCGCCGCCGCCACAGCGAGGTCGGCGGTGGCGGAGACGTTCGGCGCGAGCTCGTAGCCCGTGAGGTGGCGCGGGTTGTGGCGGGTCCGGTTGACGCCCTCGCAGACCTCGGGCGAGCGCCCCCAGAGCACGACCTCCTCGGCCTTGGGCGCGACCAGGCCCGTCGCCGCCGTGCCCCACGAGCCCGTGCCGACGACGGTGACCCGGCGCAGGCTCGGGGCGGCGAGCTCCTCGACGCTCACCTGCGCTCGCCGCCCTTGGGCTCGCCCTCGCCGTCGTCGTGGTGGACGGAGAAGCGGCTCTCCTGGTGGTTGGCGAGCTTCCTGATGTTGTTGCGGTGCGCCCAGACGACGACGCAGGCGACGACGGTCACCGGGGCCATCGCCGCCGGGGTCATGCCCCAGAGCGCGCACTGGACGGGCAGCGAGACCGCGGCCATGACGGAGCCGAGCGAGACGTAGCGCGACGGCACGGCGAAGGCCACGAACACCGCGAGCATGCCGAGGCCGATCGGCCAGAAGAGGCCGAGGCCGGCGCCGAAGCCGACCGATATGCCCTTTCCGCCGTGGAAGCGCAGGTAGGGGCTGAAGACGTGCCCGAGCACGCAGCACGAGAAGACCAGCGTCATGGAGAGCGCGAACGGGGAGTCGACGGCGAGCATCGACTGGTCGCCGCCGAAGCAGGCGCCCGCGACGGCGAGCCGCGCGAGGAGCATGCAGACGAGGCCCTTGCCCATGTCGCCCGCGAAGGTGGCCGCTGCGGCCTTGCCGCCCACGGTGCGCGCGACGTTGGTCATGCCGATGTTGCCCGAGCCCGCCTTGCGGACGTCGACGCCGTCCCTCCTGGTCGCAACGAGCCCGAAGGGTATCCCGCACACGAAGTAGGCGACCGCCATGCAGGCCGCCGTAACCAGGATGAGCCGGTCCATCCCTACTGGTCCTTCCTCTTGAACTTGAAGCGGATGGGCGTGCCCTCGAGGTCGAAGGCTTCGCGGATGCGGTTCTCGAGGAAGCGCTCGAAGTTGTCGTCCACGAGGTCGGGGGCGTTGCAGAAGAAGGTGATGACGGGGGGCCGCTCGCCGGTCTGCGTCGCGTAGTTGATCTTGAGGCGGCGGTTCTTGCGCACGACGGTGTGGCCCGACTCCCTGACGGCGTCGAGCACGGCGTTGATCTGGGAGGTCCTCATGCGGATCGCGCGCGCCTCGGCGGCCTTGCAGGCGACCTGCAGCACCTTCGCGCAGGCGCGCCCGGTGAGCGCGGAGGCGTTGACGTAGGGCGCCCAGGAGGCGAAGGCCATCCTGCGGTCGATGGAGGCGACGACGCGGTCGCGCGCCTGCTCGGTGTCCACGAGGTCCCACTTGTTGAGGCAGAGCACGAGGGCGCAGCCGCGGTCGATGGCCGTCGCCGCGAGCTTCTGGTCCTGCTCGGTCACGCCGACCGTGGAGTCCACGACGAGCACGCAGACGTCCGCGCGGTCGATGGCGGCGAGCCCCCTCACGAGGCTGTAGTACTCCACGTCCTCGTGGACCTGGCTCTTCTTGCGCATGCCCGCCGTGTCGACGAGGCGGATGCGCTGGCCCTCGAACTCGATCACGGTGTCGATGGCGTCGCGCGTGGTGCCCGCGACGTCCGAGACGATCGAGCGCCTCTTGCCCACCAGGCGGTTGGTGAGGGAGGACTTGCCCACGTTGGGGCGGCCGATGATGGCCACGCTCAGGCAGCCGTCGTCCTCCTCCGGCTCCTCCGACTCGTCGGGGAGGGCGGAGACAATGTCGTCGAGCAGGTCGCCCGTGCCGTAGCCGTGCGTGGCCGAGACGGACCACGGCTCGCCGACGCCGAGCGAGTAGAAGGGCCAGAGGTCCGACTCGGAGTCAGGGTTGTCCTGCTTGTTAACGATGAGGAAGACGGGCTTGCCGGCCTTGCGGACGACGCGCGCGACCTCCTCGTCCTCGTCCGTGATGCCGCAGGTGCCGTCCACCACGAAGACGATGACGTCCGCCTCGTCGCAGGCGGCGAGCGCCTGCTCGCGGATGCGCGGGGCGAAGGCGTCCTTGCTCTTGACGGACTCGATGCCGCCGGTGTCCACCAGCGTGAACTCCCGGCCGTTCCAGTCCGTGTCGTGGTAGGAGCGGTCGCGCGTCACTCCGCGCGACTCGTGGACGATGGCGTCGCGGCGCTCGGCGAGCCTGTTGACGAGCGTGGACTTGCCGACGTTGGGGCGCCCCACGACGGCGACGATGGGTTTGGGCATGGCTCTCCTTGCTCTCGGTAGCTGGCATCGATACTAGCCGAGAAACGCGACCGACACGAAACCCCGCCCGCCGCCTACAGAGTTTGCGCACAAGGGAGGTCGCCGTCCGCGAAGGCGGCCACGGCCGCGAGCAGGGCGCGCGGCGAGGTCTCCGAGACGCGGGCGACGCCCCCTCGGCGGGCGACCTCCGCCGAGATGCGTGCCTGCGAGTCACCGTCAAGGGTGAGCCGGTCGAAGTTGAACATCGCCTCGGGCAGGACGACCAGCGTACGGTCGAGCGAGGCGGGGAGCTGCGCGAGGAGGTCCCTGGAGACGATGAGCCCGGTGACGTTGACGTCGCCGCCGTAATAGTCGTTGCGGATCGCGAGCGGCTCCACGGGGAGCGCGCGGGGCGCGCCGTCCTGCTCGCCCGCCACCCCAGGCCCGACGCCCTTCTCGCCCGCCGCCCCGTGCGCGTTTTCGAGCGTGCCGGCCCAGAGGTCGCAGAGGTCGCGCACGACGCCGAGGGCGGCCTCCCCCACCACGAGGAGCGCCCGTTCCCGGCGCCCCTCGAGCGCGCGGGCCACGCGCGCGAGCTCCGAGGGCTCGTCGCGCACGAGCGCGGCCGCGTCGTCGAGGAAGCTCCGGAGCATGCCGATGCCGTCGTAGAACTGCGGGTAGCCGTCGTAGGTCTCTGCGGGGGGCACCGGCAGGCCGGCGTCGATGTAGAACTCGTCGGAGAGCTGGAAGCGCGTGATGCCGAGCTTCGCGCGGGCGCGAGCCTGGTAGGGCTCGAGCAGGCGCACCACGGCGCGGCTCGCCTCGACGTCCTCGGAGAAGGAGCGCGAGAAGGCCTTTGAGTACTTGGTGTAGCCCATCGGCACGATGGCGAGCGAGGTGATCTGCGGGCGCGCCTCGACCCAGTCGAGGGTGCGCACGAGCTCGTCCCCATCGTTGATGCCGGCGCAGAGCACGATCTGGCCGTGCACCTCGATCCCCGCCTCGCAGAGCCGCTCCAGCACCTCGATGCCGCGGTCGGCCCGGGGGCCGATGAGGGAGCGGCGGACCTCGGGCGAGACGGCGTGGATGGAGACGTTCATCGGCTCCAGGCGGTACGCGACGACGCGCTCGACGTCCTCGTCGGTCATGTTGGTCAGCGTGACGAAGTTGCCCTGCGTGAAGGAGAGGCGGTAGTCGTCGTCGCGCAGCATGAGCGAGGCGCGCGCGTCCTCCGGGAGCATCCTCATGAAGCAGAACTGGCAGGCGTTCACGCAGGTGCGTATGCCGTCGAAGAGCACGTCCTCGAACTCGACGCCCCAGTCCTCGCCGGGCTCGCGCTCGAGGGTGCAGGCGTACTCCTCGCCGGTGGCCGGGTCGAAGACGGCCAGCTCGGCCACGGCGTCGGAGGCCTCCCAGCGCCAGTCGATGATGTCGCGCAGGGGCGAGCCGCCCACCGAGTCGATGCGCATGCCGCGCTCGAGCCCCGCCTCCCACGCGGGGCTCCCCTCCTCGACCGAGGCCACCCAGGCCCCCGTCCTGCGCTCGCGCGTGCTCGCGTAGTCGGCGCGCCGCGCCGTCGCGCCCGCGCCGCGCGCGCCTCCCGAAGGCACGCCCTTGTCCCTGCTCGCCGTCATCGCGCTACTCCCCGTCACCTTCGCAGAGCCGGGCGATGGCGGAGGTGACCTCGTCTATCTGCTCGCGGGGCGTCGACGCGCCGGCCGTGACGCCGACGAGGGAGGCACCCTCGAACCAGGTGGCCCTGAGCTCGTCGGGAGTCTCGATGTGGTGGGTCGCGGCGCAGCGCTCGGAGCAGATCTCCGCGAGGTGGGTCGTGTTGGCCGAGATGCGCCCGCCGATCACGATCACGACGTCCGCCTCCGATGCGAGCTTGGCCGCCGCCCGCTGGCGCTCGGTCGTGGCGTCGCAGATGGTGTTGACGACGCGGACCTCCTCGGCGAGGTCGAGCAGGCGCCCAACGACCGCGCTAAGGCAGGCGCGCGTCTGCGTCGTCTGCACGACCACTCCGACCCTCCGGGAGACCTCCGCGCCGTCGAGCTCGGAGGCGTCCGCGACGACGAGCGCGCCCGGCGCGTGGCCGAGCGTCCCCTCGACCTCCGGGTGGCCCTTCTCGCCCACGATGACCACCTGGTAGCCCTCGGCGCAGAGCCGCTCGGCGGCGAGGTGCGCCTTCTTGACGTAGGGGCAGGTCGCGTCGATGACCGCCGCCCCGGCGGCCTCGGCGGCCCGCTCGGTCGCGGGGGTCACGCCGTGGGTCCTGAGCACGAGCGTCGCGCCGGCGGCCTCGGCCGGGTCCTCCACGACGCCGACGCCGTCCCGCTCGAGCCTCGACACGACCTGCGGGTTGTGGATGAGGGGCCCGAGCGTGTAGATGGGGCCCTCGCTCCCCCGCGCGGCCTCCCTCACGAGCTCGAGCGCGCGCTCGACGCCGTAGCAGGCGCCCGCCTCCGAAGCGACGACTATCCGTGGCCTCATGTCCTTCTCGCCCCCGTCCCTAGAGCTTCCCCGGGTGCTCCGCGCGCAGCTCGGCGCGCAGCGCGTAGACCCGCTCCATCGCCACCCGCTCCATCTCCGCCGCCTGGCGCTTGCGGCCCTTGGCCTCGATCTCGTCGAAGCCGATGGGGGCGCCCGCCTTGAGGTAGACCCGGTGGAAGTGCGGCAGCCTGCGCGTGCGCGTCGTGATGTCGCGCGCGCCGACGATGGCGACCGGCAGCACGCGGGCCTTGGCGAGCTGCGCCATGAGGGCGAAGCCGCCGTGCAGCTCGACCTCCTCGTCGTCGCTCTTCACGCGCGTGCCCTCCGGGAAGATGAGGACGTCCTCCCCGCGGTCGAGCGAGCGCTGCGCGCGGCGCACGGCCTTGATGTCCGCCGTGCCGCGGCGCACGGGGATCGCCCCCGCGCGCGTGAAGAGCCAGGTGGCGATCCTCACGTCGTCGAACTCGCTCTTGTAGACGCAGCGAACGCGCCTGCCGTGGACCCACTCCGTGACGTATACCACGACCGGGTCGAGCATGGAGACGTGGTTCATGACGATCACGCGGCCCTTGCCGCCCTCCGCCGAGGCGTCCCAGAGGTCGTGGGCGTCCTCGACGCGCCACGGCCAGAGCACCTTCGTCGCGGCGCCCACGACGCCGACGAGGAAGCCGAGCAGGCCCTTGGCGGTCCAGGGGTAGTCGCGCATGGCGTGGTCGTAGTAGTCGTCGAAGGAGTTGCCGGCGAAGGCGCGCATCCGGCCCTCCCCCGGCGCAGCCCCGTCGGCCTTCGGGGCTGGCTTCTTGGGCTCCGGCGCGGGCTTCGCGGCATTCGCGGGCGCGTCCTCGGCGGCGGCCGCGCCGGGCTTCGCGGGCTCCGGCTCGGGCTCGGACGCGGCAGGCGCCTTCGCGGCCCTGGCGGCCTCGACGAGCCCCATGATCTCCTCGAGCTCCTGCTCCACCGTCATGTCCGAGGAGTCGAGGAGGTGCGCGTCGTCCGCGCGCCTCAGGGGCGTCGTCTCGCGCGTGGAGTCGATCCTGTCCCTGCGCTCGATGCCCTCGAGGATGGCGCGCTCCTGCTCGGGGTCGACCTCGGCGGCCGCCCCGGAGGCGGCGTCGCCGCCCGCGCGCTGCACGGCGCGCCGGTGCGCGCGGGCCCTGGGGTCGGCGGTCAGGAAGACCTTCACCTCGGCGTCGGGGAAGACCACGGTGCCGATGTCTCGTCCCTCGGCCACCACGTCGCCCTCGCCGGCCAGCGCGCGCTGGCGCTCGACCATGAGCGAGCGCACGGCGGGCACGGCGGAGACGACCGAGACGCTCCTGTCGACCTCCGGGGTCCTTATCTGCGCCGTGACGTCCTCGCCGTCGAGGAGGACGCGCTGCGAGCCGTCCTTCTCGCGCACGAAGCGGACGTCCGACCTCGCGGCGACCTCGGCGACGGCGGCGGCGTCGCCCGTCTCAACGCCGTCGCGCAGGCAGGCCCAGGTGACGGAGCGGTACATCGCCCCGGTGTCCAGGTAGGTCATGCCGCAGCGCTCCGCGAGGGCGCGCGCTATGGTCGACTTGCCAGAGCCCGCCGGCCCATCAATCGCGATCTTCATGCTCAATCACCCCGGAGATGGTCTGTGTCGTGTCGCTCCCCACGAGGGAGGGGTCCTTTGCGCGCTCGATCACCTCGCGCGGGGCGAGGCCGAGGGCAGCGAGTCGGAAGGTGGTTCCGTCGCAGGTCAGCACCTGCGAGGAGACGTTCGTGATCGAGACGTTCCAGAAGGTCTCGAGCGGCGTGTCGAAGACGGCGCCGAGGAGCCCCCTCGTGAAGCCTCCGTGGGTCACGCAGGCCGTCCTGCCCTCGAGGGGCGCGAGCTCGGCGAGCAGCGCCTTGGCGCGCGCCCTGAGGTGCTCGAAGTCCTCCGCCCCCGGGGCGGCGATGGAGCGGCCGCGCTCGTCGAGGTGCCACGGGAAGGGGTAGCCGAGGGCGGCGACCTCGTCGTAGGGGACGTTCTGGACGGAGCCGAACTCGATCTCCACGAGGTTCTCGTGCACCTCGAAGGGGACGTGCAGCCGCTCGGCCGCCGCCTCGGCTATGGTCGTGCAGCGCGAGAGCGGAGAGGACCAGACGCGGTCGGGCCCCCAGGCGCAGACCGCCTCGATGGCCTCGAGCCGCTCGCGCTCCCCCCTCTCGGTGAGCTCGACGTCCTCGCGCCCGGAGAGGAAGCGGCGGGTGTTCGCCACCGTCTCCGGGTGCCTCATGACCAGTATCCTGTGACGCGCTGCCAAGCCTAGGCCTTCCTCTCTTCCGCTTCCGCGCCGGCCCTCGCGCCGGCCTCCCTGCCCTGCTCGACGACGCGCCCGATCGCCGCGACCTCGCTAGGGGTGAGGAGGCGCCAGCGCCCCTCGGCAACCCCCGTGAGCCTGAGCGGGCCGAACTCGTCGCGATGGAGGCGCAGGACCTTGTGGCCGATGGCGCCGAGCATGCGCTTGACCTGGTGCTTCCTGCCCTCCTGGATCCTGATCCCCACGACGCTCACGTCGCCGCGCGCCCCCTCCGGGGCGACCGCGCCGAAGAGCGCGTCATCGGGGCCGAGGACCTCCGCCTCCGCCGGCTGCGCCATGCCGTCGCGCAGCCGGATGCCGTGGCGGAGCCGCTCGAGCTGCGCCGCCGTGGGTGTGCCCTCCACGAGCGCCACGTAGTGCTTGGAGACGTGGTGCGAGGGGTGGAGCAGCTGGTGGGCCGCCTCGCCGTCCGTCGTGAAGAGCAGGAGCCCCGTGGTGTCCCTGTCGAGCCTCCCCACGGCGAAGAGCCCGGGGTAGCGCCCGCAGGGGACGAGGTCGGCCACGCAGGGGCGGCCCTGCGGGTCGCTCATGGTGGTCACGTAGCCCGCGGGCTTGTTGAGCATGAGGTAGGTGGGTCCGTCCGCGAGCCTGAACTCGACGCCGTCGACGGTCACGCGGTCGCGGCTCGGGTCGACCTTGCTGCCGAGCTCGGTCACGACCTCCCCGTTCACGCGGACCCTGCCCGCCGTCATGAGGTTCTCCGAGCCCCTCCTGCTCGCCGCCCCGGCGCGCGCCAGGAACTTCTGGAGCCTCATGGGCACGATGCGCCCGCCTTCCTCCTCCACGAGACCAGCCTCCCCCTTCTCGTCCATCCTAGCCCATGTCCCCCTCGGGGCCGTCCTGCGGCCCATCCGGGTCGCCGTCCTCGAAGAGCCCCCTCTCCTCCTCGATCTCGTCCGCCGCGTCCTCGAGCGTCGACTCTACGTGCGCGCCGGAGAGGCGCTCGCGGATGAAGCGTCGGGACTGCTCGTCGGGGGCGAAGTCCTCGAGGGGCGGCAGGTCCTTGAGCGACCTGAGGCCGAAGTGCTCGAGGAAGGCGCGCGTCGTGCCGAAGAGCGTGGCCTGCCGGTCGTCCTTGCCGACCTCGCGGACCAGGCCCTTCTGGCGCAGGGACCCGATCACGCCGTCGGAGTTGACGCCGCGGACCTCGCGCACGCCCTCGCGCGAGACCGGCTGGTGGTAGGCGATGACGGCGAGCGTCTCGAGGGCCGCCTGGGAGAGCGTGTGCCTGTCCCAGGAGAGGACGTAGCCCTCGACCTGCTCGTGGAAGGCGGGGTGCGTGCACAGCCGCCAGCCGCCCGCGAGCTCCCTCAGCTGGAATCCGCGGTTCGTCCGCGCGTACTCCTCCGAGAGCGCCCCCAGGACGTCCGCCACCTCGGCCGGCGCCACGCCCAGCGCCCGGGCGAGCTCCTGGGCCGTGACGGCCTCGGTCGAAACGAGGAGCAGGGCCTCGACGGCCGGCGCTATCGAGTCCGGCTCGAGCTGCTGGAGCTGCTGCATCACAGGTCATCCTCTCCGATGCTGGTAAGGTCCTCCTCGTCGAGCTCGAAGGCGGGCGCCCCCTCGACGCGGTCGATCCTGATGTCGCCGAAGACCTCGTCCTGGGTCAGCCTGACCGAGCCGCGCTTGAAGAGCTCGAGCATGGCCAGGAAGGTCGCGACCACGACCTCCGGCCGCGTGTCGCCGTCCACGAGCTCCCGGAAGCTCACCGAGCCTCGGCTGCGCGTGACGCGGTCCACGGACGCGACGGTCAGGATGACCGGGAGGCGGTGCGGGGCGATGTGCTCGTCCTCCAGGAGGAAGCGGCCCCTCCGCGAGTCGAGGTCGGCGCAGATGACGGCGAGGCTGCGCAGTGTCACGCCCTCGAGGTAGTCCGGCATGAGGTCCAGGAACTCGGGGTCGGGCCCGGCCGTGCGCGGCACCATGAGCGACTCCACCAGCTCGCGGCTCGCCAGCGCCGCCGCGGCCCCCCTGAACTGCTTGTAGGTGACGAGGCGCTCGACCAGGGCCTCGCGGGCCTCCTCGGGGCTCATGCCCTCGAACTCGTCGCCCAGCTCGTCCTCGTCGTCCGAGACGAGGCGCACGCCCTCGTCGGGGACGAGGGAGGCCGCCTTCATGTCGAGCAGGGTCGAGGCGACGAGGACGAAGTCGCTCGCGACGTCCAGGTCGAGCTCCCCCATGCGCTCCACCTCCGCGAGGTACTGGTCGGCCACCTCGGAGATCGAGATGGACCCGATCGCGACCTTCTGCCTGCTCACCAGGGAGAGCAGGAGGTCGAAGGGGCCCGAGAAGACCTGTGTGCGGACGCGGTAGGACATGCGGCTCGACCCCTCCTAGGAGAGCAGGAGGTCGAAGAGGCCGCCCGCCGTCGCGTCGAGGTAGGCGCTCAGGGGGTCGACGTGCGCGACCATGGGGACGAGGTAGAGGACGGCGATGAGGATCGGCAGGCTGTACGACTGGAGCTGGTAGTAGCGCTCGCGCGCGCGTCCGTGCAGGAGCGGCATGACGACCTTCGAGCCGTCGAGCGGCGGGAGCGGGATCAGGTTGAAGAACATGAGGACGAGGTTGACGTAGACGTAGAGGGCGAGCGTCCTCAGGGCCCAGAAGGCCGCCCCGCCGACGGCGAGGGTGGCGTCGTGCGCGACGAGCGCGGAGATGACGAGCTGGTAGGCCGCGGCCCCGGCGAGCGCCTGCAGCAGGTTGGAGGCGGGGCCGGCGAGGGCGACGAGCACCTCGTCGGTGCGTGGGTTCCTCAGGTTGTTGGGGTTGTAGGGCACGGGCTTCGCGTAGGCGAAGACCGGCCAGCCCGCGACGGCCATCACGAGGGGCAGGATGACGGAGCCGAACGGGTCCAGGTGACTCGCCGGGTTGAGGGTGAGCCTGCCCGCCATCTTGGCGGTCGGGTCCCCCAGCCTGTATGCCACCCAGCCGTGCGCCACCTCGTGCACCATGGCCGAGAAGATCACGAGGGCGAGCGAGAGCACGAGGTTGGCGATGTCGAGCGCGCTGTATCCGAGCAACGAGTTCCCCTATCTCCTCAGGGAGCCGCGGACGCGGCACAGGAGCCAGTCGGCGACGAAGAGCGCGACCGCGCAGACGGCGAAGTCCCCGCGGAAGGCGCCCCCGAAGGGCGTGCTGATGACGTAGAGGCCCGACACCTGGGGCGGCAGGGCCGACGCGAGGACGGCCGTGAGGTTGAAGAGCGTCGCCCTGGCGCTGAGGTTGGAGAAGCAGTCGAGGACCGCGACGACGCTCAGGGCGATGGCGGCAAGGCGGCACGCCCAGGCGAGGAGGGCGAGGACCGCCCGTGCCGGCAGATGGCGCATGAGGCGCCCGCGCGCGGCGCGCGGCTCGTCCTCGTAGCGGTACTGGGCGGGCGACGGCACCGCGTCGACGCGGGGAGGCTCGGGCTCGGGCGCATAGGCGCGGCCGCGGGCCGCCGTAGCCGGGATCCCGGGCAGCGTGTCGTCGAGGTCCTGGCCGAGGCGCGCGGTGCGTGGCTGGGCCGGCATCACGCGCGTGCTCCCCGCCGCCTCGGCGACGGTCGTGGTGGCCTCGGGGTCTGCGGGCGATGCGGGCGCGCCCCTGAAGTGGCTCGCCATCAGACGCCCGCCTCGATCTTCTCGGTCAGCTCCAGCCACTCCTCCTCGAGCTTGGGGATCTTCCTCGAGAGGGACTCGTACTCCTTCATGGCCTTGTCGAACCTCGCCGAGTCGTTGTAGAGCTCCTCGGAGGCCATGAGGGCCATGAGCTCCTCGTAGCGGGCGTGCGCGGGCCCGAGCGCTCCCTCGACCTCCTTGAGCCTCCTGCGCTCCGCCTTGAGCGCGCGGTTGGCGGCGTTCCTCGCGTCGGCCTCGGCGCGGCGCTGCTCGCGGGTCTTGACGTTCCTGCCCTTGGGACGCTCCGGCTCCGGGTCTTTCTGCGCGACGCCCTTCGCGGCCACGGCCGGGCCGCCCGCCTCGTCGCCCGCCGCCCGGGCCTCGAGCTCGGCGCGCTTGAACTCGTAGTAGTCGTAGTCGCCGTCGTAGAGCGTCACCTTGTGGTCGCGCACGTCGACTACCTTGTTGGCCACGGCGCGCACGAGGTGCTCGTCGTGGCTGATGAGGACGATGGTGCCCGGGAACTCGACGAGCGCCCTCTCGAGCACGTCCACCGAGTCGATGTCGAGGTGGTTGGTGGGCTCGTCGAGACACAGCAGCGGATCGGGGGCGACCAGCATCTTCGCCAGGGCGAGCCGGGCCTTCTCGCCGCCCGAGAGGACGTCGACGAGCTTGTTGACGTCGTCGCCGTGGAAGAGGAAGGCGCCGAGGAGGCGCCTCTCCTCCGCGCTCGTCCAGCCGGGGGCCGCCTCGTCCATCTCCTGCATGACCGTGTTGGAGGCGGTGAGCTCCTCGAGCTGGTGCTGGGCGTAGTAGGCCTGCGTCACGTTCTGGCCGAGGGAGACGGTGCCGGAGGTCGGCTCCTCGTGGCCGTTTATGAGCTTCATGAGGGTCGACTTGCCCGCGCCGTTGGGGCCGACGAGGGCCACGTGGTCGCCGCGGTAGAGCGTGAGGGAGACGTCGTCGTAGACGTCGTTGTCCCCGTAGTGCTTCGAGACGCCGTCGACGGAGACCACCATGTCGCCCGTGCGCGGGGGCGCCGGGAAGGAGAAGTGCACCCTCTTGGACTGCTCGGGCAGGACGACGAGCTCCTCCTTGATCTTCTCGAGCTTCCTCACGCGCTCCTGGACCTGCTTGGCCTTGGTGGGCTTGTAGCGGAAGCGGTCGATGAAGGTCTCTATGTGCTGGATGTCCTTCTCCTGCTTGGCGCGCTTGGCGCGCAGCTGCTCGAGGTTGTCCTCGCGCTGGCTGAGGTAGCTCGAGTAGTTGCCGGCGTAGGTCATGAGGCGCTTGTTCTCGAGCGATGCGATGTGGCTCACGCAGGCGTCCATGAAGGCGCGGTCGTGGCTCACGAGGAGCACCGCCCCGTCGTAGGAGGCGAGGAACGACTCGAGCCACTTGACGCTCTCGAGGTCGAGGTGGTTGGTCGGCTCGTCGAGGAGGAGCAGGTCGGGGTGGCGCAGCAGGAGCTTGGAGAGCGAGATGCGCATCTGCCAGCCGCCCGAGAAGTCCTTGGCGGGCTTGTCGAAGTCCTCGACCGGGAAGCCGAGGCCGGCGAGGATCTGCTTGGCGCGCGGCTCGACCTCGTAGCCGCCCAGGCGCTCGAAGCGGTCCTGCGTGGAGCCGTAGCTCTCGAGCAGGCGCTGGTACTCGGGGCTGTCGATGTCCGCTTTGGGGTCCGAGATGCGCTCCTCCATCTCGCGGATGCGCGCCTGGAGGCGCTTGACCTCGGTCGCGGAGTCCACGACCTCGGCGAGCGCGCTCTTGTCGCCCGCGAGCTTGGTCTCCTGCTCGAGGTAGCCCACGGTCGTGTCCTTGGCGAACGAAACCGTGCCCTCGTCCGGCGCCTCCTTGCCCATGATGATCTTGAGCAGGGTCGTCTTGCCCGCGCCGTTGGGGCCCACGAGGCCCCAGCGCTCGCCGGCGTTGAGCTGAAGCGTAGCGGCCGCGTACAGGACGCGGCCGCCGAAGGACTTGGTGATCTTATCTGCAAGAGCTATCAAGTGCGTCCTCCCGACGCTCTCCTGGATTACGTTCACAAGGGTACCCCAGGGGCTGCCGCGCCCGTGCGGCGGCGCGCCTCTGCAAACAAGCACCATGAAGCGCCCTCGTGCGGCGGCTACCTCTGCGCGGTCAGGTGGATCGCGAAGCCGGCTATCTCCCTCTCGAAGTAGACGAGGAAGAGCGAGCCGTCCGGGTTCTTGGCGCAGTGGTCCCAGTCTATCTTGGAGCCGTGCTCGTCGAACCACCTCGCCGCGGCCTCGACGTCGTTCACGTGGAAGCCGATGTGGCCGCGCTCGCCGCAGCCGTGGCCGGGCTTCATGACCTCCACGAAGTCGCCGGCGAACTCGGAGACGGGGGCGACGGTCATGTGCTCGAGGCCAAGCAGGCCGCAGAACTCGTCCACGATCCGCATCGTGTCCTCGTCCGCCTCCGCGTTGACGCCGATGTGCGCGATGTACATGCCGAACTTCTCGACCGGGTTCTCGCCCTTCGCGTCCATGACCCACCTCCACGTAGCAAGCCCCTACATAGCAAAAAGGCCGGAGCGAACCCCGGCCCTCTCATCCTATGGTGGGCGATGCTGGTTTCGAACCAGCGACCTCTTCCGTGTGAAGGAAGCGCTCTACCCCTGAGCTAATCGCCCGCAACGCATGGGCTATACTACCAGACTCTCCCCGGAAGCGCACGAGAATTTTTCCGTGGCGGAGAAATTCCCGTGCCGGCCGCCGCCATGCGCCTGGCGGCGCCCGCCGGCACCCTGCGCGAGGAGGCTACTTCGCGAGGTTCTTCCTGTGGAGCGAGCGGGAGAGGACGAACACGGCCAGGGTGACGACGGCGCCCGCGCACATGAGGCCGAGTGCGAGGGCGTGCGCCCGTGCGGCCGCGACGCCGACGAGCGCGACCACGACGGCGACGAGGGCGACCTGCACGAGGAGCAGGACCCCCGAGAGCCTCATGAGCTCGCCCGCCTTGTTGGGGACGTTGGCGAGCAGGGAGCCACGGATGCCGAGGGCGAAGGAGACCACGCCGCCTCCGGCCTCCGCCGCGCCGACGGGCGCCTGCTCCCCGAGGGCAGAGACCATGAAGATGCCGCAGAAGATCGATACGAGGCCGTATACGAGGCTTACGAGGGTGAATACCTTGATCCGCTTGCTTTCGGGGGACACGGGAACCTCCTTGGACGAGACTTCGGCCCTACCGGGCCCGGCAACCATGCAGCTTTCTACGTACCCACGGGCAGCTGGCACAGAGGCGACGCCCGCGCATCAACGTTCTCTCCAGTCTAGGCCAACTCGCTCTTGACCGGACGCGCAGATAGGCGTATTGTATCTACCGTTGCGTTTGGGGAATTAGCTCAGCTGGGAGAGCGCATGACTGGCAGTCATGAGGTCAGGGGTTCGAATCCCCTATTCTCCACCATGTACACTCTGCTCCGCACCCCGGTGCGGAGTTTTTTGTACCGGTCCCGCCCTGGCACAGGCGTGCCACGCGTCGGGATGAGTTAGAGTAGGCATTGCGCCGGGCCCTTGGCGCAACGGTTAGCGCAGGGGACTCATAATCCCTGGGTTGGGGGTTCGAATCCCTCAGGGCCCACCAGAAAGAACGCGCAGGCCAACGGCTGTGTTCCGTTGGCCTGCGCTTTTTGTGACGCTCCAATCGCAGGCGTGGCCGCAAGCCGGCCTAAGGCCCACCCGTGCCTACGGTCTGGCCCCACGCAGCCACGTTTAGGCCCTGCGATAGACCCCGACTCCGACATCCCGGACCCAACGGGCCAGCCGGACTCGACCGAAGAAGCCGGTGCCACCGACGAGCTCCCCTGGGACTAATCCCAAGGCCAGGGGCCTACGCCCCCTCGCCCCGATGGCCACTGGGCGAGGGGGCGCCGACTCCCCTACGAGAAGAGCATCTCGCGGTCGACGTCCGCCAGGGTGGCCGCGCCGCACATCTCCATGGTGTCGGCGAGCTCGGAGCGCAGCTGCGCGAGGTAGTCCTCAACGCCCTGCTGGCCACCGCCGTGGGCCGCCACCACCACGGGCCTGCAGACGAGGGTCGCGTCCGCGCCGAGCGCGAGCGCCCTGAAGACGTCCAGGCCGGAGCGGATCCCGCCGTCGACGAGGACGGCGATCCTGCCCGCCACCGCCTCCGCGATGCCGGGCAGCACCTCGGCCGTCGCCGGCACGCCGTCGAGAACGCGCCCGCCGTGGTTGGAGACCACGATCGCGTCCGCGCCCGCCTCGATCGCCTTGAGCGCCCCGCGCGCGGTCATGATGCCCTTGAGCACGAAGGGCGTGCCCGCATCGTGGCACTGACCGGCGACCTCCGCGAGCTGCTCCACCGTCTTCGAGCCAGCAGGCGGGTTCTGTCCCTTGAGGAAGGGGAGCCCCGCCCCGTCTATGTCCATGGCGATGGCGAGCGGGCGGGCGCCGAGGGCGATCGCCACGCGCTCCCGCACGACGTCCATGCCCCAGGGCTTGATCGTCTCCACGCCGCAGCCCCCGAGCGAGGCGATGACCTGCGTGGCGTTGGCCACGATCTGGCTCTCGAGGCCGTCCCCGGTCCACGCGACGGTGCCCTGCGCCGCCGCGGCCGAGAGCACGCAGCGGTTGTAGGAGACGTCGTCGAACACCTCGCCGTAGTGGCGTCTCACGTCGCCGACGGGGCCGACCATGACGGGGAGCGAGAGGGTGCGCCCGAAGAGCTCGAGCGAGGTGTCCGCCTCCGCGTAGGGGCGGATCGTGTCGAGGTTGACGCGCCACTCCTCCCAGGCCTGGTAGTTGCGGACCGCGACCGTGCCCGTCCCCTTGGCGCCGGGCCCCGGGACGTGCGCGCCGCACGCCCTGCCGTCGCAGACGGGGCAGGCCTTGCACCACGGCCCCGTCTTGCCCCTCGCCCTCTCCGCGAGCTCGCTGTAGAGCATTTCCCTCTCCCCCTTGCGAAGGGGCGCCCCGAGAGGCGCCCCTGTCTCCTTCACGTCCCGCGGCGTACGCCCGCGGGCCCTGTTGCCGAGGCCGGCCGCTACGCCCTCTGCGGCATGACCTTCTCCGCCAGGAATCTCGCGACCTCCTCGATCGCGACCTCCTCGCGCTCGCCGGTGGCGCGCACCTTGACCTCGACCTTGCCGTTGGCGATGGCCTTCTTGCCGCAGACGACCTGGTACGGGAAGCCCAGGAGGTCCGCGTCGTTGAACTTGACGCCCGGGCGCTCCTTGCGGTCGTCCACCACGACCTCCACGCCGAGGCCGACGAGCTCGGCGGCCACCCGGTCCGCCACGGGCCAGACGACGTCGTCGCCCACCGTCAGGGGCACGACCTCGACCTCGTAGGGGGCGACGCAGACGGGCCAGGCGATGCCGTGCTCGTCGTGGTGCTGCTCGACGATGGCGGCGAGCATGCGCGAGACGCCGATGCCGTAGCAGCCCATCACCAGGGGCTTCTCCTTGCCGTCCTCGTCCATGAAGGTGGCGCCCATGGGCTCGGAGTACTTGGTGCCGAGCTGGAAGACCTGGCCGCACTCGATGCCGCGCGCGAGCTTGAGGGGCTCGCCGCACTTGGGGCAGAGGTCGCCAGCCTTGGCAGAGATGACGTCGACCCAGGCGTCGTCGGCGATCTCGAGGTCGCGGCCGAGCTTGGCGTGCACGTAGTGGTAGCCCGCCTCGTTGGCGCCGACCGCCCACCAGACGGAGCCCCTGAGGGACTCGTCGAAGCAGGCGCGGACGCCCTCGGGCAGCCCGATCGGCCCGATGAAGCCCTTGACGAGGCCCGCCTGCTCGAGCTCCTCGTCGCTCATCAGGTGGTAGTCGCCGAAGGCGTGGGAGGCTTTGACGTCGTTCATCTCGTGGTCGCCGGGGACGAAGACGACGACCGGCCTGCCCTCGCCGTCCATGAGCGCGAGCGCCTTGCGGGTCGCTCCCGCGGGGACGCCGAGGAAGGCGGCGAGGTCGGCGATCGTGGAGCAGCCCGGGGTCTCGACCTTCTCGAGCTCGCCCGGCTCGCCGTCCTGGAGGGCGACGGGCGCCGTGGCCGCCTCGGTGTCCGCGGCGTAGCCGCACTTCTCGCAGTAGACGAGCTCCGCCTCGCCGGCGTCGGCGATGGCCATGAACTCGGTGGACGTGCTTCCGCCGATCTGGCCCGTGTCGGCGGCGACCGGCAGGCACCACAGGCCGCAGCGACGCATGACGTTGGCGTAGGCGCGGCTCTCGTCGTCGTAGCAGCGCTGCAGGCTCTCCTGGTCGGCGCTGAAGGAGTAGCCGTCCTTCATGATGAACTCGCGCGAGCGCATGAGTCCGAAGCGCGGGCGCCTCTCGTCGCGGAACTTGTCCTGGATGTGGTAGAGCGTGACGGGGAGCTGCTTGTAGCTGTTGAGCTCGTTGCGCACGAGGTCGGTGTAGGTCTCCTCGTGGTGGGGCCGAGCGCGTACTCGTGGTCGTGGCGGTCCTTGATGCGCATGAGCTCGGGGCCGTAGGCGTCCCAGCGGCCGCTCTGGTGCCAGAGCTCGGCGTCGGTGAGGATCGGGGTGAGCATCTCCTGGGCGCCGATGTCCTCCATCTCCTCGCGGATGACGCCCTCGATCTTCATGAGGGAGCGCCACGCGAGCGGCAGGTAGCTGTAGAGGCCGGCGGCCTCCCTGCGGATCATGCCGGCGCGGAGCAGCAGGCGGTGGCTTGCGAGCTCTGCCTCGGCGGGGTCCTCCTTGAGGGTGGGTGCGTAGAGCGACGACATCTTCGCGTAAGACTTCACGGGAATCCTTCCAGTAAGCTCGGCCGCGCCCGCCCCTAGGGCGCCGCGGGCGCGGCACGTACGGACCTTGCAATTGTAGGACAAACGGCGCGTGCCCCTACGAGAAGCGCGCCTCTATCTCCTTGAAGAGCTCGTCCACGATGTCCGCCTCGGCGACCTTGCGCAGGGGCCTGCCGCCGACGAAGATCAGGCCCTGGTCCTGGCCGCAGGCGACGCCGATGTCGCAGCCCGCAGCCTCGCCCGGCCCGTTCACGACGCAGCCCATGACGGCGACCGATATGGGCGCGCGCACGCCCTGGAGCCTGCGCTCGACCTCCTCGGCGATCGGGATGAGGTCCACTTTGGTCCTGCCGCAGGTGGGGCAGCTCACGAGCTCGGGGTGGAGCCGCCTCATGCCGAGCGCCCCGAGGAGCTCCCAGGCGACCCTGACCTCCTCGACGGGGTCCGCGGTGAGCGAGAGCCGGATGGTGTCGCCGATGCCTTCCTCGAGAAGGACGCCGACGCCCACGCAGTTCTTGACGGTCCCCTGCAGCAGGGTGCCCGCCTCCGTGACGCCCACGTGCAGCGCGACCGAGGGGAGGCGGCGCGAGAGCTCGCGGTAGGTGGCGAGCGTCACGGGCACGGAGTGGGCCTTGGCGGAGAGGACGACGTCGGAGAAGCCGCGCTCCTCGAAGTGGCGCACGAAGGACTCCGCGGAGGCAACGAGCTTCTGGGGCCCGTCGAGGTCCTCGCGGGCGTCCACGTCCTTGTCGAGCGAGCCCATGTTGACGCCGATGCGGATGGGGACGCCGGCCTCCCCCGCCGCGTCGATGACCGCGTCGACCCTGTCCCAGGAGCCGATGTTGCCCGGGTTGATGCGCACCCCCGCGGCGCCGTTGCCGACCGCGGCGACGGCGAGCCTGTGGTCGAAGTGGACGTCTGCGATCACGGGGATCGGGCTCTGCGCGCAGATCGCGCGGAAGGGGTCGACGTCTGAGGCCGACGGCAGGGTCACGCGCACGAGCTCGCAGCCCGCGTCGGCGAGGCGGCCGATCTGGGCGAGGGTGGCGGCGACGTCCGAGGTGGGCGTGGTGCACATCGACTGCACGGAGACGGGCGCGCCTCCCCCGACGGCGACGCCGCCCACGCTCACGCGCCTCGTCCGCTCCCTGGGGAGCCCTGGCTCCTTGGAACTCGCCACCAGCCCCCCGCCTATCTCGCTCAGCATCTGCTCTCACTATCCAATCAGTAGCCTGCTCACGTCGTTCTTGAGCACCACGACGAACACGAAGGCGAAGAAGGCGAGCCCCACGTAGGAGACGACGCTCTGCGCCCTGACCGAAAGAGGCCTGCGTATCGCGACCTGGATGACCTCGATGAGGATCTTGCCGCCGTCGAGAGGCGGGATCGGCAGGAGGTTCATGAAGCCCAGCGACATGGAGATCGCGGCCAAAAGCGACACCACGCTCATGGCCCCCCGCGAGGCCGCCTCCGACGCCATGACCGAGATGCCCACGATCGAGGTGGAGGAGTCCAGCACCTGCATGGTCTGCGTGGGGACGATGAGCCTCACCGCGAAGGACGCGACCAGGCCGGCGTAACTCACGGCCCAGCGCGAGGCCTCGAGGACGCCGGGGTGGTAGGTCGTGGTCTGGGCGTTGACGCCCAGGAGCTGGCCCTCGCCCTCGGGGACCTCTATGGTGGTCGTGCGCTTCTCGCCGTCGCGGACGTAGTCCACCTCGACCGAGGAGCCCGGCGTGAGCCCCTGCCGGACGGCGTCGACCAGGTCGCTCCAGTCGGAGACCTCTGCGTCCCCCACGCGCGTGACAGCGTCGCCCGCCTGGAGGCCCGCCTGGTCGGCGAGCGAACCCTCGGTGACCGAGGCGATCACGTTGGAGTCGACGACGACCTGCTGCCCCATGACGCAGAAGGCGCCGACCGCAAGGACGAAGGCGAGCGCGACGTTCACGAGCGGCCCGGCGAAGAGCATCCAGAAGCGCTTCCAGAAGCCGCAGCCGAGGTAGGTGTGGCCCCTCTCGCGCGCGAGCGCCTCGTCCGCCCCGCAGTCGAGCGGCCGGGCCTCGCCCGCCGCGGTCGTCCCGGGGAGCGAGAAGTCGTGGGCGCGGTCGTACTCGGTCAGGAAGGCGGGGTCGCGCCTCAGCGTCTCGAACTGCTCGGGATAGGTGCCCTGGGATGGGCGCTCCCCCTTCGACTCGTCGTAGAAGGGCCTGATCGCGGCCCAGTCCGTGAGGGTGGCGAGCATGTCGTAGGAGCGGTCCACGTCGCAGCCGAGCTCGGAGGCCACGGCCGCCGCGCTCGCGCGGCCCTCGCGCTGCACCACGGCGAACGCCTGGGCGAGAAGCTCGTCCTGCTCCCCCTCCATGCCGCAGATGCGCGTGTATCCGCCGAGGAGAATCGGCGTGACGCCCACCTCGGTGCCATAGCGCTCGAGCTTGTGTGAGAGCCTGGCACGGCACGGCATGCCGAGGAAGAACTCGGTCACGCGCACGCCGAAGGCGCGCGCCGCGAGGTAGTGGCCGCCCTCGTGGACGAACACGAGCAGCGAGAGCGTCACGACGCCCCAGAAGACGGCGGAGAGGACGCCGCCCGCACTCATCGGCGACCCTTCTCGAGGAAGCCCCTCGCGACCTCGCGCGAGCGGGCGTCCACCTCCTCGAGCTGGGCCACCGACTCCACCCGCTCGGCGTGCGCCTCGGCCATCGTCTGGCGCACCACGCGCTCTATGTCGAGGAAGCCGCAGGCACCCGCCCTGAAGGCGGCGTTCGCCACCTCGTTCGCGGCGTTCATCACGCAGGGCAGGGTGCCACCCTGGCGGCCCGCCTCGCGCGCGAGCGCCAGGCAGCCGAAGGCCTCCTCGTCCGCCTCGCCGAAGGTGATCGCAGGCTCGTGGCGCCACTCGACGCGCGGGGACGGCGTCTCCCAGCGCTCGGGGTAGCTCAGCGCGTACTGTATGGGAATCCGCATGTCGGAGGGGCCGAGCTGGGCCTTGACCGAGCCGTCGGAGAACTCGACCATCGAGTGGACGCGGCTCTGGCGCTGCACGAGGACGCGGATGCGGTCGATGGGGACCTCGAAGAGCTGGTGCGCCTCGAGGACCTCGAGCCCCTTGTTCATGAGGGTCGAGGAGTCGACGGTGATCTTGGGGCCCATGGTCCAGGTGGGATGCGCGAGTGCGTCGGCGGCGGTGACGCGCGCGAGCTCCTCGCGGCCCATGCCGTAGAAGGGGCCTCCGGAGCAGGTGAGCCACAGGCAGTGGACCTCGCTCGTCCGCTCGCCCACGAGGCACTGGTAGATCGCGCTGTGCTCGGAGTCCACCGGGATGAGCCTGCCGGGCGCAACGAGCGGCATGAGAAGGTCGCCCGCGACGACGATGGACTCCTTGTTGGCGTAGGCGAGCACCTTGTCCGCCCCGAGCGCCGCAAAGCCTGCCTCGATTCCCGCGAAGCCGACCATGGCGTTGACGACGCAGTCGACCTCGTCGAGCTGCGTGAGCGCGACCACGGCCTCCGGCCCCACCCCGAGCGCGCAGCCGGAGGGGAGCCCCTCGAGCGCCGCGTCGTGCGCGTGGGCCGGGTTCGCGACCGCGACGCTCGTGGCCGAGAACTCGCGCGCCGCGCGGGCGAGCGCCTCGGTCGACGTGTCGCACGCGAGCGCGACGACGCGGAGCCTGTCGGGGTGCTGGCGGCAGACGTCGAGCGTCTGCGTCCCTATGGAACCAGAACACCCGAGAACCGCAACGCGAAGCGGTCTCGGGCGTGGCGAACGTGGAGCCGTGTCCTCGAATATGCTCACAGAATTCCCCCGATGTGCAGTAGGAAGTAGGCGACCGTGCATCCGAAGAGCATGGAGTCCGAACGGTCGAGCAGGCCTCCGTGGCCGGGCATGAGGTTTCCGGAGTCCTTCACGCCGACGCCACGCTTTATGCGCGACTCGAAGAGGTCCCCGATGACGGCGGAGATGCCCACCACGACGCCGCAGACGAGCGCGAGGCCCATGCCGATGCCCTCGAGTCCCAGCATACCCACGATCGACCATATGAGGATGGAGCCTGCCAGCCCTCCATAGAATCCCTCCCAGCTCTTGTGGGGCGAGATCTTCGGCGCGAGCTTGTGCGCCCCGAAGCGGGAGCCAATGAAGTAGGCCATCGCGTCGTTGGCCCACATCGAGCCCATGACGCCCAGCGTGAGGAGGGCGCCGTCGAAGCCTGGGTCGACCTTGCGGATGAGGACGATGCACGAGAACATCAGCGAGGTGTAGATGGGCCCGAACACCGTGATGGCGACGTCGGCCAGGTTCGCCCGGGGTGTGACCACGTACCAGACGGCAAGCGACAGCACGAGCGCGAACGTCACGACGTGGATGGTGCCGAAGCCCCAGAGGTACATCGAGACCGGGTAGGCGATCGCCCCCGTGAGGCCCAGGATCTCGTTGGGCATCCTGCCGCCCATCCGCGAGATGCGGAAGAACTCCGAGCAGCAAAGCCACGACATCGCCGTGATGCAGACGGTCGTGGGGACGACGCCCCCGAACAGGCAGAGGAGGATGACGATCGAGTAGATTGCCCCTGACGTGGTCCGCGTGAGGAGCTTCTCGGTCCAGCCGCGCACCATCTGGCCCTTGAGCCCGCCGACGGCCCGCAGCCCCTCCTTGGAGCTGCGGTGGCTCTCGATCCTGTCGATGGCGCTGTCCAGCGAGAGGTGGATCCTCGGCTTCCCGCGGCCGTCGCCGCCTGCCGAGACGGGCCTGCCCTCGCTCCCCTCGCCCGCGCCCGAGGGATGACCGGTTCCGCTCACTTGTTGACCACTCCCCCGAAGCGGCGCTTGCGCCCCTGGAAGTCCCGGACGGCCCGGAGAAAGTCCCAGCGCGTGAAGTCCGGCCAGAGCGTGTCGGTGACGTAGAACTCCGTGTAGGCGATCTGCCAGAGGAGGTAGTTCGAGAGGCGGTTCTCGCCGGAGGTCCTGATGAGGAGCTCGGGGTCCGGCAGCCCGGCGGTATAGAGGCGGCTCGCGACGAGGGCCTCGTCGACCTCGTCTGCAGCCAGCCGCCCCGCGGCCACGTCCTGGGCGATGCCGCGCGCGGCCCGCGCGATCTCGACCCTCGAGCCGTAGTTCACGGCGAGGGCGAACACCATGCCGGTGTTGCCCTTGGTCTCCTCGAGGCCCTGCTCGAAGACGTCGCGCGTGACCTTCGGGAGCGCGTCGATGTCCCCCAGGAAGAGGAGCCTCACGTTCTCCTGGGCGAACAGCGGCAGCTCCTTCACGAGCGTCGTCGCGAAGAGGTGCATCAGGAGGTTCACCTCGTGCTGCGGACGCCTCCAGTTCTCGGTGGAGAACGCGTAGACTGAGAGGACGTCCACCCCGAGCCTCACGCTCGTGGTGACCGCCTCCCTGAGCGCGTCCACGCCCGCGACGTGCCCCTCGCTCCGGTCGAGCCCTCGGGCCTCTGCCCAGCGGCCGTTGCCGTCCATGATGATCGAAATGTGGCTGGGAACCCTGTCCAGGTCGACGTCCGAGAGGCTGATGTCATCGGGCGCGCAGGAGTAGTACTCCCTCAGCTTTGCCTCGTCTCGTTGCACCTAGATCTCCATGACCTCGGCGGTCTTCGTCTTCAGGAGGGAGTCGATCTCCTCGATGGCGTTGTCGGTCAGCTTCTGGACCCGCTTCTTCTCCGCCTTCTGCTCGTCCTCGGAGAGCTCCTCGTCGCGGTCGATGGCCTTGTTGGCCTCCTTGCGCGCGTTGCGCACGGCGACCCTGCCCTCCTCGGCCAGCTGCTTGCACTCCTTCGCGAGCTCCTTGCGGCGTTCCTCGGTGGGCGCGGGGAACGGGAGGCGGATCGAGACGCCGTCGTTGGACGGGGTGATGCCGAGGTCGGACTGCTCGATGGCCTTCTCGATGCTCCTCAGCGAGGTCTTGTCCCACGGCTCGACGACGAGCATGGAGGCCTCGGGGACCTTCACGCCAGCGAGCTGGGTGATCGGGGTGGGCTGGCCGTAGTAGTCGACCCTGATCTCGTCGAGGATGTGCGGGTTGGCGCGGCCCGTGCGGACCTTCGCGAAGTTGTTCCTCAGCGCCTGGATGGACTTGTCCATGTGCTTCTTGGCGTTGTCGGTGTGCTGGCTCATGTCTACTCGCTCTCCTCGTCGACTACGGTGGTCCCGACCGGCTCCCCCTTGAGGGCCTTCTCGAACGCGCCCTGCTCCTCCATCTTGAAGACGATGATGGGCATGTGGTTGTCGTGGCACAGGGCGGTCGCCGTGGCGTCCATGACCTTGAGGTCCCTCGTCAGGACGTCCATGTAGGTAATCTCGTCGAACTTCTTCGCCTCGGGGTGCGTGACCGGGTCCATGTCGTAGATGCCGCTGACCTTCGTGGCCTTCATGAGGACCTCGGCGTCGATCTCGCACGCACGGAGGGCTGCCGCGGTGTCCGTCGTGAAGTAGGGGTTGCCGGTGCCCGCTGCGAAGATGGTGATCCGGCCCTTCTCGAGGTGGCGAATCGCGCGGCGCCTGATGTAGGTCTCGGACACGGAGTGCATCTCGATCGCGCTCATGACGCGCACGTCCATGCCGTTGCGCTCGAAGCAGTCCTGGAGCGCCAGGGAGTTGATGACCGTGGCCAGCATGCCCATGTTGTCCGCCTGCGCGCGGTCCATGCCGCTCGCAGCCCCCGAGAGCCCTCGGAAGATGTTGCCGCCGCCGACGACGATCGCGACCTGGATGCCCGCCTCCCACACGGGCTTAACGCTGTCCGTTATGGCCTGGAGGACGTCCGGGTCTATGCCGAAGCTCTTCTCCCCCATCAGTGCCTCGCCGGATAGCTTGAGAAGGACGCGATGGTATTTGTAGTCAGTCAAGTGGGCCCTCCACTTCTTGTGAACGTGCCTCGCCCCTCCGTGCAGGCGGTGGGGCGAGGGTCATGGCAAGCTGGCAGTACAGTCCTTTGTGATTCTAGCAGAGGACGCAGGCCGCACCCCCATGGATGCGCCGGGCAGCGCGCCCCTTCGGTGGCGACGCACGCACGCAAAAGGCCGGCCCGCACGCGCGCGGACCGGCCCTCTAGAATCTCGTGCCTGGAAGCTACTCGCCGAAGTTGAAGCGGACGAAGTTGACGATCTCGATCTTGTCGTCCACCTTCTTGGAGACCTCGTCGGCGAGCTGGGAGATGGTGGTCTCCGGGTTCTTGATGAACTCCTGCTCGGTGAGGACGTTCTCCTTGTAGAACTTCTTCAGGCGGCCCTGGACGATGCCGTCCCAGAACTTCTCGGGACGGCCGGAGTCCTTGGCCTGGGCGGTGTAGATGCTCTTCTCGTGCTCGATGATGTCCGCGGGGACGTCGTCGCGGCGGGCGGAGACGGGCGCGGAGGCCGCGACCTGCATCGCGACGTCATGCGCGAAGGACTTGAAGTCCTCGCTCTGCGCGGTCTCGGGCTTGGCGAACTTGAAGTTCACGATGTCGCCGAGGTGCGCGCCGAGGTGGATGTAGCTCGCGAGGGTGCCCTCGGAGGTGATGCGCGCGAAGCGGTTGATCTTCATGTTCTCGCCGATGACGTGGATCATCTCGGTGAGCTCGGACTCGACGGTGCCGCCGTTCATGGGGCACGCCTTGAGGGCGTCGAGGTCGGCCGGGTCGTTCTCGGCGACGACCTTGGCCACGTCGCTGGCGAAGCCCTCGAACTTGGGGTTGGAGCTCACGAAGTCGGTCTCGCAGGTGAGCTCGAGGAGGGCGCCGGTCTTGCCGTCCTCGGACACGTAGGCCGCCACGCAGCCCTCGTTGGTGTCGCGGCCGGCGCGCTTGACGGCCTTGGCCATGCCCATGGTGCGCAGGACGTCGACGGCCTTGTCCAGGTCGCCGTCGGCCTCGACGAGGGCCTTCTTGCACTCCATCATCGGCGAGTCGGTCATCTCGCGGAGCTGCTTGACCATAGCGGCGGTAATCTTGGTTGCCATGCTTCCCCTCCTTGGGGTGTTCGTGCTCGTATCGGACGACGCTTGGCGGACGTGCCGCGGCAAGCGCTACTCTGCGGCGGGAGCCTCGGCCTCGGCGGTCTCGACGGCAGGGGTCGTCTCGCCCTTGGCCATCTCCTCAGCGGAGATCTGCTCCTTGCCGGAGCCGGCCAGGACGGCGTCGGCCACGAGCTCGCACATGAGGTCGACGGAGCGGATGGCGTCGTCGTTCGCGGGGATGCCGTAGTCGATGACGTCGGGGTCGGAGTTGGTGTCGAGCAGGCCGACGACCGGGATGTGGAGGCGGTTGGCCTCGCGGACCGCGATCTCCTCGCGCTTGGTGTCGACGACGAAGAGCGCCTGCGGGAGGGTCTTGAGCTCACGGACGCCGCCGAGGTTACGCTGGAGCTTCTCGAGCTCCTTGGTCAGGACGGCCTGCTCCTTCTTGCCGCGGGCGGCGAGGCTGCCGTCCTCGGCCATGGTCTCGAGCTCCTCCATGCGCTCGATGCGGGAGCGCATGGTGACGAAGTTGGTCAGCATGCCGCCGAGCCAGCGCTGGTTGATGAAGGGCATGTTGGCGCGCTCGGCCTGGGTCTGGATGGGCTCCTGGGCCTGCTTCTTGGTGCCGACGAACAGCACGGTGCCGCCCTTGGCAGCGGTCTCCTTGAGGAAGGTGTAGGCCTTGTCGGCGTCGATGATGGTCTGCTTGAGGTCGAGGATGTAGATGCCGTTGCGCTCGCCGAAGATGTAGGGCTTCATCTTGGGGTTCCAGCGGCGGGTCTGGTGACCGTAGTGGCAGCCCGCGTCGAGAAGGGTCTGGATGTTGATCTTTGCAGCCATGTACTAAACCTCCTGTGGTTTGTCCTCCGCGTGAGGTCAACCCCATAGCGCCACCCCGGCCCTGGCTTATGGGCAGGGGCACCACGGCGCATGAGTCGTCACGCGTGTGAAATGTGCCATGCGGTCGCACGGCGATTCTCAAGTATATCAGCACGGCACGAGGCACGCCAGGGGAAGGGGCCCTTCAATGACTCACCATAACTTCACATAGGGGCCATGCGCTCATCCGCGCGGGTGCGCCCGGGCGGCCACGTCCTTGAGGCGCTTGATCGAGAGGTGGGTGTAGACCTGCGTCGTAGCGAGGCTCTCGTGGCCGAGGAGCTCCTGCACGCTCTTGAGGTCGGCGCCGCCGTCGAGCAGCTCGGTCGCGAAGGTGTGCCGCATCGCGTGCGGCGTCACGCCAGCCAGGCCGGCCATGCGGGCATGCCCCTCGAAGCACCTCCTCAGGGCGTCGGCCGACATGCGCCTCCCGCGCGTCGAGAGGAAGAGCGCGTCCTCGCCCCCGTCCCGCTCTGCCCCTTCGCGGCGACGGGCGGCGAGGCGCCCGCGCGGGCCGTCAAGGTAGGCGGAGAGCCGCTCGAGCGCCGCGGGGTAGAGCGGGACGATCCTCTCCTTGGAGCCCTTGCCGAAGAGCCTCACCTGCTGCTGGGAGAAGTCCACGTCGCCCACGTCGAGCGAGGAGGCCTCCGAGATGCGCGCCCCGGAAGCGTAGAGAAGCTCGAGGAAGGCGCGGTCCCTGAGGCCGACGTCTTCGTCCTCGTCGCAGGTGTCGAGGATGCGCCCCACCTCGGCGTCCGACAGGGTCTTCGGGAGCCTCCGGCCGAGCCTCCTTCCCGAGATGGCGTCGGCCGCGTCGGACTCGCAGAGGCCCTCAGCGACGAGCCACCGGTAGAGGCCCCTGATCGAGGAGAGGTGCCGGTTCACCGTCTTCGCACCGTACCCGGCGGAGACGAGCTCGGCGAGGTAGCGCCTCAGCTGCTTGTGGGTCACCTCCAGCGGGCGCACGCCCTCCCTCCTCGCCCAGAGCGCGTACTGGGCGAGGTCCGAGGCGTAGGCCCTCGCGGTGTTCTCCGAGAGCCCGCGGACCCGGGTGAGCTGGGAGACGAAGCGGTCGACGTCCTCCTCGAAGCCGTCCCGAGAGGTGCAGCAGCCGTCCTCCCCGTCGGGGTCGGGCGCCGCTGGGACCCCTCCCAAGGTACTGCCGGCCGCCACCCCCTATGCCTCCCCCGAGGTGCGGAAGAGGTCGGGGCGGGACTCGACGTAGGCCGAGACGTCCGCCTTGGCGCGCTCGGCGTAGGCGGCGTAGCGCTCCTTCTTGCGCAGGCGCCTGCCCTCGATGGGCGGGACGAGCCCGAAGTTCACGTGCATGGGCTGGTAGTCCTTGGTGCCCGGGTCGGTCGCGTAGGCGACGAGCGAGCCGAAGGCGCCCGTGGCGGGAAGGGCGACCTCGGGAAGGGACTCGAGGTCGGCGTAGGTGTTGAGCGCAGCGAGGTAGCCCGAGGCTATCGCCTCGGTGTAGCCCTCGGTCCCGCAGATCTGCCCGGCGAGCCTGCAGGACGTGCCCGGGATCCTGAACGTCCGGTCGAGCACGTGCGGGGAGTCCACGAACGAGTTCCTGTGCATCACGCCGTAGCGGAAGAACTCCGCGTGCTCCAGCCCGGGTATCATCCGGAACACGCGCTTCTGCTCGCCCCAGGTGAGGTTCGTCTGGAAGCCCACCATGTTGTAGGCGGTGCGCCCCTCGTTCTCGGTCCTGAGCTGCACGGCCGCCCAGGGCCTCCTCCCCGTCCTCGGGTCGGTGAGCCCGACCGGCTTCAGGGCTCCGAACCTCAGCGAGTCGTGCCCCGTCCTGCCCACCTCCTCCACCGGCTGGCAGGCGCAGAACAGGTCGGACTGCTCGAACTCGCGCGAGATGACCCGCTCGGCCCCCATGAGCTCCTCGTAGAAGGCGTCGTACTCGTCCTTGTCCATGGGGCAGTTGAGGTAGTCGCCACCGGGCTCCCCGTAGCGCGACTGCGCGAACACCACCCCCATGTCCAGGGACTCGGCGTCGACTATCGGGGCCGCCGCGTCGAAGAAGGCGGAGTGGCCCTCTCCGACGAGGTCGGTGACGCTCCGGAAGAGGGAGTCGGAGCAGAGCGGCCCGGCGGCTATGACCGCGGGGCCCTCGGGGATGCCCGTCGCCTCCTCGCGGACGAGGTCCACGAGCGGCTCGGCCTCGACCCGCTCGGTCACGAGCCTGGAGAACTCCTCCCTGTCGACGGCGAGCGCGCCGCCGGCGGGCACGGCCGCCCTCTTGGCCAGCTCGATGAGCACGCTGCCCATCCTCGAGAGCTCCCACTTCAGGAGGCCCGCCGCGCTGTCCTCCCGTAGCGACTTGAGGGAGTTCGAGCACACGAGCTCGGCGAGTCCGTCGGTGTGGTGGGCCGGGGTCATGGCCTTCGGCCTCTGCTCGACGAGCCGCACGCGAACCCCCCTCCGAGCGAGCTGAAGCGCGCACTCGCTCCCGGCGAGCCCACCCCCGACGACCGTGACGACCTTCTCCATCAGCTGCTTCCTCCACCTGGGTCCCTGGGAGCGTCGGGGCCCTCCCCCTCCGTCCCCGCCGCGTCCGCCCTCCGCTGGTACTCCCGGTAGGCGACCTGCGACACCGTGTAGCTTCCGTCTGGAAGTCTTTCTACCACACCTCGCGTCTCGTAGTCGGACAGCGTCCTCACGAGGTTGAGCACCGGCTCCCCCAGCCGCGTGGCGAGCTCGTCCGGCCGCATGGGCGACGCCACGAGCGCCGATATCACTCTGCTCGAGCTCCTGAACCCCTGCTCGCCCACGAGCCTGAGCGTCCCGTAGTCGAGCGCAATCTTGGCCTCGAGGTCCATCTCGCTCGCGATGATGCAGGCCCCGTCGGATATGAGCTGGTTGGTCCCCGTCGAGTTGGGGCTGAAGATCGAGCCGGGAATCGCGTAGATCGGCCTCCCGAGGCCGTTTGCCGTCTCCGCGGTGCTCATGGTCCCCGACCTCATGCCCGCCTCGGTGACGAACAGGCACCTCGAGAGCGCCGCGATGACGGCGTTCCTCTGCAGGAACGCGAAGCGCCTCGGCCCCTTACCCCAGGCCCTGAGGGATATGACCGCGCCGCCCTGGCGGACCGCGTCGTGGAAGACGTCGAGGGAGGAGCGCGGATAGACCACGTCCGCCCCGCAGCCGGACACGACGACGGTCCTGCCGCCGGCGTCCAGCGCCGCCCTGCTCGCCGCGTGGTCGCACCCCAGAGCGCCCCCGGAGACGACCACGATGCCGCACTCGGCCGCCACCCTGCCGGCCATCTCCGCCACGGCGAGCCCGTAGGGGGTGGCCCTCCTCGCGCCGATCACCGAGATGCAGGGCTGCTGCAGGACCTCCTTGCTCCCGATGCCGTAGATCCTCTCCGGGGCGTCGTCGCCGAGCTCGAGCACCCCCTCGGGATAGCCCTCCTCGCCCCTGCCAATCTCCCACCGAGACCCCATGTCGCCCTCCTATATGCTCCCCCGCGGCCTGTAGACGCATGCCTCCGCTATGTCGTCGGCCCCCACGCGCTCGTGCTCCGCCAGGTCGGCGATCGTGCGCGCCACGCCCGCGATGCGCGCTATGGCCCGCCCTCCGAGCGCCCTGCGTCGGGCGGCGCCCTCGAGCGCGGAGCGGGCGCAGGGCTCGAACCCCTCCCACCTCATCTTGCCCTCCCCCGCACCGGCGCCCTCCCGCGCCACGCGCCAGCCGCGGAACTCCCTGGCCGCGAGCACCTGCTCACGCATCTGCGACGAGGTCGCGCCCGCCTCGCCTCCCACGACGCAGCGGGAGTCCGGCCGTGCTACGTCCACCAGGATGTCGATCCGGTCCATGAGGGGACCACCGATGCGCGACTGGTAGGCCGAGATCTGCGAGGGCGTGCAGCGGCAGGGATGCCCCTCGTCGCCGAGATGCCCGCAGGGGCAGGGGTTGGCCGCCGCGACCAGCTGGAAGTCGCAGGGGAAGACGTAGGCCCCGTCCGCCCTCACGAGCCTGACGACGTGCTCCTCCATGGGCTGCCTCAGGCTCTGCAGGACGTTCGATGCGAACTCGGGGAGCTCGTCAAGGAAGAGCACCCCCTCGTGAGCGAGGGACACCTCACCCGGGAGCACGGGCCTGCCGCCACCGATGAGGCCGGCAAGCGAGACGGAGTGGTGCGGGGCGCGGAAGGGCCTCCCTCCCGCGGCGATCTCCTCGAGCGACTGCCCCGCGACGGAGTGGATGAGAAGCGCCTCGCGCGTCTCCTCCTCTGAGAGCCCGGGCAGGATCGTCGGCATCCTCCTCGCGAGCATGGTCTTGCCTGCGCCGGGAGGACCCACCATGAGCAGCCCGTGCTTCCCCACCGCTGCGACGACGAAGGCTCGCTTCGCGAGCTCCTGGTCCATGACGTCCGCGTAGTCGAGCGCGGCGGGGGCTGAGGCTTGCGGCGTGGGCGCAGGGGCGCAGGCAGCCTCCGACAGCGCGCCGACGCCGCGCCTGAGGACCGCAAGGGTCGAGAGGCACCTCACGCGGGACGCGTCCTCGGGGAACCACGGACCGGCCGCGCCGACGAGCACGAGGCCGCTCTGCCTCGCGAGCGCCTCGTAGGCCACCGAGCCCCTCACGGGGCAGACCTGGCCGTCGAGGCCGAGCTCGCCCACGAAGAGGCAGCCATCGAGGCCGGTCCTCGGTATCTGCCGCGTCATGGCCAGGATGGCGACGGCCATGGGCAGGTCGAAAGAGGTGCCGGACTTGCGGAGCTCGCTCGGAGAGAGGTTGATCGTGACGTGCATCCTCGCCATGGCGTAGCCGCACGCGGTGAGGGCGCAGCGCACCCGCGACCTCGCCTCCAGGACGGCAGCGTCCGGGCGCCCGACGACCGTGAGCCCGGGGATGCCGGCGCTCATGCTGGCCTCGACCGTCACGCCGACCGCCTCGACGCCACGCAGCAGAGCCGCGTGCACCGCGTACGTCTCGGGCGCGCTCATTGCTCGTCCCAGCAGAAGGCGCCGACGAGGTGGCGCAGGAGGGCAGAGCGGTTCTCCCTCAAGGTCACGGCGATGACGTCGAAGCGTACGTTCGTCACCTCGGGGTGCAGGGAGACGTACATCAGGGCGAGACGCGTGTAGGTGTGGCGCTTGCGCACCCCCACGGCCAGCTCGGGCGCGCACTCCCCGCGCCCTCGGTCGACCCTCGTCTTGACCTCGACGAGCACCGTCTCGTCCCCGTCGCGGGCGACGACGTCCGCCTCGCCGACGGAGCAGCGCCAGTTGCGGTCCACCACCTCGTAGCCCTGCCGGACGAGGTAGCCCGCCGCGATCGCCTCGCCCTCGAGCCCGACCTCCCTGGTGCTGAAGCTGCCCACCGGCTTGTCCCTCGGCACCACGGAGAAGTCGATGGGCTCGCAGGTGTCCGCGCAAGCCCGTCCGTCTCCCCCGTGCGCGTCCGCGCGCCGGACGCTCCGCTTGCCCGTCCCCATGGCGCCGCGCCCGGGGCGCCCCTTCGGGGCTCCCTGCGAGCCCTCCAGCACTTCCATCACCTCAGAGAGCGTCCTCGCCATCCCTGCCTCCCTCGTCCGTTGCGGACCCAAGAGCATGGCAGGTCGTGCCGTGCCGGGGCTTGTCATCCCCTGGCGGCCGTCTGTCGGCAGGCTTGCACGCGCGTCGACGGCCGACCGCCCCCCGCTGCTCCGCGGGGCGCGGCGGGGGGCGCGGGACGCCCTCACATCAGTTTTCGTAGTTGTGCCGATTCGGCACTACAAGAAGTTTCCACAGAAGGTCACGCGGTGGATGGGCGTGAGGCCGTGCTCCCGCATTGCCTCGATGTGGGCCTGCGAGCCGTACCCCTTGCACTCCGCGAGATGGTAGCCGGGGTACTGTGCGTCCAGGCCGACCATGATCGCGTCTCGCGTCACCTTGGCGACGATGGAGGCGGCGGCAATGCAGGCCACTCTCGCGTCCCCCTTGACGAGGGTCCTCTCCTTGGGGTGCACGTGGACGGGGTTGCCGTCTATGAGGACGCAGTCTGGCTCGACCCCCGTGTCATCTATGGCCTCCGACATGGCCATCCTGAGGGCCACGCGCATGCCGAGGGCGTCTATCGACTCCGGCGGGACGTGCGCGATGCCGACCGCCTCGGCTACCTCGGCGATCCTTGCCGCCACCTCCTCGCGACGCGCGGGCGTGAGCTGCTTGGAGTCGTTGAGGCCCCAGACGACGGGCTCTCGCGGCAGCACGACGGCGCCGACGGTGAGCGGCCCCGCGATCGAGCCCCTCCCCACCTCGTCGACGCCCACCACGACGCCCTCCCCGCCGAGCCTGCGCTCGAGGTCGTACATCGCGAGCACGCGCTCGCGCTCCGCGCGCTCGCGCTCGAGGCGCCTCCGTCCGGAGGCGACGGCCTGCTGCACCTGCCTCCGCCCGTCGTCGGCGAACCTCTCGAGGAGCCCCTCGAGCTCCTCGTACTCGGCGCCCCTGATCATGCGCGCCGCCTCGCCCGCCGTGGGCCTGCGTGCCCCCTGCATTAGAACCGCCCCCCGCTCGCCGCGACCGGCCAGAAACCCGCAACCCTGCGGTGACTCCGCTCCCGGTCGCCGGCCGCGACCAAAAAGAGGGGGCCGCCCGAAGGCGGCCCCCAACCTGTGCAAGTGCTCCTGCTAGCGCTTCTCGCGAAGGCGCGCGGCCTTGCCGACGCGGTCGCGGAGGTAGTAGAGCTTCGCGCGACGGACGCGGCCGTGGCGCAGGACCTCGAGCTTGGCGATCTTGGGGCTGTGCACGGGGAAGGTGCGCTCGACGCCGATGCCGAAGGAGATCTTGCGGACGGTGAAGGTCTCGCGGGAGCCGGCACCGCTCATGCGGATGACGTCACCCTGGAAGACCTGCTCGCGCTCGCGGTCGCCCTCCTTGATGCGGTAGTGCACCTTCACGTTGTCACCAACGCGAAGCTCGGGCAGGTCATTGCGAATCTGCTTGCTCTCGATTGCAGCGATGTAGTCCATCTTGTCCTCATCTCTAGAGGTGCCGACGCCATGCGAACGGCACATAGGCTTGCACACGATATATGAGTATACGACAAGGCGCCGACCCCGGCAACGTCCGACGGATATCCACAACCTCTGGACATCGGCGCCCGGCACCGCCCTGGCGCGGACGCGACGCGGTCCGGGACGCCACGGGCCCCTAGAGGCAGAAGCCGACGACGTAGGCGGAGCTCTCGTCCGGGTTGCCGTAGCCCTTGGGGACTCCGGAGTTCATCACCTGGTAGAAGAGGTCGTTCGCCCCCGAGCGCGCCCAGTTGGCCCCCTGCGGCGTCCGGTACCACCACGTCGACTTCCCCGTGCTCCCGTCGAGCCTCAAGAACCCGTCCCCCGCGCTCGTCGAGGTCACCCCGTGCTCGGCAAAGGCTCTGTACTGGTAGCCCTCCTGGTTGAGCGACTCGTCGATGCCCCAGCCGTCGTCTCCGTAGGTGTCCGTCTCCCAGGTGATCGTCCCGCAGACCTCCTTCGGCGAGAAGAGCCACAGCTCGTCGATCGTCGCGGAGACCTCCTCAGGGGAGTTCGTGTCTCCCACGTTGTTCGTGTACTTGGTCACCGGCACGATCGCCTGTCGGAGGTCGTCGGGCAGGAGGGCGAGCCCGTCCGCAGCGAGCCAGGCCCGCGCATAGCTCGACTCCCAGCCTCCGTCCGCCGTGGGCCGCTCGTTCATGGGCCCGCGGGCGAGCGCGCCCACCGTCATGAGCGTCAGCCCAGCCTTGCCCGACCCGTCGGCCTTGTCGTCGTGGAGGACGTCCACGACGCGGACGTCGATCGAGTAGCCGTTCGTGAGGTCCGCGCGGATCGTGTCCTGCGTGAGGCTGCCGTCCTCCTCGATGATGCCATAGGAGCGCGCGACCTCGCGCGCCGAGTCCTCGTCCGGCGCCTCCTCGATCTTATCCGCGACCTCCTTGAGCTCGGTCCACGAGAGCTCCGAGAAGGTCCTCTCCCCCACGCCTTCGGATTGCTGGGGAGCTGCCTGTGGCTCCAGGGACGTGCCCGCGCCCCCTTCGGGCAGGAGGCCCTTGGCCGACGCCACGAGGTAGAGGACGCACGCGCACGCGGCCACCGCCATGAGGGCAATCGCGACCCGCGCCACCGCCCTGGCCCTGTCGCCACCTGATGCCATGCAACCTCCTTCGCACCGTCACTCCTGCGTAGGCATCGTAACATGTGCGCCGTCGGGCCGGCGCCCCGGCGCCCGTACCCACCTTGAAGGCGCTTCCTTGTACTTGATTATCCAAAGCGCCTTTGGGTCGACATGCCGCCGTTTGACGGTCGTGCCCCGCGCCCGTATCTTTGATTCGCGAGCAGCCGGGACCTGGTTCCCGGGATGCGTCATCCCCCCAATCGCCCTTCGCCCTGTGCGGAGGGCGTTTTGCTTTCCGTCGCCCTCGTGCCGACGAACGTGCGCCTCACGCCCACGCGAGAGGCCTTGGGCCGCCGCCGCGCGGCAAGGGGCTCGCCCCACGGTCTCGCCCTGGGATGCCCCGCACCAGCTCACAAAGAGGGCCGGGAGGAGTCTCTCCTCCCGGCCCTCGGTCGTTCTAGGCCTGGCTTATCTTGTGGCCTCTGCGATCACGCCCTCGAGGCTACTTCTCGAGCTTCTTGGGGCCGCCGTTGGACTCGATCTTCGCCTGTGCGCAGGCGAGGCGGGCGACGGGCACGCGATAGGGCGAGCAGGACACGTAGTCGAGCCCGAGGTCGTAGTACATGTGGATGGAGTCGGGGTCGCCGCCGGTCTCGCCGCAGACGCCGCAGACGATGGTCGGGTTGGCCTTGTGGCCGCCCTCGACGCCCATCTTGACCATCTTCGCGACGCCGTAGTCCAGCGTCTCGAACGGGTTGGTCCTGAGGATCTTCTTGGCGAGGTACTGCGGGATGAAGGCGGACTCGACGTCGTCACGCGAGAAGCCGAAGGTGGTCTGCGTGAGGTCGTTGGTGCCGAAGGAGAAGAAGTCGGCGTACTTGCCGATCTCGTCGGCGGTGACGGCGGCACGCGGCAGCTCGATCATGCAGCCGACCGGGATGCTGAGCTCGACGCCCTCGGCCTCGGCGACGGCCTTGACGCCGGCTTCGACCTGCTCGCGGACGAGCTTGAGCTCCTCGACCGTGGAGATGAGCGGGACCATGATCTCCGGCTTGGGGTTGAGGCCCTGCTTGATGAGGTGGGCTGCGGCGCTCGCGATGGCGCGGACCTGCATGTCGTTGAGCTCGGGGTAGACGATGCCGAGGCGGCAGCCGCGCAGGCCGAGCATGGGGTTGGCCTCCTGGAAGGAGTCGAGGCGGGCCAGCCTGTCGCGCATGGCCTTGAGCTGGGTCTCGTTCTCGCCGCGGCCCTCGGCACGGGCGATCTCGACCGCGAGGTCACGCGGGTTGTCGAGGAACTCGTGCAGGGGCGGGTCGAGGAGGCGGACGATGACCGTCTTGCCGTCCATGGCCTTGAACATGCCCTCGAAGTCGCCGGTCTGGGCCTTCAGGAGCTGGCCGAGGGCCTGCTGCTTCTGACCGTCGTTGTCGGCGAGGATGAACGACTGGATGATCTGCTTGCGGTCGCCCAGGAACATGTGCTCGGTGCGGTCGAGGCCGATGCCCTCGGCGCCGAAGTCGACGGAGAGCTGCGCGTCCGCGGGGTTGTCGGCGTTGGTGCGCACGCCGAAGATGCGGCCGCGGGAGGCGTCGTGACGGACGCCGTCCGCCCAGGTGAGGATGGTCTCGAGGTCGCCGGTCAAAGACGGGCGGGTCAGGGGCACGGCGCCCTTGATGATGTCGCCCGTGGTGCCGTTGATGGAGATGATGTCGCCCTCGTGCAGGACAACGTCGGTGCCGGAGACGACGACCTCCTTGGCCTTGGCGTCGATCTTGAGAGCCTCGGCGCCGCAGACGCACGGCGCGCCCATGCCACGGGCGATGACGGCCGCATGGGAGGTCTTGCCGCCGTGGGACGTGAGGATGCCCTCGGCCGCGACCATGCCCTTGAGGTCGTCAGGGGTGGTCTCCCAGCGGACCAGGATGCAGGGCTTCTCACGGTTCTTGTAGGAGACGGCGGCGTCGGACGAGAAGACGACGGCACCCACGGCAGCGCCGGGGGAGGCGTTCATGCCCTTGGCGATGACGTCGTACTTGGCATTCGGGTCGAACTGCGGGTGCAGGAGCTGGTCGAGCTGCTCGGGAGCGACGCGCATGATGGCCTGCTCCTTGGTGATGCGGCCCTCCTCGACCATCTGCATGGCGACCTTGAGCGCGGAGAGCGCGGTACGCTTGCCCACGCGGGTCTGCAGCATCCAGAGCTTGCCCTCCTGGATGGTGAACTCGAGGTCCATCATGTCCGCGTAGTGGTCCTCGAGGATCTCGAAGACGTGGTAGAGGTCCTTGCCCGCCTGCTCGAGGCCGGGGGTCTTGGGGAGGTCGGCAATCGGCTCGGTGTTGCGGATGCCGGCGACGACGTCCTCGCCCTGGGCGTTGACCAGGAAGTCGCCGTAGCGCTCGTTGGTGCCGTCGGCGGGGTTGCGCGTGAACGCGACGCCGGTCGCGGAGGTCTCGCCCATGTTGCCGAAGACCATGACCTGGACGTTGACGGCGGTGCCCAGCGTGTCGTCGATCTTGTTCTGCTTGCGGTACAGGATCGCGCGCGGGGTGTTCCAGGAGCCGAAGACGGCCTGCTCGGCGAGGCGCAGCTGCAGCAGCGGGTCCTGCGGGAAGGAAGCGATGCCGTCAGGGGCGACCTCGGGGTGGGCCTGGGAGTCGACGTTCTTGGCGAAGATGCCCTTGAAGGTCTCGGTGAGGTCCTTGAGGTCTGCGGCGTCGAGCTCGGTGTCGAGCTTCACGCCCTTCTCGGCCTTCTTCTCGTTGATGGCATCCTCGAAGAGCTGGCCGTCGACGCCCATGACGACGTCGGAGAACATCTGGATGAAGCGGCGGTAGGAGTCCCAGCCGAAGCGCTCGTTGTTGGTCTTCTTGATGAGGCCGAGCACGGAGCGGTCGTTGAGGCCGAGGTTCAGGACCGTGTCCATCATGCCGGGCATGGAGAAGGGGGCGCCGGAGCGGACGGAGACCAGGAGCGGGTCGTTCTCGTCGCCGAGCTTCTTGCCCATGCGCTTCTCGAGGTCCTTGCGGTACTCGTCGATCTCGTCGAGGACGCCGTCGGGCCAGACGTTGCCAGCGCTGGAGTATGCGACACAGGTCTGGCAGGTGATGGTGAATCCCGGAGGAACGGGAAGGCCGATGTTAGCCATCTCAGCAAGGTTGGCGCCCTTGCCGCCAGTGATCCACTTGGCCTCGTCGACGGTCTTACCGGCAACCTCGGTGACGTTGTTGCCGGCTTCGTCGTGACCGAAGCGGTAAACGTGCTTCTCAGCCATGTTGCTCCTTTGCTTGCTTGATTTCCTTGCCGCATCTCTGCGACCCTCGCCCCGCACCTACGCAAGGATGCCGATGCAGAACGAAATGATTTTAATCGCTTCGATTTCATAACTCGAATACAAGCACTTCACGGCCGCATGCCAACCGTTCGACCGTTTCTGCGACAAGAAGAAGGGAGAAACTCTAATATATAGAGTTTCTCCCTTCTTGATATATCGATTGTTCCGCCTTGGCTCTAGCGCCTTGGGCCTTCCCTACTTTGCCAGCTGGTCCCTCAGGGCGCCGACCTTGTTGTTGGGCTCCTCCCCGGAGAGCGTGGCGATGACCGAGATGGCAGGCCCGAGCAGGTCGATCGAGGGGATGCCCCTGCTCTCGAGCAGGCCTCGCACCTCGCGGCGCATGTTCTTGTCGCTGAAGGTGTGGAAGACCGCCATGGGCCGCTCGGGCTGCACGTTCTCGTCGAGGAACCTCTCCACCGAGGCCAGGTCCTTCGCGTCGTGCAGGCGGACGATGTCCACGGAGTCCGGCCCGAACTGAGCCGCCGCAGCCATCACGACCACGTTGGCCGTCTCGCCTCGCGCGTCCGACATGACGAAGATCAGCGGCTTCACGTTCTCGAGGACCACGCCCTCGTCAAGATCGAGGATGCCCATGTCTCTCCTCCCAACCCGGAATCAGACTGCCGGGGACAATGACTGCTACTTGCGGGAGAGGACCGCGAAGTCCGCGACGTCGCGGAAGACGCCCACGAACTTGTTCAGCAGGCGCAGACGGTTCTCCCTTACCTTAGTGTCATCGTCCATGACAAGTACGTCATCAAAGAATTGGTCGATTGGCTCCCTCAGGTCGGCGAGAGCGGCACAGGCGCCGGTGAAGTCGGACTCGGCGATGGTCGAGGAGACCTTCCTGGCCCCGGCCTCGCAGGCCTCGAGCAGCGCGCGCTCGGGCTCGGTCAGGGCCGCCTCGTCGACGTCCTCGCCGAGCGAGGCGTCCGTCAGGTGCGAGGCGCGCGCGAAGGCGGTAGCGAGGTCGTCGAAGACCTCGGACTCCCCGGCGCGGGCGTCCTCGAGGGCGTGCGCGCGGGCGAGGAACTGCGTCGGGTCGATGACGCCGACCGAGGAGACCGCCTCGATCGTGTCGGGCGAGACGCCCTCGTCCTTTGCGATGGACGCGAGACGCCCGACGAAGAAGGACTCCACGTCAGCGGCGACCCTCTCCCCGTCGAACTCGAGGCCCTGCTCGGCGTAGGAGCCGAGCGCCCTGGCGATGAGCCCCTTGAGGTCGACGCCCTCGAGCGTCCTCAGCATCGCGATGACGCCGATGGCGGAGCGGCGCACCGCGAAGGGGTCGGAGGAGCCGGTGGGCGGCTCGTCGATGGCGAAGAGGCCGCAGATCGTGTCGAGCTTGTCGGCGATCGCGACGGCCTTGCCCACGGTGCCGCTCGGCAGCTCGTCGCCCGCAAAGCGGGGGCGGTAGTGCTCGGTGATGGCGCGCGAGACGACCTCGGGCTCGCCGGCGGCCGCCGCGTAGTAGCCGCCCATGACGCCCTGCTGGTTGGTGAACTCGACGACGGCCTGGCTGACCAGGTCGGCCTTGGCGAGCAGCGCCGCGCGCGCGGCGAGCTTGGCCTCGGCGGCGTCGCCGGCCTCGGAGCAGACCTCGGGCGCGAGGGCCTCCATGCGGTGCGCCTTCTGCAGCATGGTGCCGAGCTTCTCCTGGAAGGCGACCTTGCCGAGCCTCTCCACGAACTCGTCCATCGGGACCTTGAGGTCCTCCTCGTAGAAGAACTTGGCGTCGTCGAGGCGCGGGCGCACGACGCGCTCGTTGCCGGCGATGACGGTGTCGTTGCAGCGGGGGTCTGCGTTGGAGACGATGACGAACTTGCGCGTCAGCTTGCCGTCCTTGTCGTAGATCGGGAAGTAGCGCTGGTTGGAGAGCATGGAGTCGCAGATGATCTCGTGCGGGACCTTGAGGAACTCCTCGTCGAACTCGCCCACGAGGACCGTCGGCCACTCGCAGAGGTTCACGACCTCCTCGTAGGTGCCCTTGGGGGTCTCGACGTGGCAGCCCTCCATCTCCTGCTCGATCCTGGCGATGCCCTGGCGTATGACCTCGTCGCGGCGTCTCTCCGTGAGCACGTGCGCGTCCTCGAGCACGCCCTCGTAGGCGCCGGGCTCGCTCACCACGTGCTCGCCCGGGCCCAGGACCCTGTGGCCGCGGGTGGTGTTGGAGCTCGTGACGTCCGCGTAGGTCACCGGGACGACCTCGGAGCCGAACAGGCAGCAGATCCAGCGGATCGGGCGTACGAAGGTGGCGTGCTCGGAGCCCCAGCGCTGGCTGCGGTAGTTGGGCCACTGGAGGTCGCCGATGGTGGCCTCAGAGATCTCGGAGAGGATCGGCAGGGCGGGCTTGGAGTCGACGTGCAGCTCGGCGAAGACGTGCTCGCGGCCGTCGGAGCCCTCGCGGCGGACGAGCTGGTCGGCCGTGAGGCCCATCTTGCGCGCGAAGCCCTCGGCAGCCTTCGTCGGCGCGCCCGCCGCGTCGAAGGCGATGCTGGCCGTGGGGCCCTGCTTGACCTCGTTGACCTCGGCCGTCGAGTCCGCGACGTCACTGACGATCACCGCGAGCCTCCTCGGCGACGAGAAGGTGCGGACCTCGCCGTGGGCGAGCCCCGCTTCGTCGAGCTTGGCGGCGACGAGCTTGGAGAGCTGGCGCTGGGCGTTCATGAGCGGTGCCGAGGGCATCTCCTCGGTGCCGATCTCGAGTAGGAAATCCCTGGTGTCTGCCATCTAGGCCACCTCCCCCTTCTGGGCGTCATCGACTTTTCCGGCGACCTCGGCGAGGTACGCCTCGCAGCACAGCTTCGCGACCTCGCGCACGCGCAGGATGTAGTTGGCGCGCTCGGTCGCGGAGATGGCGCCGCGGGAGTCCAGCAGGTTGAAGGCGTGGCTGCACTTGAGCACGCAGTCGTAGGCCGGCAGCGGCAGGTGGGCCCTCAGGCAGGAGTGGCACTCCTCCTCGTAGTCGTCGAACTTGTTGCGCATCATCTCGACGTTGGCGACCTCGAAGTTATAGGCGGAGAACTCACGCTCGTTCTCGAGGAAGACGTCGCCGTAGGTCATGGGCTTGCCGCCGGGCAGGTAGCTCCAGACGAGGTCGTAGACGGAGTCCACGCCCTGGATGTACATGGCGATCCTCTCGAGACCGTAGGTTATCTCGACCGGCACGGGGTCGACGTCGATGCCGCCCACCTGCTGGAAGTAGGTGAACTGCGTGCACTCCATGCCGTCGATCCAGACCTCCCAGCCCAGGCCCCATGCGCCGAGCGTCGGGCTCTCCCAGTCGTCCTCGACGAAGCGGACGTCGTGGTCCTTGGGGTCGAGGCCGATGGCCGCGAGCGAGCCGAGGAAGAGGTCCTGCGAGTCGACGGGAGACGGCTTGATGAGCACCTGGTACTGGTAGTAGTGCTGCATGCGGTTGGGGTTCTCGCCGTAGCGGCCGTCCGCCGGGCGGCGGCAGGGCTGCGGGTAGGCCGTGCGCCACGCGGCGGGGCCGAGGGAGCGCAGCGTCGTCGCGGTGTGGAACGTGCCCGCACCGACCTCGCTGTCGTAGGGCTGCATGACGGTGCAGCCGAGCTCCGCCCAATAGTGTGTGAGCTTCAAGATCATGTCCTGGAAGGTAAGCGAGTTCTCTCTCATACCCCGTCCTTTCCCGCTCGTTGGCGCTCCGTACGCTTCCATGAGGTGCGATGCCGTCGCGCGCGGCCCCCCAACCGCGCGCCCTCGCCGGACCTAGAGGCCCCCAGCATCGGAGAGGGGCCAGAATATGAACGCGGCGTGGGACGTCACGTCACTCGCGCTGATGGGACCGAAGTAGCGCGAGTCGAGCGAGTTCGTCCTGTTGTCGCCCATCACCCAGAGGTAGCCCTCGGGCACGGTATACGGATAGCTTAGCCCACCGTCCACCACGTTGGTAGGCAGGGGCTCGGTCGGCTTGCCCTCGGTGTAGCTCTCCTGCTGGGGCACGCCGTCGATGTAGAGGACGCCGTCATGCATGTCGACCGTCTGCCCGCCGACGGCGACCACGCGCTTGATGAGGGTCACCGAGGGGTCCTGCGGGTCGTTGAAGGTGACCACGTCGCCGGCCCTGGGCTCGGTGAGGCGGTAGCTCACCTTCTCGCCCACCAGCCGGTCGCCCTCCTGGATGGTCTCGAGCATCGAGCCGGAGGGGACGATGTACACCTCGAAGACGAAGGTCCTGAGCAGCACCGCTATCACCAGCGCCACCACGGTGGTGACGATCCAGTCCAGCGCCGCCCTTCCTGCTCCCTTGCGGCCCATCCCGGCCTCCCTATTCCGCCCTACCGGCTTCGCTTCCCCCTTGGGGGCCCCGCGCGACCTCGCGCGCCCAGGCCCGCTCCTCGTCCGTGAGGCCCGCCCCCTCGAGGAGGTCCGGCCGCCAGCGGGCCGTGCGCTCTATGGAGCTCCTCCTGCGCCAGGCGTCGACCGCGGCGTGGTCCCCGGATAGTAGCACGGGCGGGACCTCGAGGCCCTCGAAGCTCGCCGGCCTCGTGTACTGGGCGTACTCGAGCAGCCCGTCCGAGAAGCTCTCGTCCTCCGCGCTCCTCTCGTCTCCGAGGGCGCCGGGCAGGAGCCTGACGACCGAGTCGATGACGACGAGCGCGGCAAGCTCGCCCCCGGTGAGGACGTAGTCGCCGAGCGAGAGCGTCTCGTCGGCGAGCTCGTAGGCGCGCTCGTCCATCCCCTCGTAGCGCCCGCAGACGAGAAGCACCCTGTCCATGCCGGCCAGCCTCTCCGCCACGGACTCGTCGTAGCGGGCGCCGCAGGGCGAGAAGAAGACGACGTGCGGCCTCTCCTCGTGCATCGCCGAGATGGCCCGCACCGCCTCGAAGATGGGGGCGGGCTTCATCAGCATGCCCTGGCCCCCGCCGAAGGGCGCGTCGTCGACCGTGCGGTGCCTGTCGTGCGTCCAGTCGCGCAGGTCGAAGGACTCGAACTCGAAGATGCCCCGCCTCTGGGCGCGCCCCATGATGGACTCGTCGAGGTAGGGGGCGAACACCTGCGGGAAGACCGACAGGGTCTCGAACCTCATGCCTCGTCCCCCTCGCCCCGGGAGAGCTCCCCCATCAGCTCCCCCATCATGCCCTCGGGGACGCTCACCGACACCTCGCCGTCGCCCGATAGCCTGGCTCCGATGGCGTCGACCACGGGCAGGAGCAGCTCGCCCGAGCTGGTGACGACCTGCCAGACGTCGTGGGCCGGCGTGCGTATGACCTCGCAGACCCTGCCGAGCTCGCCCGTGCGCTCGTCCGTCACCGTGCGGCCCACCATGGCCTCGGCGTCCATGAGCTCCACGTCGGCCGGGAGGTCCTCCCGGCGCGCGAGCAGGTATCGCCCGCGCAGCCCCTCCGCCGCGTCAAG
>JAZHSQ010000010.1:0-56674 GCA_036454645.1 Olsenella sp. | reverse complement strand
GTCGGATGGTCGACCGGCCCGCCTCGTCTCGTCCGCGCCCGGCTCCGGGCGCGGCCGCCTCGCTAGAAGGCGCCGCCTCCTCCGCCGCCGCCGAAGCCGCCGCCACCGCCGGACGAGAAGCCGCCGCCACCGCCGCCGAGGGAGCTGTCGGCGGACTTGGCGAGCGCCGCCATGGACACGCTGTGCGCGCTCTCGCTGGCGGCGTTGAAGGCCGAGAGGGGCGTGGGGCCCGACGTCGAGGCGTAGTAGCACCACCAGAAGGAGGGCGCGTGGCCGTCCAGCTCGGAGACCATCTCCGGGGCGGCGACCCTGAGCTGCTCGATGACCTTGTCCGAGACGCCGAGCACGACCGCCATCACCAGGAGCCTGTCCCAGAGCACGACGTCGCGCGGCCAGGCCTCCTCGAGGCGCGTGAAGTCCTCGAGCCAGTTGCGCAGCGCCTTGAGCTTCGCGACGACCTCGATCGCCTCGCGCGACATCGGCGTGAGCCCGCGCGACAGCAGCGCGCAGGCCACCGCGGGAAGGATCGGTACGAGCGCCACGAGCATGAGGTCCTCGGAGTCGAACCGGACCCCGAGGAGGAAGGTCGCCACGACCAGGACGACGTCCAGGGCGCAGAGGAGCTTCAGCGCGCCCGAGTGCGTCTTGCCCTCGTCCACGTAGAAGCCGCGGGTCTCGCACCCCGCCGAGACCAGCTCCTCCCAGTCCTGGTAGGCCTCCCCGTACCTCTCGGGCTCCTCCTTGGACGCGCGCTCGAAGTCGGAGAAGCTCACCGAGGCGCCCTCGTCCCTGCCGCCGCCGCCCGTCCAGCGGCCGACCTTGTCGAAGACGAAGGCGAGCGTCTTGGCGTCGATCCCGCGAGCCACGGCCTCGGCGGAGCCGGTGGCCTCGGAGGGGGCGTCGTCCGGCAGCCCCCTGAGCACCAGCCGGTAGTCCCGCTCGGTCCTCTCGCGGAGGAGGCCCCTCTTCTTGGACTCCGTCGCGTCCAGGTCGACGGCGTGGAGGCTCGTGAGCCTCATGAGGGAGGCCGTGAACTCCTCGCCCCTCGGCTTGCCCCTGTTCAGGAGCGCCCCGAGGACGGCAGGGTGGTCCTGGGAGGGGACGTCCCTGAAGTACTTGTCGTCGAACTGGGGCCTGTGGGTCCTCCTGTAGCGGACGTTCGCCCAGATCGCGTAGACGAGCGTGAGGAGGGATACCACCACGGGCACCACGCCGGCCACCAGGGTGACGGCGCGCGCCGTCGCCCTCGCGCGGTTCGCCTCCTCGGCGGCGGCGGCCTCCTCGGAGAGTATCGAGTCGAGCCTTGCCTCCGAGAAGGGCTGGGCGGCGGAGAGCCACTCGGCCGGGAAGGTCACGCGCGCCTCGGCGTACTCGTCCGTGCCGACGCCCGGGGCCGTGTAGACGACGTCGTCGCCGACGAACTCCACCGACCCGTCCAGGGAACCGTGCCCCCAGGCCCTCACGTTGTCGCCGGCGACGACCGACTGCCCCGCGGGCACGGGGAGGTGAATCGTGCAGGTGACGTTCTGCGACTCGACGTCCCAGCCGTCCGAGACGAACTTCCAGTAGAGCTCGCCCGTGTCCGCCCAGCGCGACGCCAGGTCGGTGGCGGTGTAGTCGACGCGGAACGAGGCCGACTCGTCCTCGTGCGCGGAGTAGAGCTTCACCTGCACGTAGGAGGGCTCCTCGGTGACCTGGTAGGTCCCGTCGAGGCCGGAGTCCGACTCGACGAACTCCCTGAAGGCGCCGTCCTCGACGATGCCGACCGACCCCATCTCGATGCCGACCGAGCGACCGTCGTACTCGCCCTTGGGGATCCGCCAGTACACGCCGTGGTACGAGCCGTCGAAGGCGAAGGTGCGCGTCTCGGACACGCCCACCGAGCCGTCGTCCGCCACGGTCGCGTCGATGTCGACCGAGTCGATGGAGTAGTCCTCCGCCAGCGCGGCGCGCGCCGGCACGACCAGGAGCACTCCGAGCAGGACGAGGAGCGCGGCCAGCCACCGCAGGGAGAGCCTGGGAGAAGCGGTCATCCCCTTCATCGGTACCTCCAATGCCTTGGGGAACTTGGGGCAAAGGATATCAGAGTGCCCGGCCGGGACGGGGCCCGTCGCCCCCCCGAGGGTCCGAGGAGCGTCCCGCCGCGGGCCCCGGGGAGGGCGCCCCCCGCCCCGGGCGCGAGCACGGGGCGGGTCAGCCGACCCTCACGAGGGAGACGCGGGTCCCGCACAGCTCGAACCCCTCGCCCGGCAGGAGCCGCGCGACGTCCGTGACCAGCCTGCCCCCGAGCCGCGCCGGGTTCGTGGACCCCAGGTCCTGCACGACGGCGCCCGCGTCCGCCGGGACGACCCTCACGTGGCGCCTCGACACCGAGGGCGAGCGGAGGACCACGTCGCACGACTCCCCCCTGCCGATGACGAGGCCGTCCTCCCCGAGGGGCACCACCACGCACGCGTCGCCCGTCTCGACCCTGAGGCCGAGGCGGGTGGGGAGCCGCCCGGCGGGAGGCGCGGTCGCGCGCGCCGGCGAGCTCGCGGGCCAGCCGCCATCGTCAAGCGAGGAGGGAGGGAGCCCCGCGTCCCAGGGCCCCTCCGGATCGCCGACCCAGGCCCCCTCGTCCAGCACGCCGCCGGGTCCCCCCGCCGGGTCCCCCCAGGCCCCCTCGTCCCGCACGTCCTCGGGCGCCTCCGGGGCCCTGGGCGGGTCGGGCTCCTCCGGGCGAGGGACGTCGCGCGCCGCCGTCCCGAGCGCGCCCCCTCCGCCTCCGGCCCCTCCGCCCGGGCGCCTCCTGAAGTCGTAGAGGCACCCGTAGCACACGTCCATGTCCGAGAAGAGACGCTGGCCGCAGCAGGGGCACACCTTCGTGAGCCCCGCCCCCTCGCCTGCCGCACGCTCCTCGCCCCCACCGGGGGCCCGCACGTCCTCCCTGCCCATCCGTCCCTCTCCCTTCTCCTCCGCCGCCCGCCGGGGGCGCGCGGCCCCACGCCCCGGCGCCCCCGGGGCGTTCTTCTCTACCGGAGGGCGACGAGGACATCGCCCGCCTCCGGCCACGCGCCCGCCTCCGCGGGCCTCTCCAGCACGTGGCGCGCGGCCCGGCAGCCGAGGAGCCTCCCCGGGGGGAGCGCCCTCCTCGCCAGCGCCACCCGTCCCGCCCCGTCCACGAAGGCGACGTCGATGGGGTAGGACATCCCGAGGGTGTGGATCGACCGGCAGCCGACGAGCAGCACCGGCCCCGCCGTGGCGTCCGTCCCGAGCAGGCCGACCAGCCGCTCGTCCCAGCCCGCGAGGACGCGGACGTCCAGCGCGCCGCCCTCCCAGGCGACGCGCTGGGTCACCCGCGCGCGCCTCACATGACCACCCCCGGCCTGAACCTGTCCACGACCAGCGACCTCTCGTGCCTCAGGACGAGCGGCGAGTCGAAGGCGACGCCCGCGAGCACGAAGGAGCCCGGCCACGGCCTGAACGAGAGCCGGCAGGTGTAGCGGGTCAGGAACGGCGAGACCACGAACTCCCCGTCCGTCGCGTCGGGCGAGACCCCCTCGCAGGAGACCTCCACCTCGCACCTGCCCTCCCTCCCGACGGCGTCCGCGACCGCGTCCCTCACCTGCCCGGCGGCGCCCGCCTCCGTCTGTTCCCCGGAGGGCGAGACCCCCAGGAGGACGACCGCGTTCTGGGAGGCCCGGTCGAACTCCGCGCACGCCACGACGAAGCTCGCGAGGTTGTAGACGACGAGCGCCACCACCACGGCGACGGGGAGGAGGGCGGCGAGCTCAACGGCCATCTGGCCGGCCTCCCCCGTCCCCCCGCGGGCGCCCATCACGAGCCCCCCAGCCGCGCAAGGTCGATGGTCAGGGGGATCGAGAGCTCGGTCCCCGGCACGGGGAGCTCCGCGACCTCGAACGCGCGGGACCCCACCTCGTCGACCAGCCAGAGCCCGAGCGCGCGGGCGACGTCCTCGCCCGTGCCCGCGGCGGGCAGGGCGTTGACCAACTCGCGGGCCTTCGCCGCCCCGTCGACGCCCGCGCGGTCGAAGACCTCCTGGGTCCCCACGAGGACGGGCTTCCTGAGGCGCATGTCCGCGGGCTCGAGCGCCGCCCTCGAGACCACGCCCTCGATCCTGCCCTTGATCCACGCCCCGACGGTCCCCCCGAAGACCCCGTCGACGTCGTCGAGGAAGCCGTTGATCGCGCCCGCGGCGCTCTCGTACGAGGAGCCGTAGGAGACCAGCAGCCTCCCCCAGAGCCCCGTGACGTCCGAGACGAGGCCGCCGAGCGCGAACCCCCTCCCCCGCAGGCCGTCGAACACGTGCGAGAGGAGGTTGCTCCCGTCGGTGGACTCCTCCGGGGCGAGGCACGCCGCCGACATCGCCGCGCCGGCAGGCAGCTCGACGCCCCTCGCGAAGGCACCCGAGAGCGCCTGGGGCGAGCCCTCGCCCCCCCTGCGGTAGACCACCGAGACCGCGCCCCACGCGCCGGGCGGGCAGAGCCTCGGCCTCGGGACGGAGAGCTGGTCCAGGGCCTGCTGGAAGGCCTTCGAGCCCTCTGCGCCTATCTCCCTCATCTCCCTCTCCGCGGCGACCTGCTCGTTCCGGGCGGCCTGGTACTCCCGGGAGGCCTCCACCACGATCGCCCAGTAGTACTCGTAGCCGTTCGTCGCACGGGAGGAGATGGCGGCCACCCTCCCGAGGTCCCCCACGCCCATGCGGCAGACGGGGCACTCGAGGAGCGCGCCGGACTCGAGCGACGCGAGCGAGCCGAAGCCCACGAGCGGCCCGTCCGCCCCCGGGCAGGCGAGGCTCGAGTGCAGGGTCACCCCCGACGCCTGGGCCGTGCACGGCCAGCTCGGCTCCCCGTACAGGCTCGTCGAGCGCATCTCCGCCGAGTTCCTCGGGAGCTCCGGCAGCGACAGACTCACCTCGCCCTCCGGCGTCTCGCTGAAGGAGGCGGACCACATCTGGCGCAGGGCGAAGGAGTAGAACCTCTGGCGCGCGGCGGAGTCGGTCATCTCCTCCACGCCAGCGCCCTCGGGCTCCTCGAGCGAGAGGCGGGCGGCGTAGTAGGAGCGCGACCTCGAGATCGGCACGCCGAAGTTCCAGAGCTCCGGCGCCGCGTAGCAGGGGTTCTGCACGGCGGAGAGGCCAGCGAGCGAGGACGCCCGCCCGTGGAGGCACGACGGGTCGTCCACGCAGTCCGCGCGCCAGCCCCTCTCCCGGGCCGCGTCCGCGCGCGCCTTCGCCTCGTCGCGCCTCCTCGAGGCGTCCCTCAGGCGCTCCGCGTCCTCCTCCATCTCGTCGCTCGAGACCTCGTCGTCCAGGGCGGAGAAGTCCGTCATGGACTCCTGCGGGAACGGGATCGCGCAGCCCACGAGCCCGGGTCCGCCGTGGCCGCTGTTGGCGCCGACGACGGAGGCGGAGTTGACCACGACAAGGTAGGGAAGGGTCGCCTCGAGCCTCTCGAGGCCGGAGGCGGCGCTCCTGGCGAACCTCCTGCGCGCGTCCATGACGTCGTGGCCGAACTCCATCACGCTCGCCGACGCCCCCTGCGCTCCCGGGACGGCGGCCACGATGAGCCCCACGGCGCACACGACGACGCCCACCAGCCCCAGGCTGAGCACGCAGGCGTCCAGGACCTGCGCGATCGTGCAGAAGGCGGCGACCGAGTTCTCCCCCGCGAGAGCGGTGGCGTCGGCCACCTGCTGCACGTCGGCCGAGCGCGACCCCACCCACTCGGCGGTCGCCATGCAGAACACGAGGGAGAGGCTCACGAGGAGGGCGACGGCGACGGCCACCGTCGTGTAGCCGCCGTCGTCCGCGACGAACAGCCCCATGCCCCACGCCTCCTCCGGGCGCCTCGCCCACGGACGAGCGCGCCTACCCCCACATCGACGTCCAGCTGCCATAGTCGCCCACCACCCAATCCGGCCGGACCCGCGCCCTCGTCTCGGCCCTCAGGACCACACCCTCGGGGTCCCCCTCGCCGAGGGCGCGCACGAACGCGCCCGTCAGCGGCAGGGGCCGCGCGTGCCCCGAAATCCTCGCCTCCACCGTCGCCCCGCCGTCCGTCGCGGCGACCTCGACCTGCCAGTCCTCCCGTCCGCCGACGTGGAAGAGGGGCACCTCGGGGACCGCCTCGAGCCTCCTCAGCGCGTACTGCCGGCACACCTCGTCCGACCCGCCCGTCGCCCTCACCCTCGTGAGCTCGGCGGCCGCCTGAGCCATCACCGCCTTCGTGTAGAGCAGGCACGCGGGCTGCACGAGGAGGCCCAGCAGGAAGAGGAGGGTCGGGAGGAGCGCCGCCGCCTCGACCGTCGACTGCCCGGAGGAGGCGGGGGGCGCGCCCGCCTCAGTACGCGACGAAGTCCTGCATGAACCCGACCGTGACGCCCCCTGCGAGCCCGTGCGAGGCGGCGCGGACGGCCGCCTCGGCGATCGCCCCGTCGCGCGCCGCGTGCCACACCGCCCCCAGCGCGGCGAGCGTCGAGACGAACGCGACGAGCACGACGAGGTACTCGACGGTCGACTGCCCACCTTCGCCATGCGCGCAAGACACGCCGACCACCCCCTCCGACCCGGCTCCCCGACACGTGCCCCGCGGCCCGCGCGCGGCATGCGCGCCGGCCGTCCCTCACTCCACGCCCCCATAGGCCGCCTCCCACTCCTCGAGCCCCAGCCTCACGACCCTGACGCGCGAGCCCCCGCCCTCCTGGGACGCGCTCACCCACACCACGTCCACCCAGCCCGGCCCCTCGACGGTGCATGACCAGACGTTGCCGAGGAGGTCGAGGTAGCCCGCCCGCCTGAGCAGGCAGTCCCCCCGGTCGCGGTACGCGCGCACGATCCTGGAGGACTCCTCCGCGAGGTCGAGGTCGGAGCTGCGCTCGGACACGCTCGCAAGCCCGTCGTCCCCCTCGCCCGCGTCGTCCGCACGCGGCCCGGACGTCCCCCACGCCCCCGCCCCGGCGCCCTCCCCGGGACCCCCTGACGGGGCGTCGGCGGCCGCGGCGCCCTCCGCGCCTGCCGAGGGGCCTCCCCCGACGGGCGCGGCGTCCCGGTCGCGCGACGCGCACAGGACCACCACCAGGGCGAGGAGGACGGCCGCGCAGGCGACCGCCGCCCGCGCCGCGGCCGAGCCCCTCCACCTCCCTCCGCTCCCGGTCCCCGCCCTCATGGGAGGCGCCTCACAGCGAGTTGATCCCGTCGGCGATCGCCTGCCACAGGGACGAGACCCTGTCCCTGAAGGCGATGATCGCCATGATCGCGATGACCACGAGCACGCCGACGAGGATCGCGTACTCGGTCGTCCCCTGGCCGCCCTCGTCCCCCATCACCCGCCTGACGCGCTCAAGACCAGACACGAACCTCTCGACCACCATCTCCGACCTCCGTTCGTAGAGCCGACAGTTGCAGGGCGCCCCCGGGCACCGTGGCGCCCGCGCCGCCTACGCCTTGCCGAGCGCGGGCGCGACCAACGGGCCGAGGATGGACAGGAGCATCGCGGGGACGATGAGCGTCCCCAGCGGGATGAGCATCTTCACCGGGACCTTCTCGATCTCCTCCTCCACCTCCGACCTCTGCTCGTCCCTCAGCACGTCCGCCTGCTGCTCGAGGACCCGGGCGAGGGGGCTCCCGAAGGCGAGCGCCTCCGAGACCGCCGACGCGAACCTCCTGACCGCGGCGACGTCGAGCCTCCCCGCCACCCCCTCGAGCGTCTCCTCCCTGCTCATGACCCCGATCCGCCAGGTGAGGAGCGCCTCGCGGAACACGCCGGCGAGCTCCGTGTCGAACCTCGAGCAGTAGAGCTCGAGCGAGGCGTCGAACGACAGGCCCGCCGAGAGCCCCAGCGTCAGGATGTCGAGGAGGCCGGGCATCTGCCGCATCACCCTGAGGCGCCTGACGCGGGCCTCCTCCCTCGCCCTCGCCCGGCCCATCGCGGGCAGGGCGTCCGCGAGCCGCCCGAGGAGCCGGGCCGCCTGCGGAGGGGCGGCGGGCGCGGCGTCCGGGGCGCGCGCCCGCGACCCGCCCTGGAGCACGAACGCGTCCGCGAAGGCGGCCGCCCCCGCGGTGCCGGCGAGCGCGATCGAGAGCGCGTCCATCACAGCACCCCCCTCATGAGCCGCCTGATGATGAGCAGGGCCACCGCGTCGAGGGCGAGGGCCACGGCCACGCAGAGCGTCCCGGCCGTCGTGGCGAGCCCGCGCTGGAAGTCCACGGAGATGAGCGAGAGCAGGCCCACCATGAGCAGCGGGAGGAGGCACACCACCCTGACGGAGAGGCGCACCTGGGCGGTCTTCACCGCAAGCGCCCTCTCGAACTCCCGCTGCCTCTCGACGAGCTGGGCGGAGCGCTGGAAGAGCCCGCGCAGGGGGCTTCCCGTCCTCTGGGAGATGGTCAGCGCGCAGACCAGCAGCCCCACGCCCGGGGCCTCGAGCTCTTCCGCCATGAGCGCGAGGGCCTCCTCCGCCGACATCCCGCAGCGCATCCTGAGGGACGTCCGCGCGAACCCCTCCGCCGCGGGCCCGTGGCCGTGCGACCCCACGTACTCGATGGCCTGGGAGAGCGTCTGGCCCGAGCCGAGGGCGACCGCGAGGGTGCGGAAGACCCCCGGCATCTCCTCGGCGAGCGCCCTGCGCCTCCAGCGCTCGTCGACGCCGCCCAGGGAGAGGAAGCCCGCCAGCGAGGCGGCAGCCAGGCTCGCGCCGCCAACGGGGGAGCGCGAGGCCGCGAGGCCGACGGCGAGGGCGGCGAGGCAGGCGACGAGGGCGCAGGCGGAGGCCTCCGCCTCGTCCGCGACGACGCCCCTCTCCCCGCCCCTGCGCACGAGGACCGCGCAGGAGGACCTCCAAGCCGCCACGTCCAGCAGCCGGCGTGCGAGCGCGCCCTCGGAGAGCGGCACCACCGCCCCCCTCCAGAGGGACTCGGCGAGCCTGCGGCCCGCTCCCTCGACGTGCCTCGTCTCGTGCCCGAGGAGCGCGAAGGCCCCTCCCCACGCCAGGGCCCCGCAGGTCACGACGTAGAGCGCCTCCATGCCTCCACCTCCCCTCCGTCGAGCGTCCCGTCCGCGACCGCGCGCGCCACGTAGGGCGGCTCCGACGCCAGGTGCCACGTGCGCCGGGCGCGGTCGAACGACACGCACTCGTCCAGCCTCACCCCTCCCGACTCCGACCTCGACACCGCAGACATCGAGGTGATGAAGCGCGCGCCGTCGGCCATGCGGCACGACATCACGATGAGGTCCAGCGCGCTCGCGACCTGCTCCTCGATGATGTCGGTGGGGAGGTCCATGCCGAAGCGGCTCATCAGGACGATCCTCAGGACCGCCTCCTCGGCGGTGCCGGCGTGCAGCGTCGTGAGGGACCCGTCGTGCCCCGTCGACATGGCCTGGAGGACGTCGATCGCCTCGCCGCCCCTGCACTCCCCCACCACGATCCGGTCGGGCCTCATGCGCAGGGCGTTCTTCACGAGGTCGCGAATGGTCACCTCGCCCGACCCCTCGATGGAGGCGTCGCGCGCCTCGAGGCGCACCACGTCCGGGTGGGTGTCGAAGCGGAGCTCGGCCGAGTCCTCTATGGTCACGATCCGCTCCGAGGTGCCTATCTCGCAGGAGAGGGCGTTGAGCAGCGTGGTCTTGCCGGACCCCGTGCCCCCGGCCACGGCGATGTCTTTCCTGAGGAGGACGGCCCACCTGAGGAGCTGCGCGTACCAGGCGGGGAGCGACCCCCTCTCAACGAGCTGGTCGAGCGTGCTGATCCTGTTGGAGAACTTCCGGATGGTCACGGCGGGGCCGTCGATCGCTATCGGCTGCGCCACGGCGTTCACCCTGTCGCCGTTGGCGAGGCGCGCGTTCACGATGGGCGAGCTCCTGTCGAGGCGCCTCCCGAGCGGGGCGAGGATGCGGTCGATCACCATGAGGATCTGGTCGGGGGACTCGAAGACGCGCTCCGCCGCGTGGACCTCGCCCGCGCGCTCGTAGAAGAGGTGCTCGCAGCCGTTGACCATCACCTCGGTGACGGTCTCGTCGTCGAGGAGCGGCTGGAGGGGACCGAGGCCCACCACCTCGTCGATGACCTGCCTCGTGACCTCCGCGCGCCCCTCCTCGCCCAGGCCCTCGTACCCCCTCGTGTTGAGAATCGCCTGGCAGGCGACCTCGAGCTCCGCGCGCGCCCTCGCGGGGTCTCCCCCGGAGACTATCGTCGATATGGCCGAGAGCCCCAGGCGGCCGACAAGGTCCCCCTTGAGGCGGCCGCGCAGCTCGCCGGCCTCCCCCGAGGCCCCGGACAGGCCCTCCCCCAGGCGCTCCTGCTCCCTCACGCGCTCCAGCACCGACACCTAGACCGCCTCCCTCCTCCTGCCGAAGACCCACCGACGCCTCTTCCCCCCGGCCGTCCGCGGGGCCTTGGTCGAGGCGCCCTCCGGAAGGCGCCCCAGCTCGCCGAGGAGCTGGGCGACGCAGTCTGAAACGCACGACACGTACTCGCTGCGCCCCTCGGAGAGCCGCCTCGCCTCCCCCGCGCCCATGAACTCACCGACCTCCTCTCCCCCGTCGACGACGCGGAAGGAGCGCGCCGTCTCGAGGCCGACCTCCCCCCTGTCGATGACCGGCACGTCCCGCCGCCGCGGGTCCGATCGGTTGGCGACGCGGACGATCCTGGTCCTCGCCACCCCCAGGCGCACCGCGAGCGAGGCGAGCCTCGCCTGGGCGACTGCCGAGCCGGGCCCCTCGTCGACCGTGATCAGGAGCCGGTCCGCGCACTGCGCCGCCTGTGCCACGGCGTCGGTGAAGGTGGCGCTGGTGTCCACGAGCACCAGGTCGCTGGTGTGGGCGAGGACGTCGAGGATCCCCGCGACGTGGGGCATCACGGTCTCTGCCATCTCCGGGCGCTCGCACCCTCCCCAGAGGCGGACGCCCTCCGTCGCCTCCGCGCCGAGCCTCTCCACCAGGTCCTCCTCCATCTCCAGCATCTCGCCCGCCGGCGTGAGGTCCGCGGGGCCCGGCATCCCGAAGCAGGAGTAGAGGCTCCCGAACGCGAGGTCCATGTCGCACAGCGCGACCCTGAGGCCCCAGGACGCCGCGACGCAGGCGCTGGTCGCGACCAGGGTCGTCTTCCCCACGCCGCCGCGCCCAGAGACGAACGTCAGGATGGGGGCGCGCGGTGCGGGCGCGACGGCGACCCGTGCCGGCGCCTGGCGGACGCGCTCCCCCTCGGGCTCTGGAGGCCTGGCGGCGGGGGCCGAGAAGCCCCTCGAGCCGGCGCGCCTCACGGGGCCGCCGTCAGGACGGCGGCCCGCCGGGGCACCGTCCGCGCCGGGCAGCCCCGCCGCCCGCGCCCGCGCCTCCCCCGGCAGCCCCGACACGCGGGGCAGGCCGAGCGCTCGAGACGGGGGCTCGGACACGAGCGTGGTGGGGACGAGGTCCGCCTCGAGCTCGGGCTCGTCGAGCTCCGGGCCCGGCAGGGGGCTCCCCTCCCGGCTCCCTCCGGGCACCCGCGCCCCTCCCGACCCGGCGGCCTCCCGAGCGCTTGGGTCCGACAGCGGGGCGCGGGTCCCCGCGGAGAGCCGCGAGAGCTCGACGACCTCGTCTATCCCGGCGATGTTCGCGCGGGACAGCAGCGAGCCGGTGGGCGACCTCGTCACGAGGTAGACCGCCCGCGCCGAGGCGTCCCTCGCGACGGCGGCGGCGACGTTGATGTCCGAGACGCCCGGCACGTCGGGGCCCACTACGACACCCTGCGGGGCCTCCCTCCTGGACCGCGCGCGCAGCTCCTCGGCGGAGCGGACGAAGTCGAGCTCGGCGGTGGGGCACAGCTGCCGGCACGCCGCCTCCAGCTCCTCCCTGGCCCCCTCCGGCGCGTACCCAAGCCACAGGTTCCTCATGACCGCCCCCATCTCCGCTCCCCCGGCGCGGGGGAGCCACGACCAGACCGCCCTTCCAAGACGGGCCCTACTCCGTCGCCGGCACCTCGCCCGTCGCCGGCACCTCGCCCGCAGCCGCGCCGGGGTCCCCGGCGGCGACCTCGCTCGGCGCGGCGACGCTGCCCTCGCCCAGCCCCACGACGTCGTCGGCGGGGACGACGACCCTCAGGGTCCCCGCGGTGGCGGCCGAGAGGACCGGCGCGACCTCGTCGGGCGCGACCGAGAGGCTGATGGAGCCGTGCGAGAGCGACCCCGCGCCGGATCCCGCGGCGGAGAGCACCACGGCGTCCGGGGAGACGAGCTCCATGGCCCCCTCCTCCGCGCGGAAGACGGACACGTGGGACCCCATGCGCACGCTCGACGAGAGCCCGAGCTTGTCCGTGACGGGGACCGAGACGGCGACGTGCCCCGAGGGGACCTCGATCGCGTCGCCCTCCTCCCGGAAGTTGAGGCTCGTAAGCGGCATGCCGGCGGCGGCGGGCACGGTGAGCTCGCGCCCGACCACCTCGTCCATCGACACGATCGCCCCCTCGGGGACGAGGTCGACGAGCCAGTCGCGAGTGGCGGCGTTCGTCTTGGTCACGACGTCGCCGGCCTCGAGGGAGTCGCGCGCCACGACGAGGCTCACGACCTCGCCGCCGTAGCGCTGCAGGGCCTCCTGGCGGACGCGCTCGGCGTCCCCCCTCACGTGGTCCGCGTAGGCGAGGAAGGCGAGCACGACGAGCAGGGCGCACGCCGAAGAGAAGACGATCCTGAAGCGCAGCGACATGACCCCTCCAAGCGTCGAGGGGCGAGGCCCCGCGTGACGGTGAGGAGATTCTGGCCCCGCCGGGAGGGGGCGCACGCCAGGTTCCGGGAAAGGGCCCGCACCGACCTGCACGAACCTCGCACGCACCTTGCGCCCCTGCCCGGCCGGCGGGGACCACCTCGCCCACGCGCGCGTGCCACCAGGGGCAGGGGTTGCATCGTTGATCTTCCGGGCAGGGCCGGATCTGTAGGATATGTGGAGGGAGGGCCGCCACGGGCGACGCCGGCCGCCACGGGCGACGCCGGCGCCCCCGACCGCCCTGGCGCGCTGGCGGGGCGCCGAGCGGGTACACTGTCTCAGCGTGCACGGGAAAGGCTGCGAAGGAGGCAACGTGAGGCTCAACGCCCTCGAGGGGAAGTACGCCCGCCTCTCGCTGGCCTCGCTCATGGCCTCGGTCGCCCTGGCCGTCGCGCTCGCCGTGCCGGCCGTCGTCCTGGGGGCCTCTGCCCCCGCGCTCGCCGCGACCGCCGCGAGCGCGGCCCTGGTCGCCCTCAACGCGGCCCACGTCCATGCGTACGGCCCCACGTTCGGCGTCATCCCCACCGCGGCGCTCTCGGTCCTGCCGGTGCTCGGCTCCGCCACCGCGGCCACCCGGGGCGCCGCGCGCGCCGCGCTCGCGGTGCCGCTCGTCGCGGGAGCCCTCTGCGCGGCGGTGTTCGCCTGCTACGTCGTGGCCTTCGCCGTCGCGGCGCACCTGCCGAGGGACGCCGGGCGAAACCGCGTCTACGCGGTGCTCGGGCACTCCTCCGCGACGACCAACCCCACCGACGAGCTCGTCTGGAGGCTCGAGCGGGCGCTCAGGGCCCACCGGGAGGACCCGGGCGCGCGCATCGTCCTCTCCGGCGGCCGCACCTGGGACTCCGACGTCTCCGAGGCCCAACTCATGGCCGACTACCTGCAGTCGCATGGCGTTCCCGCGGGGTCGCTCGTGCTGGAGGACGCCTCGACCACCACGCGGGAGAACCTGGAGAACGTCCGCGAGATCATGCGCCGGAGCTTCCCCACGGCGACGCTCCACGTCGTCACGAGCGACTTCCACGAGTTCCGCGCCCTCAGCATCGCGCGCGAGCTGGGCCTCGAGGCCTATCCGGAGGCCGCGCCCACGCCACCCCTGCGCCTGGTTCAGGACTGGCTCAGGGAGGTCCTGCTGGTGCAGTCCATGCAGCGCAAGGCCCTCGCCCGTCGCAGCGCGTCCTCGCGCGGGTAGCGGGCGAGGGGTACCTCGGCCCAGGGGGCTAGAAGTTCCCGAACCGCTTCACGGCCTCAGTCGCGCTCATGCCACCGATGATGGCAGCCCTGGTCTCCCGCTCAGCGTCGACCTTCTCGAGCACCCTACCGATGAGCTCCTGCTCTATCTGAGGAGGAATCGCCACCGCACCGTCCACGTCCGCGAAGAGCAGCTCCCCAGGCTCGATCCTCACGCCGTTTATCTCGACCGGGACGTCGTACGCGACGACCTCGTTGCGCGCGCCCGAGCCCTGGGCGTTCTTCCCCATACTCCATACCTTGAAGTCCTGCTCGAGTACCTCGCGCGTATCCCGCATGTACCCCTCGACGATGGCTCCCTTGCCGCCACGCGCCTTGATGGTCGCGGTCATGATGCCACCGAAGTAGCCACATCTCCTCGCGCCGCCGGCCACGACATACACCGCGCCCTCGGGACAGTGGTCCAGCGCCTCGTTGAACTTGCCCATCGGCGGGTCCACCGGCTCGTATATGTCATCCAGGATCGTGGTGTAGGCCCTGCCGCAGAGCACGTCGCCCTCCCTCAGGGGCATGAGCTCACTGCCCAGGTACTGGTGCCGGTAGCCCATCTCGTCTAGCATGTCGCAGATGGCACCCGTGTAGAGCTTCTCTTCGCAGACCCTCTCGAGCTCAGCGTCGTCCATCTCATCCACCATGCTTCCACCCTTCTCGATGGCGTATCCCGTCGGAAGCCCTCGCCTCGCCATGGCGTTGTCGGGCTACCGCCTCCTACCAGTGACGATGTTCTCCTCCACCTGTCTCAGGAGCTCTTTGCCCTGCTTCCTCTCCAAGTGCCTGGCGGCATACTCTAGGAAGGCCCTGTAGCTCGCGTTGCCGCCGTTCACGCTCACGGAGTCCCCGTCGCGCGTGGAGATCTTCACCGACTTGCCGAGCACCGACGTGGAGACCGTCTCGACACTGCTCCAGGGCACCCTCCTGCGTCCGCCGAACATCCCGACGAGCGTGATGCCCTCCTCGTCCGCACACACGCGCCGTCTCAGGACGTAGAGAAGGACGAGGCACGCGGCGAGCGTGCACCCGACGAGGCAAGCACCGACGAACCACCATGACGCGTCGCCTTCCCCCGCGACTGCGGGGTCCTGGTACTTCGCCGCGACGAGCGTCACCCCGGACGTCAGGAGCAGGAAGGCCCACAGCAGGCCCGATAGCGTGTCATGAAGGACGACGCCACCCTCTCTGCCGGCGCCGTCACGGCCCAGCGTCGCCAGCGTCGCAAGAAGCAACGCGAACGAGACTGCAACGAACGGGGCCAACGTACCTACCAACATCACACAACTCCCATCACTCGACGCGCGAAGTACCAAGAGCCCAATCTGGGCGAAGGTCGCCCGAGATCCTGTCGAGCGCCGCCATGACCGCCTGGGCCCTCTGGGGGGGCTCGGGCACGAGCATCAGGACAGACAGCGCATTCGCGTTGAACCCAAGGCCGCAGAGTTCGCGGGCGAACGACATCGCCGAGACCTCCTCGAGGGACGAGAGCGTGGTCTGGCGCCTCAGAAAGCCAATCCCCCTCGTACGTGCGACGGGCTGTCTGCAGGGGCGGCCGCCGTCGCCCCTGCAGATGACGTGGAACAGCTCGTGGGCGAGAAGCACGTCCCTGACGCAGACATGCCCGAGCAGGCTCGACAGCCCGCCATCGTCCACCAGGGACTGCGCGAGCTCCGCGCTCTCCTCGAACACCACGACCTCGTCCGGCTCCACGAACAGCGCATACTCGAGGGGCCCCTCCCCGGGGTCGGGGAGGAAGCGCCCGTCCTCCCGGCGCGACTCGACCCTCACGCCTCGGGCACGGAGAAGGGCCTCGGGGTCGCAGGGCCCGCCTGATCCGCCACGAGCGGCGGACCCCTCCCCCACCGACCTTGCGGTGGCCCTCCCGTCTTCGGAGCACCTGAGGTAGGCCTCGAGGTATCCAGGCGGCGTCATCAGCCCGCCCAGCGGGTCGTTACGCCGGCAGAACTCCGCCCAGACCTCCTCTGGGTAGCCAAGAAGCCTCTGGCACCACTGCTCGACAAGCACCGGACTGCCCCTAACCTATCTCAATCCTGGACGCGACCAGGATGATGTCCTCGTCATCGTCCGCATCCATGAACTCGGAGGCCATGATTGTCTTGAGCTGGTCCAGCGAGAGCACGTTGGTGAAGTCGAGCACCTTCGCCCCGATGCAGAGGTACATGTCAGGGCAGTGCTCCATCTCCGCCTTGTAGTAGAGCATGCTGTTCCACAGGTCGGAGGTCTCCTTCTCCCAGTCCCCCGCCTTGCACTTCAGCGCCTTCGCGTCACCAACCTGGACCTTGATGAAGCCCCTCTGGTCGATAATCCTGAGCGCACGACGGTTCTGCATCTTCTTGTTGGGGGCGGTGCAGACGTAGAAGTCGTCCGTCCTGAGCTCGAGGGAGACCTCGGACGGGTCGACCCTCATCGACTCCGCCGCAAGGGCCACGGCCTCCTCGGGCGAGCAGTGCATCTTGCCCGTCGAGGTCTGCACCTCGTTGGAGCCGAGCGCGATCGCCGTGACTTTCGAGGTCTGGGAGTCAATCTCGATCTGGACCTCCACCGTGTCGGGGACCGCGCCGTTCTTGATGGCGAGCTCCTTGGCCTCCTTCTTGATCGAGGATATGTCCTCGGTGGTGGGGTTGGGGATGACGCGCTCGACGACGTCCCTGATCATCGCAAGGGCGACGCCGATGGACGAGATGATCTCTGCGTCCTTGGGGATGGAGTAGTCGAGGCCCATCTGCCTCGCGGTGTATGGGAGGAGCGAGGAGGCGCCTCCGCCGCAGCCGACGAGCGACATCTGGTCGGGCTCGAGCTTGTACTTGGCCGCGAGGCCGCTCACCACCGGCTCAATCTTCTCGAAGGCCTTGTGCAGGATCTGTTCCGCGCACTCCTCAACGCTGACGCCGAGGTAGTCTGCAAGCGGCTTCATCGCCGCCCGCGCGGATTCGACGTTGCCATAGGAGTAGTCCTCCTTCCTCACAAGCCCGAGGACGTTGGCGGCGCAGGAGTTCGTGATGGTAACACGCTTGCCGTTCGCCAGCTTCACGCGCACGTAGTCGGCGGGATCCCCCTCCTTGGGCGAGAAGAACTCAATCTCGGGGTCGACAATCTCGTCGCGGGGGGTGTAGACCGCATATCCCAGCCCGGCGATGTGGGCGGAGCGCGGCCCGACGTCGACGAGCTTGTGGTCTGCCGCCCTAACCATGGATCCGCCTGCCACGCCGAGGACGATCACGTCGAGCGAGTTCACGTAAGTGCTGTGGCCTCCAACGACCGCGTAGTCGACGGCGGGTCGGCCGTTCTTGATGACGCCGATGTTCGTCGAGGTGCCACCGACCTCGAAGTAGATGCCGTTGGATGCGCGCAGGTACATGAGGGCACCCATGACGGACGCCGCGGGACCCGAGAGCATGGTGAGAACCGGGCGCTTCCTCATCTCGTCGATCTCCATGACGCCGCCGTCGCCACGCATGATCATCAGGGGGACCTCGATACCCGTGGAACGGACGGCCCCCTCCGTGCTGTCGGCCGTGTTCATCATCTTGGGCAAAATAGAGCCGTTGATGGCCGCAGTACGGGTCCTGCGGGTCAGGCCGTAGAGCTTCGAAATCTCGGATGCCACGGAGACGAGGAGGCCCTTCTGCTCCGCCACGTCCTTGACGATGTTCTCTTCCCTGATGGAGTCGACCCCGAACGCCTTCGACGCGACGATCACCTGGGCGCCCTGCGACACCAGCCCGTCGATGGCCTTGCCGACGTTCTCGGGGTTGACCTTCTTGTTGGGGAGGTAGGTGTGGACGGTCTCGATCATCCGGCCGGTGCCGAGGTCGATGTTGCCGACGTTCGACTGCTTCTTGGCAAGAAGGCCCTCGAGCCCGCCCCCGCCCATGCCAAGCACGCCGACCTTCGCGACGTCACCCTCGAGCAGGGCGTTCGTCGCCTGAGTGGTCGAGTGGGCGATGAACACGACGTCGTCTGGGTCGATGTGGTTATCCTCGAGGCATTGCTTGAAGCACTCGATGACTCCCTTGGCTACCCCCATCTCGTCGTCATGGGTGGTCATCACGACCGCCTCGCCAACGATCTCGTGCGTGTCGTTGTCGATTGCCACCGCCTTGGTGTGGGTGCCGCCCACGTCGATGCCAACGCGTACGGGCTTGCTCATGCCAGTCTCCTTACCCGAAGGGGGACGAGGCTTCCGACCCCATCCCCCTCCAATCGATTCCTAGGCTGCCGTTGTCCTGCTCCTATACCGCGAACATGAAGTAGGCCAGGATCTCGAGGATGAACGCACAGACGAGCGCATAGGGCACGCAGGTCTTCATGAAGTCGCTGATGGGAACCTTGTTGTAGCCGATGGCCCACATGTTCCAGGACTGCGTGGGGCAGACGTTGGTGTTGACCGTGCAGCAGGGGATGTAGAACAGCGGGTAGAGGACGGCGATTGGGAGGTTCGTCACGGAGGCCACGATGGTGAAGGTCGCGACGCCCGCGCCCCAGATGGTCAGCGGGCCACGATAGAGGGCCAGGAACCCGAGGAGACCGAAGACGAGGAAGAGGACGAAGACGTTGCTCGGGATGATTGGGGCGAAAATCGGGGAGAGGAGGTTCTTGCATGCACTAGCGGCACGGACGAACATCTGGACGCTCATGAGGAAGCCGAGGACCAGGCCGACGTCGGCGACGCCGTCGTGGAAGGACTTCTGGATGAGGTCGCAGACCTCGTTCCAGCCCTTCGCGGCGCGGGTGGTGAGGAGCGCGTAGACGACCGCGATCACGATCGCGGGAATCTGGCTGATGTTGAAGGCGATGGCGAGCGTCACCGGGATGATGGGCGTGAGGCAGGCCCAGCCGTTGACGTCCTTCCCAGTCGCCCCAGCGTCCGCGGGGGCAGCCCATGCGTGCACCGCGGCCTTGCTCTTGGTCATCTTCAGGGTGATGACGACCATCAGGATGATGGACACAAAGTGGATGGCGAACGCAGGGAACGCGAACCTGTACCACTGGCTCCAGTCGGCAGCGCTCGCGAGGTACTTCGTGCCGTCCGCAAGCACCATAGTGCCGGCAGCCTGCGTGAGCAGGGACTGGTTGAAGTAGAGACCGCAGCCTACCGACATGCAGAAGGCGCAGGTGGCAAGGGTGTTGGGGATGCCGAGGGAGAGCATGATGGGGAAGACGATGACGCCGATGGCGACGACCGCACCGGGGCCATAGGACGTCGTGAAGATGAGGGCGGTCACCGCACAGAGCAGCACGCAGGTGAGGGCGGGCCTGTCTCCACCGAGCTCCACCGCCTTACGAATGATCGTGCGGGCGATGCCGGTATCGAGCAGGATGCGACCGAACCAGCTGCCGAAGATGATGTAGACGGCGGTCGCGCCGAACCCTGTGGGCCCGTCGTTGAAGACCGAGGTGATCACGAAGTTGAGCGCCGTCCACCCGGTGGCGCCTTCGGGCATCTTCGGGAACCCGTCCATGACCCCACCGGCGATGCCCAGGACCGTCCACAGCACCGCCATGACAAACAGGCCCAGCATCAGGTTGCCGCCCCTCACGGCATAGACGATGAAGGCTATGTATGTCACAAGCAAGATGATTCCGATGATTAATGCCATTGCCTACCCCTTCCCTTTTCATCTCGCTCTTCGAACTGACTACTACAGTACGAAACCGTTTTCATTTCCATGCCGCCAAGTTACGAGACGGTATGGGTGCTGTAATCCATCTGGGCTACAGCGCAATTGGTCGCAACGGATTTTCCCAGTAGATTTGACTAACTCTATTTCGTTTCTTCGCCAAGTATTCACAATTTGAAAGAACTCATCAACCCAAACGGACTAACGGCTTCTTATGCAACCGGTTTCACTTCGACGAGCGGTAGACTATCGCCTGCAGGCGATGAAATCTGGTTCGTCATATCAACATTCGCCCCCTCGCACTTGTTTCCCACACTGATTGGGCACATCATTAGGCTATTCACGCAGGAGAAACCGAGGACAACCCACATGAGCAAGAGCAACGGCAGGGTAACGATCAACGACATCGCTACCGTCTCTGGTGTCTCTAAGACAACGGTTTCGCGATATCTCAACGGCAAGTACAACATGATGAGCACCGAGACGCGCAAGCGCATCGAGGCCGCCATCGAGCTCACCAATTACCGACCCTCCGCCGTTGCCAGGAGCCTAAAGACGAAGAAGTCGTTCCTGATCGGAGCCGTAGTGGCCGACATCACGAGCCCGTTCTCCTCAGCGCTCATCTCGGGCATGAGCGACTGCCTCTACGAGAACGGCTACATCCCCGTCTTCGTGAACTCGGGCGACTCCTCCGAGAGGGAGCGCAGCTTCATCCACACGTTGCTCGCGCATCAGGTCGACGGTCTCGTCGTGAACACGAGCTCGATGGACAACCCCTACCTCATAAGCCTCGCGAACTCGGGCCTCCCCGTCGTGCTGGTGGACCGGAAGGTCCAGAACTTCAACTTCGACATCGTGACGGGTGACTACGAGACCCCCATGGTCGACCTCGTCGAACATCTGCACTCGGAAGGGTTCGGGAGGGTGGTCCTCTTCTCCCAGGAGTTCCGCACGAACTCCGTCAGGCAGCAGCGCATTAAGGGGTTCTGCGAGGGGGACGCCAAGTTCTACGGCAGGTCCGAACCCACCGACGACGTGGTGCAGCTCACCATCGGCGACGCCGACCAGGTGAGAAACGAGGTCTGCAAGGTCATTAAATCCACCCCTGACGGGCAGGTCCCCGCCCTCATCGGCAACAACTCCGTGACCCTCATGAACCTCGTCTACGCCATAGGCAAGCTCGGACTCTCGATACCCGACCAAGTTGGAATCTGCGGGCCAGACGACTGGGACTGGTCTCACTCCATGAGGTGGGACTGGTCGGAGATCGTGGAGAAGGGCATCACAACCTACAAGGTCCATCCCTACAAGATGGGTGAATACGCTTCGAAGCTCGTCCTCCGCCGCATCGAAGACCCGGGAGGACACAAGGAGAAAATCACCGTACCCACGGAGATGACCATCCGGCGCTCGACGATGCTCAAGGAGCTGGGCGCGGGACGTTAGGTCCACGTCAATCGGAAGGAGGAGTTGATGGCAGACCGCACGGGCGTATTGCTGGTGGGGGAACCCATGGGCCTCTACATGGCCCAGCAGGAGGGACATCTGGATGAGGTGAGTTCCTTCTCGATAGCAGTCGCGGGGGCCGAGCTCAACGTGGCAATCGGCATCAGCAGGCTCGGCCACAAGGTGAGCTACCTCACCAAGCTCGGCACCGACTTCCACGCGAAGATCATCGAGCGACTCATGCACGATTGCGGCATCTCCACCGAGTTCACCAGCTTCTCCGCGAAACGGCCGACCGGCATCATGTTCAAGAGCCTGGTCCCCGGCGGCGACCCAGAGATCTTCTATCTGAGGAAGAACTCCGCGGCGTCCACGCTCTCCCCAGCCGACATCGAGGGGCTCGACTTCTCCGAGTACTCCATCCTCCACATGACCGGTATCATGCCAGCGCTCTCCTCGAGCACGCGTGAGGCGTCCTGGAAGCTCCTCGAGGAGATACGCAAGCACGACATGCTCTTCTCGTTCGACCCCAACCTGAGGCCGCAGCTCTGGCCCGACGAGCGCTCGATGGTCGACTTCATGAACTCCATGGCCGCCCAGGCGGACTACTTCCTTCCCGGCATCGCGGAGGCAAGGATTCTCATGGGCGAGCCCGATGCGACTCCGGAGGATGCGACCTCCTACTACAGGAGGCTCGGGGCGCGGACCGTGATCGTCAAGTGCGGCGCGCGCGGGGCGTACTTCGACAATGGGTCGGAGAGCGGATGGGGCGGCACCTTCAGGGTCAAGAGTGTCGTGGACACAGTGGGAGCCGGAGACGGCTTCGCCGCGGGGGTCCTCACCGCAACCCTCGAGGGACTCTCCCTCCCCGAGTGCGTCACGCGTGGGAACGCCGTCGGGAGCATGCAAGTCCAGGTACGAGGGGACAACGAGGGACTCCCCTCCCGCGAGCAGCTCGAGGAGTACATGACCAGGATGCGCATCGCATGAGGGTAATGGCGACGGTACGGAACGGCAAGGACGTCAGATACGCGCCGAGATGCGCGAGGTTCGATAGGAGGTTCGCATGTACGACGACTTTCTGAAGACGGTGCACGACATAGGCCTCGTCCCCATGATCGCAATCGAGGACGCCGAGGACGCGGTGCCCCTTGCGAGGGCCTTGGTAGATGGCGGCGTTCCGGCAGCTGAGGTGACCTTCCGAACAGAGGCCGGCGAAAAGGCCATCGAGGAGATGGCAGCACAGGTGCCGGAGATCGCCGTCGGGGCGGGTACGGTGACGAACGTCAACAGGGCAAAGAGGGCGGTGGCGGCCGGTGCGTCCTTCATCGTCACGCCAGGCTTCAACCCCAACGTCGTGAGGTGGTGCGTCGAGAACGACGTACCCATCATCCCTGGCACCTCGAGCCCCAGCGACATAGAGGCGGCAATGGAGTTCGGGCTCAGCGCTGTCAAGTTCTTCCCAGCGGAGGTAAACGGCGGCGTTAAGGCCCTGAAGGCGCTCAGCGGTCCCTATGCCGGCATGCGCTTCCTACCGACCGGTGGCGTGGGACTTGCAAACATGGTCGACTACCTGAGCCTTCCCAATGTCCTAGCCGTCGGCGGATCGTGGCTCTCCCCCGCCGGACTCATCGCCGGGAAGGACTTCGCCGGCATCACCAAGGTCTGCAGGGAGTCCGTCTGGAAGATGCACTCGTTCGAGCTCGCACACGTCGGCATCAACAGCGACGACGACGCCGAGGCGCTCGCGACCGCCAACAAGCTGGCGGAGATGTTTGGGCTTGCCGTCGAAGACAAGGGCGGCGGCTACTTCGCCGGTGACATGGCTGACGTGGTCAAGTGCAACCTCCTCGGAACCAAGGGGCACATCGGCGTCAACTGCGTGGACGTGGACAGGGCCATAGCGTTCTTCGAGCGCCGGGGATACAGCTTCACCGAGGTCGGCGCCGGAGTAGACGAGCGTGGATACACCTCGAAGTTCTTCGAGGGGGAGGTCGGGGGCTTCGCCATCCACCTCCGCAGGAGGTAGCGCCACAAGAGCGACTGCCACTGCCAAGACGACCGCATCTTCATAAGCAGCGGAGGGGGCGCGACCCCAGAGGATTCCGGGATCGCGCCCCCTCTTGTCGACCCCCTCGGAGTAGCTCTTGCCCGAGGACGATCGCCGCACGACGGACTGCTACCGAGCGTCCTTCTCGCGCTCGAGGGCCTCCCACAGGCCGAGCAGGTACTCGCACCCGAGGGCGCGATCGTAGAGTCCGTAGCCGGGCCTCGCGTCCTCTACCCAGATCATCCTGCCATGGTCGGGCCGGACGTACGTGTCAGGACACGAGTCGCGAACCGCCTTCATAATCTCGAACATGTCGAGCGAGCCCGCAGACGAGAGGTGCGCCGACTCGCGAAACTTTTTCGGACCGAGGTACTTCACGTTCCTTACATGCATGCAACCGATGCGGTCCATCCCGCCGAAGTGGCGAATCATCTCCGGGATGTCGTTTTCGGGATTCGACCCCAGGGAGCCGGTACAAAGGCAGACGGTATTGCAGGGACTGTCCCGAAGGGCCAGCAGCTTGTCGTAGTCCCCCTGCGAGTGCGCAATCCGCGGGAGGCCGAAGATCTTCCACCCGGGGTCGTCGGGGTGGCAGGCCATCTTGACACCCGCCTCCTCGCAGGTAGGGATAATCCCATCGAGGAAGTACCTGAGGTTCTCCCGAATGTCGTCCTCCGTAACGCCCTCGTAGCGCGCCAGGGTGTCCTCAAGCAAAGAGAGCCTCTCCGGCTCCCACCCGGCCAGCGGCCACCCGCGCGCCTCCTTCAGGGTGTCCTCGACTATCTGCCGGGGAGAGCGCCCCTCGAGTTCCGCCTCGTCATAGTAAAGGCAGGTGGAACCGTCCGGCAGAGAGTGGAAGTGCTCCGTCCTCATGTAGTCGAGGACCGGCATGAAGTTGTACACGATCACCTTCACGCCGCAGCTTGCGAGGTTACGAATGGTTGTACGGTAGTTCTCGATGTAGGCGTCCCTCGAGGGCAGTCCGAGCTTGATGTCCTCGTGGACGTTGACGCTCTCTATCACCTCGCACTCGAGCGAGGCCTCGTGCACGTGGTCGATGTAACTCCGGCACTCCTCAAGCGTCCAGACCTCGCCGGCGGGCTTCCCCGGCAAGGTGCCCATGATGCCACTCACGCCCGGAATCTGACGAATGTCCTGGAGCGTGACGCTGTCGGCGCCCTCTCCATACCATCTGAAGGTCATCTTCATCGCAGAAACACCTCGTTCGTCTCGCTTCCAGCCCCACGTTCGGTCTCAGATGACACCCGGCCCACTCGCTCAGACCGCCGATATGTCCCTTATCTGACCTGGGGTCCCCTTCGCGAGCTCGCAGACCTGCGCCCAGATCTGCTCGTCCACGGGCACCCCCTCCCGAAGGTTCCTTTCCCTCGTCATCGCTGTCCTCTCGCCCGGGCAGGTGACGGGACGCGAGGGATCGATCGGCGTCGTCGCGTCCGCCCGCGCGACCCGCTCGTCGAACATCGACTGGATGTCCCCCTCGCTCCCGAACAGGTAGGGGTCCATCGCGATGAAGACCTGGCAAGCCCCCGTACATGACCCCCTGTCCTCGTCATCCATGACGGAACCGGACTTACCGTTGGCCATCGCGGCGGCTACGAGGTCGAGGGCTATCGCCATGCCCGACCCTTTCCAGTAGCCCGTTGGGAGAATCCTGTGGGTCTTCTCTATCTCGACCGGATCGCTTGTGAGCCTGCCTTCGCTGTCGAAACCGCCGGGATAGGGCAGCTCCTTGCCGGCGAGGCGACAGACCCCGACCTTCCCCCACGAGTACTGGCTCAACGCCATGTCCAGCACGATTGGGCCGCTCTTGCGCGGGACGGCGATGCAGAACGGGTTGTTGCCGACGCCAAGTTCCTTGGAGCCCCACATCGGCATGGAACTCTCCGTGTTGGTCCACGATATTCCGATCATCCCGGCGTCAGCAGCGCGCCAAGCATAGGTGCCACCCCTCATCCAGTGGGTTGTGTTCCTGATCGCAACGCAACCGATGCCATGGTCGCGCGCGAGCGCAATGGCGCGGTCCATGCAGAAGATCGCGTTGGTGATTCCAGGCCCCAGGTGCCCGTCGTAGTTCTCGACCGCACCCTTCGCTTCGACGAGCTCAGGCTTGCCGGAAGGGTCGACCCAACCCCTCCTCACGTAGTCTACGAAGCGGGGCACCCTGTTGAGCCCGTGGCTCTCCACGCCGTCCAGGGAAGTTCGTGCATGTACATCCGCGCAGGTCTCAGCCACGTCCTCGCTCAGACCAGCCACCAGGAAGGCCTTCTTAATTGTCCCTTTGAGCTCGTCGAAGGGAACCCTCTTGCTCATCTCCGCCACCTCCGAATCGACATGGGCACCGAGGCGCCCCAGGTGCATCACTCAAGATTCTGTCAGCCCCAGAGATGGCAGCGGGGGTCTTCCAAGCAGAGCGCTTGGAAGACCCCCGCAAGCGGAAGCTTCGGTTGCGTAAACCGTTTTCGTTTCTTGACAGCCCGCCGCAGCGCGTCCTCGCGCGGGTAGCGGGCGAGAAGGACCCGCGCCCCGACGCTAGAGCGTGATGTCGGGGTCGAGCGTGCCCGCGCTGCGGCGCATCTCCTGCGCGAGGGCGACGTAGGCGTCCGCGCGCTCGCGGGGTATCTCGCCTGCGCGCACGCGCGCGAGGACCTCGCACCCCGGCTCGATCGTGTGCGTGCAGTCGCGGAAACGGCACAGGGAGGCAGCCTCCGCGACGTCCGGGAAGACCCGCGCCAGCCCGCGCTCGTGCCCCACCAGGGGGAGGCTCCTGAGGCCCGGCTCGTCCACGATCACGCCCGCGCCGGGAAGGTCCACCATGCGCCGCGCCACCGTCGTGTGCCGGCCGGCGTCGTCGCGCTCGCGGACCCGTCCCACCTCGAGCGCCTCGTGGCCGAGAAGGGCGTTGAGCAGCGTGGACTTGCCCGCGCCGGACTCCCCCAGCACGATGGCGACGGTGCCGCGCGGCACGAGGCCGCAGACGCCCTCCACGCCCCAGCGCACCCGCTCCCTGCGGCAGACCTCGGCGAGCGCGCCGACGTCCGCCCCGGCGTCCCGGCGCGCCGCGCCCGCGCCGCCGGCTCCCGCCCCGGCGGCCGTCACGGCGAGCGGGCAGTCCTCGCCCAGGGTGCGGCGGACCAGCTCGAGGTCCCGCCCGAGCAGCTCCGCGCCCGCGCGGTCGGCCTTCGTCAGGACGACGGCCGCCCGCGCGTGGCAGTCCTCCGCGATCACGGCCGACCGCACGATGCGGTCCAGGTCCAGCTCGCGGCGGCCGAGCGCCTGCGCGACGAGCACGACGTCCACGTTAGCGGCGAGCGTCTGCCGCTTGCCGCGCGACCCTCCCCGCCAGCGGGCGATGTCGCTCTCGCGCGGGAGGACGAACTCGATGACGGCCATGTCGTGGTCGTGGGGCCTGCGCAGGCACACCCAGTCCCCCACGGCCGCGGAGGGCTCGCGCACCACGCCGAAGCGGAAGGAGAACTCCGCGCGCACGATGCCGGAGGCCGCCACCACGGCCGGGAAGGAGCGGTCGAGCCTCACCACGCAGGCCGGCTCGACCTCGCGCACGTCGATGCCCTCCGCCTCGAGGGCGGCCACGTCGCGCGCGTAGGCCTCGCGCTGGGCCTCGCTCATCGAGAGCTTGTCGAACGGCGGGACGTCCGAGAGCGAAGAGAGGGCCGGCAGGGCCTGAGCGGCCCCACCGGCTCCCTTGTCAGCCGCACGTCCTTGTCCGCGCCCGCCGCGCGCGCCCCTCCCGGCGCCGGCCGCGGCCGCACCGCGCGGGGCGCCCCCCGACCTGCCGGAGGCGTGGCCCTGCGCGTGCCTTGAGCGCCTGGACATGTCTCCTACTCCCTGCCCTTCTCGACCGCGCGCATGATGGCCTTGTAGACCTCCATCATCGGGATGATGGAGAAGGCGAGCAGCATGGCGACGCCGTAGTGGTAGAGGTCGAGCTCGGCGAAGCCGAAGGCGTCGGCGAGCGCGGGGACCTCGATCACGAGGAAGGTGAGCAGGAGCGACATCGCGAAGGAGCCCCAGAGCCAGACGTTCTGGCTGTGGAGGCTGAAGAGCGACTGGCGACGGCTCCTCATGTTGAAGGAGTGGAACATCTCGACCATGGAGAGCGTCAGGAACGCCATGGTCATGCCCTCGAGGCCCATCTCGGGGTTGGCGAGGAGCTCCGGCAGGCCGTCGGTCGGGAACTGCGCCTTGAAGCCGATCCAGAAGCTCGCGAGCGTGAGGATGGAGATCAGGATGCCCTGGATCAGGCAGTCGAGCCCCATGCCGCCCGCGAAGATGCCGTCCTGCGAGCTGCGCGGCTTGCGCCGCATGATGCCCGGCTCCTTCTTCTCGGTCGCCATGGCGAGGGCGGGAAGCGAGTCGGTGATGAGGTTGATCCAGAGCAGGTGGGTGGGCTCCAGGATGGTGAAGCCCACGAGGGAGGCCACGAAGACGGAGATGACCTCGGCGAGGTTGGAGGAGAGCAGGAAGGCGATGCACTTGCGGATGTTGTCGTAGATCCTGCGGCCCTCCTCCACCGCGTTGATGATGGTGGCGAAGTTGTCGTCGGCCAGGATCATGTCGGCGACGTTCTTGGTGACGTCGGTGCCGGTGATGCCCATGCCGATGCCGATGTCGGCCTTCTTGATGGAGGGCGCGTCGTTGACGCCGTCGCCGGTCATGGCCGTGACCATGCCCTTCTTGCGCCACATGTCGACGATGCGGCTCTTGTGCTCGGGCTGGACGCGGGCGTAGACGCCGACCTCCTCGATCCTCCTCTCGAACTCCTCGTCGGAGAGCTTGTCGAGGTCGGAGCCGCGCATGGCCTGGGAGCGGTCGGAGATGATGTCGAGGTCCTTGGCGATGGCCACGGCGGTGTCGATGTGGTCGCCGGTGATCATGACGACGCGGATGCCGGCGGAGTGCGCCTCGGCGATGGCGTCCTTGACCTCCGGGCGGACCGGGTCGATCATGCCGGACAGGCCGATGAAGGTGAGGTCGTGCTCGAGCTCGGACGCCTCGTAGGAGCCGGGCTCGGTGGTGCCCCACTCGCGGCGGGCGGAGGCCATGACGCGCAGGGCGTCGTCGGCCATGGCCTTGTTGGCGTCCATGACCTGCTTGCGCAGCTCGTCGGTCATGGGGACGACGGAGCCGTCCTCGCGCAGCATCGTGGTGCAGCGGGCGAGGACCACGTCCGGGCCGCCCTTGGTGTGCTGGACGTACTCGCCGGAGCGGTTCCGCACGACGACCGACATCATCTTGCGGCCGGAGTCGAAGGGCGCCTCGCCCACGCGCGGGTAGGCCTCGGCGAGGTCGGAGGTGGTGTAGCCCATCTTCGCCGCGTCCGCGACCAGGGCGGCCTCGGTCGGCTCGCCCTTCGCCACGCCCTCGATCTCGTCCCACTTGGCGTCGTTGCACAGCGCCATGGTGCGGACGTGGGCCGCGAGGTCCTCCGTCTCGTGGCGGACGACCGTCATCTTGTTCTGCGTGAGGGTGCCCGTCTTGTCCGAGCAGATGACCTGGGTGCAGCCCAGGGTCTCGACGGCGGCGAGCTTGCGGACGATGGCGTTCTTCTGGGACATCTTGGTGACGCCCATGGAGAGCACGATCGTGACGACGGCGACGAGGCCCTCGGGGATGGCCGCCACGGCGAGCGAGACGGCGATCATGAAGGTGTTGAGCACGAGGTTGATGTTGGAGAAGAAGCCGGCGCCGTACTTGAGGAAGCCGGTGAGGAAGACGACGACGCAGATGGCGACGACGAGGAGGGAGAGCGTCTTGGAGAGCTCGTCGAGCTTCTTCTGGAGCGGGGTCTCCTCGTCCTTGGCCTGCGCGAGCGCGCCGGCGATCTTGCCCATCTCGGTGTCCATGCCCGTGGCGACGACCACGGCGCGGCCGCGGCCGAAGACCACGGTGGAGCCCATATAGCACATGTTCCTGCGGTCGCCGAGCGGCACGTCCCCCTCGCTGCCGGCGAGGTTGAGGGCGTCGACCACCTTGGTGACCGGGACGGACTCGCCGGTGAGGGAGGCCTCCTCGATCTTCATCGAGGCGCTCTCGAGGATGCGGCAGTCCGCGGGCACGGCGTCGCCGGCCTCGAGGACCACGACGTCGCCGGGGACGAGCTCGGAGGAGTGGACGGTGACCTGCTGGCCGCCGCGGATGACCTTGGACTGCGCCGCGGACATCTCCTGGAGCGCGGCGAGCGCGGCGTCGGCCTTGTTCTCCTGCACGACGCCCATGATCGAGTTGAGGATGACGACGAACAGGATGATGACGACGTCAGCGTAGTCGTCCGAGCCGCTCGCGGCGCCGATGGCCGCCGAGATGATGGCCGCGACGATCAGCATGATGACCATCGGGTCGAGCATCTGCTGGAAGAAGCGGACGACCATCGGGGTCTTCTTGGCCTCTGCGAGCTTGTTGGGCCCGTACTTCTCGAGGCGCGACGCGGCCTCCTCGGCCGAGATGCCGCGCTCGGCGTCGGAGCCCTCCTCCCTCAGCACGTCCTCCGCTGCTGACAGGTACTCTTTCAACGTGTTTTCCTCCTGGGTTCAGGCGGGGTCCTCCGCCAAGCTCCGCGCCCGGTAGATTGATGCCCGATCATAATTCCCCAGGAGGGGCAAGGGCTCACCAAGGCTGCCATACCAGACGCCTTACGAGCCATCCATTATACAAGCGGCCGGGTGCGCCGCCCTCCTCGCCGCCCTCTCGACGGCATCTCCAAGTCAGCCGGGCGCGCGCCGCCGCGGGGTCGCCTCGGGGCCCCGGGAGCGCCCGCCGCGGGGCCCTGCCCGCCCGAAGTTGAGCACCCATTAGGGGTCAACCCACATATACATATGTGCACGATTCACAGGCGCCCGACGGCGCTAAACTACAGGTATCTGGTCAGCAGGTGTAGCGAGGGCTACAAGAATGCACGGGGAAGGACGAAGATGAAGATTCTCTTCTACGGCACCGCCAGCTACGACAAGGACTCCTTCTCGAGGGAGCTCCCGGACTACCCCGGGATCACGGTCGACTTCATCGAGACGAACCTGACCCCCATGACCGCGGCCCTCGCCCGTGGCTACGACGCCGTGTGCGCCTTCGTGAACGCCGACGTCCACGCCATGACGCTCGAGATCCTCGCAGGCTTCGGCGTCAAGCTCGTCCTCATGCGCTGCGCCGGCTTCGACGCCGTCGACGTCGACATGGCCAAGGAGCTCGGGATGAAGGTCACCCGCGTCCCGGCCTACTCCCCCGAGGCGATCGCCGAGCACGCCATGGCGCTCGGCCTGTGCGCCAACCGCCGCATCCACAAGGGCTACATCCGCGTGCGCGAGAACAACTTCGCGCTCGACGGCCTGGTCGGCGAGACCCTGCACGGCAAGACCGCGGGCATCATCGGCACCGGCCGCATCGGCGCCGCCCTCTGCCGCATCTGCAAGGGCTTCGGCATGACCGTCCTCGGCTCCGACCTCTACCCCAACCAGAAGCTCGTGGACGAGGAGCACGTGGTCGACGAGTACGTCACCTACGACGAGCTCTACGCCCGCGCGGACTTCATCAGCCTCCACGCCTTCCTCAACGAGGAGAGCTACCACATGATCAACGACGAGTCCATCGCCAAGATGAAGGACGGCGTCATCTTCGTGAACACGGGCCGTGGCGGCCTCGTGGACACCAAGGCCCTCATCCGCGGCATCCTCTCCGGCAAGATCGGCGCCGCCGGCCTGGACGTCTACGAGGAGGAGAACGCCAACGTCTACCAGAACCGCGCGGGCGAGGTCATCGACTCCATCACCTCGCGCCTGTGCTCCTTCCCCAACGTGGTGATGACCAGCCACCAGGCCTTCTTCACCAAGGAGGCCCTCGGCGAGATCGCCCGCGTCACGCTCGACAACGCGCAGCACTTCGCCAAGGGCGAGGAGTTCATCCCCCGCTCCCAGCTCTGCTAGGACGCGCGACCAGCAGAGCTTGCCCGGAGGGCCGGGAGGCCGGTAACACAAATGTCAGGTGATTGAGTTCATAAGATAAGAAAATTGTCAATGGATATTTTGTAGATGTCTGTATTTTTCTTTTATACGATATAATCAACTCGGGCAAGAACGGGATGAACCCAAAGCATCTCTGCACCGACAACTGCCCGGCGGAACGTCCGTCGGGCAGTTCCTTGATAGGAGGAAACGAAGTATGGTCAACAAGAGGACCAAGATCGTCTGCACCATGGGCCCGGCCACCGAGGACGACGACGTCCTGCGCAAGCTCATCGAGTCCGGGATGAACGTCGCCCGCTTCAACTTCAGCCACGGCTCCCACGACTACCACCGCAACAACATCGACCGCGTCCGCCGCATCTCCAAGGAGCTCGGCACCTACGTCGCCATCATGCTTGACACCAAGGGCCCCGAGATCCGCACCGGCCTGCTCAAGGACCACGAGAAGGTCACCCTCGCCACCGGCCAGGACGTCGTGATCACCACCGACGAGGTCGAGGGCACCGCCGAGCGCTTCTCGCTCGACTACGAGAACCTCCCCAACGAGGTGACCAAGGGCTCCATCATCCTCATCGACGACGGCCTCCTCGGCTTCGAGGTCGACCACGTCGAGGGTAACGACATCCACTGCACCTGCACCAACGGCGGCGAGCTCGGCGAGAGGAAGGGCGTCAACGTCCCCAACGTCGAGGTCGGCCTGCCCTCCGTCACCGAGCAGGACCGCGCGGACATCATGTTCGGCTGCGAGCTGGGCATCGACGCGATCGCCGCGTCCTTCATCCGCAACGGCGCCGCCGTCGACGAGATCCGCCACATCTGCCGCGAGATGGGCGAGAGCAACGTCCTCATCTTCCCGAAGATCGAGAGCGCCATGGGCGTCAGGAACTTCGACGAGATCCTCGAGCACTCCGACGGCATCATGGTCGCCCGCGGCGACCTCGGCGTGGAGATCCCGGCCGAGCAGGTCCCGCACGTCCAGAAGACCATCATCCACAAGTGCAACGACTCCTACAAGCCGGTCATCACCGCCACGCAGATGCTCGACTCCATGATCCGCAACCCGCGCCCGACGCGCGCCGAGGTCAACGACGTCGCCAACGCCATCTACGACGGCACGGACTGCGTCATGCTCTCCGGCGAGTCCGCCGCCGGCAAGTACCCCGTCGAGGCCGTCCAGACCATGGCCGCCATCGCGACGGAGACCGAGCGCTACCTCAAGGAGCGCCACCAGTACCACGACCGCGGCGGCATCAAGAACGTGAACGGCTCGGTGGGCTTCGCCGCCGTCACCATGGCCAACCGCGTGGGCGCCAAGTGCATCCTCGCCCCCACCCACTCCGGCCGCACCGCGCGCCTGATCGCCACCTTCCGCCCGAGCCTGCCCGTCTACGCCATGTCCCCCAGCGAGGTCGCGCTTCGCCGCACCTGCTTCTACTGGGGCGTCGAGGGCCTCAAGACGTCCGAGCAGGGCAACCTCTCCGACACCTGCTACAACGCGCTGATGGTCGCCAAGGAGAACGGCGTCGTCGACGCGGGCGACCTCGTGGTCATCACCGCCGGCGACCCGCACACCTCGCCGTCGCAGGGCGACTACACCACGTCCACCAACATGGCGATGATCGCCCAGGTCCAGTAGGTCGCCTGGGTACGGCGGGCGCTCTGGCGCGCGGCCCCGCGGACGGCGGGCGTCCGCGCCGGGCTACCCGCCGGGGACCGAGAAGATCGTGCGCCCCGCGCACGCGCAGGGAGGGGCGTCCGGGCAAGGCCCGGGCGCCCCTCCCCTCACGAGGGCGGGTCCTTCTCGCCCGCGAGCCCTGGAGCGCCTGCCGCTAGCGCTCGCAGAGCCAGTAGGCGCACGAGAACGCCCCCAGCTCGGAGCCCGCGCCGAAGTCGTGGTCGGAGCCGTCGATGAGGTCGACGGCCCGGCCGCAGCCGGCGTCGAAGTGCAGGGTGACGGGCTCGGGGGCGGCGTTCACCGCCACGATGACGCGCCGTCCGCCCGCCGCGCGCTGGAACACCAGCTGCTGAGGCTGGCAGAGCAGCTCGTGGTAGTCGCCCTCGCAGAGGGCCTCGGCGCCCTCGCTCGCCAGGCGCGCGTCCGCCAGGGCCGAGATCCACTCCGTGAGGTCGTTCCACTCGGGGGCGTCGAGCGCCGGCCTGAGCTCGTGGTCGCCGAAGCGCTGCTCGCCCTCGATGCCCCACTCGCTGCCGTAGTAGACGCACGGGACGCCGCACATGCCGAAGAGCAGGCCGTAGAGCGGGCGGAGCTGGCGCTTGTCGGCGAGCTGCGTCGCGATCCTCGGCACGTCGTGGTTGTCCACGAAGTCGAGCAGGTGCCTGCCCGTGTAGAGGTCCCAGGGCTTGTCGCCGCTCTGGCGCTCCAGGGCGTAGGCGATCTCGTGCATGTTGGCGGAGTTCATCGAGCTCCACAGGCCCTTGTAGGCCTCGTAGTTGTAGACCGAGTCGCAGGCGTTGTCGTTCATCCAGCGGTTGTAGTCGCCGAACATGGTCTCGCCGACGAGGACGAACTTCTCCTTGCGCTTGTCCGTCAGCTCGTTGGCGATGCTGCGCAGGTAGCCGAGGAAGCCCAGGTCGAGGCAGTAGGCCACGTCGAGGCGCAGGCCGTCCACGTCGAAGTCCGCCTCCCAGCCGCGCACCACGTCGGCGAGGTAGGCGTTGAGCTCGAGGCTGCCGTGGTTGAGCTTCACGAGGTAGGGGACGCCCGCCCAGGTCTCGTAGCGAAAGCCGTCGCCGTACTCGTCGTCCGCGCCCCAGTCGATGTCGAACCAGCCCGCGTAGCGGCTCTGCTGGCGCTTCTCGAGCACGTCCTGGAAGGCCCAGAAGCCCCTGCCCACGTGGTTGAAGACGGCGTCGAGGATCACGCGGACGCCCGCCTCGTGGAAGGCGTCGACCACGGCGCGCAGGTCGTCGTTGGTGCCCAGGCGCGCGTCGACCTTGGTGTAGTCGCGCGTGTCGTAGCCGTGCGCGTCGCTCTCGAAGGCCGGGTTCAGCATCACGCAGTTGGCGCCGAGCCGGCGCACGTGCTCCACCCAGCCGTCGTCCACGAGCTTGAGCAGGCGGTGCTCGTCGTGGTTGGTCGCGCCCTCGTCCGAGCCGTCGTTCCTCCAGGGCGCGCCGGTGAGGCCGAGCGGGTAGACCTGGTACATGAAGCAGCCGTCGTACCAGTTGTCGGGCGTGAGCCAGGGCTGCTCCTGCGCCGCGCGCGGCTTGCGCACCCGCTTGGGGACCCCGCGCGAGAGGCCGATCTTGCCCACCTCGCTCCTGCTGGGGTCGACCGCCTCCTCGAGGCGGTGCAGCAGGCCGAACTCGTCACAGACGTCGAGCACCGTGCCCACGCTCACCGAGGCGTCCCCGCGCTCGACGCGGGAGATGGTGTCGCGCGAGACGCCCACGTCGCCCGCGAGCTCGTCCGCCGTCATGCCCGAGATGGCGCGCCACGCCTTGAGGCTCCCGCCGATGCGCTGCATGGAGCTGGCAGCGTTCTCCTTCGCCATGGTCTTCTCCTTACGTCTGAAATATCCGACGTTCACTTTTTACCACAAGATATTTCAGATGCAAGAAGATTCTCTCCGATGCACGGCCTCGCCCGACCAGGCGGGCCTACACTGGGGCACGTGCGGGCGTGCGATTGTCAGGCGGATGCCAGGGAGGCGGGCGCGAGATGGCGGGAGAGGGACGGCAGGGGCCGCGGGGCGGCGTCGACATGGTCTACTTCGACATCGACGACACCCTCTACGACCAGGCGGCGCCCTTCGCCTACGCCGTGCGCCGCACCTTCGGCGCGCTCCCCGGCGTCACGGACGGGCAGCTCTACGAGGCGCGCGGCCGGCACAGCGGCCCCGTCTTCCGGGCCTTCTCGGAGGGGCGCGCGCCGACCGACGACGAGTACGCCCTGCGCATGCAGCAGACGCTCGCCGAATTCGGCATCCGGGCCACGCGCGCCGAGGCCCTGGAGGCCCAGCGCGTCTACGCCGACGAGAGCGGCGTCGCGATGTCGCTCTCGCCCGCCATGGCGGCCTGCCTCGACGTCTGCCGAGAGCGAGCGCGGCTCGGCGTGGGCGTCATCTCCAACGGCCGCGAGCCGCTCCAGGGCGAGAAGCTCCAGGTACTGGGGGTCGACCGCTGGGTGGCGGAGAAGGACGTGCTCGTCTCGCAGGAGGTCGGGCTCGCCAAGCCCGACCCGGCGCTCTTCCGCCTCGCGTGCGAGCGCGCGGGCACCGTGCCCGAGCGGTGCGCCTACGTGGGCGACGCCTGGGCGACCGACGTGGTCGGGGCGTGGCGGGGGCGCATGCCCGTGGCGTGGCTGAACCGCCGCCACCATGCGCGGCCCGCCGCCTCCGAGGCCGCCCCCACGTGGGAGGTGGGCTCGGAGGAGGCCCTTCTCGCCCTCGTGCGCGGCGAGGGCTTCTGGCGGCGCTAGGCCGAGGCGCCACGCCGCACCGGGCCGCGATGCCGGGCGCGGCGTGGCCCGCGCGCCGGCGCTAGAGCACCTTGCTCAGGAAGCTCTTGGTGCGCTCGTTCTGGGGATGGTGCATGACCTGCTCGGGGTCGCCCTGCTCGACGATCACGCCGCCGTCGATGAAGATGACGCGGTCGGCCACGTCGTGCGCGAAGCCCATCTCGTGGGTCACGATCACCATGGTCATGCCGTCGTCGGCGAGCTCGCGCATGACGTCGAGGACCTCGTGGACCATCTCGGGGTCCAGGGCGCTCGTCGGCTCGTCGAAGAGCATGATGTCGGGCTGCATGGCGAGGGCGCGGGCGATGGCCACGCGCTGCTGCTGGCCGCCGGAGAGGGAGCGCGGCATGGCGTCCGCCTTGTCGGACATGCCCACGCGGGCGAGCAGGTCCGTCGCGACCGCGTCCGCCTCCGCCCGGCCCATGAGCTTGAGCTCGACGGGCGCGTAGGTGAGGTTCTCGCGCACGCTGTAGTGCGGAAAGAGGTTGAACTGCTGGAACACCATGCCGAGGTGGCGGCGGATGCGGTCCACGTCGGCGCCGGGCGCGCAGATGTTCTCGCCGTCGATGAGGATGTCGCCGGAGGTGGGTTCCTCGAGGCGGTTGATGCAGCGCAGCATCGTCGACTTGCCGGATCCCGAGGGGCCGATCACGCAGACGACCTCGCCCGGCTCGACGTCCAGGTCGATCCCGCGCAGCACCTCGTTGTCGCCGAAGCTCTTGTGCAGGCCGGAGATGCGGATCTTGGGCTGGCCCGCGGCGTCGGCACCTGCCGCCGGGGCGCCGGCACCCTGCTTGGTCTTATCGTCCATCTAGGCACGCATCCTTTTCTCGATGGTCCTCGAGACGAGCATGAGGACGCTGGTGATCAGGAGGAAGACGACGGCGACCCAGGTGTAGGTCGCGAACGACTCCATGGTCCTGCCGACGTAGATCCTCGCCTGGTACATGATCTCGCCCAGGCCGATGGCGTAGAGGATCGTCGAGTCCTTGAGCGTGATGATGCACTGGTTGACGAGGGAGGGCAGGCAGATGCGCACCGCCTGGGGCAGGATGATCCTTCGCATGGAGGTGGCGTAGCTCACGCCGAGGCTGCGGGAGGCCTCCATCTGGCCCTTGGGCACGGCCTCGATGGAGCCGCGGAAGATCTCTGAGATGTAGGCGCCCGCGTTGAGCGTCAGGGTGAGGATGGACGCGGTGAGCACGCTCACGCGGAACTCGGTCGCGCCGAGCAGCTGGAAGAGCTGCGGGAGGGCGAAGTAGACGTAGAACGCCTGGACGAGCATGGGCGTGCCGCGGATGATCCAGATGTAGAACTTGGCGAGGCCCCTCAGGACCTTCACGTGCGAGAGGTGCATGAGGCAGACGAGGATGCCCAGGACCATCGCTATCACGAGCGACAGGATGGTCGCGTACAGGGTGGTGCCGAGGCCGGTGGCGAGCATCGGCCCCACCCCCTGCAGGGTCTGAATCAGGCTTTCGGGGTTCAAACGTCTCTCCCTCCAGAATCATGCCGCGAGCGACGCGCTTCGCGCGCGTCGCTCGGGTGCGCACTCGGTTGGCACGCAGCCTCGCCGGGACCGGGGACGCCCGCGGGCGCCGGCGCCCGGCCGCGACGCCCCGCCCCTAGGCGAGGTACTTGTTCACGATCTTCTCGTAGTCGCCGGAGTCCTTGAGCTCCTTGAGGCCCTTGTCGAACGCCTCGAGGAGGTCCTGGTTCTGGCCCTTCATGACCGCGAAGCCGTACGGCGTGGAGTAGTCCTCCTTCTCCTCGGTCACGATCTTGAGGCCGTTGCCCTGCTGGATGCCGTAGGACATCACGGGGTAGTCCTCGAAGCAGGCGACGGAGTTGCCGGTGAGGACGTCCTGGTACATGATCGAGGAGTCGTCGAAGTAGGTCAGCGTGAAGCCGTACTTGGAGGAGAGGTCCTCCGCGCAGGTGGCGCCCTGCGTGCCGGTCTTGGCCGCCACGGTCTTGCCGCCGAGGTCCTCGTAGCCCGCGACCGAGCTGCCGTCCTTGACCGCCATGCAGACGTAGGAGTCGTAGTAGGAGTCGGAGAAGTCGTACTTCTTCTTGCGCTCGTCGGTGATCGACATGCCCGCGATGACGGCGTCGGCCTGGCCGCTCTCGAGCGCGGCGACCGCGGCGTCGAAGCCGAGGGACTGCAGGTTGTACTTGAAGCCCTCCTTCTCCGCGCAGGCGGCGAGGATGTCGACGTCGATGCCCACGAACTGGCCGGAGTCGTTCGTGAACTCGAACGGGGCGAACGTGGTGTCGGTGGCGACGACGTAGGAGCCCTTCGAGAAGCCGCCGTTGTCGGAGCTGCCGCCCGCGGAGCTGGAGCCGCAGCCGACGAGGCCGAGGCTGGCCACCGCGGTGGCCCCGCCGACGAGTCCGAGGAAGTTGCGCCGGGTGATGGAGTTGCTCATGTTGGTCCCCCTTGCGGTCTCATGCGAGGTTTCCATGGTCGGGGGCTGGGGCCGCATGCCGGGACGACGCGCGGACTCTGTTCCACCCCACCTGATGGGTAGTAGAATCCATGATTGCCGCTCAACATTTCGTACCTGTGATTAACCGTTTACATTTCATTAAGAGATATGACTTTCGCCGGCCTCCATCTGCACAAAGAGCGGGCCTGACGTCCGATAAGGCACAGCGCGCGGCCTCCGGTGACGCAGGTGATGTATGCACGCGCGTTCATATGTCCACAACCCCTCCACAAGGGGCGGCACGCCGTGCGAGGGGCGGGGGCGGCCGCGAGGCGCTACCATGGGAAGGCTGGAGAGCAGACAAGGACGGCGGAGAAGGACGGGCGGCAGGCGGCCGCCCGGGCGAGGGGCGCGACGGCATGGCGAGGGACACGGCTGAGGGCGGCAGGCGGCGCAGGCGGAGGGGCTCGCGCGAGATGGACATGACGAGGGGCTCCCTCGCGGACAAGGTCCTGCTCTTCGCCATCCCCGTCGCCGTGACGGCCATGCTGCAGCAGCTCTACAACGTGGCCGACGTCGCCGTCACGGGCCGCTTCGTGAGCACCGAGGCCATGGCCGCCGTCGGCAGCAACTCCTCCGTCGTGTCGCTGCTCGTCTCGCTCTTCCAGGGCATCTCGCTCGGCGCGAACGTGACCATCGCCACCGCCGTCGGCGCCGAGGAGCCAGGGCGCGCGCACCGCGCCGTCCACACCGCCCTCGTCTTCGCCCTCGCGGGCGGCGTCGCCTTCGCCGTCCTTGCGGAGCTCCTCTCCCGCCCGACCCTCGTGCTGCTCGGCGTCCCCGACGACATCTTCGACATGGCCCTCGCCTACCTCAGGGTCTACATGGCGGGCCTGCCCGTCGTCTTCCTCTACGACTTCGAGGCGGCCGTGTTCCGCAGCGTGGGCGACACCCTCACGCCGCTTAGGACCCTCGTGGTCTCGAGCGGCACGAACGTCGCGCTCGACCTCCTCGTGGCGTGCGGGCTCGGCTGGGGGCCGGCCGGCGTGGCGCTCACGACCGTGGCCTCGACCGCGGTGGCCGCGGCCATCCTCTTCGCCCGGCTCCTGCGCGCCGAGGGCGCCATCCGCGTCACCGTCTCCGACCTGCGCGTCGACCGCTGGGCGCTCGGGGAGATGCTCAAGGTGGGCCTGCCGGCGGGCGTCCAGGGCGCGTTCTTCTCCATCGCCAACGTGGTCATCCAGGGGGCCATCAACAGCCTGGGGCAGACCGTCATCGCGGCGAGCTCGGCCGGGGCGAGCATCGAGTCCCTGACCTACTTCACCTACAACTCCTTCGGCCAGGCCTGCACCACCTTCGTGGGGCAGAACCACGGGGCCCGGCGTCCCGACCGCTGCCGGAGGGCCCTCGGCGTCTGCCTGCTCGAGTGCCTTGCCACGGGCGCCGTCGTCATCGCCCTGGCGCTCGCCTTCGGCCGCCAGCTGGTCGCCTTCTTCGACCCCGACCCCGAGGTCGTGCGGGAGGGCTACGTGCGCCTGCAGTTCGTGGTCAGCGCCCAGGTCTTCTGCGCCTTCAACGAGAACCTCTCGGGCTACCTGCGCGGCTTTGGCATGTCGCTCCTGCCGGCCGTGCTCACCGTCTTCAGCATCGTGATCCTGCGCCTCGCCTACGTCGCGGTCGTGTTCGCGAGCAACCCCACGTTCCCCTGCCTGCTCGCGGTCTACCCCGTGAGCCTGGGCGTCAACGCGGTCGGGCTCGTGCTGCTCTACCTCGCGGTGGGGCGGCACCTCGGCGAGGGCGAGCAGGCCACGCGCTAGGCGCGGGCGAGAAGGGCGCGAGGCCGCCGGCGCGGGTCCCCCCACGCCGGCGGCCCCGGCCTGCCACGTGCGACGATGCCTGGCGCGCCGCGGGCGCGCCCGCCGCCCGCCCTAGCGGGCGACCCTCACGCGCGCGTCGACGTCCTCCGCGGCCTTCTCGCCCGCGGGCGCCTCGATGCCGCCGAAGGGCATCTCGGCCACGAGCGTCCAGCTCTCGGGGACGGAGAAGAGCTTGCGCACCGCGTCGTCGATCACGGGGTTGTAGTGCTGGACGTTGGCGCCGATGCCGAGGTCCCTGAGGCCGGCCCAGACGGAGAGCTGCAGCATGCCGTTGGACTGCTGGGCCCAGACGGGGAAGTTCTGCGCGTAGGCCGCGAACTGCTCCTGCAGGCCGCGCACGACGTCCTCGTCCACGAAGTAGAGCACGGTGCCGGCCGCCGCCTTGAAGCCGTCGACCTTCTCGCGCGCGACCTTGCCGCCGAACGCGTCGTAGACGGCGTCCCAGAGCTGGTCCTGCTTCTCGCCGAGCGCGATCACGACGCGCTGGCTGTGCATGTTGAAGGCGTCGGGCACGAGCTCGACGATGCGCCTGACGTCCGCGACGACGCGGTCCTCGGGCACGGGGAGCTCCTTGTTGAGCGCGTAGACCGAGCGCCTCTGCTCCAGGGAGTCGATGATTGCCATGGTGGTTCCTTTCTCGTTGGTAGTCACGTCCTTGCCGGCGCGCAGCCGGCGTCTTGCCGATCGCTTGCGGGGGGGGGCGCCGGCAAGGCATGCGCCGGCCGCCGCCCCTGGGTTGCCTATACCCTGCCGGGGCCCGCCTCACACGCCGAACGCGTAGCTCGTCATGGAGACGGCGCCCAGGTCGCAGCCCTCGTTCAGCACCTCGGGCACCTCGCCCTCCGTCGCGCCGAGCACGTACTCCAGCGGCAGGAAGTGCTCGGGGGTCGGCGCCGCCCTCCTGTAGTCCGCCAGCTCGTCGGCGTGGACGAGGCGCTCGTCGTCGCGGGCGAGCACGAGGTCGCGGACGGCGCCGTCGAAGCGGCTCGCCCAGTCGAAGCCCTCGTCGGGCATGCCCCAGTCGACGCGGTAGAGGTTGTGCACCACGTTGCCGCTCGCGAGCAGCAGGTAGCCCTCGTCGCGCAGGGCGGCGAGCCTGCGGCCGGCCTCGTAGGAGGCCGCGAGCCCCGCGGCCCTGCTCACGGACAGCTGCGCCACGGGCACGTCCGCCTTGGGGAAGAGGTGGGCGAGCGTGGTCCACGCGCCGTGGTCGATGCCCCAGGAGCGCTCCGCGTCCTCCTCGACCTCAAAGCCCTCGCCGGCCAGGGCGAGCACGCGCCGGCCCAGCTCGGGGCAGCCCTTCGCGGGGTACTTGAAGTCGTAGAGCTCCTGGGGGAAGCCGTACATGTCGTAGACCTGCTCGGGCTCCTCCTCGGTCTGGACGAGCCAGCCCGGGGTGAACCAGTGCGCGGAGACCATCAGTGCGGCCTTGGGGTGGCCGTGGCGCTCGACGATCCTCTCCCCCAGGCGCGCGAGCGCCCGCGTCCTGCCGCTGTCCTCCAGGGCGAGCATGGGGCTGCCGTGCCCCATGAACACCGCCGGCATCCTCCCTGCCATGGCGACCCCCTCTCCCCTGCGCTGGCGCAAGGTATTGAATCGATACTTAGTACAGTTAGAATTGTGACAGGGAGCGGGACCGGCGCAAGAGCAATCTTTCGCCATACCTAGTACCTTGGAGGATACCGGGCGAGAAGGACGGGGGTGCCGCGAGGTGCGCGACGAGGCGATGGCCGGGACGCCGGCCGCAGGCGAGGAGGAGCTCCTGCGCGAGAGGGACTTCGGCGCGGGGGCGGTCCTGGGGCTCGAGCGGCGCGCGGGCGCCACGGGCACGGGCGCAAACGGCGCCACGGGCGCGAAGGCGGACGCGGCCGCCGCCGGCGCGGGCGGGGCGCCCTGCCCCTTCGTCACGGTGCAGCAGCTCCTGCAGGGCAAGTGGTCCATCCTCGTGCTGCACCACCTCTCGGAGGGCCCGCTGCGCTTCAACGAGCTGCGCAGGCGCCTGCCGCAGCTCACGGCGGCCACGCTGACGAGCCAGCTCCGCTACCTCGAGGCGCACGGCATGGTGCGGCGCCGGATCTTCCCCGAGGTGCCGCCGAGGGTCGAGTACTCCCTCACGGACCTGGGCGAGTCCTTCAAGCCCGTCCTCGACCAGATCCAGGCCTGGGGCACCCACTACCTCGAGCGGCGCCGGGACGCGGACGCCGGCGGCGGCCAGGTCTAGCCAGGGCGCCTTGGCCGGGGCGAGCGCCGACGGGCGGGCGCCGCGCCGAAAGGGAGCGCGCCCGCCCCGGGTGAGCCGGGACGGGCGCGCTCCTCTCGCATGTCCCTCCGCAAGGCGGCGGGGACGCCTGCGCTACATCGCCATCGTCGTGGTCGGGACGTAGGTGCGCGTCTGGTACTTGGCGTCCAGGGAGAACAGGCCCTGCGGCGTGGAGCCGAAGATCTTGTAGTCCTGGATCAGGTCCTTGGCGTTGGTCTCCTCCTCGCCCTGCTCCTTCACGAACCAGTCGAGCAGCTGCATGGTACGGAAGTCGTGGATGGCGTAGGCGGCGGCGTAGCAGTCGTTGATGAGGCTCGTCACGTACTGCTCGTGCTCGAGGCCGGCCTCGAGCGGCTCGAGGTCGGTCTCGAAGGTCTTGTCCGGCTTGTCGATGGCCTCCATCGTGGGCTTGAAGTCGTTGTCGAGCAGGTAGCGACGCAGGATCTTGGCGTGGTCGACCTCCTCCTGGACCTGGATCGTGTACCAGTTGGCGTAGCCCTTGAGGCCACGGTCGTCGTAGTAGTCGGCAAAGGTCTGGTAGAGGTAGGCGGAGTAGAGCTCCTTGTTGATCTGCCTGTTCAAGATCTCGGAGACCGACTTGTCGAGTGCCATGGAGACACCCCTTTCCGCATCGCGAGCGATGCCGTCGCCATTAGATGACGCCACTCATCATAGCAACGCGCGGCGACCGCGACGCCCGCCCCGCGCCCGCCGGCGCGCACTCCTCAGACCCGACACGCCGCCCGCGGCGTCCCCGGGCGCTACCCCTCGCGGACGGTCTCGCTGGAGATGACGCAGCGGTTGGCCGGCAGCCAGACGCTGCCCCACTCGAAGGGCGTCCCGTCGGCGAGGCGCACGAGCTGGTCGAGGTCGAGGACGGGCGCGCCTCGTCGCACTCGAGCCACTGTCCGCGGCGCTTGCCCGCCGTGCGGGCGCTGTAGGCCATCTCGCTCCTGCCGATGCCCTGACCGCTCGTGCGCTCGGCGGCCGCGAACAGCCCCTCGCGCGAGAAGTCCGCGTCCTCGATGCCGGGGCAGGCGCGCAGGTTGAGGTGGCTCTCGATGAACATCACCGGGTGGTGGTAGGCGTAGCGGACGCGCGCGAGGTAGAGGTAGTCCTCCCCCTCCTCGATCCCCAGGTTCTCCGCGCAGACGAGGTTGGCCGGCTCCACCCGCTCGTCCACCACGCGGGTCTCGAACTCGATGCCCTGGGCGCTCATGGACTCCGCGAAGGAGAGGAGCCGGTTGGAGCTGGGCCGCGCGATGAGCGGCTGCGTGACGAAGGTGCCCCGCCCGCGCTGCTGCACGAGGAGCCCCTCGTCGACCAGCTTGCGGATGCCCTTCTGCACCGTGCCGCGCGAGAGGCCCAGCATGCCCATGAGCTCGTGCTCCGAGGGGATGGGCGCGTCCACCCCCCACTCCTTGGAGTAGATCTTCTCGCGGACGTAGTCGGAGACCTGCACGTAGAGCAGGGAGCCGGCCCTCTTCTCGAGCTTGGGCATCATCGGTCCTTCGGGGTGCTGTCGTGGTGCGGTGGCAGGGGCTCGGGCGCGCGGGCGGGCTCGGGCACGCAGACGGGCGCGGGCACGACCTCGTCCGCGAAGGGCACATCCACGCCGCGCGCCTCCAGCCTGGAGTCGGACTCGGCGCCCCTGCGCTCGGCGTCCGCCACGGCGATGAGGGCCTCCTGCGCGTCGAGCGCGCGGTAGCCCGGTATGGCCCGCCTCATGCCGGGGGCCGTGGAGCCCGTGCGCGCGTGGGCGAGCAGGCCGGCCGCGATGGCCTCGTCCACCAGGTCGTAGGTGTGCGAGAAGAACTCGGGCGTGAGGAGGCTGTACGCGGGCGTGCCGCCGACGTGCCGCTCGCGGTTGGCGCGCACGACGTCGCGGGCGACCCGCGCGGCGGCGCGCGCGTCCGCGGCGGCCACCGCGTACTGCGGGAACCCCGCCGCCTGCCCGAGCAGCCCTGGCGTGGCCTCGGGCGCGCTCGAGATCTCGAGCGTGCGGCCGAACAGGTCGAAGTCGCCCTGCTTGCGCACGCGGGTCTCGTTCCCCGGCCTCACGCCGATCGCGTCGATGAACCTGCGCGTCTCCCGGTTGTAGATGTGGTCCGCCACGAGGTGGGCCCAGGCGCCGAGCGTGACGTCGGAGGCGTCGCGACCGTCCACGTAGATGGCCGCGAAGTAGCCGAAGTGCGGCGTGGGGATGAAGGCGGGGTCCGCGAAGTGGGTCGTGCGGTAGCGGATCTTGTGGCTGACGTCGGGGACCATGTAGCCCACGTAGACGTCGGGCAGCAGGTTGCCGAAGAGGAAGGCGTCGGCGTCGCGGACGCCGAGGGCGTCCGCGCCGTACTCGGCGAGGAGCCGCTCGACGTGGGCTGTGTGTATGTTCCAGCTCGGCACGGCTCGCCCCCTCCCGGCTCCGGGAACGGGCCTGACGGCATCGTCCCCTGACGGCACTACGCCTCAGAATCATATCAGTCGAACAAATCGTCCGCTTGTGAGAACAACTTGGGGAGGACGGGGGCGGCTCCGGCTGGCCCGGGGACGCAGAAGGGGGGCCGCCCGCAGGCGACCCCCCTGAGACCCGTCCCGGCGCGTCCGGGCCGGACGCCCCTCTCCGTCCGGGGTCGGACGTCCTTCTCCGCAAGGCGCCCCGCGCGCCCCGCGAGGCGCCGGCCGCGCTAGCCGCGCACCTCGCCGCCGGTGGACTTCATGACCTTCTGCACCAGCTTGTCGTGGGCCCTCTCGACCTCCTCGGAGGTGAGGGTGTGGTCCGCCGCGCGGTACTCGAGCGAGAAGGCCATGGACTTCTTGCCCTCGCCCACGCGCGCCGCGTCGCGGTAGACGTCGAAGAGGCGCACGGAGGAGAGCAGCTTGCCGCCGGCGCTCCTGATGCGCTGCATGACCTGCTCGGCCGTCATCGACTCGTCCACGACGAGCGCGAGGTCGACCGAGACGCCCGGCAGCGTCGGCACGTCCTGGTAGGGCAGCTCGCGCCTGGCCTTGCGCAGGAGCGCGTCGACGGAGAGCTCGAAGGCCACGACGGGCTCGTCGATGTCGAAGGCCTTGAGGGACGTGGGGTGGACGTTGCCGACCCAGCCCAGCAGCGCGCCGTCGGCCAGGACCTCGGCCGCCTGGCCGGGCTGCAGCCACGGGTAGGCCTTGGCGTCGGCGACGCGGAAGCGGACCTTGGTCAGCCGCAGGGCCTCGAGCAGGGTCTCCACGACGCCCTTCGCGTCGAAGAAGTCGAGCCTCCCGAACTTGTGGTTCCACTGGTCGTCGTCCCAGGCGCCGCACATGACGCCCGCCACGTAGGTGGGCTCGTCCGGCTGGCTCCTGTGCTCGTGGGCGAAGAAGAGGCGGCCGACCTCGTAGAGGTGGACGTTCTGCACGCCGTGGTCGAGGTTGTAGGCGACCGAGCGCAGGAGGCCCGGGATCATGTCGCGGCGCATCTCGCCCTGGTCGGCCACGAGCGGGTGCATGATCTTGACGGGGATGCCGCGGCCCTCGTCCGGCACGCCGAGGCGCTCGAGGTCGCGCGGGTCGGCGAAGTTGTAGGTCATGGTCTCGGAGAGGCCGGCGGCGCGCAGGGTGCGGCCGATCAGGCGCAGGCGCTGCTGCTCGACGGTGAGGCCGCCGGCGTGGTTGCGTGCGGCAGGCAGGGTCGGCTCCACGTCGCCCTCGCCCCACAGGCGCAGGACCTCCTCGACGAGGTCGCACTCGCGCGTGAGGTCGGGACGGGAGGTGGGGGCCACGACCTCGAGGGGCGCGTGCTCGTCGGCGCCCTCCGCGACCTCGCAGCCCAGGCGGCGCAGGCGCCCGGCCATGAACGAGGTCTCGATCGGGGCGCCGCAGAGGGCGCGCACGCGGTCCGGGCGCAGGGCGACCCTCGCCGGCACGGGCGGCGCGGGGTAGACGTCGACCATGCCCTCGCACACGGTGGCGCCGCAGCACTGCTCGAAGAGGGCGGCCGCCACGTCGGAGACGGTGGCGCAACCGGCGGCGTCGACCTGGCGCTCGTAGCGGATCGAGGCCTCGCTCATGAGGTCGAGGTTGCGGCTCGTGCGGCTGACGTGGCCCGGCTCGAAGACGGCGCTCTCCAGCAGGACGTCGACGGTGCCCTCGTCGATCTCGGAGTCGAGGCCGCCCATCACGCCCGCCAGGGCCACGGGCGCGACCCCGTCGTCGGTGATGACGACCATGTCGGGCGTGAGCGCGCGGTCCTTGCCGTCCAGCGTGGTCACGTGCTCGCCCTCGTGCGCGGCCCTCACCACGACGTGGCGCCTGCCGTCGCGCTCGGAGAGCTTGCGCAGGTCGAAGGCGTGCAGCGGCTGGCCGGTGAGGTACATCACGTAGTTGGTCACGTCGACGACGTTGTTGATGGGGCGGCTGCCCGCGGCGATGACGCGGCGCGCGAGCCACTCGGGGCTGGGGCCGATCCTCACGCCGCGCACGACGCGCGCCGTGTAGCGCTGGCAGAGCGCGGGGTCCTCGATGGTGACGTCGACGAGGTCGGCCGTGCGCGCGGAGGGGTCCTCGTGGGCGATCCTGGGCAGCTCGACGTGGGCGTCCTCGTCGAGGACGGCCGAGACCTCGGTCGCCATGCCCACCATGGACAGGCAGTCCGGGCGGTTGGGGGTGATCTCGCAGTCGATCACGGTGTCGGAGCTGCCGAGGTAGTCCGTGTAGTCCATGCCCACCGGGGCGTCCTTTGGCAGGATGATGATGCCGTCGTGGTCGTTGCCCATGCCGAGCTCGCGCTCCGAGCAGTTCATGCCGAACGACTCGACGCCGCGCAGCTTCGACTTCTTGATCCTCACGCCGCCGGGCAGCACCGCCCCCACGAGCGCGGTGACGACGTGGTCGCCCGCCTCGAAGTTCTGGGCGCCGCAGACGATCTGCAGCGGCTCGGGGTTGCCGTCCGCGCCGAGGTTGCGCTCCCCCACGTCGACCTTGCACAGCCACATGTGGTCGGAGTCGGGGTGGCGCTCCTTGGAGACGATCCGGGCGGTGACAACGTTGGAGAGGTCCGCCCCCACCCTCTCGACGGACTCGACCTCGGTGCCGGTGCGGACGAACTCCGCCACCAGGTCCTTGGGGTCGTCGGGCACGTCGACCATGGTCTTCAGCCACTCGTATGAAACGCGCATGTCCACATCTGCCTTTCTCGCGCGCCTCGCGCGCGACTCGTCTGTCTCGCCCGGGCTAGAACTGCTTCAGGAAGCGCATGTCGCCGGTCATGAGCATGCGCAGGTCGGGCAGGTCGTAGCGCAGGGCCGCGACGCGCTCCAGGCCGATGCCGAACGCGAAGCCGGAGTACTTCTCGGGGTCGATGCCCACGTAGCCGAAGACGTTGGGGTCGACCATGCCGCAGCCGAGGATCTCGAGCCAGCCCGTGCCCTTGCAGAAGCGGCAGCCCTTGCCGTGGCAGACGCCGCAGGAGACATCGACCTCGCAGCTCGGCTCGGTGAAGGGGAAGAAGTGCGGGCGGTAGCGCGTGGCGCGGTCCTTGCCGAACATCTCGCGCGTGAAGTAGTCGAGCGTGCCCTTGAGGTCGCCGAAGGTGATGCCCTCGTCGACGACGAGGCCCTCCATCTGCGTGAACTGCGGCAGGTGGTTGGCGTCGGGGGTGTCGGGGCGGAAGACCGTGCCCGGACAGACCATGTAGATGGGGGGCTTCTTCTCCTCCATCACGTGCACCTGCACGCCGGAGGTCTGGGTGCGGAGAAGGACGTCGGACTCGCCGAGGACGTGGGCCTCCTTGCCCTCGGGCGCGTTGTCCACCACGTAGAAGGTGTCCTTGGCCGAGCGGCTGGGATGGTCCTCGGGGGCGTTGAGCGCGGTGAAGTTGTAGTAGGTCGTCTCCACGAAGGGGCCGTCCTCGACGGTGTAGCCCAGGCCGCAGAAGATGTCCTCGGCCTCCTCGCGGATCTGGTTGATGAGGTGCTGGGTGCCCGGCGAGAGGCGACGGCCCGGCAGCGTGACGTCGACGGCCTCGGTGGCGATGCGCCTCTCGAGCGCCTCCTTGGCCAGCTGGACCTTGCGCTCCTTGATGGCGGCGTCCACGTTGGCGCGCACCGCGTTGGCGAGCTTGCCCATGGCGGGGCGCTCCTCGGGCGGCACCTTGCCCATCATGTGCATGAGGGCCGTGACGGAGCCCTTCTTGCCCAGCGCCGCGACGCGGATCCTCTCCAGGTCGGCGAGGGAGGTGGCGGAGTCGAGCCCCTCCTGGACCCGGTCCTCGATCGCCTTGAGGTCATCGGACATCGACATGTGAAACCCCTTTCGAGCATTCGTCGGGGCCGGCGCGCCGGCCCCCGAAAGACCGCCCAGGCACAAAAAAAACGTCCCTGGACCGAGCCCAAGGACGGAAGAATCCGCGGTACCACCTTGATTGACGCCACGCGCTATGTGTTTGCGAGCGCCCACTCGTTGAGCCCCGTTCCGTGGGGCGGACGGCTTCCCTACTCGCCCGGCGGGGCTTTTAGGTCGCGGCTGGTGAAGTGAACGTCCCCCGTCGACCCGGGCGGGAGCCTCTCAGCCGGCGAGCCCCCTCTCTGTGCCCTGGCCACGCGACGCGAAACCCTCTCCGTCGTTGCCTGCGAGCATCCTAGCACAAGTCCCGCCGCTCGCGGGCGAAAGTCACCCCCTGGCAGAGAGGGGCCACGCGCCCGCGACGGCACGGCACGGCGCCGGGCGATCGGCGGGCCCTGGCGACGCGGGCTCCGCCGGCGGCCGGCGGCCCCTCACGCGAGCCCGAGCCGCTCGAGCGCCGTGGCCACCCCGTCCTCGGTGACGGTGCCGCACACCACGTCCGCCCGCCCCTTCACCGCGCCCGTGGCGTTGCCCATGGCCACGCTCACGTCCACGGCCGAGAAGAGCGACAGGTCGTTCTCGGAGTCACCGAAGGCGAAGGTCTCCCCCGCCCGCTCCCCCAGCCGCCCGAGCACGGCGAGCACGCCCTCGCGCTTGGAGTTCTCGGCGAGGCCCACCTCGGAGTTGCCGAGCTCGAGCGCGGAGGCCGCGAGGGCGGGGCCCAGCGCGGGGTCCGCGAGGAGGAGCTCAGCCGCCTGCGTGGGGACCACGAGCTTGTAGACGTCGCCGCGCAGCTCCCCGAGCGCCTCGTCGAGCCCGAGGGCGCGCCCCGGCGCCGGCCCGCGGGTGCCGCCGCGCACCTCGGCCTTGCCCCCCACGCCCTCGAGCACCATGCCGAGGCCGGCGCGCGCGAGGAGGCGGTCCGCATGGCGCACGAGGGAGGCGGGCATCGGCCGGTCGCGCACGACCTCGCCCGCGAGGGCGACGTAGGCGCCCGCGAGGGCGACCATGCCGGAGAAGGGCAGCTCGGCAAGGGCCGGGTGGACGTCGTGGGGCGAGCGGCCGGTGCAGAGGAAGGCCAGGTTGCCGCAGGAGACGAGCGAGCGGATGGCCCGCGCGACCGCGGGGCTCGGCCGGGGGCTCAGCCCGCGCTCCCACTCGGGGAGTGCCTCCGGGCACGCGGGGTCGTTCCACCCCAGCGTGCCGTCGATGTCGAAGAACACCGTCGCGCGCGGCGTCTCGCGCGCCGTCCCGCCTGCCATGTCCACCTCCGTCGTGAGAGTGCCTTCCCGTCGCCGGCCCGGCCGGCCGCGCCTAGTCGTCGAGCAGCCCCTCGAGCCGCTCTCCCAGCTGGACGACGGAGAGGCCCACGATGACCTGCACCGCGTTGCCGTTCCTCACCACGCCCATCGCGCCCGCCGCACGAAACGCCTCGTTGTCCGCGACCTTGGCGGGGTCCCGCACGGTGACGCGCAGGCGCGTGACGCAGCTGAGGGCGTCCACGACGTTTTCCCTCCCGCCGAGGAGCCCGAGGATGCGCCTCGCCTGCGCCAGCCTCGGGTCGCCGACGGCGTCCGCCCCGCCGGCGGCGGGACCGCCGTCCGCACCGACGGCACCGGCGGCAGGCGGCGTGCCCGCGCCCGCGGGCGACGCCACGCCGAGCGCGCCGCCTGCCGCCGCGGCGCGCGCGGCCCGGGCGGCCCGGGCGGCCCGGTACTGCGCCTTGGTGAAGAGGGTCGTCTCGCCCGCGGCCTCCCGTCCCGGGGTCCTGAAGTCGAAGCGCAGGATCAGGAAGCGGAACACCACGAAGTAGATGCCCGTGAAGGCCAGGCCCACCGGGATCGCCCTGAGGTACTCGAGGCCGTGCGAGCCGGCCAGCGGGATGAAGTCGAGCGAGGCCATCTCGATCAGGCCGCCCGAGAAGACGCCGACCACGCCCACGAGGTTCATGCAGGTCGAGAGCAGGGCCGCGAGCGCCGCGTGCACGAGGAAGAGCGGCGGGGCCACGAAGAGGAAGGTGAACTCGATCGGCTCGGTCACGCCGCAGAGCACCGAGGTCAGGGTCACCGGCACGAGCAGCGAGAGCAGGCGCCTGCGGCGCGCCGGCGAGGCCGTGGCGTAGAAGGCCGCGGCGATGCCGGGGATGCCGAAGACCTTGGACCAGCCCGTCGCCGTGAGCGCCGCCCAGGGCGCGGCCTCCTTGAGCGGGGCCGTCGTGGCCGCGAGCTGGGGCAGCGCGCGGGCCCAGGCGGAGTAGATGCCGCCCGCGACGGCGGCGTTGTCGTAGTAGAACGGCGCGTAGAGCAGGTGGTGCAGGCCGAAGGGGATGAGGGCGCGCTCCAGGAACACGAAGGCCGTGACGCCGAGGGTGCCCGCGCCCGCAATCGCGCCCTGCAGGGCGAGCATGGCCACCTGCACCTTGGGCCACACGAGCACGGCGAGCGCGGCGCACGGCAGCATCGCCACGAACGAGACCATGTAGACGAAGGTGGAGCCCGAGAAGACCCCGAGCCACTCGGGCAGCTCCGTGTCGAAGAGGCGGTTGTGGAGCCAGACCACCACGCCGGAGACGGCGAGCGCGCCCATCATGCCCATGTCGAGCGTCTTGATGCCGCCGACCATGGCCAGGCCGGAGGCGTTGCCCACCTCGGCGGAGAGGTCCACGCCGAGCGCGGGGCCCCAGGCGGCGAGGATCGCGTTCACGAAGTAGTTGAAGGTCAGGTAGGAGACGAGCGCCTCCATGCAGCAGCGCCCGGCCTGCTTGCGCGCCAGCCCGATCGGCAGGGCGACGGCGAACAGGAGCGTCAGCTGGTTGAAGACGGTCCAGCCGCCGGAGAGGACCACGCCCCACGCGTCGTGCCAGACGGTGCCCTCGGCGGCGAGCGGCCCCATGATGGCCTCGGTCGTGAAGAGGGTCCCCAGGCCCACGACCACGCCGGCGAACGCGAACAGCATCGCGGGCGCGTACATGGCCCCGCCGAACCTCTGGATCTGCTGCATCATGGAGCGCCCCCTCCCCGGCGCCCCGCGCGGCCCGCGAGCGCGACGGCTCGCCGGACGGTGCGCCGCGGGGGCTGCCCAGGCGATATACTTGTCTAGACAAGCTAAGCACACCGCCTAGCATACCGCGTCCGGAGGTCGCCGGGCGCCTCGTCGGCACGCGGGAGGGCGCCGCGCCTCCCGGGGCCGCCCTCCCGCCGCTCGTAGCGCCACCCTAAGGCGGCGCCGGTTCGTATAACATGTGATGTTCGGCGACCGGTCGTCCGGTCGCGGGCGACGTTTGGGGGCAAACATGCCGAAGGCGATGTTCGAGGGCATCTACCTCGACCTCAAGGAGAAGATCCGGGAGGGCGCCTACGCGTACCAGTCGTTCCTCCCCTCCGAGAACGAGCTCGTCGGCGTCTACTCCTGCTCGCGCAACACCGTCCGCCGCGCGCTCCAGATGCTGGCCGACGAGGGCTACGTCCAGCCGCTGCACGGCAAGGGCGTGCGCGTGATCTGGCGCGCGACCGCGCGCGACGTCATCGGCTCGCTCGACGGCCTGCAGTCCTTCAGCGAGTACGCCTCCAGGAACGGCATGGCCCCGAGCACGACCGTGCGGGAGTTCGAGCGCCTGACCTGCGGCAGGGGGCTCTCCGAGTACACCGGCTTCGAGGAGGGCGCCGAGCTCGTGCGCATCGTGCGCGTGCGCAGCCTCGACGGCTTCGCCTGCCAGATCGACCGCGACTACCTGCTCGCGAGCGCCGTCCCCGGCATCACGCCCGCCATAGCGGAGGACTCGATCTACCGCTACCTCGAGCAGGTGCTCAAGATGAGGATCCTGACCTCCAAGCGCCAGATCACGGTCGAGCTCGCGAACGACGCGGACAGGGAGTACCTCCGCCTCGACCCCTACAACTGCGTCGCCGTGATCGAGAGCCAGTCGTTCAACTCGGACGGCATCATGTTCGAGTTCACGCAGGTCAGGAGCCACCCCGACACCTTCCGCTACAGCGCCGTCTCCAGGCGCTGACGCCCGCGGGCGGGAGGGGCGTCGGCCGCCAGGCCCTTCTCGTCCGCCAGTCCCTTCTCGTCCGCCAGTCCCTTCTCGGCAGCCAGGCCCTTCTCGGCCGTGAGGCCCTCCCCCGACGCGCCAAAGGGCGCGCCCCCGCCCCAGGGTGTGGGGGCGGGGGCGCTGCGAAAGGGGGGACGTCGGAAGGCCTCGCGGACGAGGCGACGCGCGCGTCTAGCCCTCGTCGGGCACGAGGTGCCAGATGTCGTCGTTGTACTGCCTGATCGTGCGGTCGGAGGAGAAGGCGCCCGCCGCTGCCACGTTGGCGAGGGACTTGCGCACCCAGGCGTCGCGGTCCTCGTAGTCGGCGTAGACGTCCTCCTTGACCCGGATGAACTCCTCGAGGTCGAGCAGGGCCATGAACCAGTCCTTCCAGGCGATGTCGTCGTGCAGGCGCTGCAGCCTCTCGGGGCAGCCCGTCGCCATGAACTGGGGGTTGGTGATGAAGTCGACCAGGAGCTTGGTCGCGGGCCTGAGGTAGAGGGCGTGCGCGTCGTAGGAGCCCTCCGCGTAGAGGCGCTCCACCCGCTCGCTCGAGGCGCCGAAGGTGTAGATGTTGCCCGGCCCCACGAGGCGTGCGATCTCCACGTTGGCGCCGTCGAGGGTGCACAGCGTCACCGCGCCGTTGAGCATGAACTTCATGTTGGACGTGCCCGAGGCCTCCTTGGAGGCGAGCGAGATCTGCTCGGAGACGTCGGCCGCCGGGATCAGGTGCTCGGCCGCCGTCACGTCGTAGTTCTCGACCATGACGACCTGCAGGTAGGGGGCCACGGCGGGGTCGTTGGCGATCCAGGCGCCGAGGGTCACGATCAGGTGGATGACGTCCTGGGCGATGGTGTAGGCGGGAGCCGCCTTGCCCCCGAAGACGATCGTGATGGGACGCGCGGGGCGGTTGCCGTTCTTGATGTCGAGGTACTTCCAGATGATGTAGAGCGCGAGCATCTGCTGGCGCTTGTACTCGTGGAAGCGCTTGACCTGCACGTCTATGACCGCGTCGGCGGGGACGCGCACGCCCTGGCGCCGCCAGAGGAAGTCGCGCATCCGCGCCTTGGCGGCCTCCTTGGCGCCGGCGAGCCCCTCGAGCACGGCGAGGTCGTCGGCGTGGGCGGCGAGCGGGGAGAGGTCGGCCGTCCGGTGCCACCCCGTCCCGATCGTGCGGTCAAGGAGGCCGGTGAGGTCGGGGTTGGCCGCCATGAGCCAGCGGCGGAAGGTGACGCCATTGGTCTTGTTGGAGAACCGCTCGGGGTAGAGCTCGAAGAACGGGTGCAGCTCGGTCTGCTCGAGGATCCTCGTGTGCAGCTCCGCCACGCCGTTCACGCTGAAGCCGTAGTGGATGGCGAGGTGGGCCATGTGGACCACGCCGTCCGAGACGATGGCGACCGCCGGGTCTGCGCAGCGCTCCTTGGCGCGCGCGTCGAGCTCCACGATGATCTGGGCCACGCGCGGCGCCACGCGCTCGAGGTAGGCGAGCGGCCACTTCTCGAGGGCCTCGGCGAGGATGGTGTGGTTGGTGTAGGCCACCATGCGGCTCACGGTCGCGACGGCGTCGTCGAAGTCGACGCCGTGCTCGTCCACGAGGATGCGCACGAGCTCGGGGATGACCATCGTGGGGTGCGTGTCGTTGATCTGCACGACCGCGTACTCGTCCAGGTCGGTGAGGCGGCTCCCGCGCTCGAGGGCCTCGGCCACGATGAGCTGCGCCGCGTTGCTCACCATGAAGTACTGCTGGTAGACGCGCAGGAGCCTGCCGTCCTCGTCGGAGTCGTCCGGGTAGAGGAAGAGCGTGAGGTTGCGCGACACCTGGGTCTTGTCGAAGTCAATGGAGTCGGAGGGCACGAGCGAGTCGTCCACCCCCTCCAGGTCGAAGAGGCGCAGGCGGTCCTTGGAGCCGCGCCCGTAGCCCAGCACGTCGATGGAGTAGAGGTGCGAGGTGACGGAGAAGCCGCCGAACCTCACCGTGAAGCCCCTCCCCTCGTCGTTCAGGACGTCCTGGCGGCCGAGCCACTCGTCGGGCACCGCCGTCTGCTGCTTGTACGAGAAGCGCTGGCGGAAGAGGCCGTAGTGGTAGTTGAGGCCCACGCCGTCGCCGGGCAGCCCCAGCGTGGCGATGGAGTCGAGGAAGCAGGCGGCGAGCCTGCCGAGCCCGCCGTTGCCGAGCGCGGGCTCCACCTCGCTCTCCTCGACGCGGCCGAGGTCGTGGCCCGCGATCGCGAGCTGGGCCTTGACCTCGTCGTAGACGCCGAGGTTGATGAGGTTGCAGGCGAGCAGCTTGCCGATCAGGAACTCCGCGGAGACGTAGTAGAGCCTCCGCTTGCCCCGCACGACGGGCATCTCCCGCGCCCGCTCCCTCACCAGGTCCTGCAGAAGACGGCAGACCTCGTCGTCGCCCAGCTCCGCCAGGCCCCTGCCGAACGCCTCCCGGGCGCTCCCCTCAAGGTCGATCATGGAAGTCCCTCCTCGTCGAAGTCGGTGCGGACGCCCCGCCGGGCCCCTACCGGGGCAGCTCCGGGGCCGGGGCGCCGGGCACCCTGAAGTAGGTCTCGGTCAGCCGCGCCAGGCCCTCCTCGACCTCGCGCGTGACGGCGCCGGGAAGCAGGCGCCAGCGCCAGTTGCCGCCCACCGTCGCGGGGACGTTGATCCTCGCCTCGTCGCCCAGGTCGAGGAGGTCCTGCATGCAGTAGACGCACGTGTCGCTCGGGCTGGCGGCTATCCCGCGCACGAAGGCGGCCGAGGCCGGCTCGCCCGGCGCGCGGTGCAGGTAGCGGTCGGCCTGCTCGCGCTGGAGCGGCGTCGCCGTGCGCTCGTACCAGCCGCGCGCGGTCTGGTTGTCGTGCGTGCCCACGTAGGCCACGGTGTTGGGCGCATAGTGGTGCGGCAGGTAGTAGGAGTCGTGCCGCCCGTCGAAGGCGAACTGGAGGACCTTCATGCCCGGGAAGCCCGTCTCCTCCACCATCCGCACGACCTCCGGCGTCAGGAACCCGAGGTCCTCCGCGATGACGGGCAGCTCCCCCAGCTCGGCGGAGAGCCGCTCGAACAGGCGCGTCCCCGGGCCCTTGGACCAGCCGCCCGCGGCCGAGGTCGCAGAGCCGAAGGGCACCTCCCAGAACGACTCGAACCCGCGGAAGTGGTCGATCCTCACGACGTCGTAGAGCCCGAGCGCCGCGCGCATGCGCTCGACCCACCAGGAGAAGCCGTCGGCCTCCATGGCCCGCCAGTCGTAGATGGGGTTGCCCCAGTACTGGCCCGTGCTGGAGAACTGGTCGGGCGGCGTGCCGGCCACGCACGTGGGGTCGCCCGCCGCGTCCGTGAGGAAGAGCTCGGGGGAGGCCCACATCTCCACCGAGTCGCGCGAGACGTAGATTGGGATGTCGCCGATCACGAGCACGCCGTTGTCGTTTGCGTAGCGCTTGAGGCGCCGCCACTGCGAGAAGAACAGGTACTGGGTCATCCGGTGGTAGCGCACGGCCTCCGGCCTCCCCTCGGCCACCCGCGCGGACGCCGCGCCGCGCCGCCTGCACTCGGGCGGCCACTCGTGGTAGGCCCTGAGGCCGAAGGCCTCCTTCACCGCCATGAACTCGCAGTAGGGGTCGAGCCAGGAGGCGTTCTCGGCGAGGAAGGCGTCGAGGTCGGCGGGAGGGTCGGCGAAGAAGCGCGGCACCGCGCGCTCGAGCACCCGCCGGCGCTCCGTGAAGAGGCGGCCGTAGTCCACGAGGGCGGGGTCGTCGCCGAAGTCGGCGCCGGCGAGGTCGTCCTCGGCGAGCAGGCCCTCCTCGAGCAGCTCGTCGAAGTCGATGAAGTAGGGGTTGCCGGCGAAGGCCGAGAAGGACTGGTAGGGCGAGTCGCCGAAGCTCGTCGTGGTGAGGGGCAGGATCTGCCAGTAGCGCTGCCTCGTCCGAACGAGGAAGTCGACGAAGTCGTAGGCCGCCCGGCCGAAGGACCCTATGCCGTAGGGGCCGGGAAGGGCGCTCACGGGCATCAGCACTCCACTTGCACGCACACGGATCACTCCCTTGTCTGGACGTCCCCGGCTGGCGCCGGGGCGCCCCGGTCCGGGCGGCCCTCCGAGGTGGGGCCCCGGGGACTGGTCCCCGGGGCCCCGGCACGAGGGGTGTTCCCATAGTTTTGTCAAGTCAGGTTTGAAAGGCCTACAGCGCTCT
>JAZHSQ010000009.1:0-59887 GCA_036454645.1 Olsenella sp. | reverse complement strand
AGAACTTCGAATGTAGCAGAGTCGCCGTCCCTAGGGGATGGCGTTGCTCACGCTGTCGCTCGCGACCTCGGCCGGCCAGACGGCGTCGGCGGGCATGGTCGCCGAGCCGGTCGCGACGTCGGCGGGCACCGAGGGGTCGGAGGCCATGAGCTCAGAGATCGTGACGAAGCGGTAGCCCGCGTTCTGCCACGCCTCGATGATCTGCGGCAGGGCCTCGACGTCCTGCTCGCGGTTGCCTCCGCCGTCGTGCATCAGGATGATGGCGCCGGAGTACATGTCCTTGGTGGCGTTCTCGACGATCTTGGACGCGCCGGGCCGGCGCCAGTCCTCGGAGTCGTGCGACCAGAACACCGCGGTCGACATCTGGCCGCCTGAGTAGAGCCACACGTTGGTGTTGATCGAGCCGTAGGGCTGGCGGATCGTCGTGGTGGTGACGCCCGCCTGCGAGAGGGCGGAGAAGGACTTGGAGAGCTCCTCCTTGAGGTCCGACTCGCCGAGCTTGGTCAGCTGCTTGTGGCTCCAGGTGTGCGAGGCGACCTGGTTGCCGTCGGAGATGACGCGCTGGACCGTGTCTGCGTACTCGCCCACCTGGGGCCCGAGCATGAAGAACGTTGCGTGCGCGCCGTACTTCTCGAGGATGTCGAGGTACTGGCCGGTGTAGGGGTCGGCCGGGCCGTCGTCGAAGGTGAGTGCCACGAGCTTCTCGTCGTTGGCGGGCGTGATGTTGGCGCGCGTCACGACGCAGTCCTGGACCTCCTGGACCGTGACGTCGGCCGTCTCGCCGGACTGCGCCCCCTTGCGGGTCTCGACCTTGCTCGGCTTGCCCCACTGCGACACGTAGAAGACGATGCCGCCCTTGCCCTCCATCTTGAGCTTGGGCTGCTCGGAGGTGGTGTTCACGACCTCGTAGTCCTCCGAGACGTCCGCGCCGTCGGAGAAGTCGATGCTCTCGCCGCCCTTGACCCTGTAGCTCGTGGCGTCCGCGTAGGAGAGCTGCGCGCCGTCGACCGAGGCCTCGAACTTGTCCCCGCCGCCGGCCTCGAGGACGTTGCCGGAGACCGAGACGTAGTCGCCCGCGGAGACGCCCGCGCCCTTCTCGCTCGCGACCCTCTCGAGGCTGGAGCCGACGGTGACGCTCGTGGGCGTGCCGTCCACGGTCACGTTGACCGGGCGGTGCGTCCAGTAGAGGAGGCCCGCCACGACCACGGCCGCCACCACGACGAGGCCGATGACGGCCGGCCCGTGGGAGGCGCGCACGCTGGGGCGCCGGCCGTCGTGCGCGGAGCCGTCGCCCGCCGCGGGCACGAAGCCTGCCCGCGGGGCCGCCTGCTGCGGCCGCCGGGTCGGGCGGACCCTGTCGTCGCCGGCCTCCGGGCGCGCGGGGGCCGGCTGCGCGCCCCTGGGCGCCGCCTGCGGGCGTGCCTGGCGCTGCGCGTGCCTGGTTGGCTCGTAGACGCGGCGCTCCGTGCCGGCAGCCGCCTGGGGGCGTGCCTGCTGGGGCGCGGCCTGCCGCTGCTGCGGCCTGGCCTGCTGGCGCGGGCTGGCTGCCTGCTGCCGCTGCGGCCTCGCCTGCTGGCTCTGGGGCGCGGCGGCCGCCGGGCGCTGCTGGCGCGCGTGCGCGGCGGGGCGAGGCGTTGCCGCCGGCCCCTGCGCCGCCTGGTTGCTTCCGTAGGCGCGGTGGCGCGCCTTGTGGACGGGGATGGGGTCCGCGTCCTCGTAGGGGTTCGCCTGCCTCTGACGTCCCTGGCCGGCGCCGCCGCCGGGCCTTCCCGTCCCGCCGATGCTGTTGCTCATGGGTGCCCTGCCGCCCTTCCGTCCCCCGGGGTGCGGGGGAATCTCACGTAAGGATTCTCGGTGCAGGGTCTGATACTAGACTGTTTCGAGGCGGTTTGTCGAAGAGCGCCGCCCCTCCCGGCGATTTGACCAATATCGCCACCATTCCGGGCGCGAGCGCCCCGGTACGCCTCGGGCGCCGGGCCGCCCGCGCCCGAGGCGTACCGGGGCCGGCGCCCGTAGCCCCTGGCCCGCTACCGGTCGACCCTGCGGACGACGAGGCCGCTCGGGAGCTTGGGCTCGAACCAGGTCGACTTGGGCGGCATGATGCCGCCGGCGTCCGAGACGCGCATGAGGTCGTCCATCGTGGTGGGGAAGAGCGCGAAGGCGACGCCCCCCTCGCCCGCCGCCTGCTCGAGGGCGTCGGGGCCCTCCGACTCGCTCAGAAAGCGCATCCGCGGGTCCCTGCGCGGGTCATCGACGCCCAGGATGGGGCCGAGGACCTCGTCCTGCAGGACGGAGACGTCGAGCGCGGCGGCGACGTCGTCCCCCGCCGCGCCCTCGCGCGGGGTCCGGGCGAGCTCGTACCAGCTCCCCCCGAGGTAGCAGCCGAAGCGCCCGCGCTCCCTGGGCCTGACGGGGGCCTCGCACGGCTCCGAGAAGGAGAAGCCCGCCCGCTCCATGCGCTCGCGGACCTCGGCGGGCGAGAGTCCCGCGAGGTCGGTCACGGCGCGGTCGTAGGCGAGGATCCGGAGCTGGCTCGCGGGGAAGAGCGCCGCGAGGAAGCTGCCGGCGGCGCCCGCGTCGCCGCCCTCGGCGCGCCTCTCCTCGCAAACGCGCGCGGCAGCCGCCGCGCGGTGGTGGCCGTCTGCGATGTAGGCCTTGGGCACGCAGGTGAAGGCGGCCTGGATGGCCTCGGTCGCGGCGGGGCGGGCGACGCGCCAGACGAGGTGGCGGACGCCGTCGGCCGTGAAGTCGTAGAGGGGCTGGGCCTGCTTGGCGCTGCCCAGGATGATGTCGAGCGCGAGCTGGTCGGGGTAGGCGAGCAGCACGAGGCCGGTCTGCGCGCCCGTCGCCTCGATGTGCCGCACGCGGTCGAGCTCCTTGTCGGCGCGGGTCAGCTCGTGGCGCCTGACCGTGCCGTCGTGGTAGTCGTCCACCGCCACGGCGCCAATGACGCCCGTCTGGCGCCGGCCCGCCGCCTGGAGCTCGTAGACGTAGAAGCACGGCGTCTCGTCGGAGAGGAGCGTGAAGTCGCGGCGCCGCTCGAGGAGCAGCTCGCGGGCGCGCTCGTAGACCTCGGGCGCGTCCGGCGCCACGCCGGTGCCGAGGGTGGCGTCCGGGCGGTCGACCGCGAGGAAGGAGGCGGGGTGCGCCTCGAGGTAGGCGGCCGCCGACTCGCGGTCGAAGACGTCGTAGGGGGGAGACACCACCTCCCCGGCTCGCTCGGGGTTCGGACGCAGGCACTTGAGGGGCTCGACGCGCATGGGACATCTCCTAGACGAGGGCGCGCCGGCGGACGCCGGCGCGCGGGACGATCGGTGCTCAACACCCCGAGTCTAGCGAAGCGGCGGCCGCCGCGCGGCCGCTACCTGCCGCCGACCAGGTTGCGGACGCGGTGCATGCCCTCGATCGCCATGAGCTTCTCGCGCGTGGCGTTGTCGATCACGCCCGTGTAGTCCAACACCGTGTAGGCGTTCTCGCCGGCCTGCTCGTTGGCGAGGCGCTGGATGTTGGCGTTGGCGTCGCCCACGATGCCGGTGATGCGGCTCAGCATGTTGGGCTTGTTGTCGTGCAGGCAGGCGATGCGGCCGTCGAAGTGGCACGGGCCGAGGTCGCAGTCGGGGTAGTTGACCGAGTTGTGGATGATCCCCAGCTCGAGGTACTCCTTCATCTCGGTGATCGCCATGTGTGCGCAGTTGCGCTCCGCCTCGTTGGTGCAGGCGCCCATGTGGGGCGTGACGAGGGTGTTCCTCATCTTGAGCGTCTTGGGGGTGGCGAAGTCGGTGCAGAAGCGCGAGAGCTGGCCCGTCTCGAGGGCGTGCGCCACGGCGTCCTCGTCGACGATGTCGGCGCGGGCGTAGTTGAGCAGCATCGCGCCGTGGTTGAGCTTGCCGAGCATCTTCTCGTTGACCATGTGAATCGTGTCCTCCTTGGAGGGCACGTGAACGGTGACGTAGTCGCTCTCGCGGAAGAGGTCCTCCAGGCTCGAGACCATCCTGACCTTGGTCGACACCTTGAGGGCGTGCTCGACGGAGAGGTAGGGGTCGTAGCCGAAGACCTTGGCGCCGAGCTCGACGAGGCAGCTCGCCACCTTGGAGCCGATGTTGCCGAGGCCGACGACGCCCACCTTGCGCCCGATCAGCTCGCGGCCGACGAACGCCTTCTTGGCCCTCTCGGCGTCCTTGACGACGTTGGGGTCGTCCTCGTGCTCGCGGCACCAGTCCATGCCCGCCTGGGTGTTGCGGGAGTTGGCGAGCATCATGCCGAGGACGAGCTCCTTGACCGCGTTGGAGTTGGCGCCGGGCGCGTTGAAGACCACGACGCCGCGCTTGGCGAGCTCCTCGTAGGGGATGTTGTTGACGCCGGACCCGGAGCGGGCGACCACGCGAAGGGAGTCGGGGAAGTCGAGGTCGTGGATGTCGGACGCCCGCACGACGATGGCGTCGGCGACGGAGAGGTCGAAGGTCGACTCGTAGCCCTCGCCGAGGTCGCACGGGGCGTCCTTGGTGATCTCCTTGGTGATGTTGTCCAGAACGCGCACGTATCGCATGGTGGCTCCTTCTCGCCGCAGGGCGGCGTCCGTTGGCAGTGTCTGGGGCAAGGCGCCCGGCTCGCGCTAGGCCCGGCCCGCGTAGGCCGACTCGAAGTCGCGCATGTAGGCGACGAGCGCCCGCACGGCCTCCTCGCTGACGGCGTTGTAGCAGCTCGCGCGCATGCCGCCGACGAGGCGGTGGCCCTTGACGTTCACGATGCCGCGCTCGGCCGCCCCCTCGACGAAGGCCTCGTCCAGCTTGGGGTCGCCCGTGCGGAAGCACACGTTGGAGATCGAGCGCGAGCCGGGCTCGACCGTCCCCTCGAAGAGGGAGCTCTGGTCGAGGTAGTCGTAGAGCAGGTTGACCTTGGCCCAGTTGCGACGTTCCATGGCCTCGAGGCCGCCCGTGCGCTCGATCCAGCGGAAGACCTTGCCGCACAGGTAGATGCCGAAGGTGTTGGGCGTGTTGTACATCGAGCCCTTGTCGCACTGCAGGCGGTAGCCCAGGTACTGCGGGGTGACGTCGGCGAGCGCCGGGCCGTCGCCCACCAGGTCGTCGCGGACGATCACGACCGTGACGCCCGCGGGGCCGCCGTTCTTCTGGGCGCCGGCGTATATGAGGCCGTAGCGCTCGACGTCGAGCGGCATGCTGAGGAAGCAGCTCGAGACGTCCGAGACGACGGGGACGGAGCCCGTCTCGGGGACGCCGCGCAGCATGGTGCCGTAGACGGTCTCGTTCTGGCAGACGTAGACGTAGTCGAGGGACTGGTCGGGGAGGCCGCCGAGCTCGGGCGTGCGGGAGAAGCCCGACTCCTCGCCCGAGGCGAGGACGTCCGCGCGCCCGTAGCGCGCCGCCTCCTTCCAGGCGTTCCTTGACCAGTTGCCCGAGACGACGTAGCCCGCGTGGCGGGTGCGCATGAGGTTCAGCGGGATTGCGGAGAACTGCAGCGTCGCGCCGCCCTGGAGGAAGAGCACGTGGTAGTCGTCGGGGATCTTGAGCAGGCGCCTCAGGGTCGACTCGGCGTCGTCGATGATCTCCTGGAAGGCGGCGGAGCGGTGGCTCATCTCGAGCACCGAGTAGCCGAGCCCTTGGTAGTCGAGCAGCTCGCCCTGCGCCTCCTCGAGCACCTCGAGGGGCATCGCCGCAGGTCCAGCGGCGAAGTTATACACACGTGACATGGGCTTCCCTTCACGAGCCGTGAGTTTTACCGTTTATATCACAGCAACCCGTGGCGTAACTAAAGCGTTACCGTAAGGTGTCAGAGTGGTCGCACGCTGGCGCGCTCGCGCCGGGGCGCGGACATAGTGGTGTACACACAAATATATGGGTGCGCGGGCATGCCGGCGGGGGTGCCCGCGCTCGGGGCGAGGGCCTGCGGCGCGCCCGCGGGCCAGGCTATGGAGGCTGCATGCTGAGTGTCATCGACGAGGGGGTTGCCGCGACCGTGCCCGGCCGCAGGCTCGTGATCTTCGACTTCGACGGGACGGTGGCGGACACCAAGCCCCAGATCGTCGAGACGGCGCGTCGGGTGCTGCTCGACTTCGGGATGGCGGAGGAGGACCTCGGCGACCTGGGACGGCTGGTGGGGCCTCCCTTCCCCTACGCCTACACGCTCGTCTACGGGCTCTCCGAGGCAGATGCGGCCGAGGTTACGCGCCGCTACCGCCAGATCTACCGCAACCTCGGGCCCGAGGCCTGGCCGACCTTCCCGGGCATGAGGGAGCTGCTCTCCGCCCTGCGCGCCGAGGGTCGCCTCGTGGCGGTCGCCTCCTCCAAGAACCAGCCCCTCCTCGAGCGCTGCATCGAGGGGCAGGGCACGAGCGGCCTCTTCGACTTCGTGCGCGGCAAGGAGAGCGACGCCATGCGCTCCAAGACCCAGCTCGTGCGGGCCGTCCTCGAGCACTTCTCCCTCGGCGCCGACGACGCGGTCATGGTGGGCGACAGGAGCTTCGACGTCGAGGGCGCGGCCGGCGCCGGCGTGCCCTGCGTGGGCGTCACCTACGCGGGCACCGGGGACCTCGACGAGCTCGCGGGCGCGGGCGCCGTCGAGGTGGCCGGGAGCGTGGCCGAGCTGGGGGAGGCGCTCATGGGCGAGGGCGCCCTGCGGGCGTAGGGGCGCCGGCACGCGCCCCGGCCCGAAGCCGCACGCGGCGCCGCTCGTCGCCGGGCGTGCATGTTTTCCTCGCAAATGGAGATACTAGAGGTCAAGTTCTCTCGCCGACGGCCCTCGTGGCCGGAAAGGGGTCATCATGGCTGGATTCGATCCTATGGACGTCGTTCGCAAGACCTTCCTCGCCGGCGTCGGGGCCGTCGCTACCGGGGCCGAGAAGTCCCAGGAGCTCGTGAGCGACCTCGTCAAGAAGGGCGAGCTCACCGTCGCGCAGGGCAAGGCCCTGAACGAGGAGCTCTCCCGCAAGGCGTCCGAGGCCTTCAAGGACAGCGAGGGCGCCGTTCTGCGCTCGCACCTCCAGACCATGACCGCCGAGGAGCGCGCCGCCTACGCCAAGAAGGTCTCCGACATCATCTCCGACCTCGACACCTCCGAGCGGGAGACCAAGGTGGACGCGGACGTCGAGGACGTCACGGACGCCGAGGACGCCACGGACGAGGGCGCGGACAAGCAGTAGCGTGGCGACGGAACGAGACCAGGGGGAGGCCCCCGGAGGGGGCCAGGCGCCCGACGAGGTTTCCGAGACCTTCCGCGACTGGTACGAGTCGATGCTCGGCAGGACCGCCGAGGAGGACCCCACGATAGGGCTCTTCGGCGGTCGTGACGAATCGGCTCGATACGGCCTCGGGGGCCGCAGCCGCATGCGCCGGATCGCCGAGATCCTCTCCATCGTCCGCAAGTACGACATCCTCCACGGCATGACGCCGGTGAGCTTCAGGCAGATGCTCGAGGAGCTCGGCCCCACCTTCGTGAAGGCGGGCCAGATTCTCTCGATGCGCTCCGAGATCCTCCCGGAGCCCTTCTGCCGCGAGCTCTCGAAGCTGCGCACCCACGTGGAGCCCATGGACCGGGAGGTCGTCCTCGCCACGCTGCGCGCCGAGTACGACCGTCCCATCGAGGACATCTTCGACGCGATCGACGACGTCCCGCTGGGCTCCGCCTCGGTCGCGCAGGTCCACAAGGCCCGCCTCGTCACCGGCGAGACGGTCGCGGTGAAGCTGCAGCGCCCCGGCGTGCAGGAGGTCATGGCGCAGGACATCGACATCATCCGCTCCCTGGTCAAGCATGCCGACCGCGTGGTGGGCAGCGAGCAGTTCCTCGACCTCGAGTCGGTGGTGGAGGAGCTGTGGCAGTCCTTCCGCGAGGAGACGGACTTCCTCGTGGAGGCCCGCTCCCTGGACGAGTTCCGCCGCAACAACGCCGACTGCGCCTTCGTGGGCTGCCCGAAGCCCTACCTCGGCCTGTGCACCCAGCACGTCGTGGTCATGGAGTTCGTGGAGGGCATCCCCATCTCGGAGACCAAGCGCCTCTCCGCCGCCGGCTACGACCTGGAGGAGATCGGCACCAAGCTCTGCGACAACTACGCCAAGCAGATCCTCGACGACGGCTTCTTCCACGCCGACCCCCACCCGGGCAACCTCATCGTGTCCGGCGGCAAGATCGTCTTCATCGACCTAGGCATCATGGGCCGGCTCTCGGCGCACGACAGGGCCGCGCTCAGGGACATCGTCTACGCGGTGGGCGAGCGCGACGCCGCGCGGCTGATGAACGGCCTCCTGCGCTTCTCGGTGCCCTCGTCGGGCGACGGCGTGGACCACGCACACCTGCTCGAGGACCTCGACCTCATCATGGAGAACTTCGGCACGGCCGACCTCTCCGAGCTCGACATCGCCTCGTTCGTGAACGCGGTCATCTCGCTCGCGCGACGCAACGGCATCGAGCTGCCCGGCTCGGTGACCATGCTCGCGCGCTCCCTCGTGACCCTCGAGGGTCTGCTCGACGAGTTCCTGCCGGGCGTCTCCATGATCGAGATCATCTCCGGCCACCTCAAGGCCCACCTCGACGTCCTCGACCTCACGGCCGACGAGCTCAAGGCCCTCGCGCGCGAGGGGCGCTCCGCGCTGCACGGCGCGCTCCGCGCCGCCTCCGAGGCGCCGCTCGCGATGAACATGCTCACCCGCGGCCAGCTGCGCATGAACCTCGACGTCCCGGGCAGCACGGACCCCATCGCGGACTTCTCGCACGCCTTCGACCGGCTGACCATGGGCATCGTGATCGCCGGCCTCTTCATCGGGTCCTCGGTCATCTACTACGCCAGGGTGCGGCCGGTCATCTTCGGCATCCCCGTGATCGGCTTCCTGGGCTTCCTCATCGCGCTGATCCTGGGCCTGTGGGTCGTGTTCTCGATCATGAGGGACGCCCGCCGCCGCTAGGGACGGCAGCCGCGACGAGCGGCCCCTCCGCGTAGCCGGCTGCCGCGGTGGCCCCTCCGCGTCTACGGCGGGCCTTTCGCGGCGGCCGCTTGCGCCCGGGTGGCGGTTTGGCCCATGATGTCTGGAACGACACCCCGTGCGCGAGGCGTCGGACCCAAGGCGCGCAGCGTCCCAGCAAGGAGGCAACCGTGATCGTGCTCATCGTCCTTCTCGTCGTCGTGGCGGCACTCGTCCTCTCCACCGCCTACGTCGTCCGCCAGCAGCACGTCGCCATCATCGAGCGCCTCGGCAGGTTCGTGGGCGTAGCGGGCCCGGGCTTCCATGTGAAGGTGCCCTTCGTCGACCACACCTTCGACGTCGACCTCATGACCGAGGACGAGCACATGACCTTCGACGCCAAGACCTCCGACAACGTGACCATCGAGCTCGACGTCTCGATCCAGTACCACGTGGACTCCTCCGACCTCGGGCAGGGCGAGGGCAGCGGCGTGTGGAAGAGCTTCTATACCCTGAAGGACCCGGTCGCCCAGATGAAGGACTACCTGGCCGACGCCCTGCGCTCCCAGATTCCCAACCGCTCCCTCGACGAGGTCTTCTCCGAGAAGGACGCGATCGCCCAGTCCATCGACCAGGTCGTGGCCAAGAAGATGCTGAGCTACGGCTACGTCCTCGTGACCACCCTCATCACCTCCATCCGCCTTCCGCAGGAGGTCCAGGAGTCGATGAACCGCATCATCGCCTCCAAGAACAACCTCGAGAGCGCGACCAACGACGCCAACGCGGCCCGCGCCAAGACGGTCATCGCCGCCAAGGCGCGCGCCGAGGCTATGGCCGCCGAGGGCAAGGGCATCGCAGACCAGCGCGTCGCGATCGCGGAGGGCATCAAGGCCTCCATCGACACCATAAAGGGCGCGGAGATGACCTCGGCGGAGGCCAACCGGCTCTTCGAGTACACGCAGTGGGTCGACATGATGAACGCCTACGCGCAGAAGGGCGCGAGCACGGTGGTGCTGCCGGGCGGCTTCGAGTCCGCCGCCAGCGTTTTCGACCAGCTCCTCGCGGCGCGCCAGGTCCCGCCCGCAGGTGGGGCGGATCGCGACGCCTAGCGGCCGCACGCCGCGCCCGGGGCTCGGCGTGCGTCCCGTGGGCTAGAGTGGGCACGGCCTGGCCGGCCTCGAGCGGCCCGCCGGGGGGTCACGTGACGACAGGCCCGGGAGGTCCCGGGCGGATCGGGGGCGCAGCATGGGCGAGGTCGCGACGGACGGCGGCGTCTGGCCGCTCGAGCAGTTCCGCGGGCGGTTCGGGGAGCCGACGGGCAGGGTGCTGCTCGTCACGGCGCCGGGAAGGACGGAGATCGCCGGCAACCACACCGACCACGAGGGCGGCACCGTCGTCGCGGGCGCGGTCAGGCGCTACGTCCAGGGCGTCTTCGCGCCGCGTGCGGACGGCCTCCCGCGCGTGGCGAGCGAGGGGTTCGACCCCATCGAGGTCGACCTCTCCGAGCTCGACGCGCGCGTGGGCGAGAGGGACTCGTCCGCCGCGCTCGTCCGCGGCCTCGCCGCGGGGATGGCACGGGCTGGGGTCCGCCCCGCGTGCGGCTTCGACGCCTACCTCACGAGCGGCGTCGCCGTGGGCTCCGGGCTCTCGAGCTCGGCGGCCTTCGAGCTCGCGCTCGCGCAGGCGATGAACGGCCTCTGGGCCGAGGGCTCCCTCGACGCCGCCCGGCTCGCAGGCCTCGCCCAGGCGGCGGAGCGCGACTACTTCGGGAAGCCCTGCGGCCTCATGGACCAGATGGCGGTGGCGCTCGGCGGCATCGCGCGCATGGACTTCTCCTGTGCGGGGTGCCCGGACGTGACCCGCCTCGACTACGACTTCGCCGACGACGGCTTCGCGCTCTGCCTCGTCTCGGTGGGGGCGGACCACTCGGCCAACACCGCGGACTACGCGGCCGTGCCGCAGGAGATGCAGGCGGTGGCGAGGGCGTTCGGCAGGGAGGTCCTCTCCGAGGTCTCCGAGTCCGACCTCCTGCACCGCCTGGGGGAGGTCCGCGCCTCCCTGGGCGACCGGGCGACGCTGCGCGCCCTGCACTACTTCAGGGAGGAGCGCATCGTGGAGGCACGCTTCCGCGCCCTCGAGGCGCACGACATGGCCGCCTTCCTCGAGGCGACCACCCTGTCCGGCGCGTCGAGCGCCATGTACCTGCAGAACGTGTCGATCGGCGGCTCCGCGGAGCAGCCCGCGATGGTGGCCCTCGCGGTGGCCGAGGAGCTCCTCGGCGGGCGCGGCGCCGCGCGCATCCACGGCGGCGGCTTCGGCGGCACGATCCAGGCGTTCGTCCGCACGGACGAGGCGGACGAGTTCTGCCGCGCCATGGACGAGGCGCTCGGCGGCGAGGTCGCCGAGGTGCTGGCGATCGACCCCGAGGGCGCGCGCTTCGCCTGGGCGTGAGGCGGGCGGGCCCGCGCGCGGGCCGGGCGGCGTGCGGGCGCACGGCCGCACGCGGCAGGGCGGCCCTGGGCTAGGCCTCGTCGAGGAGCGCGCTGACGACCGAGAAGGTCGCCTCGTAGGTGCCGGGGGTCTTGCTCTCGCGGGGCCCCGCCACGTTGAGCGTGATGGCGCCGGGCAGGCCCTCGAGCCACGCCCGCGCGCGGCCGAGCTCCTCGGGGCCCGAGATCACGAGGCACGGCCGGCGGAGGCTCTCCGCGAAGCGCACGGTCATCTCCGTCCCGCTCTTGGGCTGCAGGCCCGCGGGCGCGACGACGAGGGTGGCGTGGGAGTCGCGCACGTTCCAGGCGGTCCGCTCGACGTAGCCCTCCGACGCGCCCTCCCTGAGCTCGGGGTAGTCCGCGAGGAGGCCGGGCGCCGTGGGGCGGTCCTCCGCGAGGCCGCCCGGGGGGCACCAGCCGCAGAAGGGGACGCGGCGCGAGCGCGCGGCGTCGAGGGCGCCGCGGTCGGCGCCGGTCTGGCCGCCGGAGCGCACGTAGGCGACGCGCGGCTGGTGCTCGATGATGCGGAGCGCCTCGGCCTGCTGGCTCGCGATGTAGGAGGAGCGGTCGGGGTCGGCCGCCTCGGCGACCTCCCACTGCGCGCGCGTGAGCGCCTCGCGCCCGAGCCGGCGCGGCGAGATGAGGAGCTCGGGCAGGCCGAGGCCCTCGAAGGCGAGCCGCTCCACCTCGCGGATGGCCTCGGGCATGAGTCCGGAGCGCTCGAGCTCCGGGCCCGTCTCGTAGTCGAGCGTCGCGGGCGCGGAGCCGCCGTCGGGGGAGAGACCCTGGACCCAGATCCTGCCCATCGGCGCGCCATGGCTCGCCACGGTGCCGCGGGCGATGTCGAAGCCGAGGGCGCCGGGGCCGAGGTCCTCGGGGATCAGGGCGAGGGAGGCGGTCTCGAGGGGCTTGGTCTGCATCCGGGTGGGCCTTTCGTCTCGTCGGTGGGGGGCGTGCCGCGCGGGCTCGCGCTGCGCGGGGGTGAGGCGGGTCGTGCTCAGTCGACCATGCGCACGTACTCGATGACCGGCTGGTCCTCCTTGGCGACGGTGCCGTTGGAGTCCTGGACGGGCACCTCGGCGAGCGCGTCCACCACGGCGAGCCCGTCGTCGTCGGTCACGTGGCCGAAGGCGGCGTACTTGCCGTTCAGGCTCGGCGAGTCCTGGTGGACGATGAAGAACTGCGAGCTCGCCGAGTCCGCCTGGGAGCTCCTCGCCATGGAGATGGTGCCCCGCTTGTGCAGGATGGCGTTGGGCACGCCGTTCTCGGCGAACTCCCCCTTGATCCTCTGGGGCGAGCCGCCGGTGCCGTCGCCCGCGGGGTCGCCGCCCTGGACCATGAAGCCCTTGACGATGCGGTGGAAGGTGAGCCCGTCGTAGAAGCCGGCCTCGGCGAGGTCGGCGAAGTTGCTCACGGTGATGGGCGCGCTGTCCGCGTCGAGCTCGAGGCCGATGGTGCCCATGCCGGCCACGGCTATCTCCGCGTGGTGGGTACCCGAGTCGTAGCCGTTGTCGAGGGGCGCCGTGAGGGTCGCGTCCTCGCGGGTGCCGTGCGCGCCGTCAGAGGCGCCGTTGGAGGCGCCGTCCGAGGAGGACGTGGAGCCCCCGGCGTCGCCGGAGCCCGCGCCCTGCTGGCCCGAGGCGGGCCCCGCGCAGGCGCCGAGCAGCCCGGTCGAGGCCAGGAGCGCCGTGGTCGCGAGCAGGGAGCGCCTCGTGAGGCCGAGGTCCCTCCAGTCGAGCGTGCGTGCCATAAGGCCCCCTTCCGTCCGTGCGGGCCCCTCCGGGCCCTCGAAGCGTGAGGGCCATGGTATCCCATGGCCGTGGACATCCTGTGCGCGGTCGCGGCGCGGCGCCCGGGCGGGGCCGGGGGCAGCCGCCGGCGGGCGGGCCGGGCATGCGGCCGGCAGGGGTTCGGCCCCTCCGCACATGCGCGCGGGGCCGGGGCCTGCGCCCCGGCCCCGCAGGAGCCAGTGGTCCTTGTCGTCCCGGGTGGGCGCCCGAGGCCGCCGGCCGCCGGGCTACTCGAGCTCGAAGGCGCCGGTGTAGAGCTGGTAGTAGGTGCCGCGCTGGGCGATCAGCTCGTCGTGCGTGCCGCGCTCGATGATGCGGCCGTGGTCGAGGACGATGATCACGTTGGCGTTGCGGACCGTGGAGAGGCGGTGCGCGATGACGAAGGTCGTGCGGCCCTTCATCAGGGCGTCCATGCCGCGCTGCACGATCTGCTCGGTGCGCGTGTCGATGGAGCTCGTCGCCTCGTCCAGGATCATCACGGGCGGGTCGGCCACCGCGGCGCGCGCGATCGAGAGGAGCTGGCGCTGGCCCTGCGAGAGCTGCTCGGCGTTGTCGGTGAGCCAGGTGTCGTAGCCCTTGGGGAGGCGCTCGATGAAGGAGTCGGCGCCGGCGAGCTTGGCCGCCTGGACGCACTCCTCGTCCGTCGCGTCGAGCCGGCCGTAGCGGATGTTGTCCATCACGGTGCCGGTGAACAGGTTCACGTCCTGCAGGACGATGCCGAGCGAGCTGCGCAGGTCGCCCTTCCTGATCTTCTCGATGTTGATCCCGTCGTAGCGGATCTTGCCCTCGGAGATGTCGTAGAAGCGGTTGATCAGGTTGGTGATCGTCGTCTTGCCCGCCCCCGTGGCGCCGACGAAGGCGACCTTCTGGCCGGGCTTGGCGTAGAGGCTGACGTCGTGCAGGACCTCGTGGTCGGGCGTGTAGCCGAAGCTCACGTGCTCGAGGCGGACGTCGCCCCGAAGCGGCGTGTAGGTCAGCCCGGAGCCGTCCGTGTGGGGGTGCTTCCAGGCCCAGAGGTCGGTGCGCTCGCGGGTCTCCACGAGCCTGCCGCCCTCGGAGGCCATGTTGGCGAGCGTGACGTAGCCCTCGTCGGCCTCGGGCTCCTCGTCGAGCAGCCCGAAGATGCGCTCGGCGCCGGCCAGGCCCATGACCACGAAGTTGATCTGCTGGGAGGTCTGGCCGATCGAGCCGGCGAAGCGCTTGGTGAGGTTGAGGTAGGGGACGATGATGTCGACGCCCATCGCCATGCCGGAGAGGGCGAGGTTGGGGAAGGAGGTGGCCATCATGACGCCGCCCGCGAGCGCGGCCAGCACGTAGGCGAGGTTGCCGAGGTTGAAGAGGATGGGGCCGAGCGTGTTGCCGTAGATGTTGGCGGCCTTGGAGGCCTCGAAGAGCTCCTCGTTGACGGCGTCGAACTGCTCCTGCTCGGCGGCCTCGTGCGTGAAGACCTTGATGACCTTCTCGCCGTTCATGGCCTCCTCGACGAAGCCCTCCTCCTGGGCGAGGGTGACCTGCTGGCGCAGGAAGAAGCGGGCGGAGCGGCCGCCCATGGCCTTGACGAGCCAGCCCATGAGCACGACGACCGCGAGGACGACCACGGTGAGGTCGAGGGAGTAGTAGAGCATGACCACGAGGGTGAAGGCCATCTGCAGGAACATCGTGAGCAGGTTGGGGAGCGCCTGGCCGATGAGCTGGCGCAGGGTGTCCACGTCGTTGGTGTAGTGGCTCATGATGTCGCCGTGGGCGTTCTGGTCGAAGTAGCGGATGGGCAGGTCCTCCATGTGGTCGAACATGTCGTTGCGCACGTGCATGAGGGTGCCCTGGGTGATGATCGCGCCGAGCTGCGCTTGGACGACGTTGCAGGCGAGCGCCACCGCGTAGACGCCGATGAGCTCGAAGACGATGGGGACGATCTCCCTGGACGCGCCGGCCCAGTCGCCGCTCTGCCAGTAGCGCCCGATCACGTCGATCGCGCGCTGCATGTAGACGGCGGGCAGCGACGTGAGGAGCGCCGCGACCATGATCGTCGCGATCATGACCGGGAGCATGACCGGATAGAAGGAGAAGGCCAGGCGGATGGTCCTGGAGAGCGTCGCCATGGGGTGCGCCGCGGCGCGGCCGCGGCCGCCCTTGGGCGCGCCCTCGCCCGGCCTGCCGGCGGCCTGGGGCGCCGCGCCCCTCTCGCCCGACTTGGCGTCGATGTCGTGCCTACTCATGGTCGTGCACCTCCTCGGATGCGACCTGTCCCATCTTGAGGTCGTGGGACTGCTTGTTCTGGGACGTGTAGGTCTCGCGGTAGATGTCGCTCGTGCGCAGCAGCTCCTCGTGCGTGCCGATGGCCGAGATCCGGCCGTCGTCCATCACGACGATGCGGTCCGCGTCCTCGACCGAGCTGGTGCGCTGGGCGATGATCACCTTGGTGGTCTCGGGGATGTACTCCCTGAAGCCCTTGCGGATGAGCTTGTCGGTCTTGGTGTCGACCGCGCTCGTGGAGTCGTCCAGGATCAGCACCTTCGGCCTCTTGAGCAGGGCCCTGGCGATGCAGAGGCGCTGCTTCTGGCCGCCGGAGACGTTGGTGCCGCCCTGGGTGATGTGGGTGTCGTACTTGTCGGGCATGAGCTGGATGAACTCGTCGGCCTGGGCGAGCCTGCACGCCTCGACGAGCTCCTCGTCCGTGGCGTCCGCGTCGCCCCAGCGCAGGTTCTCCTTGATCGTGCCGGTGAAGAGGACGTTTCGCTGCAGCACCACGGCCACCTTGTCGCGCAGGGTGTCGAGGTCGTACTCGCGCACGTCGTGGCCGCCCACCCTGACCGTGCCCTCGGTCGCGTCGTAGAGGCGGCAGATGAGCTGCACGAGGGTGGACTTGGACGAGCCGGTGCCGCCGACCACGCCTATGACCTCGCCGCTCCGTATGTGCAGGTCGATGTCGGTCAGGGCCATGCGGTCGGCGTCGGCGGAGTACTCGAAGCTCACGTGGTCGAAGTCGATCGAGCCGTCCGGGACCTCGGTGAGCGCGTCCTCGGGGCTCGCGAGGTCGGGCTCCTCGAGGAGCACCTCGCAGATGCGCCGCGCGCTCTCCTCGCTCATGGTGACCATCACGAAGATCATCGAGAACATCATGAGGGACATGAGCATGGCGAAGCTGTAGGTGATGAGGGCCGAGAGCTGGCCGACCTGCATCGCGGCGCCGGCGGAGCGCACGATCGCCATGGAGCCGAAGTAGATCACGAAGGTGTAGACGACGTCGACGGCCAGGTTCATGAGCGGCATGTTGTTCGCCAGGATGCGCTCGATGTGGACGAAGTCGTGGTAGAGCGCGCCGGAGGCGGCGTTGAACTTCTCCTTCTCGTGCTCCTCGCGGACGAAGCCCTTCACGACGCGGATGCCGGAGACGTTCTCCTCGACCGAGTCGTTCAGGCGGTCGTACTTGCGGAAGACGCGCTTGAACATCGGCATCACCTTGGCGGCGATGAGGAAGAGGAGGAACCCGAGGACGATCGAGACGGCCACGTAGACCGTCGCCATCCAGCCGCCGGTGACGTAGGCCATCACGATCGCGAAGACGAGCATCATGGGGCTCCTGATCGCGGTCCTGATGATGTTCATGTAGGCGAACTGCACGTTGTTGGCGTCGGTGGTGAGGCGCGTCACGAGCGAGCCCGTCGAGAAGCGGTCGATGTTGGAGAAGGAGAACCGCTGGATGTTGGCGAACATGTCGTGGCGGAGGTTCTTGGTGAAGCCGGTCGCCGCGACGGAGCAGGTGACGCCCGCCGTGGCGCCGCAGACCAGCGAGAGCAGCGCCAGGGCGACGAGGACGACGGAGGTCCTGCCGATCACGTCGAGGCCGGCCCCGGCCTGCAGCGAGTCGATGAGGCTCGCCGTGATGAACGGGATGACGCACTCGATCACGACCTCGCCGACGACCAGCACGGGCGTCAGAAGCGAGGTCCTGCGGTACTCCCTGATGGAGCCGCCGAGCGTCGAGAGGATCTGTCGCAGGGTGAGGCTCGCGCCGGCGTCCGAGCGCTGGTGGCTCTCGATCTCCTCCTCCTCCCGCCTCGTGGCGGCCTGCTGCTCCTCGGTGAGCTTACGCCTTGCCATTGGCACTCCCCCTCTTCTCGTTCGTCTCCCGCCAGTGCGCGAGGAGCGCGTCGAGCATGTCGGCGAGCTGCTCTCGCTCGTCCCTGTCCAGGGTCCCCAGGAAGTCCTCCCGGAACTCGTTCTGCTGCGCGAGGAGGCGCCTCGCCTCCTCCTGGCCCGCCGGCGTGAGCGCGACGGCGCGCTGGCGCGCGTCCTCCTCGCAGACGCTCTTGGTGATGAGGCCCTTGGCCTCGAGCTTGCCCACGGCCTCCGAGAGCGCGGCGGAGCTGATGCCCATGGCGTCCTGCAGGTCGCGCAGGGTCTGCCTGCCGTCCTCGGCGAGGAGCCGTATGAGCACGTGGCTCATGCCGCCGCGCCCGCCCCCGTGCGTGTGCAGGAAGCTGCCGAGGCAGGCGAGGTCGCGGATGATCCTGTGGTCAACCGACCACTCGCTCTCGGGAGCGTCGGTCCCACGGGACGTCTTCGTGTCCACGGACCCTCCTTTCGCTTGTCCTATACCATCTTGCGTATGGAATGCTAGGTACCTAGCAAAAAAGAGTCAAGGTACCGAAAGAAAAGACCTTCGGTACCTTGACATCTACACATACCCGCGAGGCCGCCTCCCGCGAGGCGCGTCCTGGGGGTGGCAACCCGGGCCGGCGCGGCGCGGGGTGCCTAGCGGCGCTCGGCGAACCCGACCGTCTCGAGCAGGAGGCGCGCGAGGGCGCGGGGGTCCTGCTTGGGGACGGAGTGCCCCAGCCCCTCGAGGACGACCAGCCGCGCGTCAGGAACGGCGGAGAAGATCGCGCGGGTCTCGGAGGGTTCGATCACGTCGTGCTCGCCGGCGACGACGGTGGTCGGGCAGCGCACGGCGGCGAGGGAGGCGGCGTCGACGTGCGGCTCGACCTCCATGAGGCGCAGCAGCTCGGCCTCGCGGGCCGCCTCGTCGGGGGTGGGGGAGAGCAGGGCGGGGTCGACGGCGCCGGAGCGGACGAGCGAGGCCCCCTCGCCCTCGTGCCACCAGTCCGCCCACGCCTCGAGCGCCTCGCGCGAGGACTCGAGCCAGCCGTCGTCGTCGCGCACGCCCTCCGGCGTGAGGTTGGCCCCCACCGAGACGAGGCTGAGCACGAGCTCGCGCCTGTCGCGGGCCAGGAGCAGCCCCTCGATGGCGCCGTCCGAGAAGCCCAGGACGTGCGCGGGGGCGAGCCCCAGCCCCTCGAGGGCGCCCGCGGCGTCCTGGGCCATGAGCTCGTAGGTGAGCGGCGCGGTCCCCCTCGTGGAGCGGCCCTGCGCGCGCGAGTCCAGGGCCACGACGGGGTGGCCCGCGCGCACGGCGGCGTCGACCACGGGCCCGAAGATCCCGTGCTCCTCGCCGTTTCCGTGCAGCACGAGCACGGGGGCGCCGGCGAGGCCCCCGCCGTAGACGAAGGCGGCGATGCGCGCGCCGTCGGGCGTCACGTGGGCCAAGGCCCGGTCGGGCGCCATGGACGGGCGCGCGTAGGGGCGCGGGAAGTGCGGCGCGGGGGGAGCCGGCGGCGTGCGCCGCGCCGCGGGCGTGGGCCCCATGTCCTTCTCTGCCATGCCTACCTCAGCTGGGACGGGTGCTTCTCGAAGAAGTCGAAGCGCGGCGGGAGCTCCACCAGGGCGTGGTCGCCGGGCCTCTCGCCGAGCCTCTCGCAGAGCTCCGCGGGCTCCGCGAAGGCGTTGTCCCAGGAGAAGAACAGCTCGTGGGGGAAGGCGAGGTGGTCGCAGATGCGCTCGCAGCCGGCGGGCGCGGCGGGGTGCATGAGCAGCGCCAGGGTGCGCAGGCTGGCGAAGGCGTTGGCGAGCGCCTGGCGGTAGGCGGCCTCGTCGTCCTTGGCGGCCTTGGACTCCTCACCCCAGCGCTTGTTGGCCTCGCGGCCGAACGCCTCGGCCACGGCCAGCGCGCCGTGCGCGTCGAAGAGGTAGGCGGCGCGCTCGAAGGCGAGGGTCGCCTCGGTGCAGGACCTGCGCACCTCGTCCGTGGCGCGCTCCTCCGGCAGGCGCCCGCCGCAGGCGCGCTGGGCGCCGTACAGGCAGCTGCGCGCGATGCGGTTGAAGATGTTGGTCAGGAAGGCCGACTCCTTGAGGGCGGGGTCCGCCACCTTGGGGTCGTCCCGCACGAGCACCTCCTCGCCGGTCGCCTTGTCCCTGTGGCTCACGGAGGTGTCGTAGGGCTTCGGCGCGAAGGAGACCGCCTTCTGGTCGAGGCCGAGCGAGAGCCAGTGGCAGCGCAGCTGCTCGGCGGTGTAGTGCTCGAGGAGCTCCGCGGCCATGGGCGGCCTGATGGCGCCGGAGGAGGAGGCCTTCTTGTTCATGAAGAGGATGTGGTAGTTGGCGACCGGGGTGTCCTGGAAGAGGCCCCAGTCGAGCGCCTCCCACATCGCGGGCTGGGCCACGCAGTAGAAGTAGATGTTGTCCTGGCCGATGAACTGGTAGACCCTCGCGTCGTCTGCGCACCACCAGTCGCGCCAGTCGGTGGAGGAGTAGCGGCCCTCGGGCGCGAGCGCGAGGGCGGTCTGCACGAAGCTGATCGGCGCCCAGAGCGACTCCGGCCAGCACCAGACGGTGAGGCCGTGGGTGCCCTCGAGGTCGGGGGCGGGCACGCCCCACTCGATGTTGCCGGTGATGCGGAACGGCAGCAGGGTCTTGCCGGTGCGGAAGCGCACGCCCGCCCCCTCGAGGACCTCGCGGGCGGCGTCGCGCTCGCGCCAGTCGGAGAACTCGACGGAGAAGGACGACTGGTTGCCCTCCGCCTCGTGGACGGTGTGGGCCGGCAGCCTCCCCTCGCAGGCGTCGAAGCTCTCACGGAACTTGCTCTGGACGTAGATCACGGGCTCGACGAGGGTCTCGCGCACCGTCTTGGTGACGATGGCGCGCACCTGCGGGTCATCGTCCCACCTCTCCATGAGCTCGTCGAGCGTGCCCTTGAACTCGGGCAGGTCGAAGTACCAGTTGTCGACCGGGCGCAGCTCGGGGGTGGTGCCGGTCAGCTGCGAGACGGGGTTGATGAGCTCCTCGGGGTCGAACTGGTGGCCGAGGTCGCACTCGTCGGCGTAGGCCTTCTCGGACTTGCACCCGCGCACCGGGCAGCGGCCGACGACCTGCCGGCCGTTCAGGAACTGGCCGGCCTTGACGTCGTAGAACTGGCGGGTGCTCATCTTGTGGAGGTAGCCGCGCTCGTGGAGGCGCTCGATGACCTCGGCGGAGAGGCGCGCGTGGAACTCGCGGGCGGGCTCGAGCCCGGAGCCGGCGAACAGGTCGAGGCTCACGCCGTAGGCGTCGAGGGCCGCCTTCTGGGCCTCGTGGTTGGCGCGCACGTAGTCGGTGATGGTCCCCTCGTAGCCCTCCTCGGCGACCTTCTTACGGTAGCCCTCCATGATCGGCGAGCCGTAGCAGTCCGTCCCGGAGACGAACAGCACGTTCTCCCTGCCGATGCGGTCGCGCAGGAACCGCGCGAAGAAGTCGGCCGGCACGAAGACGCCGCCGATGTGGCCGAAGTGCAGGTTCTTGTTGCCGTAGGGCATGCCGCCGGTGATGACGGCGCGGTGGGGGAACGTGGGACGCGTTGCCGCTGAGGCTTCTGGAGACATTCGTGCTTCCTTGTCACTTGTGCAGGGCACGTGCGTGGGTGCCCCTTGTCGACTCATAAGTGCTATGAATTATCACACAACGGCGCGGGCGTGGCTGGCAGGGCGAGGCGTGCCCGCTCGCGAGGAGGGCGGTGCTGGATGGCCCGGGACAGCGTGCCAGGTCGGGATGGTCGTGCGGGGGAGGGGGAGCCCGCGCCCGGGCGCGTCGTGCGCGAGGTGAACGTCCTCGAGGACGAGGGCCTCCGCCGCCAGATGACCCGGGGCTCGCTCGCCGTCGTGGCGGTCGGCTGCGCGGTCTCCGCCGCATGGGCCCTCGCGCCGGGCCTCTCCTCCGAGCGCGTGGGGCCCGCCTGGCTGCTCGCGCTCGCTCTCGTCTCGCTTGCCGCCCTGCCCGTCCACGAGCTCGTCCACGCGGCGGCCTTCAGGCTCGCGGGAGGGCCGCGGACGCGCGTGCGCTTCGGCCACGAGCCCGGCATGCTCACCACCTCGGCAGTGGGCACGGTGATCTCGCGCGGGCGCTTCTGCGCGGTCCTTCTCGCCCCGGCGGTGCTTCTGAGCTGCGCCTTCCTCGCCGTGTGTGCTACCTTGTCCCTGCCTCTGCTCGGCTGGTGGCTCTTCGTGCTCCACCTGGCGGGCTGCACGGGGGACCTCGGCATGGCGTGGGCGATCGCGCGCACGCGCGAGGCCACGAGGGTGGAGGACTTCGAGTTCGGGATACGGCTGCTCGCGTAGGCGGCGGCGATGGGGGGTCACATGCAAGGAGGGCGAAGGCTGCTGCTGCACGCCTGCTGCGCGCCGTGCTCGCTCGAGCCGGTCAAGTACCTGCGCGAGGAGGGCTTCGAGCCCACCATCTGCTGGACGAACCCCAACATCCAGCCCGTGGCCGAGCACGACCTGCGCCTGTCGGTGCTGCGCGCGTGGGCGGCCGACGTCGCGCACGTCGACCTCCTCGTCGGCGCGGACGACAGGGAGGCCTGGGAGCGCGTCGTGGCGCCCGCGGGCGCAGAGCGCGCCCGTCGCTGCCGCGCCTGCTACGCCGTGCGCCTCCAGGAGGCCTGCCGCGTGGCCAGGCGGGAGGGCTTCGAGTACGTGAGCACCACGCTCGCCGTCTCCCCGTACCAGCTCTTCGACGAGTGCCGCGAGGCGCTCGTGGCGGCGGCGCGCGCCAACGGGCTCACCCCGGTCTGGCGCGACTTCCGCCCGCACTACCCGGAGTCCGTCGCGGAGTCGCGCGGGCTGGGGATGTACCGGCAGAACTACTGCGGCTGCCGCTTCAGCGCGGCGGAGGCCGCCGACGAGCGCCACCGGGCGCGCGACGAGCGCAAGGCCGCCAAGGCCGCGGCGCGCGCGGCCCGCTCCGCCGCGGCGCGGGCCTCCGCTCCGGCCGAGGGGGCGCGGGAGCGCTGAGGCGGCGGCCCCGGCCCGCGCTCGCGGCCCTGCGCGCGCCGTTCCCGTGCGCGCCCTTCTCGGCCGCCGAAAGTTGGCGGATAATTGTCATAACAAAGTGGCGACGGCGCCACGACGAAGAGAAGGGCAGAGTATGGGCTTCCTCAGCAAGATCATGGGCGGTGGCGCCTCCACCCCCAGCGCCCCCAAGGCCGCGCGCTTCAGGACCGAGCCGGACGCCATCTACGTGCCGGTCTCGGGCCTGCTCGTACCCCTCGACAAGGTCAACGACAAGACCATCTCGCAGGGGATCTTCGGCGCGGGCGCCGCGATCCTGCCCATGGGCGGCGTGGTCTTCGCCCCCGCGGACGGGCGCGTCGAGGTCACCATGGTCACCAACCACGCCATCGGCATCCGGACGGCGGACGGCGCGGACGTGCTCGTGCACGTCGGCATCGACACGGTGAAGATGGACGGCAAGGGCTTCGAGCGCTTCGTCGAGGCGGGGGAGAACGTCTTCGCCGGCCAGCCCCTCCTCGCCTTCGACGCCGACAGGATCGCGGAGGCGGGCTTCGACCCCGTGGTCATCGTCTCCGTGACCAACGCGGACGAGCGCGCCGTGACCCTGGTCGCCGAGAGCGGCACCAGGATCGACGGCATGCCCCTGCTCAAGGTGGGCGAGCCGCTCCTCAGGGTCGGGTAGCGCGCCCCCGCCCCGGCGCCGGGCGCCGGGGCGGCAGAAGGCGGGCGCGGCCTCCGGCGCCCTCCCCGCGCCCGACGCGCTAGAATGGGCGGTCGGCGCGGGGAGGCTTGCGCCAGTACCCAAGGAGAGGACCCGCATGCGCACTGACGACTTTGACTACCCTCTGCCCGACGACCTCATCGCCCAGGCCCCGGCGGAGCCGAGGGACTCCTGCAGGCTCCTCGTCCTGGACCGCGAGGACGGCTCGCTCGAGCACAGGCGCTTCCGCGACGTCGGGGACTACCTCGAGCCGGGGGACCTGCTCGTCGCCAACCGCACCCGCGTCATGCCCGCGCGCCTGATGGGGCACAAGGCCGGCAGCGGCGGCGTCGCGGAGACGCTGCTGCTCAAGCGCCGCGAGGACCTCGACCCGATGGGCGGCGTGTGGGAGTGCCTGGTCAAGCCGGGCAAGCGCCTCAAGCAGGGCGCGCGCATCGAGTACCGCGAGGGCGGGGCTCACGCGCCCGCGAGCTGGCCGGTCGTGCTCACGGCCGAGGTCGTCGACTACCTGGAGGACAACCGCGGCGGGCGCCTCGTGCGCTTCGAGCCGGCGGAGGGCCTCACGCTCGACGAGGCCATCCACAAGGCGGGCCACGTGCCCCTGCCGCCCTACATCACCCAGTACGAGGGCGACCCCGAGAAGTACCAGACCGTCTACGCCATGCACGAGGAGCACTCGGCGGCGGCCCCGACGGCGGGCCTGCACTTCACGCCCGAGCTGATCGCCTCCCTGCGCGAGAAGGGCGTGGGCTGGCAGACCGTCGAGCTCGAGGTGGGCATCGACACCTTCCGCCTCGTCGAGGAGGACGACCCTACCCAGCACGTCATGCACACCGAGCGCTACCACGTCCCGCAGGAGGTCGTCGACGCGGTGCACGCCACCAAGGCGGCCGGCCACCGCGTGATCGCCGTGGGCACCACGTCGGTGCGCTCGCTGGAGAGCGCCTTCGACCCCGAGGCGCCCGCCTCCGAGCCGCCCATGGTCGCGCGCCGCTTCGAGGACGCGCCGGACTCCGCGAGGACCCTCGGCAGGGGGGACCTGGTGGAGCGCAGGGACGCCAGGACGCAGCTCTACCTCATGCCCGGCTCCACCTACCACGTGGTGGACGGGCTCATCACCAACTTCCACGTGCCGCGCTCGACGCTCATGATGCTCGTCTCGGCCTTCGCCACGCGCGAGCAGATCATGGCCGCCTACCAGGCGGCCATCGACGAGCGCTACCGCTTCCTGAGCTTCGGCGACGCGATGCTGATCCGCTAGCCGCCGGACCGCGCACGGCCGGCCCGCCGGCCGCGGCAGGCGGGAGGTGCGCTAGCGCCTCTGGGTGAAGTACCACAGCGCGACGATCGCCGCGGCGAGGATGACCACGCACGCCAGGACGAAGACGACGCGCGAGGCGCGCGTGCGGCGCTTCAGCTCGGCCGCCGTGCGCTTGAGGGCGTCGACCTCGGCCTGCTTGGCGTCCGCGTCGCGCTTCTCGTTGGCGATGCGCTCCCTCAGGCCCTGGGTCGTCGCGGGGTTGCCGTGGATCTCGTTCGCCTCGCCGAGGACCTGCCTGGCGGCCTCGACGCGCTTGTCGGCCGCCTCCTTGGCCTTGGTGGCCTCCTTGGCGGCGTCCTCCTTGGCCTTGGCCTGGTCCTCGAGCTGCTTCTCCTCGGCGCTCGCCTGCTTGAAGAGGCGCTCGTACTCCTCCTTGCGCGCGGTCGCCTCCTGCTTGGTGGAGCTGACCTCGCGCTCGGCCTCCTCGGCGAGCACCTGGCGGGAGACGAGCTCGCGCTGGGCGGCGTCGACGGCCTCGGCGCACTCGGCGCCGATGCGCGCCACGTCGCCCTTGGCGGTCTCGATGTGGGAGAGCTCCAGCTCGCGCTCCGCCTTGACCTTCTCGATGGCCCCGGGCACGGCCTGCGCGTCGCCCTCGAGCGCCGAGATCTCCGCCTCGAGCTTGCGGAGGCGCTCCTGGGCGCTGTCCACGTCTCGGTTGGCGGTCTTGATGCGCTGGTCGCGCCTCTTCGTCTCGTCGGCGACCCGGGACTCCGCGCCCTTGAGCACGCGCTTGGCGTCGGCGAGCTTGCGGGCCGAGTCGTCCGCGCGGCTGCGCGAGGAGTCCATGAGGTTCCTGAAGGGCCGCAGCTCGCGCTCGTGGTCGGCCTTCATCCGCTCGAGGTCGGCGAGGAGCCTGCCGCGCTCGTCGGCGAGGGAGGCCGCCCGCTCGCCGGCGCGCGCCGAGGTGGCCGACGCCGCCTTCATCTCCGCGTTCTGGGCGGCGAGGATCTGCGGGTAGTCGCGCTCGACCTGCTCGCGGTGGGCGAGGAGGTCGCGGTCGTCCTGGAGCATCTGGCGGAGCTGGCGCAGCTCCGCCTGGGCGGCGCCGAGGTCCTTGTTCGCCTTGCGGACCTTCCTCAGGGCGGAGAAGCCCCCGCTCAGGGAGGAGCGCCTGCGCGCCGCGTCGCCCTTGGGCGCCTTGGCGCCCCGCTCGGCCGCGGCGCCCCCCTCGGACCCGGCGCGCCTGCGCGAGCGCCCCCCGCGCCCGGCGGCCTCGGGGGCCCTGGCCCCGTCGCCCGCGGCGCCTGCGACGGCGGCCTGCGCCGCCTCCTCCGTGCCCGCGGCCGCGCGCGCGTCCTGGTTCCTCGGCGTGGGGTCGGGTGCTGCCTTCCTTGCGTGCCTTGCCATTGCCGTCCTTTCGCGCGGTGCCGATAGCCCGGGTGCGGGCGGGCCGGGTGAGCGGCACCGCCTAGCCATAGAAGATACACCACGCCGCCGGCAGTTCCAGACGCGGCGCCCGGCGCCGCGAATCAACACGTTCGCAGCGCCCCCGCGCCCCGGAGCACCGGCCGCGCCCTTGTCGTCCCCTGCGTCCGCGCCCTCCGCGCCGGCCCCGCAGCGGCGCCGCCCTCGCCCCTCCAAACGCCGTCCGCGGACCGGATGCGACCGTCTCCCGACGCCTGTGCCCCGAGTCTTGGTGTTCTTATAGGGAAATCTGCCGAGGATTGAAGAAGTCGCAGATGGGCACGCCGATTGTGTGTAAAATGCATTTCGTTTCGTTTAAGATAGTCGGTAGTGCATGGGGCGGACCCATGTGAGCGCAAGGAGAAGAAGGAGCACCATCATGGTTTCTAAGCAGACGACGATTGTCAACGCCACTGGTCTTCACGCTCGTCCCGCTTCCGTCTTCGTGACCGAGGCCAAGAAGTACCAGTCCTCCGTCACCATCAAGGACGTGGACAAGGGCACCGCTCCCGTGAACGCCAAGTCCATCATGATGATCCTCGCCGCCGGCATGGGCTCCGGCACCAAGGTCGAGGTCGCGTGCGACGGCCCCGACGAGCAGCAGGCCCTCGACGCCCTGATCGCCCTCATCGACGGCGGCTTCGGCGAGTAGACGCGCCCTCGCAAGACCATACGCGCACCATCCGCCCGGCGCCTTGCGCCGGGCTTTTTGTTCGAGGGGCGCGCCCGCGGGAGCGGGCCGCGCGAGAGAGGAGGGCCCATGGCAGACGGACGTCCCCGCCAGGAGGGCGGGGAGAAGGGCCGCTGGTTTCGCTACGACATCGTCGCGGAGGACCCGGAGACGCACGCGCGCGCGGGCGTCCTGCACACCCCCCACGGCGACGTCCCCACGCCCATCTTCATGCCGGTGGGCACCAAGGCGACCGTGAAGGGCGTCCTGCCGAGCCAGCTCGAGGACCTCGGGGCGAAGATCATCCTCGCCAACACCTACCACCTGAGCCAGCGGCCCGGCGAGGCCCTGGTCCGGGAGATGGGCGGACTGCACGAGTTCATGCGCTGGGACGGGCCCATCCTCACGGACTCGGGCGGCTTCCAGGTCTTCAGCCATGCCGACAACGTGCGCCTCTCGAGCGACGGCGTGACCTTCCGCACCGTCGACTACGACGGCACCTACGTCACCTGGACGCCCGAGCGCAACATGCGGATCGCCGAGGACCTTGGCGCGGACATCGTGATGCAGCTCGACCAGTGCCCGGGCTACCCGTCGCCGCGCCCCTTCGTGGAGCGCGCCGTCGAGCTCTCGAGCGCGTGGGCCGAGCGCTGCTGGGAGAGCCACACGAGGCCCGACCAGGCGCTGTTCGGCATCGTCCAGGGCGGCATGCACATGGACCTGCGCCTCAGGAGCCTGCGGCACCTCGAGGAGTGCGGGGACTTCCCCGGCTACGGCATCGGGGGCTACTCGGTCGGGGAGGACCACGAGACGATGTTCGAGACCCTCGCGCCGCTCGTCTCGGACCACATGCCCAAGGGCAAGCCGCGCTACCTCATGGGGGTGGGCAACCCCACGACGCTCGTGCGCGGCGTCGCGTGCGGCATCGACATGTTCGACTGCGTCCTGCCGACGAGGACGGCGCGCATGGGCACGGCCTTCTCCACCGAGGGCAAGCTCAACCTCAGGAACGCCCGCTTCACGCACGACCACGAGGTGCTCGAGCCGGGCTGCGGCTGCCCGGCCTGCGCGGGCGGCTTCACCCGCGCCTACCTACACCACCTCGTGCGCCAGCACGAGATCCTGGGCGCCACGCTCCTCTCGCTCCACAACCTCTACTTCCTCCTCGAGCTCATGAGGCGGGCGCGCCAGAGCATCCTGGACGGCACCTACGGCGCCTTCGTGCGCGGCTGGATGGACCTCCCGGCGTCCCGGGAGTGCTAGGGGCCGGAGGGCGGCGGGCGCCGCCCTCCGCGCGGGACGCGTGGGGCGGACCTACATATAATGGTTGGGTTGAACCAGGCGGGCGCCCGCGCCCGCCCCGATCGTGAGGACGTTTCTATGGCGAGAAAGAACGGCCCCTCCGGCCAGCCGAGCGGCGTCGACCGCTGGAAGGCCTCGGAGGGGGCACAGGGCAAGGCGCACCGCGCCCCGCGCGGCGGCAGGCGCTCGGGAGGGCGCAGGGTGTCGCGCGACAGGAGGCGCTACGTCACCACGCTCGTGGTCCTGCTCGTGGCGCTCGGCGTCTGCGTCTTCGGCTTCACGCCGCTCGACGAGAGGATCACGCAGGGCCTCGACATCCAGGGCGGCGTCTCCGTCATCATGACGGCGACCACCTCCGACGGCTCCGCCCCGAGCTCGGAGGACATGGCCACGGCCACCCAGATCGTGCAGCAGCGCGTCAACTCGCTCGGCGCGAACGAGGCGAGCGTCCAGCAGCAGGGCTCCAACTCGATCCTGGTTCAGATTCCCGGCGCGACCGACGCGGAGCAGACCGTCTCCGCCATCGGCCAGACGGGCCACCTCGAGTTCGTCCGCCTCGACGAGATCGGCGACGCGGACGCGCTCGCCAAGCTCAACGCCGGCACCGAGGGCGTCAAGCTCAAGGAGGGCACCTACACCGCCTTCCTCGACGGCTCCTCCATCACCCAGACCTCGGTGGGCCAGGCATCCAACGCCTCGACCGGCTACTACGCGGTCAACATCACCTTCGACGACGAGGGCACGCAGAAGTTCGCCGAGGTCACCAAGGACCTCGCCCCCACCAACGGCAGGATCGCGATCGTGCTCGACGGCGTCGTGGAGTCCGCCCCGGCGGTGCAGAGCGAGATCACCGACGGCAAGGTGTCCATCACCGGCCAGTTCGCCCTCGACGAGGCGACGAACCTCAAGACGGTGCTCGACTCCGGCTCGCTGCCCGTCACGCTCACGATGAGCGAGAGCCGCGTCGTCGGGCCCACCCTCGGCCAGGACTCGCTCAACCAGGGCATCGTCGCCATCGGCGTCGGCGTGGCGCTCGTGGTCGCCTACCTGTTCGTCTTCTACCAGGGCCTGGGCCTGCTCACCATGGGCTCGCTTGCCGTCTTCGGCATCATCTACCTGGGGATGCTCGCCCTGCTCTCGTCCTTCGGGGCGTTCTCGCTCACCCTGCCCGGCCTCGCCGGCATCGTGCTCACGACGGGCTCGGCGGCCGATTCCTCGATCCTCGTGCTGGAGCGCTTCCGCGAGGAGATCCGCATGGGGCGCAGCGTCAAGAACGCCTCGGTCAGCGGGTCCAAGCACGGCGTCGCCACCTCGCTCGACGCGGACGTCGTCACCCTCGTGACCGCGCTCGCCCTCTTCTTCGTCGCCGTCGGCTCGGTCAAGGGCTTCGGCCTCACGCTGGCGCTCGGCGTCGTGTGCGACGTGATCACGATGTTCTGCTTCAAGGTCCCCATGCTGAGGCTGCTCGCCGCCGGCCCCATCGAGCGCCACCCCGGGTTCTGGGGCGTGGCCGCGGACGTCGAAGAGGGAAGGAAGAAGACCGAGGCCGCGCGCTCGGCGGCCGTGAAGGGGGGTGTGCGCGATGCGTAGCCACTTCTCCCACGAGATCCAGTTCATCGCTCACCGCAGGCAGTTCCTGGTCGTCTCCGTCGCGCTCGTCGCCCTCGCGCTGGTGGGCCTCGTCGTGCGCGGGCTCGTGCTCGGCATCGAGTTCCGCGGCGGCACCCAGATAGACTTCAACGGCACGGGCGACGTCACGATCGAGCAGCTCCGCTCCGCGCTGGTCGACTCGGGCGAGCAGGACCCGACGGTCCAGACGACCCTCGCGAACGGCGTCGAGGGCTTCCTCGTCCGCTCCGACACGACCGACCCGGCCGTGGCGACGCAGCACGCGGCCCAGACGGCGGAGGCGCTCGGGCTCCCCTCGGACTCCTACACGGTCACCACGATCGGCCCGGACTGGGGCGCCGACATCACGCGCTCCTCGCTCATGGCCTTCTTCGTGGCCATCCTCGCGATCATCGCGTACGTCTCGATCCGCTACGAGTTCAAGATGTCGATCTGCGCGGTCGTCGCGCTCGTGCACGACCTCGTGATCACGGTCGGCGTCTACGCCTGGACCCAGATCCCCATCACGCCCAACGTGGTCGCCGCCCTCCTCACGATCATGGGCTACTCGCTCTACGACACGGTGGTGGAGTTCAACCGCACCAACGAGAACGCCAAGCAGCTCAAGGACGGCGTCCACCACACCTACTACCAGATCTGCAACTTCTCGATCAACGAGGTCTTCATCCGCTCGATCAACACGACGCTCACGACCATCGTCCCGGTCGTCTGCATGCTGGTGATCGGCGGCGAGACCCTCAAGGGCTTCGCCTTCGCGCTGCTCGTCGGCGAGCTTCTCGGCACCTACTCGAGCTTCGCCGTCGCCTCCCCGCTCCTGGCGGTCTGGAAGACCCACGAGCCCAAGTGGGCGAAGCTCGAGGCCAAGTACGGCGCCTCGGCCCCCGCGCCGGCCAAGGGCGCGGAGTAGCGCCATGGCCGGCCTCGCCTCAAGCGCGCGTTGGGAGATCCTCGGCACCGACCCCGGTGCCGAGGCCGCCCTCGTCTCCGAGCTCGGCGTCTCCCCGCTGGTCGCCCGCGTCATGGTGGCCCGGGGCCTCTCGGACGTGGAGGAGGCACGCCGCTTCCTTGAGCCCTCCCTCGAGCGCGACTTGGCGGACCCCCTCGCGATCCCCGGGATGGCGGAGGCCACGGAGCGCGTCATGGGCGCCATCGCGCGCGGCGAGAAGATCGCGGTCTTCGGCGACTTCGACGTGGACGGCATGTCCGCCACCTGCATCCTGACGCTCGGCCTCAGGCACTTCGGCGCCAAGGTGTCGCCCTTCATCCCGCACCGCTTCGGCGAGGGCTACGGCCTCTCGCGCGAGGCGCTCGACCGCGTCATCGAGGCCTGCCACCCGGACCTGCTGGTGACGGTCGACAACGGCATCGCGGCGGCCAAGGAGGTCGCGTGGCTGCTCGGCCAGGGCATCGACGTGGTCGTGACCGACCACCACGAGCCGGGCGACCTCGTGCCCGAGGGCGTCCCCGTCGCCGACCCCAAGATCGGCGAGGGCTGCCCCTCCCGCGAGCTCGCGGGCGCCGGCGTCGCGCTCAAGATGGTCTCGGAGGTCGGCCGCAGGCTCGGCGAGCCCGACTTCTGGCGCGGCCTCACCGACCTCGCGACCCTGGGCACCATCTCGGACATGATGCTGCTCAGGGGGGAGAACCGCGCGCTCGTCGCGGACGGCATCGAGCGGCTGCGCCACACGGGGCGCCCCGGCCTCGTGGCGCTCGCCGCGACGGCGGGGGTGGACCTGGCCTCGCTCACCGCGGACGCGCTGCCCTTCTCGCTCATCCCGCGCCTCAACGCGGCGGGGCGCATGGGCACGACCGACGTCGCCTTCGACCTGCTCATCTGCGACGACGCCGCGGAGGCGGCCGTCCTCGCCGGCAAGCTCGAGCGCATCAACGCCGAGCGGCGCGAGATCGAGTCCGACCTCGCCGAGCAGGCCATGGCCGTGCTCGACGCGACCTACGACGGCGGGCGCGTGGCGGTCGTGGGCGGCGAGGGATGGCACGAGGGCGTCAAGGGCATCGTGGCGAGCCGCATCGTGAACCGCTACCACGTGCCCGCGATCCTGTTCACCATCTCTGACGGCGTGGCGCGCGGCTCCGGGCGTAGCGTGGGCTCGGTCGACCTGTTCCATGCGGTCGAGCAGTGCTCCGACCTGCTCGTGCGCTTCGGCGGCCACGCTGGCGCCGTCGGCGTCACGCTCGAGGCCGCCAACCTCGACGCCTTCCGCGACCGGCTCGAGGAGGTCCTCGACCAGCTGCCCGCAGAGCAGTTCCAGGACACGGGCGAGGTCACCACCCTCGTGAGCCTCCAGGAGATGACGATCGAGAGCATCGGGTCGCTCGAGGTGCTCCAGCCGTTCGGCCAGGGCAACAAGAAGCCCCTCCTCGGGGCCTGCGGCGTGCTGATGAAGAACCGCTCCAGGGTGGGCTACTCCAACAACCACCTGTGCTTCTCGGCCACCGACGGCTTCACGACGGTGCCCGCCATCATGTTCCGCGCGCCCGACATCGAGCACGCGAGCGCCTACGACGGCGCCGTCGACCTCGTCTTCGACGCGGTCAACGAGGTCTGGCAGGGGCGCTGCAAGCCCAAGCTCATGGTCAAGGACATCATCTACCGCGACGCCCCCGCAGCGCCAGCGCAGGCCGCCGGGGCTCAGGCGGACGCGCAGGGCCCGTCCGCGGCCCAGCCCACCCTCGCGGACGAGCTCTTCTCCCGCGCCGACGAGGTGCTCTCGCGCGACGAGTTCGTCGGCATCGCGGAGGCCTCGAGCTTCCTCACCAAGGCCGTCGGCGTGAGCTTCGGCGGCTGCCAGCAGGTCATCTCCGAGCTCTCGCCCGGCGAGGCGCTCGAGGTCGTGCACGAGGCGGACAACCCCGCCGACAAGTGCGCGGTCGCCCTGAGGGACCCCGCGGGGCGCAAGGTCGGCTTCCTGCGCCGCCAGATCGCCGCCGCGATCGCGCCGCTGATCGACGACGGGGTGCGCTACGAGGCGACGGTGCGCGAGGTCACAGGCGGCGGCGACGGGCGCGCCTTCGGCGTGAACGTGCAGGTGGCGCGCATCGGGGGTGGCGGCGCCAGCCGCGTCGACGACCCGGCGGGGGTCGCGCGCGCCGAGCTCTCCACCCTCGGCGCAGAGGAGCTCACGGAGAGGCTGAGGCGCCGTCTGATCGGCGACAACGAGCTGCTGCCCGCCCAGAGGGCCGCCCTCGACCTCCTCGCCCGGGGGACCTCCACCCTGTGCGTCATGGCGACGGGTCGCGGCAAGTCCCTCGTCTTCCACGTGCACGCGGTGCGCGAGGCCCTTCTCGCCCACCGCGCGAGCGTCTTCGTCTACCCCCTGCGCGCCCTCGTCTCCGACCAGGCCTTCCACCTCAGGGAGGCCCTGGGACCGCTCGGCGTGCGCGTCCGCGTCCTCACGGGCGAGACCTCGCCCGACGAGCGCGAGGAGGTCTTCGGGTGCCTGGCCGCCGGCGAGGTCGACGTCGTGCTCACGACGCCGGAGTTCCTCCAGATCCATGCGCGCCGCCTCGCCGCGGGCGACGTCGGCTTCGTCGTCGTCGACGAGGCCCACCATGCGGGCACGGGCGAGCGGGGTGCCTACGCCGAGCTCCCCGAGGCGCTGCGCCGCCTCGGCTCGCCGACCGTGTGCGCGGTGACGGCCACCGCCTCCACGCCGGTCGCCTCCCGGATCTGCCAGCTCTTCGACATCCGCCGCGACGCGGTCGTGGTCGACCAGAGCGTCCGCTCGAACCTCGAGCTCGAGGACCACCGCGAGCTGCGCGACCGCGAGGCAGCCCTCGTCTCGATCGTGGCGACGGGCGAGAAGGCCGTCGTCTACGTGAACTCGCGCGAGCAGTCTGTGAGCCTCGCCAGGATGCTGCGCCATGCCCTGCCGGACCTCGCGCCCAAGGTCGCCTTCTACAACGCGGGCCTCACGCGGGGCGACCGCACGCGCGTGGAGGAGGCCTTCCGCTCCGGCGCGCTGAGCTGCATCGTCTCGACCAGCGCCTTCGGCGAGGGCGTCAACCTCCCCGACATCAGGAACGTCGTCCTCTACCACCTGCCCATGGGCTCGGTGGAGTTCAACCAGATGAGCGGCCGCGCCGGCCGCGACGGCGCACGCGCGCGCATCTGGCTCCTGTACGGCAGCCGCGACGCGCGCATCAACGAGAGGATCCTCTCGTCATCTGCCCCCTCGCGCGAGGACCTCGTGACGCTGTACCGCACGCTCACGAGGATGGCGCGCCAGTGCCTCGCCAAGGGGTCGCCCGAGGCCTGCGAGGTCGACGGCTCCTTCGTCCTCAACAACGCCGACATCGCGCAGTCCGCCCTCGAGGTGGACCCGTGCTCCAGGCTCGACGAGCGCTCGGTCTCCTGCGGCGTCTCGATCTTCCGCGAGCTGGGGCTGCTGGGCACCCGCGGCTACGGCTCCTCGCGCCACATCCAGATGAGCCCGAGCCCGGAGCGCGTCGACCTCGAGAGCTCCATCCGCTACCTGGAGGGCCAGCGCGCCCGCGATGATTTCTCGGAGTTTGCGTCTTGGGCGCTCTCGTCGCGCCCGCAGGAGATTCTGTGTAGAATCAACAGACCAATAACGCCGTCGTTCGGCGACGTCGTCGACCGATAGGGGGGAGGGTCATGTCAGACAAGGAAGCCGAGCTGCCCGCGGCCGCCGAGGGCGCGGACGCCGCCGGCGCGGTCACGGAGGCCGCGGCGGGCTGGCCGGCCGCGGAGGAGGGCGTCCCCGCGGCGGACAACTACCGGCTCCTCCAGACCTCCTGCAGGTCCTACCTCGACGAGGGGGCCTGCGAGAAGATCGACCGGGCCTACCGGTTCGCCGCGGAGTACCACAAGGACCAGAGGCGCCGCTCCGGCGAGCCCTACATCAACCACCCCGTCGAGGTCGCGCTCATCCTCGCCAAGGACCTGCACATGGACGAGGACACCATCTGCGCGGCCCTGCTGCACGACACGGTGGAGGACACCTCCGCCTCGCTGGCGGACCTCACGGAGCGCTTCGGCCAGACGGTGGCCGAGCTCGTCGACGGCGTGACCAAGCTCACGACCATCTCGGTCTCCTCGATGGACGAGAAGCAGGCCCTGAACCTGCGCAAGATGTTCCTCGCCATGAGCAAGGACATCAGGGTCGTGATCATCAAGCTGGCAGACCGCTTGCACAACATGCGCACCCTCGCGGCCCTGCCGCCCGACCGCCGCGTCTTCAAGGCGCGCGAGACCATGGACGTCTACGCGCCGCTCGCCGACAGGCTCGGCATGAGCTCGGTCAAGTGGGAGCTCGAGGACCTCGCCTTCTTCTACCTGGAGCCCGAGGAGTACCAGCGCATCGCCCGCATGGTGCAGGAGTCGAGGGCGCAGCGCGAGCAGAACACGCAGGACGCCATCAAGACCCTCTCCGACGAGCTCGCGCGCGTGGGCATCAAGGACTTCCAGATCACCGGGCGCCCCAAGCACCTCTGGTCCATCTACGAGAAGATGCGCCGGAAGAGGGCGGAGTTCTCCGACATCTACGACCTCATCGCGCTGCGCGTCATCACCCAGACGGTGGGGCAGTGCTACTCGGTCCTCGGCGCGGTGCACGCGCTGTGGCACCCCCTGCCCGGCCGCTTCAAGGACTACATCGCGACGCCCAAGGCCAACAACTACCGCTCGCTGCACACCACGGTGATCGGGCCCGAGGGCCGCCCCCTCGAGATCCAGATCCGCACGCAGGAGATGCACGAGCAGGCCGAGTACGGCATCGCCGCCCACTGGCTCTACAAGAAGTCGGGCAACTCCGAGGGCCAGATGTCCGAGGACGACAAGGACATCGACACCCAGATCAACTACATCAGGCGCAGCCTCGACTGGGTCAACGAGGCCGACCTCGACGACCCGCACGAGTTCCTCAAGAGCCTGCGCATCGACCTGTTCGAGGGGACGATCTTCGTCTTCACGCCCAAGGGCGACGTCATGAGCCTGCACCGCGACTCAACTCCCCTCGACTTCGCCTACGCCGTCCACACCGAGGTGGGCAACCACTGCGTGGGCGCCAAGGTCAACGGCAGCGTGGTGCCGCTCACCTACACGCTGCAGACGGGCGACCGCGTGGAGATCCTGACCAACAAGAACGCGCGCCCGTCGCACGACTGGATCAACATCGTGCACACGCCCTCGGCGCGCTCCAAGATCCGCAAGTACTTCACCACGGCGAACAAGGCGGAGGACGCCGAGGCCGGGCGCGCCCAGCTCGCCGCCGAGCTGCGCAAGCGCGCCTACGGCATCTCCACCCCGCGCACGACCAAGGCGATCCACAAGGTGCTCGACCAGATGGACCTGCACACGGTGGAGGACCTCTACCAGGGGATCTGGACGGGCAAGTTCTCGGTCAAGCAGGTCGCCAACAAGGTCGAGGCCGTCCTCGAGGAGGGCTCGCCCGCCCAGCAGGCGGCGGCGGAGAACGCCGCGCAGAAGGAGGCCGCCCGCGAGTGGGCGATCGCCTCGGACGCCCCGCTCAAGGCGCCCAAGGTGCGCCCCACGCGCCAGGGCGCCCAGGGCAGGAGGAGCAACTGCGGCGTCGTCGTGAAGGGCGACCCGGACCTGCTCGTCCACCTGGCGCACTGCTGCAACCCCGTCGCCGGCGACGACATCGTCGGCTTCATCACCCGCGGCAGGGGCGTCTCCGTGCACCGTGCGGACTGCCCCAACGTGAAGTCGCTCATGGAGCACCCCGAGCGCATGATCGAGGTCGCATGGGACACCTCAGGGGCGTCCGAGTTCCAGGTGGAGATCGTCATCGAGGCGAGCGACCGCATGGGCCTGCTGAAGGACGTGACGATCGCGATCAACGACGCGGGCGCCAACATCCTCTCCGCGGCGACCCAGACGAGCGCCCAGGGCGTGGCGCGCCTGCGGTTCCTCGTCGCGATCTCGGACGCGAGCCTGCTCGACACCCTGCTCGCCAGCGCGAGCCGCGTGCCGTCGGTCTACGACGCGCGCAGGATACTGCCCGGCGAGGGCGGCAACGAGATGAAGAGGAGGATCTAGATGGCAGAGGAGAGCGGCCTGGCGCAGGAGGGCGGACGCGTGGCCGGGGAGCTCCGCCAGTTCGTGGTGGGGCCCATCAACACCAACTGCTACGCGTACGTCTCGGACGGCGAGTGCATGGTCGTGGACCCCGGCGACGCCGGTGCCGAGATAGCCGAGCGCCTCGAGGACGTGCACGTGGCCGTCATCGTGGCCACGCACGGCCACGGCGACCACGTGAGCGGCGTGGCGGCCCTGAAGGAGAGGACCGGCGCGCCCTTCGCCATGAGCGAGGCCGACGCGGAGCTGGCAGAGCACGCGAGCGTGGAGTCGCAGTTCGCCGACACCGACGCCCCGGCGCCCGACCGGCTGCTCGCCGAGGGCGACGTCGTCGAGGTGGGACGGGCGCGCTTCCGCGTGCTCGAGGCGCCGGGTCACACGCCCGGGGGCATCGTCCTCCTCGGCGAGGGCATCGCCTTCGTGGGCGACACGATCTTCGCGGGCAGCGCCGGCCGCACGGACCTCAAGGGCGGCGACGCCGCCGCCCTCACGAGGACGCTCGCGCGCCTCAAGGAGGAGATCCCGCCCGAGACCATGCTGTGCTGCGGCCACGGCGACCTCACCTCCATGGACCGCGAGCTCACCGCCAACCCCTTCCTCAGGGGGCGGCGGGGCTAGCGCCGCCGGCCGGCCGAGCGCACGTCGTGCGTCGAGGGTGTTCCTCTTCTGATATAGTGATGCGACGAGCGCCGGCGTGGCGGAATGGCAGACGCGGCAGACTCAAAATCTGCTGTCCGCAAGGACGTGTGGGTTCGACCCCCACCGCCGGTACCAGAGGGCCCTGCGCCCCGCCTCAGGCAGGCGGGGCGCTTCTTCTTGGCGGTCGCGGCGGCCGGCGAGTCGAAGGTCGCGGCGCCGACTGTGGCCGACCTGTGGAGTCGGCGGCCGCCCGCTACGGACGCGTGCTTCACGCTTGCGCGACGGGCGAGGATGGCATATCATCTAAAGACGTGTGATTGCGAAGTGGGACCGCGCTTAGGTCCCCACCTACGTGGCGCTCCGGCTGCCGCCTGGTCAGACAACGTATGCGCGCCCCCTTCGGGGTTGCTCTGTCTACCCGGGCCCAGCTGCGGCTCGGGTTTTCTATGCGGCGAAGCAGCCGCGAAGAAGGGAAGGTGCAAGACAATAGCCAAGAACGACGGCCCCCGCGTCAACGGGGAGATCACAGCTCGTACGTGCCGCCTGATCGGCGTCGACGGCTCCCAGCTCGGCCTGTTCGGCGTCCGTGACGCGATGCGCATCGCCAGCGAGCAGCACATGGACCTGGTCGAGATCGCCCCCAACGCGGAGCCTCCCGTCTGCAAGGTCATGGACTACCGCAAGTACAAGTACGAGCAGGACCGCAAGGCCAAGGCCGCGCGCAAGAAGCAGGTCAAGGTCGAGGTCAAGGAGATGAAGTTCAGGCCCAAGATCGACGTGGGCGACTACGACACCAAGAAGAACCACGTCATGCGGTTCCTCAAGAAGGGTGCCCGCGTCAAGATCACGATTATGTTCCGCGGTCGTGAGATGGCTCATCCCGAGCAGGGCCTCAACGTGCTCGAGCGCCTGGCGGAGGACCTCAAGCCCTACGCCACCGTCGAGCAGCAGCCTAAGATGGAAGGCCGCAATATGCACATGCTCGTCGCCCCCATCAAGGGTGCTTTCGACAAGCTCCCGGATGACGACGCGTCCCACGATGACGAGAAGGAGAACTAGTCATGCCCAAGATGAAGACTCATAAGGGTTCGGCCAAGCGTTTCCGCCGCACCGGCACCGGCAAGATCATGCGTGCCAAGGCCTTCAAGAGCCACATCCTGACCAAGAAGTCCCAGAAGCGCATCCGCAACTTCCGCAAGGAGGCCGCGCTGGGCAAGGGTGACGTCAAGGTCGTCAGCCAGCGCATGGGCAAGTAGGCGCACACGCGTCAGTTCAGAAGCATTCTCAAGGAGTTGATCAGATATGGCACGTGTTAAGCGCGCAGTCGCCGGTCGCAAGAAGCGTCAGACCCTCGTCGAGCGTACCAAGGGCTACTACGGCACCAGCTCTCGCACCTTCCGCGGGATGAAGGAGCAGTCCCAGCACTCGCTGCAGTACCAGTACCGTGACCGCCGCAACAAGAAGCGCGACATCCGCTCGCTCTGGATCCAACGCATCAACGCCGCGGCCCGCGTGAACGGCCTGTCCTACAGCCAGTTCATGCACGGCCTGAAGCTCGCCGGCGTCGAGCTGGACCGCAAGGTCCTCGCCCAGGTCGCCTACGAGGACGCCGAGGGCTTCGCCGCCCTCGCCGAGGTCGCCAAGAAGGCCATCGAGGCCGCGCAGTAGGCAAGGCGGACGGCCTGGGCCCGAGCCGGCACGAGGCTGGCAGGGCACAGGCGCCGGACAGCAAGGGCATCATGGGGGAGGGGCATCCGCGCAGGCGGGTGCCCCTCCCTTCGTGCGCCTCGCCTGCCAGGGGGTCCTACGGTGGAGAGGGGCCCGCGAGAAGGGCCCTCCCCTGGGAGCGGGGACCGGCCAGGTGAAGGGGCCCGTCCCTGTGAGAGGAGCCCCCGGCGAACAAGGGAGAAGGACCCGCCGCCCAGGGCCTCCCGCGGAGGATCCCCGCGGGGCCTACTCGCCGAGCGTGTGGTGCTGCTCGTCGAACTTCTCGCGCTCCTGCTCGAAGGCGGGGTCCTGGGGGCACACGAGCTCGTCCTCGCCCGTCTTGGGGTCGCGGTGGTGCAGGAGGACGGGGCGGAAGAGCCTCAGGCGGCTCGCGAAGACGCCGGAGGCCACGACGAGCGCGACGAAGATGCAGACGCGGGGGAAGACCTCGACCTGCGTCATGACCACGGAGCCCACGCAGAGGGCTGCCGTCCACGCGTAGATGACGAGGGCGGTCTGGCGCTGCCCGAGGCCGACGCTCATGAGGCGGTGGTGGATGTGGCCCTTGTCCGCGTGGCCGATGGAGACGTGCGCGCGCCCGCGGCGCACGATCGCGGAGAAGGTGTCGATGATGGGGATGCCCGCCACGACGAGCGGGATGATGATCGCGGTGAGGCCGGCGACCCTCGACACGGAGAGCAGCGAGACGGTGCCGAGCGCGAAGCCGATGAGCAGCGCCCCGGAGTCCCCGAGGAAGATCGAGGCGGGGTTGAAGTTGTAGCGCAGGAACGCCAGCGTGGTGCCCGCGATCATGATGGCGAGGACCGCCGCGTCCAGGCGCCCGGAGATGGTGGAGACGATCCACATCGTGAGGCCCGCGATGCACGCGATGCCCGAGGCGAGGCCGTCAAGGCCGTCTATCAGGTTGAAGATGTTGGTGTAGGCGACGAGGAAGACCACCGTGATGGGCATCGCCGCGATTCCCAGGTGGATGACGGAGTTCTGCAGGGGGTTCACGATCTCGTCGATCGCGAGGCCGCTCGCGACGGCGATCACGGAGGCCACGACCTGGCCCAGGAGCTTCTGCCTCGGGGTGAGGGTGAACTTGTCGTCCACGAGGCCCGTCACGAAGATCACGAGGAAGGAGAGGAAGAGGAGCCAGTAGTTGACCGTCTGCCTGGCGGAGGGGACGAAGACGCGGGGCCACCCGAGGTAGGTCACGCCGAGGGCCTGCACGAGCTCCCCGGCCACGAGCCCGCAGATGACCGCGATGCCGCCCATGCGGGGCACGGGGCGCTTGTTGACGCGGCGGGCGGCGGGGTAGTCCACCGCGCGGAGCCTCCAGGCGATGCGGCGAGCCACGGGCGTCGTGGCGAGCGTCACCAGGAAGGACGCCGCGAAGACCGCCACGAAGGGGAGCCACCACCTCAGCATCTGTCCACCCTCCTGACCGTCAGGACCCCTGGCAAGCTCTTCTAGAAAGAGTATGCAAGACCACCGCGGTGAAGGGTCGTGAACGGCGCAGCTAGGGGCGAAAACCGCACTCATTTCATTCTTTCGAACATCCACGAGAAGTCAAGTCTGTTATCGGGGGCGAGAGCACCTATATTAGAGGTGCCGTCCCCCTGCGGGGCAAACTGGGTGAACCGACAAGCGTTACTTGGGAGCCCATATCTCGTGCTCAGTACAGGTATCCTTCCTTGTTGAGGAAGCTGGAACAGACGTCGAGGGCACCCACCTGTGGATAGGTGGGTTCATTATCGCAACTGCAGGGGGGCGGCTTTTCTCGTCGGCGAGGCCCGCCGCGCCCTGGGGCACCGGGGCGTCCAAAACCTTTTTGTGCTCGTGGTTGACAGGAGCGCCGAGAATTGCAAGAATACTCCTTGCGCGAAAGCACGGGGATGTAGCTCAGCTGGGAGAGCGCTGCCTTCGCAAGGCAGAGGCCGAGGGTTCGAATCCCTTCATCTCCACCATGAATTCGAGGGGCTCGGGTGATGGCATCCGGGCCCTTTTTCGTAAGGGGCCCGCGGCACGCCGCGGGCGGCAGGGAGCCGGCGTGGCCATGGACGTGCAGGATCTGAGCAGGGGCGCCTACGAGCGCTGCGAGCTGTGCCCGAGGCGCTGCGGCGCGGCGCGCTCGGAGGGGGTGGCCGGCGCGTGCGGCGCCACCTCGACGCTGCGCGTCGCCCGCTCGGCCCTCCACTTCTGGGAGGAGCCGCCCATCTCCGGCGAGGCGGGCTCGGGCGCCATCTTCTTCTCGGGCTGCCCCCTGAGGTGCGTCTTCTGCCAGAACCACGAGATATCCCAGGAGGGCTTCGGGCTCGAGGTGAGCACGTCGCGCCTCGCGCGCATGATGCTCGAGCTCCAGGCGCAGGGCGCGCTGAACGTCAACCTGGTGACGCCCCTGCACTTCGCGCCGCACGTGGTGGAGGCGCTCGCGCTCGCCCGCGAGGCCGGCCTCGCGCTGCCCGTCGTGTGCAACACGTCGGGCTACGAGCGTCCCGAGGTGGTCCGCGCGATGGCGCCCTACGTCGACGTCTGGCTGACGGACTTCAAGTACGCCTCGCCGCAGCTCGCCGCCGAGCTCTCGCGGGCGCGGGACTACCCCGAGGTCGCCTCCGCCGCCCTCGGGGAGATGCTCTCCTCGCTCAGGGCCAAGGGTGGCGAGGAGCTCGACGACTCGGGGGCCATGCGGCGCGGGATCATCGTGCGCCACCTCGTGCTGCCCGGCCATGCAGACGACTCCTGCGCCGTGCTCGACCGGGTGTGGGAGCTTGGCGGCAACGGGGTGGACCTCTCCGTCATGAACCAGTACACCCCCAACGAGCGCTGCAGGCGCGCGGGCGGGGACCTCTCGCGCGCGGTGACGGACGAGGAGTACGAGCTGGTGCTCGACCACGCCGACGACCTCGGCTTCGAGCGGATGTGGTGGCAGCAGGGCGGCACGGTCTCCGAGAGCTTCGTGCCCGCCTTCGACGCCACGGGCGTGCGCGGCCCCGAGCTCGCCGGGGGCGGCGCGGACGCGCGCGGGTAGGAGTCGATGCCGGGCGCAGGCCCGGGGAGGAGGGGACATGTCCGAGGAGTCGAGGCCGTTGAGCGACGAGGAGAGGGCCGAGCTCGAGGAGCTGCGCGCCGAGAAGAGGCGCCGCGAGCAGGAGGAGCGCGACCGGAGGGACCACGAGGAGCTCGAGCGGCTGCGCGCGGAGAGGGACGAGGCGCGCGGGAGGGACCACGCCGCGCCGCAGGCGTCCGGGACCGTGCGGCGCGCCGCCGCCCAGGACGGCCCCGCCGCGCAGCGGCGCCAGCCGCGCCCGGTCTCGCGCGAGGAGGCCGCCGCAATGGCCCGGGACGCCGAGCGCCGCGAGCGCGGCCGCAGGCTCATGGAGCCCGACGACGACCTCAGGATGCCGCTGGGGCAGAAGGTCGTCCTGGCGGGCATCGCCCTCGTCGCCCTCGTCTTCGTGCTCCTGACCGTCTTCGGCCCCAAGTAGCCCCACCAGGGACGCAGCCCGCGCGGCCAGGGCACGGCCCCGCCGTGCGCGAGTGGTAGTCTTATGTCTGCAGGTCGCATCCCTAACGGCGGACGCGCAATCGGAAGGAAGCCCTGATGTCTCTCACTGACCGGACGAAGGCAAGCGACGTTTCACTCAACACCGACCTCTACGAGCTCACGATGGCCCAGGGCTTCTGGGAGTCCGGCCTCGCCGAGGACCGCGCCTGCTTCAACGTTTTCTTCCGCGAGAACCCCTTCGGCGGCGGCTACGCCGTGGCCTGCGGCATGGGCCAGATCGCCGACCTCGTCGAGAACTTCGTGTTCGAGAAGGAGGACATAGACTACCTCGCCGGCATCGACGCCCCCGGCGGCGGGCGCATGTTCAAGCCCGAGTTCCTCGACTTCCTCTCCACCTTCAGGATGGACGTCACCATCCACGCGGTCCCCGAGGGCGACCTCGTCTTCCCGCGCGAGCCGATGGTGCGGGTGGAGGGCTCGATCATCGCCTGCCAGCTGCTGGAGACCGCCCTGCTCAACCTCGTGAACTTCCAGACCCTCGTGGCGACCAAGACCGCGCGCATCGTGCACGCCGCCCAGGGCCACCCCGTGTCGGACTTCGGCCTGAGGCGCGCCCAGGGCCCCGACGGCGGCCTCGCGGTCGCCCGCGCCTCCTACATCGCCGGCGCCTCCAGCACCTCCAACGTGCTCGCCGGCAAGATCTACGGCATCCCCGTGTTCGGCACCCACGCCCACAGCTGGGTCATGGCCTTCCCCTCCGAGCTCGAGGCCTTCCGCGCCTTCGCCAAGTCGAGCCCCAAGAACTGCGTCCTCCTGCTCGACACCTACGACGTGCACCAGGGCATCAAGAACGCCATCACGGTGGCCAAGGAGATGGAGGCCGCCGGCGAGCGCCTGGCCGCCATCCGCATCGACTCCGGCGACCTCGCCAAGCTCTCCAAGGAGACGCGCAAGGCGTTCGACGAGGCGGGCCTGCCCTACGTCAAGATCTCCGTCTCCAACGACCTCGAGGAGTACACGATCCAGTCGCTGTTCGCGCAGGGCGCGCCGATCGACTCGTTCGGCGTGGGCACCAAGCTCGCGACCTGCGACCCCCAGCCCTCCCTCGGCGGCGTCTACAAGCTCTCGGCCATGAGGCCGGCGGGCTCCGAGGAGTGGATCCCCACCATCAAGCTCTCCGAGCAGATGTACAAGCGCACCATCCCCGGCATCCAGCACGTCCTGCGCTTCTGCGACCCGGCGGGCTCGCCCGCGGGCGACATGATCCTGGACGACGCCTACGACACGGGCGACCACAGCCTGAGCGTGGACATCCTGGACCCCGTCACCACCTACGACATGAGCGGCCTCGAGGCCCACGAGCTCCTCGAGTGCGTCGTCGCCGACGGCGTGCGCGCCAAGGAGCCGGACTCGATCGAGGTGGCCAAGGAGCGCTGCCGCGAGTCGCTCATGCGCCTCGACCCCAGCTACAAGCGCTTCCTCAACCCGCAGGCCTACCCGGTCGGCATGGAGCGCGGCCTCGCCGACCTGAGGCAGAGGCTGGCGCGCGCCGAGCACGCAGGCTCCGGCAGGGCGCGGCTCTAGGCGGACCGGGCGGGCGCGCCCCCACGACGCACGACTGGCCCCACGACGCACGACGAACCCCACGACGCACAGAGAAGAAGAGAAGAAGGAGCACCGAGAAATGCCCGAGAAACTCGAGAAGCTTGTACGAGAGGCCCTCAAGGCCGCGCAGGAGGCAGGCGAGCTGCCGCCCTTCGAGGTGGCCGACCTCGGGTTCGAGCGTCCCGCGGACACCTCCAACGGCGACTGGAGCTCCACGGTCGCCATGCGCTCCGCCCGCCTCGCCCACAGGAGCCCCCGCGACATCGCCGCCGCGATCGTCTCGCACCTCGCCGACGACCCGGCCGTGAGCAAGGTCGAGGTGGCGGGCCCGGGCTTCGTCAACTTCTACCTCAGCGCCGCGAGCAACAACGAGGTCTTCCGCACCGCGCGCGAGCAGGGCATGGACTTCGGCCGCTCGAACGAGTGCGCAGGCCTCAAGTGCCAGGTCGAGTTCATCTCCGCCAACCCCGTCGGCCCCATGCACATCGGCCACGGCCGCTGGGCGGCCCTCGGCGACTCCCTCTGCCGCGTGATGGAGCACGCCGGCTACCGGATCGAGCGCGAGTACTACATCAACGACCACGGCAGCCAGATGGACGTCTTCGGCAGCTCCGTCGCCGAGCGCTACCTGCAGCTCTGGCAGGTGGCGGGCGAGAGGCGCGAGGGGCTCGACGACGCCTACGCCGCCCTCGTGGCGGACCGCGCGGCCTACGTGGAGGACGAGGCGGACGAGCGCCCCGACTCCCACCCCTACCAGGACGCCTTCATGGCGAGCCTGGGTGAGAACTCCTACGGCGGCGACTACATCATCGACCTGGCCCTCGCCTTCGCAAGGTCCGACGGCGACCGCTGGGTCGGGGCCGACGCGCGCGAGCGCGAGCTCGAGTTCCGCGAGCGCGGCTACCAGATGATGCTCGCCTCCATCAAGGAGACCTGCCACGAGGCCCGCTGCGACTTCGACGTGTGGTTCTCCGAGCGCTCGCTCTACGAGCGGGACGCGGACGGCAAGGACGCGGTCGACCGCGCCTTCGAGAAGCTCGACCGGATGGGCTACCTCTACCGCACCGACGACGGGGCGCTGTGGTTCCGCTCGACCGACTTCGGAGACGACAAGGACCGCGTCCTCGTGAAGACCAACGGCGAGTACACCTACTTCGCCTCCGACATCGCCTACCACTACGACAAGTTCCAGCGCGTCGACCACGTGATCGACATCTGGGGCGCCGACCACCACGGCTACGTGAAGCGCGTCGACTCGGCATGCCGCGCCCTTGGCTACGAGGGAGGGTTCGAGGTCCTTCTCGGCCAGCTTGTGAACCTCCTGCGCAACGGCAAGCCGGTCCGCATGAGCAAGCGCAAGGGCACCATGGTCTCCTTCGACGAGCTGCTGGACGAGGTCGGCGTGGACGCGACCCGCTATACGCTCATCTCCAAGAGCTCCAACCAGATGATCGACTTCGACATCGAGGCCGTGAAGCGCCAGAGCGCGGACAACCCGGTCTACTACGTGCAGTACGCGCACGCGAGGATCTGCTCGATCCTGAGGCGGGCCGCGGGCCTCGAGAGGGCGGAGGCCGACGAGCTGGGCATGGCGGAGGTCGGGCGCAGGGCGACGGGGGAGGACCTCGACCTCTCGCTGCTCGTCGACCCGGCCGAGCTCGCGCTCTCGCGCAAGGTCGCGGAGTTCCCCGAGCTCGTGGCCGCCTGCGCCCGAGACCGCGCGCCCTTCAGGCTCACGCACTACGCCGAGGAGCTCGCGGCGGAGTTCCACAGCTTCTACCAGCGCTGCCAGGTGCTGCCGAGCGAGGGGAGGCCCATCTCGCCGGAGCTGTCCCACGCGCGCCTCGCCGCCTGCGACGCGGTGCGCTCGGTGCTGGCGCTCACGCTGTCGCTCATAGGCGTCAGCGCGCCGACGGCGATGTAGACGGCGCACCGAAGTGCACGCAAACGGTAATCACAGATTATCATATTATTCAGTAGGCTTAAGGCTTACTGAATCAAAATAATAGAAGTTTGAATTGCGTGCTTTTTATGAAGGTACAGGCAGGGCCCCGGATATTATCCGGGGTCCTGCTCATATTGTAAATGGGTGATGCCCCCAACACGCTGGGCTTACATTGGATAGGAGTCCTGTGGGACCTGGGAAAGCCTCGAAGAAGGGCGCAGAAGGGCGCCGTCAAACGAAATTGTACACTTTGTAAATTACTAATAGCTTATAATATATATCCAGATGACACAGAGTATGGTATACGTGCCAGCACTCTCTAAAGTGCATCAACGAATCGTGGGTAGAAGTCCATCTACGGGAGGGCTCGTGGAACTTCGAGAGTTCATGTCAATTCGACGAGCATACAACCTGGTCCGCCAGAGCGTGGAGCCCTCGAGGCGTCTGACGTTCGAGGGGTTCTCGATACTGTGCCACCTCGAGGTCGCCGAGACCCCGGTGAAGACCTCGGACATCGCTGACTACCAGGGCGCCCTGCGCCCGACGATGACGCACAGGACGAACCACCTCGCCGAGCTCGGCTTCATCGAGCGCGGGGAGGGCCTGACCGACCGCCGCAACATCGTGTGCTCGATCTCCGCGGCGGGCAGCGAGTACGTGCACGACCTCGCGGCGCGCACCTGCGCCTGCATCGCGTCGGGCCAGTCGCTCGCGCGCACCAACCCGGACCGCATCATCAAGTACGCCGACGCGATTGGCTCGCTCTACTGCACCGCGGGCGACCTCGTCCTTCTCGGCCTGCTCAGCAGCAAGGACCAGACGAGCACGGTCACGGGGCTCGTGGACAGGCTCGGGCTCCTGCAGCCGACGGTCTCCATGTCCGTCTCGGCGCTGGCGAAGGACGGCCTGGTGATGCGGGAGAAGTCGAACCCCTACTCGGCCCGCTCGCTGTGCGTCCACCTGACGGACGAGGGATACGAGCACGCGAGCGCGATCGCGGACAAGATCTCGCAGCTGGTCGTGCACAGGAGGTCGCGCCACCCCAAGGCCGAGGCCGCGGAGTAGGGCGCGCGGCCCCTCGGGGTCTCATGTTTCTGTGATGTATGTCTCGCCACGTCAATGGGCGGGCGGTGGTGCTAACATACCGGTAGAGTTCATTGCCACGAGGCTCGAGCGTGACTTCTCCGCCCGGTCCCATCCGCGATTCCCATATTGCTAGCTTTGCGTGCTACAGACCTTGCGCCTCCAGGGGGCGCGAGAGGTCTGTCGGATGTTTAGCGCCCGAGCGTCGCCGGGAGGCCCGCGCGCGATGGCGCACCATGCCGAGAAAGGCAGACGTACATGGCAGAAGACACCACCGATACCGTGCCGAACGCCCAGCCGGGCGCGGAGGCGGCCCCCGCGGACCGCGCCGACGCCAAGCCGGACGGGGAGGCAAAGCCCAAGCGGCGCCGGCGCAGCGCCAAGGCGAGCGAGGAGCCGAGGCTGCCGCTCGAGGCGGCGGGCGCCGCCCCGGAGGCGGCTCCGTCGGCGCCCAAGCCCGAGCCCGGCAGGCCCGCCGAGGACGCGGGCGCCGAGGGGCAGCCCGCGCGCCGTCGCTCCGCCCGCAGGAGCGCCGCCACCGGCGAGGCCGAGGGCGAGGCCCCCGCGCCGCGCCGTCGCGGCCGTCCGCGCAAGGCGGCCCCGAAGGGCGAGGGGGAGCAGGCGGCGGCCCCCGCCGCCGAGGGCGGCGCACCCGCCCTCGAGCGCACGTCCTCCTCGGACGGCGAGAGGGGGGCGAGGGGCGCCCAGGCCGCCGACGAGGGGGGCTCGGAGCGGGGAGACGAGCCCGCGGGCGGCAAGGCGCCCGCGGGGGCGGCGGACGCGGCGCAAGCGGACGAGCAGGCCGCCCACGACGACGACCAGGGCCGCAACGGCCGGCACCGGCGCCATACGAGGGACCGCAACCGCAACCGCAACGTGCACCCCCAGCAGCCGCAGGGCGGCACCCAGCAGGCCCAGGGCAACAACGGCCGCCGTCGCAACAACCGTCGCGGCGCCCAGCCGGAGCGCGCCCCGGAGCCGACCCTCACCATGGAGGCCCTGGGGGAGATGAAGGTCGCGGAGCTGAGGAGCAAGGCGGCCGAGCTCAAGGTCGAGTACGTCGGCCTGCGCAAGGCCGAGCTCACCCGCGCCGTCTACGAGGCGGCCGCGATCTCCGAGGGCTTCCGCCCCGTGGAGGGCATCCTCGACATCCAGAGCGAGGGCTACGGGTTCCTGCGCACGGGCAACTACATGCAGGGCGACGAGGACGCCTTCGTCCACCAGCATCTCATCCGCCAGTACGGGCTCAGGACGGGCGACAAGGTCAAGGGCACGATGAGCCCCGGCAGGTCCAACAAGCAGTTCCCGCCGCTCGGCCGCATCGACAAGGTCAACGACCAGGACCCCGAGCTCGCCAGGTCGCGCCCGCGCTTCCGCGACCTCACCCCGATCTACCCCAACGAGCGCCTGGTCATGGAGCACGGCAAGGACTCGATCACCGGCCGCGCCATCGACCTCGTGGCGCCCATCGGCAAGGGGCAGCGCGGACTGATCGTCTCGCCGCCCAAGGCCGGCAAGACGACGGTGCTCAAGAACATCTGCCAGTCCATCTCCGCCAACAACCCCGAGGTGCACCTCTTCTGCCTGCTCGTGGACGAGCGTCCCGAGGAGGTGACCGACATGGAGCGCTCCATCAGGGGCGAGGTGGTGGCCTCCACCTTCGACATGCCGGCCTCCAACCACACGGCCGTCTCCGAGCTGGTCATAGAGCACGCCAAGAGGCTCGTCGAGATGGGGGAGGACGTGGTGGTCGTGCTGGACTCGATCACGAGGCTGGCGCGCGCCTACAACCTCGCCGCCCCCGCCAGCGGCCGCATCCTGTCCGGCGGCGTCGACTCCGCGGCGCTCTACCCGCCCAAGAAGTTCCTGGGGGCCGCCCGCAACATCGAGAACGGCGGGTCGCTCACCATCCTGGCCTCCGCCCTCGTGGACACCGGCTCCAAGATGGACGAGGTCATCTTCGAGGAGTTCAAGGGCACCGGCAACATGGAGCTCAAGCTCGACCGGGAGCTCGCCGACAAGCGCGTGTTCCCCGCGATCGACCCGGTCGCCTCGGGCACCCGCAACGAGGAGCTGCTCCTCGACGCGCAGATGACGCCGTTCATCTGGGGCCTGCGCAGGGTGCTGGCGAACATGAACAACACCGAGCGCGCCGCGACCGCCCTGGTCAAGGGCCTGCGCGCGACGAAGGACAACGAGGAGTTCCTCATCCGCTCCGCCAAGAAGGCCCAGCAGATGGACTACCTGTAGGGGTCGGCCCCGGGGCGCCCGGGGAAGGGCGCCCGCCGCGGCCACGGCGCCGGGAGGGCGCCCGCCCGTGCCCTTCGGGGGCGACCCCGGCGGGCGCGCCCGGGCGCCCTTCTCTCCGTGGCGCCTTTTCTCCTCTGTGGCGTGTTCCTCGAATCTGGCGCCACGCGACCAAAAGCGGGCAAAGTCCGTCGGTCCCCCGCGGGCGGGGTGGTATTGTCATACAAGCTTCGAAAGTTCCAGAGCAGTCACGACCGGGGGGTGCGTGTCTCAATGAGCAAGGCTAGGAGAAGCCCTGCCATATTCGCAGGACTCGTGGGGGGCGCCCTTCTCGTCCTCCCCGAGACCGCGCAGGCACAGACACTGACCCTGACGGTCGACGACCTGCTCGTCTCCCCGTGGGCGTACCTGGCTGCCGGCATCCTCGCCGGCGCCGCCGTCACGGGCGCGGTCGCGGCCCACGTCGTGCACAAGGAGCGCGCTTCCGCGGAGGCGGAGCTCGAGGAGGTGCGCGCGGCCGCGCTCGAGGCCCGCATCTCCGCCGACGAGGCGAGGAGGATCCTCGAGTCGCTCGGCTACGGCGAGAAGGACGGGGTGGCGCAGGCCGCACCGGCCGCGACGAAGGCCGCCCCGGCCCCGCAGGCCGAGGGGGTCGCGCAGGCCGCGACGGAGGCAGCGCCCCAGGCCGAGCCGAGGGGGAAGGCCGAGCCGGCCGCCCCCGCGGAGGCGGTCCGGGCTCCCAGGCCCTCCTCGCGCGCCGCGTCCGCCGAGCCCGCGCCTCGCCGCGCGCGCCGCGCGGACGTCTCCGCACGCCTCGACGCCGTGCTGCCGCGCCTCGACGACCCCGACCTCGAGCCCGCCTCCAGGCGGGCCGCCGCATCCGCGCCGGAACGGGTGCGCGCCGCCGGAACGCCGGCGGGGCAGCCCGCGCGGACGCCCGCCTCCGTCAACCCCAACTCGTACGCGGAGCGCTCGCAGAGGCGTGCGCGCGGCGTGCGCTCGCTCCTCTCGGAGCGCATCGGCAACAACTTCTTCATGGAGGGCCTGCCCGTCATCCAGCGTGCCGACGGCACGGTGGGCGACGTGGGGACGGCCTGGTGGGAGAACACCTTGAGTGGCACCATCACGCACCTCGGGACCACGTCGGCTGAGGACACCGCGCGCATCGGCATGCGCCCGGTGGACGAGACCTCGGAGCTCGAGGTCGACCGCGCGCTCGCCGACCGCCTCGCGAGCCAGGACCTCTCACGTCGCCACAAGCGCGCGGAGGAGCTGTCGCAGCGGCTGCCCGGCTTCGACGCGCGGGAGCCGCGCCGGCAGGCGACGCCCGCGCGGACGGCGCCCGGCCAGGCGTCGCAGGCGCGGCGGGCTTCCGACCAGCGCCGCGGCGCGGCCGTCCGCGCGCCGGAGGTCGCCGCCCCGGCCCCGCGCCAGGCTGCGGGCGACGCCGAGGGCGACCTCTTCGAGCAGGCGCTGAGCGCGATGGACGAGAGCCTGCCCAACATGAGCGTGCGCACCTCCGACGACGTGGACTCCCTCGTCGTCCCCGATGCGGTGGCGGAGATGCTGACGGGCAGCGTGCTCGCGGGAACCGGGCCGCACGCCGCGAAGGCGGCGGAGGATGACTTCGACCCCGTGCGCTACGCCGACCTCATCGTGCAGGAGGAGGTCGAGCAAAACGCGCGCGAGCGCCGCGCCGGCACGCGCCGGGCGGGGCTGCGCGTCATCGACGGCGGCACGAGCGACCTCGGCACGGCGCGCCGCCAGGCGAAGCGCCCCAAGCACCTCAAGGCCGACCCCAAGAAGCGGATGGCCTAGGCCTTGGCCGCACAGCCGTCGCGCCCGCAGAGGGGCGGCGTCGACGGGGGAGGGCGGACGTCCGGCCCTAGGTCGCACGCCCGCGTCGCCTGGGTCGTCCTCCTCGTCGCATGGGTCTGCTTCATGTGGGGCCACTCGCTCGTGCCCGGCCCCGCCTCGACCGCCGAGAGCGACCGCGTGGCCCTCCTCCTCCGGGGCCTCTTCGCCTGGCTGGGCGTGGGCGACCACGCGGTCGTGACCTTCGTCGTGCGCAAGGCGGCGCACTTCCTCGAGTACGCGGTGATGGGGCTGCTGCTGCGCAAGGCGCTCGGCCCGGGGCGGCGTGCGGCCTGGCTCGCGCTCGCGCTCGCCATCCCGTCTGCCGACGAGGCGATCCAGCTCTTCGTGCCCGGGCGCAGCTCGTCGCCGCGCGACGTCGCCATCGACTTCGCCGGCGCGCTCACGGGCCTCGGGGTATGCATTCTCCTGGAGGGGCTCCGGGCGCGCCGCGCACGGCGCACCCCATAGTTCAATTACATTTCTCATGTGTTACAGAGACCTCAATATGCAGAGTTTTCCGGCGAGGGGGCGCTGAGAAGCGCCCTTTTTGTGAGTCAGGCCTTATTCAGGCTCTTTGTTACGTCCCAGATAACATGACGTGATGCTTGCCGGCCCGCCGTAGGCGAGAGCTTAAAGTAGGCCTCGCATTGCACAGGAGTGCATACGAATTCGGACTTCAACGAAGGGGGAAGTGCATATGGCTCGCAACGTATCAAGGCGCAGTTTCGTCAAGTTCACAGGTCTCGCTGCTGCAGGAATGGGTGGTGCCTCCATTCTTGCCGGCTGTGGCGGGTCCTCTTCCTCGAGCGGCGACAAGACCATCAAGATCGGCGTCCTCGGACCCTACTCCGGCGACGTCGCCCAGTACGGCCTCGCCTGCCGCTACGGCGCCGACCTGTACTTCGAGCAGAACCCGACCATCGGCGACTACACCGTCGAGCTCAACGAGCAGGACGAGAAGGGCGACGCAACCGAGGCCGTCAACGCCTACAACAAGATGGTCGAGGAGGGCGTGGTCGGCATCGTCGGCGACGTCACGTCCACGCCGACGATCGCGGTAGCCCAGGCCTCGGCCAACGACGGCACCCCCTGCGTGACCCCGTCCGCCACGGCGGCCGACGTCGTCACCTTCGGCGACAACACCTTCCGCGCCTGCGTCACCGACCCGTTCCAGGGCAAGCTGATCGCGGACTTCGCCGCCAAGCAGGGCTGGAAGACCGTCGGCTCCATCTACAACTCCGGCGACGACTACTCCACGGGCGTCCAGAAGGCCTTCGTCGAGGAGTGCGCCGCCAAGGGCGTCTCCACCCCCGAAAACCTGCAGCTCGGCTACTCCGCCGGAGACGTCGACTTCAAGACGCAGCTGACCACGATCATCACCGCCGGGGTCGACGCGATCTTCTCGCCCAACTACTACTCCGACGACGGCAAGATCATCTCCCAGGCGCGCCAGCTGGGCTACACGGGCCCCGTCTTCGGCGTCGACGGCTGGTCCAACATCGCCTCGGGCGGCTACGCCACCGCCGACGAGCTGCAGAACTGCTACTACTGCTGCTCCTTCATCGCCAACAACGACGACGAGAAGGTCAAGAAGTTCGTCTCCGACTACGAGGCCAAGTACAACGAGACCCCGACCAACTTCTGCGCGCTCGGCTTCGACGCGGCGATGGTGCTGGCCGAGGGCATCAAGGTCGCCCTCGACGGCGTCGCCAAGCCCGAAGACAAGGACTTCGTCGACAAGGCCGTCGCGGGCATCGCAGGCAACAAGGTCTCCGGCGTCACCGGCGACATCTCCTTCAACGGCACCGGCGACCCCCAAAAGTCCTCGCTGATCATCTCCTTCGACGCCGACGGCAAGGAGGTCGTCTTCGGCTCGATCGAGGCCTAGCGCCAGGCCACAGTCCCTGGCCACTCTCCACGAAGAAGGTACGGGGGCGTCCGGGAGGTCCGGACGCCCCTCTCTTAGTCCCACGTGCCAGGTGCCTTCGGAGTGTGCGCGAACCCTGGCACGTCTCTCGTAAAGGAAAGTCCCTGTACCACATCGGAGGGAGTGTTCACAGTGACTGTGTTGGCGCAATTGCTGAACGGCTTGCAGCTCGGTAGCGTCTACGCGCTCATCGCCCTGGGCTACACGATGGTGTACGGCATCATCCTGCTGCTGAACTTCGCCCACGGCGACATCATCATGGTCGGCGCCTACATCTCCTGGATCGCCCTGGCCCAGCTGGGGCTCCACCCCATCGTGGCCGCCATCCTCGCGGTGGTGGGCTGCACCCTGCTCGGCGTCCTGATCGACAAGGTGGCCTACGCGCCCCTGCGCAACGCCCCCAGGCTCTCGATCCTGATTACCGCCATCGGCGTCTCGTACTTCCTCGAGAACGGCGCGCAGCTCGTCTTCGGCGCCGACGCCAAGGTCGTCCCGGCGTTCACGGACATCACGACCATCCAGGTCGGCGGCGTCACGCTCTACTTCACCGCGATCCTCACGATCGTGGTGACGGCCATCTCGACGATCGTCCTCAACCTGCTCGTCCAGAAGACCAAGCTCGGCAAGGCCATGCGCGCGGTCTCCGAGGACATGGGCGCCGCCCGCCTCATGGGCATCAACGTCAACAACACCATCTCGTTCACCTTCGCCGTGGGCTCCGCGCTCGCCGGCATCGGCGCGGTCCTCTACTCCATGGCCTACACGCAGGCGACGCCGACGATGGGCATCATGCTCGGCACCAAGGCCTTCGTCGCGGCGGTCCTGGGCGGCATCGGCTCGATCCCCGGCGCCGTCATCGGCGGCCTGCTCGTCGGCATGGCCGAGGTCCTCGTCTCCGCCCTGGGCTTCCCCGTGTGGAAGGACGCCGCCGTCTATCTCCTGCTCATCGTCGTCCTCATCTTCAGGCCCACCGGCATCCTCGGCCGCACGATGAACGAGAAGGTCTAGGAGGCTGACCATGGAAGAAGACATGAACGCAGAGAAGAAGCCCTACATCACCACGGCCGCCGGCAGGCGCGACAAGGGCGAGCACGAGCGCAAGACGCTCTCCATGCCGGTGCGCTACGCAATCAACGGCGTGCTGGTCCTGCTCTTCCTCGTGCTCGGCGAGCTCATGATCGACGGCGGCGTGATCAGCCGCTACCAGTCCACGGTCATCGAGCAGGTCGGCGTCTACATCATCATGGCCGTCTCGCTCAACATCGCCACCGGCTACCTCGGCCAGCTCCCCCTCGGCCACGCCGGCTTCATGAGCGTCGGCGGCTACTCCTGCGCCATCTTCATCATGAAGATGGCCCCGGTCTTCGGCCTCACCTCGCGCACCATCTCCGTGGGCGGCCCCGAGGTCGTGCTGCTGGTGGCGCTGGGGCTGCTGTTCGGCGGCGCCTGCTCGGCCCTCGCCGGCCTCATCATCGGCATCCCGGCCCTGCGCCTCAAGGGCGACTACCTCGCCATCATCACCCTCGGCTTCGCCGAGATCATCCGCGTCGTGATGCTCAACATCGACGGCGTGCTCGGCTTCGAGCTCACCGGCGGCGCCAAGGGCCTCACGGGCATCCCCGGCTACACCAACTTCCTCAACACCTTCGTCGTGGTCGCCATCGCCCTCTTCCTCATCCACACGATGATGAAGTCGCGCCACGGCCGCGCCATCCTCGCCATCCGCGACAACGAGATCGCGGCCGAGGCATCCGGCGTCAACACCACCTACTACAAGACGATGGCCTTCGTGGTCTCCGCCTTCTGGGCCGGCGTCGCCGGCGGCCTGTACGCCGGCTGCATCGGCGTCATGGCGCCGTCCAAGTTCGGCTTCATGAAGTCGATCGAGATCCTGGTCATGGTCGTCCTCGGCGGCATGGGCTCGATGCTCGGCTCCGTCCTCTCCGCGACGGTCCTCACGATCCTGCCCGAGGCGCTGCGCGCCTTCTCCGACTACCGCATGGTCGTCTACGCCATCGTCCTTATCCTCGTGATGATCTTCCGTCCGCAGGGCCTGCTCGGCACCTACGACTTCTCGCTCTCCCGCGTCATCGAGCGCGTCATGAACCACGACTACCCCTGGAAGAAGAGGGCTGCCAAGGAGGTGCAGGAGAATGCCTAACGAGACCAGCAAGCGGGCGGAGGTGGCCCCCGAGCCCACGAAGCGCCTCAGGCCCGTCCTGGTGCAGGTCGAGGAGCCCAACCTCGTCACCGAGCGCGACATGGGCAAGATGCCGGTCCTGCAGGCCCAGCACCTCGGCATCGACTTCGGCGGCCTGACCGCCGTGGACGACTTCAACATCGCCATGGGCCCCACCGAGATCGCCGGCCTCATCGGCCCCAACGGCGCCGGCAAGACCACCATCTTCAACCTGCTGACCAACGTCTACCAGCCCACGCGCGGCACCGTCCTGATCGACGGCTACGACACCGCGGGCAAGAGCGTGGTCCAGGTCAACAAGATGGGCATCGCCCGCACCTTCCAGAACATCCGCCTCTTCTCGCAGATGACGGTGGAGGAGAACGTCCTGGTCGGCTTCACCAACTCCATGGGGTCGCACCTCGTGACCGACATCTTCCGCCTCCCGGGCCACTGGAGGCAGGAGGCCGAGTTCCACGAGAAGGCCCAGGAGCTCCTCGGCATCTTCGACATGCAGGGGCTCTCCGACGAGCGAGCGGGCAACCTCCCGTACGGCGCCCAGCGGCGCCTCGAGATCATGCGCGCGCTCGCCACGCACCCCAAGGTGCTCCTGCTCGACGAGCCCGCCGCGGGCATGAACCCCAACGAGACCGAAGAGCTCATGGACAACATCCGCAAGATCCGCGACGACCTCCACATCGCCATCCTGCTCATCGAGCACGACATGAGCCTCGTCATGGGCATCTGCGAGGTGGTCGGCGTCCTCGACTACGGGAAGATCATCGCCAAGGGGTCGCCCGAGGACATCCAGAACGACCCGAGGGTCATCGAGGCCTACTTGGGCAAGCAGGGGGTGAAGTGATGGCTCTTCTCAGCGTCAGCGACCTGCACGTCTCCTACGGGGCGATCAAGGCGGTCAAGGGCATCTCCTTCGAGGTCAACGAGGGCGAGATCGTGACGATGATCGGCGCCAACGGCGCCGGCAAGTCCTCGACGATGAACACGATCGCGGGCCTCATCAAGCCGGAGGCAGGACAGATCGAGTTCGACGGCCAGTCCGTCGTCGGCATCAAGGCCCACCAGATCGTGGGCAGGGGCATCGCCCTGTGCCCCGAGGGCAGGCGCGTCTTCTCCCAGATGACGGTCGACGAGAACCTCGACATGGGCGGCTACCTGCACACCGCGCAGGAGAACGCGGAGGAGCTCAAGGTCGTCTACGAGCACTTCCCGCGCCTGAAGGAGCGCGCCGGCCAGGTCGCCGGCACCCTCTCCGGCGGCGAGCAGCAGATGCTCGCGATGGGCCGCGCCCTGATGAGCCGCCCCAAGCTGCTCATGCTCGACGAGCCCTCCATGGGCCTCGCGCCCATCCTGGTCGAGGAGATCTTCGACATCATCAAGCAGCTCAACAAGAACGGCACCACGATTCTCCTGGTCGAGCAGAACGCGTCGATGGCGCTCTCCATCGCCAACCGCGGCTACGTCCTCGAGACGGGCCGGATCGTGAAGACCGGCACCGGCCAGGACCTCCTGCACGACGACGACGTCCGCAAGGCCTACCTCGGCGGGTAGCCGGGGGTCTGGCCAGAGAGAGCCTCCTCGTGACGGAGGGGCGGGGTCCGGCGAGCGCCGGGCCCCGCCCCTTATGCGACGAGCCGTCCTGCACGAGCGCTACCCCAGGAGCCCCTCGAGGGCCGCGACGGCGGCGTCGACGTCCTCCGCTGTGTTGAAGTAGCCGAGCGAGAGGCGGATCGTGCCCTCGGGGAAGGTGCCGAGCGTCTTGTGGGCAGAGGGCGCGCAGTGCAGGCCGACGCGGGTCATGATGCCGTACTCGCGCGACAGCTCGTCTGCGACCTCGGCCTCGTCGCGGCCGGGCGTCTGCACGGAGACGGCGGCGAGGCGCCCCTCGGTCCCGTGGTGCCCCACGACGCGCAGGACGCCTGCCGCCTCGAGCTCCAAGAGCCCGTCGAGCAGGCTCGCGGTGAGCGCGGACTCGCGCGCGTGGATGGCGTCGACGCCCACCTCGTCGATCCAGGCGAGGGCGCTCTCCAGCCCGACGATGCCCGGCAGGTTCAGGGTGCCCGCCTCGAGGTGGTCGGGGAGGAAGTCCGGCATCCGCTCGCTGTCGCTCATGCTCCCGGTGCCGCCCGCCACGAGCGGCTCGAGGGAGCGGGCGAGCTCTGGGTCCGTGACGAGGCCGCCCGTGCCCTGCGGTCCCATGAGCCCCTTGTGGCCCGTGAAGCACACGGCGGTCACGCCGTCGCGCGCCATGTCGATGGGCAGGACCCCCGCGCTCTGGGCGCTGTCCAGGAAGAGGGGGAGGCCGTGCTCGCGGCAGAAGGCGCCCACCTCGCGGATCGGCAGCACGGTGCCGCACACGTTGCTCGCGTGCGTCATGACCACGGCCCGGGTCTGCGGCCTGAGGCAGGCCTCGAGCGAGCCGGGCACGAGGTCGCCCTCCTCGGTGCAGCGCGCGCGTGAGAAGGTGACGCCCCTCTCCCGGAGCTGCACGAGGGGGCGCATGACGGCGTTGTGCTCCATGGAGCTCACGATCACGTGGTCCCCCTCGCGCAGGTAGCCCTTGAGGAGCACGTTCAGGGCCTCCGTCACGTTCTTGGTGAAGGCCACGCCGCTCGCGTCCGGCGCGCCGAAGAGGTCCGCGAGGCGCTCGCGGCACCTCATGACCTTCTCCTCCACGCCGTAGGCCTCCTCGTAGCGCCCGCGGCCGACGTTGGAGCCGACCTCGGTCATGTACTCGTACACCGCCTCGGCCACGCAGGGGGGCTTGGGGAAGGACGTGCTGCAGTTGTCGAGGTAGCGGGACATCTCGTGCTCCCTTCGTCGGAGGGCCCCTTGGGGGAGGCCGCCCGGGCCCGCCCCTGCACCAACTGTCCCTGCCCCGGGGCCGTGGGCGCGTCGCCAATCCCCCGAACGGGGCCGCAGGCGAAGCCGGTGGCAAAAATCGCGATTACCTTTCCCGAAATTTAATAATTCTGAAATCCCAGAGCATAATGCGGAGAGTCCGTGGAGCTTGGAGGATAAGAACCTCAAGCTCGTGACATCTACTCAGGAAGGGAGTGCCATGAACCAAGGCAAGGAGAAAGTGGCGATCATCTGCGGGGGCGCCGTCATAGGCGTCATCGCGTCACTTCTGGTCTTCCTGGGCAACCCAGGCAACATGGGCTTCTGCATCGCCTGCTTCATCCGCGACACGGTGGGCGCCCTCGGCCTCGACTCGGCGGCGGCCGTCCAGTACATCCGCCCCGAGATCATCGGCCTGATCCTCGGCAGCACGATCATGGCCCTCGCCTTCAAGGAGTTCGCGCCCCGCGGCGGCAGCGCCCCCATAACGCGCTTCGTCCTCGGCTTCTGCGCCATGGTCGGCGCCCTCATGTTCCTCGGGTGCCCGTTCCGCATGGTGCTGCGCCTCGCCGGCGGCGACCTCAACGCCGTCTTCGGCCTCGTGGGCTTCGTCCTCGGCATCCTCGCGGGCGTGTTCTTCCTCAACAGGGGCTACAGCCTGTCCCGCACCCACAAGCTCTCCGCGCTCGAGGGCTCCTTCATGCCCGTCGTCGCCATCGCGCTGCTCGTCCTGCTCGTCATCGCCCCCGACTTCATCCACTTCACCGAGACCGGCAAGGGGCCCGGCGCCGTGCACGCCGCCCTCGTCGTGAGCCTCTGCGCCGGCCTCGTCGTCGGCGCGATCGCCCAGAGGACCCGCATGTGCATGGTCGGCGGCATCCGCGACCTCGTCCTCTTCCGCGAGAACAAGCTCCTGCTCGGCTTCGTCGCCCTCTTCGTGGCCGCCCTGGTCACCAACCTCGTCCTGACCGCCGCCACCGGCCACGCCTTCTTCAAGCTCGGCTTCGCGGAGCAGCCCATCGCCCACACCGACGGCCTCTGGAACGCGCTCGGCACCTTCCTGCTCGGCTTCGCCTGCGTGCTGCTCGGCGGCTGCCCGCTGCGCCAGACCGTCCTGTCCGGCGAGGGCAACTCCGACAGCGCCGTGACCATCCTCGGCCTCGCCGTCGGCGCCGCCTTCTGCCACAACTTCGGCCTCGCCTCGAGCGCGTCCGGCCCGACCGCCAACGGCATGGTCGCCGTCGTGATCGGCATCGTCGTGGTGCTCGCGATTGCCTGCGCCAACACCTTCGGCGGCAAGGCCGCGGCCAAGTAGCGCCTGCCGCCACGTCCGGGCCCTTCGGGGCCAAAGCTTCGACAGAGGAGGATGCAAGCAATGAAGACCGTAGACGCCCGCGGGCTCTCCTGCCCCGAGCCCGTGGTGCTCACCCGCAACGCCCTGCGCGACGGCGCGATGGAGCTCGAGGTTCTCGTCTCCGACTTCGCGCCCAAGGAGAACGTCACCCGCTTCGCGACCAACCAGGGCTACTCCGTCGACGTCGCCGAGACCGACGACGGCTGGCGCCTGACCATCAGGAAGTAGGCCATGGACGCCCTGACCGCCACCTTCGTGTCGCACTTCGGCGCCATGCGCTTCTGCCGCCAGTGCGCCTCGGCGGGCTGGGACGCGCGCCTCATGCCCGTCCCGCGCGCGCTGAGCAGCAGCTGCGGCACGTGCGTCCGCTACGAGGCGCCCGGCGGGGAGCTCTTCCCCCCGGGAGGCGTCCACCTGGACGAGCCCGCGCTCGTCGCCAGGGAGGAGGGCGGCGGCTACGTGACCGTCTGGGAGCACGAGGGCTAGCGCCGGGGCGCGGGCGCCGGGAGGCCGGCGCCTCGAAGGCACGCAAGGGGCCCGTCGGACGAGCGTAG